>NZ_JBHSNO010000004.1:0-2630 GCF_042655805.1 Sporosarcina soli | reverse complement strand
GATAGGTCTGGGGTGGAAGCGCGGCGACGTGTGGAGCTGACAGATACTAATCGATCGAGGACTTAACCTATAATAAAAAGCTGCGGATGACCTTGATTTACACAATGTTAGTTTTATCCGGTTTTGAACGAACAAACATCGTTCTTTTTTTAAAAAAGTACTTGCAATTATAACTAAGTTCTGTTATAATAAATAGTGTCTTAAAGAAAAGGAATTACAAGTCTGGTGCCGATGGCGAAGAGGTCACACCCGTTCCCATACCGAACACGGAAGTTAAGCTCTTCAGCGCCGATGGTAGTCGGGGATTCCCCCTGCAAGAGTAGGACGTCGCCAGGCTTGGATAATCCATTACATAATCATTATACTTTGGACAAGATATCATAACAGTACATGAACACAGCGTTTTATAACGGAGGATTAGCTCAGCTGGGAGAGCACCTGCCTTACAAGCAGGGGGTCGGCGGTTCGAACCCGTCATCCTCCACCATTTACCTAAACAATTGCCGGTGTAGCTCAATTGGTAGAGCAACTGACTTGTAATCAGTAGGTTGAGGGTTCAAGTCCTTTCGCCGGCACCACTTTTAGAGCCATTAGCTCAGTCGGTAGAGCATCTGACTTTTAATCAGAGGGTCGCAGGTTCGAATCCTGCATGGCTCACCATTATCACGACTTATTAAGTTGTGGCGAACAATGCGGGTGTGGTGGAACTGGCAGACACGCTAGACTTAGGATCTAGTGCCTTCGGGCGTGGGGGTTCGACTCCCTTCACCCGCACTTTCAACGCGGAAGTAGTTCAGTGGTAGAATACGACCTTGCCAAGGTCGGGGTCGCGGGTTCGAATCCCGTCTTCCGCTTTAAATGATTTAGCCGGGGTGGCGGAACTGGCAGACGCACAGGACTTAAAATCCTGCGGTAGGTGACTACCGTACCGGTTCGATTCCGGTTCTCGGCATCATTATCATTTTATTGAAACATTACGGGAAGTAGCTCAGCTTGGTAGAGCACTTGGTTTGGGACCAAGGGGTCGCAGGTTCGAATCCTGTCTTCCCGACCACTTCACGGGGCCTTAGCTCAGCTGGGAGAGCGCCTGCCTTGCACGCAGGAGGTCAGCGGTTCGATCCCGCTAGGCTCCACCAACAATATCATATAAAGATCCTGGCGGCGTAGCTCAGCTGGCTAGAGCGTACGGTTCATACCCGTAAGGTCGGGGGTTCGATCCCCTCTGCCGCCATCTTAAAGGACCTTTAGCTCAGTTGGTTAGAGCAGACGGCTCATAACCGTCCGGTCGCAGGTTCGAGTCCTGCAAGGTCCACCAGCATCATATTTTATTACGGAGGAATACCCAAGCCTGGCTGAAGGGATCGGTCTTGAAAACCGACAGGGGTGTTAAAGCCCGCGGGGGTTCGAATCCCTCTTCCTCCGCCATTTTATAAAAATGGTGAACACTCTAACCGATATTCTTTAACAAATCAAGTGATGAACTAATTAATATTATCGCGGGGTGGAGCAGTGGTAGCTCGTCGGGCTCATAACCCGAAGGTCGCAGGTTCAAATCCTGCCCCCGCAACCAAATGGTCCCGTGGTGTAGCGGTTAACATGCCTGCCTGTCACGCAGGAGATCGCCGGTTCGATCCCGGTCGGGACCGCCATTTCTTACAAAATACATAAAAGTGGCTCAGTAGCTCAGTCGGTAGAGCAAAGGACTGAAAATCCTTGTGTCGGCGGTTCGATTCCGTCCTGAGCCACCATGAAATTGCGGGTGTAGTTTAGTGGTAAAACCTCAGCCTTCCAAGCTGATGATGAGGGTTCGATTCCCTTCACCCGCTCCAATTTAGGGCCTATAGCTCAGCTGGTTAGAGCGCACGCCTGATAAGCGTGAGGTCGGTGGTTCGAGTCCACTTAGGCCCACCATTCCGCAGTAGCTCAGTGGTAGAGCAATCGGCTGTTAACCGATCGGTCGTAGGTTCGAATCCTACCTGCGGAGCCAATAACTCGGGGAAGTACTCAAGTGGCTCAAGAGGTGCCCCTGCTAAGGGCATAGATCGCGTAAGCGGTGCGAGGGTTCGAATCCCTCCTTCTCCGCCATAAGTTTGGCCCCTTGGTCAAGCGGTTAAGACACCGCCCTTTCACGGCGGTAACACGGGTTCGAATCCCGTAGGGGTCATATAAGAAAAAACATCCTTTCAAGTTATAAATAACTTGAAAGGATGTTTTTTTATATTCATCAAACCGCCGTAAACGATCAAAAGATTCTTCAAGTGCTCATAAATCGCTCTGAACGCTCATATGCGCCTTGTGACCGATCATCATCATACAATGAAGGCTCATATGCCCCGGCACATGCTCATAAACACGTTGTAACCGATCAAAGCATCCCTCAAGCGCTCATAAATCACTCTGAACGCTCATATCTCCTAATAACCGATCATCATCATGTCCTGAAAGCTCATCAATACTTGATATACGCTTATCAATACATTCTGTCCGCTCTTAAACTCACTTTCAGAAGCAAGCAGCCCTAACATACCTACATATAAAAACACCATAAGCCATTCAAGGCCTTGATCTGCCCCGTAAATGTTAGACACCAAACTAACATTTATGGGGTGTTTTTATGTCTAAATATACAG
>NZ_JBHSNO010000003.1:0-85416 GCF_042655805.1 Sporosarcina soli | reverse complement strand
AATAGCTCATTTCTTGCTGACTTTGAATCCGAAGATTCGTTTGTGTTTGTGTCCCCGACAGAGTCGGTTAAACAAACTGTATTTGTTAACGTTTTGCTGTTCAGTTTTCAAGGTTCATATCGCCTATCCGGCAACAACTTTTCTAGTATAGCATTCTCTCTTTTCGAATGTCAATACTTTTTTTAAAAAAGTATTTTATGGAGCGGGTGAAGGGAATCGAACCCTCATCATCAGCTTGGAAGGCTGAGGTTTTACCACTAAACTACACCCGCATTAAAATTCATTTTTGAAAAGTAATAATGGCGCGCCCGACAGGAGTCGAACCCATAACCTTCTGATCCGTAGTCAGACGCTCTATCCAATTGAGCTACGGGCGCATTATAATAAAATATGTTTTGGTGCGGTAAAGAGGACTTGAACCTCCACGGGGTTAACCCCCACTAGGCCCTCAACCTAGCGCGTCTGCCATTCCGCCACTACCGCGTCACTTAACGACAAGATTTATTGTATATCATTTCTGATCATCCGTCAACACTTTTCTTGAAGGAAAAGTGGTGAGCCATGCAGGATTCGAACCTGCGACCCTCTGATTAAAAGTCAGATGCTCTACCGACTGAGCTAATGGCTCTTGCTCATATAGAATGAAATAATCCTAATCACACGGATTACATTTGTACTTTTTTGCTCAAACCGCCTTCAGCGCTTCCCGCAAATTTGTTAAATGCTCTGTATTTAAATAAATTGGCTGGGGTAGCTGGATTCGAACCAACGAATGACGGAGTCAAAGTCCGTTGCCTTACCGCTTGGCTATACCCCATTATCATGCTATCTAAACTACACTACATAAAGAAAATGTAAATGGTGACCCCTACGGGATTCGAACCCGTGTTACCGCCGTGAAAGGGCGATGTCTTAACCGCTTGACCAAGGGGCCATTTAAAGTTATTCGTATTGTCGATTGCTGTCATTCCCTAATCGACTTTTCCTATTATAGAGCCTCATTTGTATTTCGTCAACACTTTTCATTCATTTATTTTAAAAAACATTTGAATCGTTGTCAGACCGTGGTTTAAACAGCCTGACAACGATTCAATATTTTATACTTCAGCGATTGTTCCTTTACAGATGCCGCATCTATATTTTTGTATATCCATTCTCCTCTTCCGTTTATACTCGGCTCCACAAGAGGTACACTTATAAAAACGAATGGCTCGTGGAGTTTGATTTTTTTGTGCGAGTGGTCTGCAAAATCTAGGCGATGCTGTTTGATGCAACAGCTTTTTAAAATCCGCATCCCGGTGCCGATAACCTTTTCCTTCTATATGAAGATGATAATGACACAGCTCGTGTTTTATGACACCGATTAACTCTTCCATGCCATAGATTTCGACCACTAATGGATTGATTTCAATAGAGTGATCAGCGAGCATATAGCGACCGCCTGTCGTTCTTAATCTTTTATTGAAACGGGCTTTGTGGAGAAACGGTTTGCCAAAGTACTCAAGGGAAATCTTATCAATTAGTCCCGCCAATTCTTCTTCCGTCAACTTCAACACCTCTTCACCTGATCCATCATTTGGTGTTGGGCGGTAACATCGTCAGTGAGATCCTACCTTTTTTCCGATCAACACTCTCAACCCAAACCGTTACGATATCTCCGGAAGCGACAACATCAAGAGGGTGTTTGACATATCCTTTTTTCAATTTGGAAATATGGACAAGTCCATCTTCCGATACTCCGACATCGATAAATGCACCAAAGTCCACAACATTTCGGACGGTTCCTTGCATTTCCATCCCTTCATACAAGTCCTTGATATCCAGTACATCCGCCTTCAATAACGGTTGTGGATAATCATCCCGAGGATCTCGATTTGGTCTTTGCAAAGTTTCCACGATATCTTTGAGTGTCACTTCCCCGACATCCCATTTTTCTGATAGAACTTTGATGTCTAGCTTCGCCAAAGCTTCCGATGTTTCTTTACTTCCGATAGATGTTTTTTCCACTCCAGCCTCACCGAGTAATTGCTCAGCTAATACATAACTTTCCGGGTGGATTCCCGTGGAGTCGAACGGATTCACTGCATCGGGTACACGAAGAAATCCGATTGCCTGTTCATAAGTTTTCGCTCCAAGGCGCGGTACTTTCTTCAATTCCGTCCTTTTCGTAAATAGACCCTTTTCTTCACGACTTTTCACGATATTTTCCGCAACCGTTTTCGAAAGCCCCGCTACATACTGAAGAAGGGAGGAGGATGCCGTATTCACGTTTACACCAACTCGGTTTACGGCTGTTTCAACGACAAATGTAAGGGATTCAGATAATCGTTTTTTGGCAACATCATGTTGGTATTGACCGACGCCAACCGAGCCGGGATCGATTTTCACTAGTTCCGACAAAGGATCCTGTAATCGTCTGGCAATGGAAACCGCGCTCCGCTGCTCAACTTGAAGATCTGGAAATTCCTCTCGTGCCTGTGCAGATGCCGAATAAACACTCGCCCCTGCTTCGTTAACAATGACATACGAAATACCGCCCGGTGCTTCTTTCAAACAGTCAGCGATAAATAATTCTGTCTCACGGGAGGCCGTCCCATTTCCAATC
The DNA here is from genome assembly GCF_042655805.1 of Sporosarcina soli. Taxonomy (NCBI): domain Bacteria; kingdom Bacillati; phylum Bacillota; class Bacilli; order Caryophanales; family Caryophanaceae; genus Sporosarcina; species Sporosarcina soli. Next base: position 82,811 of record NZ_JBHSNO010000003.1, on the reverse strand, counting down.
GCGATAATTCCAATCGGATACTTTTTCAACAAGTCCAAAATAAGTCGCTTTGATTTCTCTTTTTCAGGTTTAGGCGGATGTGGGTAAATGACGGATATCTCAAGTAATTTTCCTGTCTCATCCACGACCGCTAGCTTACAGCCTGTCCTAAATGCAGGGTCCACTCCTAAGACAACTTTTCCTTTTAAAGGAGGTTGTAACAAAAGGCTTTTCAAGTTTTCAGAGAAAACATGGATTGCTTGTTCCTCGGCCTTTTCAGTTAAGGCTGTTCTTATTTCCCGCTCGATTGATGGTGCTAACAATCGTTTAAACGCATCTTCTATTGCCTCTTTTAGATGTACGGCAGAAGGGGAATGTGGTTTTCGGATCAACTGACGTTCGAGTCCTCCGATAATGCGTTCTGTCGGGAAAGAAACCCCAACACGTAGAATTTCTTCCTTTTCTCCGCGGTTCAACGCAAGCACCCGGTGCGGGACGATTTTTTTCAACGGCTCTTCATATTCATAGTAATTCCCATACACACCACGTTCGTCTTCCGCCCCTTTTCGAATGGCAGAAATAATTGTCCCGTCAGCCCATGTTTTTTTCCGGATATCCTCTCGAAGTGCAGCATCATCGGCAAATCGTTCAGCAATGATGTCGCGCGCTCCGGCAAGTGCTTCTTCGACCGAGTGAATAGTGGCTTCTTCATTGATAAAGGGCTTGGCAAATTCCTCAGGCACAGATGAGGAAAGCTTTAGCAGTTCGTTTGCAAGCGGTTCAAGACCACTTTCAATCGCAACCATGGCCCTCGTCCGTCTTTTTTGTTTAAACGGTCGATAGAGATCTTCTATCCTTTGAAGTACTGTTGCACTTTCAATTGCTTTTTTTAATTCGTCATCGAGTTTTCCTTGTTCGTCTATCAGGCGAATAACTTCTTCTTTTCGCTGTTCAAGACCCTTTACATAACTATAAGCATCTTCAATGGCTTTAATTTGCACTTCATCCAGTGAACCTGTCTCTTCTTTTCGATATCGAGCGATGAAGGGTACTGTGTTCCCCTGATCTAAGAGCGCAATCACTTTTTCCGTTTGCTGTTTGCTAATCGCCGCTCTGCCCGCAACGGCTTCAACGATATGGCTTGTCAATTGAATCACCCTTTCTTTACTGTTTACATTTTAACATAGGCGAAGAAAATGCCTTCTTGCGATGGAAAAATAGTTATTTATGTCCAAATAAAAAAACCCACCCCATTTTACAGAAGTAGGCTACCAGCGATGAAGGTCGCGTCATCGCCGCGTTCTAGCGTTTGTAATACTTTTTTATATAACTCATATGGACCACAACTATTCATCAATGAAGCTTTAGGGCTTTTCAATGTAACTCCGTCGGAATGCAGGAAAAACAGATCGCCTTTCCGATAGGGATATTCTTGCGTTTTCAACCTTTGCGGTCTGCCGGACAGATAACCCATTACCGGTAAAGGATAGACCATCTTCCCTCCATTCTGAAGGAGATAAAAACGGACATTCCCTACACAGCTATATTGAATCATTTTCCGCTTGTAATCCACTTTCACAATTGCAACTGCCGCCCCCCGTTTTTGAACCATATGTTCGTTGCAACGGCTGAGTAATTCATCGAGCGTTTCATCATGATACTCCGCCAATACCTTCGGGACAATTTGGGCAGATTGCCGTGCAATTGGTCCGTTGCCCAAACCATCCGCTATGGCACAGATGAAATAATCTTCTGCAGTATGCATAAAATAGGTGTCTCCGGATTCTCTATTCCCTTGTTTAGCTTCCTGATAAACGTACACCTCAACATGTTCATTTATAATTGAGTTCACTATGATACACCACCGGCCGCCAAAATCACTTGCTGCAATTTCTTAATCGCTTTACGCTGTAATCGTGAAACATGCATTTGAGAGATTCCTAGTCTCTCTCCCGCTTCTTTTTGGCTCAACTGTTCGATATATGTATATTGGATGATCTGCTTTTCCCGTTCTGATAGCACGTTGAGCGCTTCCGCTACAAGCATGCGCTGATCAGTCTTCTCAAAGCCATCATCCGTATTACCGATAATATCAAACAATGTGACCGTTCCACCTTCTGAGTCAGCTTCCAAAGTATGATCCATGGAAAGGGCTTGGTAACTTCTCCCCATCTCCATCGATTCAAGGACCAGTTCTTCATCCACTCCCAAAAATTCAGCGATTTCGCTAACCATTGGGGATCGTTCCAACTCGGTCGTCAATGTTTCAACAGCTGTTTTGATTTTAGGCCCCAGTTCTTTAATGCGTCTCGGCACATGGACAGCCCATGTTTTATCACGAAGAAAGCGTTTGATTTCTCCGATGATCGTCGGCACAGCAAACGCTTCAAAACTTCTCCCGAATTCGGGATTATAGCGACGGATTGCTCCAAGTAAGCCAAGCATGCCGACTTGCACAATATCTTCATGATATGGTTTGCCGTTGGAATATTTTCGTGCAATTGACTGGACAAGACGTTCATAGTGTAGTACTAAATTGGTTTGCGCTTCCTCATCATTCGTTTCCTGATACTGCTTAATCCATTGGAGAACTTGTTCTTTCGTCCCCGATTCACGATGAGATTGTTCTCTCGACATCCTCATCCCCTCGCTCTCCGCCGAGATATTTGGTCATAAAGACCGTTACACCCTCCTCATGATGAACTTTCACATCATCCATCAGTGTCTCCATTAAATAAAGACCTAAACCACCCTCCCTTAGAAAACGAGCTTCTTCTTTTTCGTTATAAGGGCCGACGCACTTCTTCGTCTCCTCAAAATCGAAGCTTTTCCCATGATCTGCAACCATGATTTCCAAGCGATCTTCGTAAAGCGCGCAACCGACTATAACTTCACCTTGTTCATCATCTTTGTAAGCATGTTGAACGGCATTGGTGATCGCTTCACTTGAAGCGATCTTCAAGTCTTCAATTTCATCATAAGTAAACCCGAGACGGCTTGCGAGTCCAGAAATCGTCAGCCGTGCGACGCCAACGTACTGCGCTTTCGCGGGAACCTTGATTTCAATGTAGTCATACAGTTGCATCATTGTCCCCACCTTCACCTGTTTCTATATCCATGACCTCGTCCAAACCTGTGATTTCAAACAGCCTTTTCAGTCGTCTATTTACCCCTGTAATTTTTAGTTGGCCTCCATTTGACTTGATCGTTTTGTAAAAGCCAACAAAAACGCCAAGTCCCGTACTATCCATATAATCCACATCAGAAAGATCCAATTCCGCCTTCAGACCTTGCTCTTTCTCCGCAGATGCAAGACGTTCCTTTAAGATCGGTGCCGTAAACGCATCGATTTCTCCAACAATCTTAAATCGTCTAACACTATTTTCTTCCAACAACTGTACTTGTATATTCATATTCTCACACCCCGAATTTCTCTAATTTCAAAAACGTGCTAATAGGATATATACCCGCTACTCATAATGTGAAACCTTTTTTTACTCTTTTTTAAAGATGACAATTGTAAAGTCATCTCGCAGTTGAAAATCTTGCAGTTGAGAAAGCCTCTCGTATACCGTTTCCGCAATCGTTTGGGCAGAGCGTTCCTTCACTTCCAGCATGATTGACTGGATGATTTCCTCATCGATAAAACCTTGTTTTGTACGGATTTCCGTGACTCCATCTGTCATCATCGCAATAAAGTCGCCTTCTTCTAGAATGACAGATTTCTCTTCGTATTCAACGTCCTTATGAACACCAAGAAGCAATCCTTTTGCATTCAACTCCACAAACTTGCCTTCTGACGCTTTATAATGGAGGGCCGGTTCATGCCCTGCAGAAGCATAGGAAAAACTAGCATCCCTAGCATCATACTTCCCGTAGAACATGGAAATAAACATCGAATCATCTACGCTTTTCTCTACAATTCTGTTCACAATATCTAGCGCATTGCACGGACTTGTATTTTCATTTCGTAAACTATCCATTCCGAACTTGATCATGGACATGCACAGTGCCGCCGGAATCCCTTTGCCCATCACGTCTGCCACAGCTACGCTCGCTTCGCTGCAATTATCATTCAAAAAATAGATATAATCCCCGTTTATTTTTTTAGCCGGCTCGGTGACAAACCCGATATCCAACTCTTTAAAGTCGGGTTTCTTTGTTTTCAATAGCGTATCTTGCACTTTTGCCGCTACATTCATTTCCATTTGTATTTCTTCCTGTTTGCGGATTAAGCTTTGGTGTTCTCTTAACGCGAGACCGTAATGGATCATCATCTCGATTAAGAAATCAAATGAATGTAATACTTTATCGGGCACATCTGGAAATACGTCAACCAACGCATTTTTATGAATGCTGATCACTTCTTCAGGAGAGATCTCTTTTTCGATAAACTCCCTGCTGAACTGCTGGCCAAAATAAAGATTTTCCTCATTTTGGCTGGTTATATATCTCTTTAATAAATCTTTATACTCTTTGCCCACAATTCGAGGCATCCTCTCACACCCCCTCAACGGAGCCATTTCGTGGCGGTAATGATCGTTCCTACCCCGGCTTCCGTGTCCACTTTGAATTCGTCCATCAACCTTTTTACACCTGGCATCCCAGCACCCAACCCGCCGGACGTCGAAAACCCGTCTTCCATTACTTTACGAATATCCGGAATTCCCGGGCCGCTGTCCGATGCAATGATCGTAATTCCTCTTAAGCCATTTCCAGTATGCCTTTCAATCTCTATCTTTCCTTTGCCCGCATATAAGTATATATTACGGGCCAATTCACTGATCGCTGTTGTAATACGTGCCTGATCGACTGTTCCGAAGCCCGATTTCTTAGCTTCGTTCCTCCCAAGTTGTCGCGCAGCAACAATATCCCATTCCGAGTGAATATCTACAGAAGACCGGTACTCCATAGTCAGGCCTCCAATTCTTGTTGAAGTTTGTCCAACCCGTTTTCTAGATCGAGCGCTGTCAAAACATCCTCCAGACGGATTCCAAGTTCAATAAGTGTAATTGCAACTGCTGGCTGTATACCAGTGATGACCACTTTCGCACCCATCAATCGGGACATGCTAATCACATCCCCTAATACTTTGGCAATAAATGAGTCGATGAAATCGATTGGCGTTAAATCAATTAAGACACCTCGCGCATTCGTTTCATGCATTTTCTTCAAAAGATCCTCTTGGAATTGGAGTGCAGTTTGATCATCCAATTCCCATTGAATGGATACGATTAACGTGTCATTTAGTTTTAAAATTGGAATTCTTAAACTCATCGCTATTCAACCTCCACTATGGTTCGGTTCGTTAGCCCCAGTGCTTCCTGCATCCCCCGTTGCAACGTGCTCGTTGTTGTGAAGTCACTTAAGTTGATGCCTAATGTAACAATGGTTTGGGCAATTTCCGGACGGATACCGACAAGCATACATTTTGCCCCGACAAGCCGGACGGCATCCGCTGCTTGAATGATATGATGGGCAACCATCGTATCGACGACCGGGACTCCAGTAATATCGAGCAACACAACTTCAGCGCGTTGTTTGACCACACCTTCCAGTAAATTTTCCATGATCAATTTCGCTCGTTCCGTATCGATCGTACCGACAAGCGGCATAATCGAAATCTTATCAACAACCGGGATCAAAGAAGCGGAAAGTTCCTGCAAAGCAATTTTCTGTAAGTTCACTGTCCGTTCCCATTCCATCGCATATGCTTCTATAATACTTTCACGAAGGGGAAGAATCCAATTATCGAAAACTGTCATATAGCTTCGTAAATTGCTTTGATCAATAAATCCTTTTTCCTCCAGCAATTCAAAAGCGGTCTTCGAGAAGTGATCGATCGCTTTATTGACAAATTTAATGGACCAACCGAAGCGGACAACTTTTTCTGCGAAATCATTGAGCTGTGCTGTATCAATATCATTTGTTTCTGAAATGTTCGAGGTCATAAGAGAAGCAAATTCCTTGCTTGTCTTTTCCACGAGTGGCTCGGGCATGAATTGAAAAAATTTCTCTCCCTTCTCTTCTTTCATGCGTGCTTCCCAACGCTCAATAATTGTAGGAAGATTCTTATTTATACTTTCTGCCATTCGAATATTCATGATTGTTCCGATGAGCCTCCTTAAGCATTTATACTTTTCTTGTTCTCATTGTAACGAAAAAAAGGATATTACACACTATTTTTGTCGAATAATTGAAAAACACCACAATCTTTTTCAGGCTGTGGTGTTTTTCGAATATGTATGCTCAGAATTTGACGAGTCCGAAGCTCACTTCAAGTGCTTCGTCGACTTTTTCCATCAAATATTCGTCTAGATGTGTGATTTTATCTGTAAGCCTTGACTTGTCAATCGTGCGGACTTGTTCGAGCAGGATAACCGAATCCCGCTCGAAGCCATAGCGTGCCGCATCAATTTCAACATGTGTAGGCAATTTTGCTTTTTGAATTTGTGCGGTGATTGCCGCAATGATCACTGTTGGGCTAAACCGATTTCCAATATCATTTTGAATGACAAGAACCGGTCTTGTGCCCCCCTGTTCTGAACCGACAACAGGTGACAGATCTGCAAAAAAGACGTCTCCACGTTTTATTGCCAAATTTTCATCCTCCGCTTACGAGACGTTCCACCGTATGCTGGGCTTCAATATCTACATGCAAGCATTCCATGGCGATTTTTAAATTGATTTGCGACATTTCGATATAACCTTTCATCATTTCTTCTCGAATGTTATTCGACTCATAATCGGTTACGTATCGCTTTGTCGAAATGTATACAAATTCGCCACGTTCCGGCTCCTGATGGACGACCGTGTGTTCATTTTCATTCAGCATTCGTTTCGGAATTTTAACAATGACTTCTTTCATGTTCTTATTTGCACGCAACGTCAGCACCTCCGACAAACCCGTTCCCTCATTTCAATACATGTTCATCTTACCATTGAATGTGTGCAATGAGAAGACATAGAAGGGATATTATTGACAGGTTTCTGCAATATTGCAACTGTTTTTGTCGAAAGTGCGGATATTATGTGTGCTGTCTTTCTTTTCCCGTATATATTCTCGGAATACGCCTCCCGATCGAGACTGCAATTTCATATGGAATTGTGTCGAGGCGCTTCGCCCACTCTTCCAACCGTATTTCTTCTTCTCCTTGGCGACCGATTAACACCACCTTTTCTCCAATACTCATTTCACGAGGTAACTTCACCATGCACTGATCCATGCAAATGGTTCCGATGATCGGCATTCTTTCGCCACCAATAAGCACTTCCTGACCGCGCAATCCACGTTTCAAACCATCGGCATAGCCAATCGGGATGGTCCCGATCCATTCAGCAGCTTTCGTTTCATACGTCCCGCCATAACTAATTGCAGTATTAGCTTCCACCTTTTTCACAAATGCAAGCTCACTTTCAATCGACATCGCTTTTTCAAGACGGAACGACAACTGCCCTTCTACAAACTCAGAAGGGGCTATGCCATAGAGCCCGATTCCAAACCGAACCGCGTCCAGTTGAAACTGCGGGTAAAGAAGGGTTGCCGCACTGTTTGATGCATGAACAAGCCGTGGTTTTTCAGGCAACATCCGAACGAGTTCCATAAACAATTTGAACTGTTCTTCCGTCCTATAAGGCCTGTCTTCATCTGCGCAAGAGAAATGGGTGAAAATACCATCCAACACAAACTGATCCGAACATTCGACAAGTGAAATGAGGGCTTGAAGTGCGCCTGCATCCCTTAGCCCAATTCTACCCATCCCACTGTCAATCTTTACATGAATTTTCAACTGTTTTTCAAATTCCGCACTCTCGTCCAGAACTTGTCGAAGCCATCCTACCTCCGCTACCATCAGCGTAATCCCTAGTTCAGCAGCTTTCTTCGCGAAAGTGATCGGGGACGGCCCCATGACCAGAATATCCCCATTGATCCCTTTCGACCGAAGCCTTATCGCCTCATCCGGTGTTGCAACAGACACCATCACTGCACCCGCTTCTAAAGCGGCGGCGGCTACTTCAACATCTCCATGTCCATAGCCATCCGCCTTAACGACTGCAATCACTCCACCAGAAACGATTCCATATTTTTTTAAATTCCGGACATTGTTTCGAATTGCCTCCAAATCAATTGTCACTTGTGTCGGTCGATAGTAAGTATATTGTTCCATCTTCAAGCCCCATTTTCTGAGTAGTCCCTCTATTATCAGTCTCCTTCCCATCATTCGTCAATCCATTTATTTCATTTATTTCATTTATTTCCTTTACTTCATTTCTTCTTCTTTCATCGATGCAGCCACTTCGATCATTTCATCCTGCGTCAGTTTGTCAGATGCGATGAAAAAGGAGATCCCTTCACTTTCCCAACGTAAAGAGTTTTCCGTAATTGCCCCAATTGTAAAGCCTAGGTCCACCGGGTCTCCTTCGACGGAAACCGGTAGTTTGTTCTCAGACCTTACAGCTGGTTCTTGGATCAGTACAAATTCTTTTTCTCCACCGAAAGTCATGAATGAACGTGTGCCGTTTTCCGTTGTCATCACTTCTTCATCTTCCAGCACAAGTCCTTCCCATGCGACTGTTGGATAATAGGTTCTTAGCCCTGTCTCACCATTTTCTTCTGACTTCGGTTCACTTCCTACATTCGAATTTTCCATGTCCACGTTATACTCTGCCGCTTTTCGTTCTTTACCGAGCGTAATCTGTTTGAATGTAATCCGAATCTTCTCTTCACTATTTTCATCTAGAACAGAAACATATTTAGGCAACAAAGATTTTTTGTCGATATGAATTCTTTGAGTCGGAAGTACTTTCTTATGATTATTTTGTGTGGCGGTTTCAAAAATATACTCTTTGTCTTCTTCGATCATTGTTGCGTTCTCGTCCGCCTTGATATCATCATGCAAAGCACCGATCAAATACCCCTGACTGTTTTGTGCAGGCCAATCACTTTGGAACTTATACGTCTTGCCAAGCGATGGTGTAATGACGAAAACCCCTTCATCATTGCGTACGATCATCTGCGACTCCTTGCTACCCGCTTGTGAAACATTGACACGATAAAATTGAGGCTTCGTATGCCAGACTTCAACATCATACATGCGCGGTTCTGCTCCTGTCTTGATCTCCATTGTGGCGGTCAGCTCATACCCTTTCGTATCATTCCATTTTCCACTGAGTTTCTTCATGACGTCCTCTTTCGTTGGTGCTCCACAAGCTGCAAGGATTACCATGACTGCAACTAACATAAAAGCAATTATCCGGCTACGCATACAGTTCATCCTTTCTCATTTCAATCAGGTAGGTCATCATATGAGAAAGGACGAACAATTATGCAAGGAGGATCACTTGAGCTGCTGCAACCGTCTTCGTATGCGTGATAGAAATATGTCCTGCGACTTCTTCGCCTTTGAAGTAGATAAGCGGCTTGCCACTCTCCGCCGGTAAGATGCTGATATCTGTAAAGTTGCACTCCGCACCAATGCCTGTTCCTTTCGCTTTGGAGAAAGCCTCTTTCCCCGCAAAACGTCCCGCAAGGAATTCTATCCGGCGCTGTGATGAAAGCACCTCATAGATCTCCAGTTCTTGCTCGGTAAGTATTCTGAAACGGAATTTCGGTGATCTACTATCCAATTGGGCGATACGATTCAATTCCACAATATCAAGTCCAATTCCTGCTATCAATTTGCATCTTCCTTTCCAAGTTGCCGAAAAAAAATGTATAATAGGCCTAACAGATTGAGGTGAAAAAATGTTTAGCCGCACAGAAAACTTTTCGCAATATATCCGTCTTTACCCAGTTGTCACATTCTTCCTTGCGTTGAATATTCTCATCTTTGTATTGACCTACATCCCATTCATCGGAAACCAAATCTATCTTGCCGGTATGGGTGTCAATTATTTGATATCTGCCGGAGAGTGGTGGCGATTGTTCACACCGATGTTTTTGCACAACGGCATTATGCATCTACTGTTCAATATGTTCTCCTTGTATCTTTTCGGACCGGAACTTGAGAAAATTGCAGGGAAGGCGCGCTTTCTCACCATTTACTTGCTCTCTGGAATTTTCGGGAACATCGCGACATTTTTCCTGCAAGATCCGGGATATCGAAGCGTTGGCGCAAGTGGAGCCATTTTTGGGATTCTAGGGGCATTCGGGGCGCTTGTTTATTACACAAAACATATCTTGCCCCAGCTCAGACAAATCATTGTGCCGATCATTATTATCAGCATCATCATGACATACTTACAACCAAATATTAACACGACTGCACATATCGTCGGAATGATCGTCGGATTTCTAATTGGACTTAGCTATTTCCATCCGAAGCGGATTGTCAGTTGGCGAAGACCAAAAACATAAGGTACTAAAAGAAAAAGATAGGACAGAAGGGCGACTCCCCTCTGTCCTTTTTTAATCATCCTCATCTTGTACAATCGACGTGCTATCGTTCACATTCTTTCCATACCACGCCAAAATCCGTTCAGCTTCCGTTTCATCCATATGGGGAATCTGCGCTTCAAAGACCCCCATCCCGGATTTGACGCTCGCAGCTATTGTCGCTACATCTTTGCGCTTCTGGAAATAGTTTCGCTTCATTTTCATTGATTGGATTCTTTTCTTCGTCAAGTAAGCCGTTTGTAAACTGAATCCCCTAAAACGCATCGTCAATTGGTTCCCATTCAAATCGAATGCTGCGGAGCGGTGTTGCCACAAACCGAAAAGGATGATGACCGGAATGATCAATAACGAAAAAAGACCATAGGGGAAGAAAAAGTAAATCAATGCCCCAACGACCGGAGTCATCCACAGGAAATCGATCCGGTAGAAAAAATGTTTGCCTCGTGACGGGAGCTTTTTGATTGGCTCATCCAAAATTAGCTCGGGAAATATCTCTTTCAAAGGTGCTTGAATACGCTTCTTTTTCACGAGCGGAAAAAGAATGATTTTCGCTCCTTCAGCACCTCCACTACCTGCACTGTCAATGGCTACAGTTGCATAGCCGAATAATTGCCTGAATGGATTTTCGATAATGCGTACACTTTGCACCCGGTTCAGAGGTACAGTCATCCGTTTCTTTTCAAGCAAACCGCGCGTAATGACGACATCTTGTTCATCTAGCGAAACGGTGAAGCCATAATAAGAGAGGAACGTCATCGCAACCGATAGTCCCCATACGAGGACAAATCCGAGAAAGATGATTAATGCGATAAGCAATACCCCGAATCGGATGAAGGATGATACTTCTTCATACATCCGGTCAAACGGTATCAGTTCCGCAAATTGCGATAAGAAAACCCCTACCCCGGAAAGAATGATGCCGATCCCTCCGGAAGTTGTCGCTAATAGAATCAAGTCTTTCGGCGTCATCTTAAAAACCAGCTTTGCCTGTGGCTCTTCCTCGATGAAATGCTCGCCATCGAAAGCCCCATCCTCAGATGGTAAAGCTTTTTTTCTATTTTTAGCCTCTGTCAGTTCATATTCAATCCAATTCGCTGCTTCTCTTGTAATGGCAGTCAGTTCCGCCTCCGCTTTTTTGGACGTTGAACCGCCTGCTGTTTCCACTTTCACTTTCACAAGCTTGAAAGGCCGATGTAAAATACCTTCCGTATAATCAAGGCTTTGAATCCGGTCGAATGGAATATAGCGCTTCTTTTTCACAAACAAGCCATATTCAATCCGAAGCTCATCCTCTTCAAACCAGTATTCAAAACGTTTCCACTTAATGATGCCCGAGATGAAAAGTGCAATCATCAAAACACCAAAAATCATGAATGTCAAATAATCCAAATACCATTTCCCTGTATCATTGAATCCGTTCGCGAAAAGAAGAACAACTAGTGGTATGATCGCTTCCTTCGCCGTTTTCAGCACTTCGATCAATGCAGTGATCCAATGCAATTGATAACGCGTCTTAGACATCATCTTCCGCCACCCTTGCAAGCACCGAAATGCGACTTCTCATCTCATCTGCCTCCTCCGATACGAGTGCAGGGATTGTATGTGTCGTTGCAGCGGTTGAAATGGTGATTTCAGAAAGATCGTATTTACGAAGGATCGGGCCCTGTGCCGTATCGACGTGTTGGACACGCACCATCGGAATCAATGTCCGGGTCACTATAAATAGCCCATGTTGCAATTCGATTTCCGATTCGCGCACTTCATAGCGCCAGCGCATCCATCTCACTTTAGGAAATAAATAGATAAAAAAATACGCAAATAAAATGACAACTGCTGAAGCGATCGCATAAATCCACCAAGGCCAATCAAAAATATAAGCCAACACACCAGCGCCTATCGCTAACAACAGAATGATAGCTGTTTGTATACTTCCATATAATCTCCAAACCTTCAGTCCTTTTTCCGATATTCGGTTCAACGGTTCCGCTCTCATCCAAACACCTCTTTCCATTAACTCTATTCTATACGATTCAACGAAGGAAATGTTTCAACTTTTCTCGATAGCCAAAGAACAAAAGTACAGGGCGCCTGATGCCCGGAGTCTAGACGAAGAAAAAAGCCGGGTACTATTACCCCGACTTCTTTCGTATTGTTTATTTTTCTGATCTGCTGTAGCGTGAACGGCCGCTATCTCTTCTTGAACCGTCACGTCCACCGCTGCGGCGTGAACCACCGCTTCCGTACCCACGTCCACCGCCATATGAACGGCCGCCGCTACGGTTTCCTTTGTAGCCGCCACCACTACGGGAAGAACTTCTGCGTGCCGGTAATGGGCGCTCCTCTGTAATGGTAACCGGTGTATCGTTCGGTTCGCGTGTCAATGAACGAATCGCAGCTGCTACCAAGTCTGTCGCCTCGTATTTTTCAAGCAATTCGCTTGCAAACTGTTTGTAATCGCTCAATTCGTTTTTACCCATGATTTCCACAAGCTGTTCAACCGCCAAGCGTTGCTGACCGAGCAATGCTTCATCCGAAGATGGTGGATTCATCGGTGTCATGCGCTTTTTAGTTGTTTCTTCAACGATGCGCAAGTAACCCATTTCACGTGGCGTGACGAATGTAACCGCCATACCGCTTTTTCCAGCCCGACCAGTTCGACCGATTCGGTGAACATAGCTTTCTGGATCTTGTGGAATATCGAAGTTATACACATGTGTGACACCTGAAATATCAAGTCCACGTGCAGCAACATCTGTTGCGACAAGAATATCGATTTTATTTTCCTTGAATTGACGAAGTACGGACATCCGTTTCGCTTGTGTCAAATCACCATGGATCCCTTCCGCGATGTAACCACGGATGCTAAGTGCATGGGAAAGTTCGTCAACCCGGCGTTTTGTACGACCGAATACGATTGCCAGTTCAGGCTGGTGCACATTCAAAATACGTGAAAGGATATCGAATTTCTCACGCTCATGCGCTTTGATGAAATATTGATCAATATTTTCAACAGTCATTTCTTTTGACTTGATTTTAACGATTTCTGGATTTTGCATGAACGTTTCCGCGATTTTACGGATTGGTCCAGGCATTGTCGCTGAAAATAGAAGCGTTTGGCGCTCAGCTGGAACGCTCGCCATGATTGTGTTGATGTCTTCGATGAAGCCCATGTTCAACATTTCATCTGCTTCGTCCAGAACGAGTGTCTGTACGCCATCCAATTTCAATGTTCTGCGTTTAATATGGTCAAGAATACGTCCCGGTGTTCCGACAACGATTTGTGGATTGTTGCGCAATGCGCGGATCTGGCGTCCGATTTCCTGTCCGCCATAAACGGAAAGGATACGTGCGCGTTTATCGTAACCGATACGGTAAATCTCTTCTGAAACTTGGATCGCCAATTCGCGTGTTGGTGCAATGATCAGCGCTTGGACCGCTGGATTTTTCGTGTCGATTTTTTCGATGATCGGAATACCGAACGCTGCCGTTTTCCCTGTACCTGTCTGTGCTTGACCGATAATATCGCGGCCTTCCATTCCGAACCTAACCGTACCTTCCTGGATAGGTGTCGCTTCCTCAAACCCCATACGGCTTAAAGAACGCTGTGTTGATTCACTGATATTCAATTCTGAAAAATTAGTCAAACTGTTCAATCTCCTTTGTTTTTTCATTTGACAATTGGTTACATTTGCAAATGAAGGCGCGGCAAATTCGAGCCTGTTGTGTTAATGAGGGAACGTTTCCGATATTTTGCATTCTCTAAAGTAGAGGTTATGGTTGAAAAGGAAAGCCCGGTCTTTGCCGAGCGGTTCGGTCAACGGACAGAAGTCCAAATCAGATGATCAAACCGGTATATTCAAAAAAAAGTACCCTTCAATAATTGAAGAGTTCCCGTGTAAATGTATCCAATGCTCATCACAGTGTACCATGCCCAGAATAAGTCTGCAATCAATCCGCTTAAGTAGTAATAATCAGTTTTCTTGCATGAACGCTAACACTTCATGGAACCAATTGTCACAATCATTGCTATAACATATATGATGCTTCCCAAAGGGTGATTTTATGAATACCTTTTTTTCGGAACCGATCTTTTTGTATAGATGTTCGGCTGCGGAAAATGGGACGATGCCGTCCTTCATGCCTTGGACGATGCATACGGGTGCCTGAATCTGTTCATAGTAAGGTTCTACGGTTTTGACGATGCGTAAAAATTCAAGCGTGGCGCGGAAAGGCGTATGAGTTAATTTATAATCGTACAAATGATAAAACGTATTCGGGGGATACTTTTTCCGGATTGACTCGGTCAATAGGATGCCCAGATCCCCTAAAAGAATGCGGGGGCTAATGTATTTAGCGGCTGCACTTAACAGCACGAGCTTATCGACTTTATAGCGTAATGCAAGATACATGGCAATCAGTCCGCCCATTGAAAAGCCGACCACGATGACGCGGTCGACTTGTTGTGTCAACTTTCGAATTGCGAGTTCTGCCTCCATCAGCCATGTGTTCGCCGAAGCTTTGTGAAGTTCCAACTTGACACCATGACCGGGGAGCGTCGGAACGGAAATCAACCAATCCGTTTTACTCCTCACATAATTGACAAGCGGGCGAACTTCAAACGGACCACCTGTAAATCCGTGTATGAAGAGCACACCGGTTTTCATTCTTTATCAGCCTCGCCTGTGATCGCATTTAACACATGCTCAAGCGCCATCCCTCTGGAACCTTTTAATAAGACAATCGAATCTTTGCCTGCAAATGTGTGCAACACTTTCACAAGTGGGGCGTAGTCGTTCTCCGACCAAACAAGACGGGCAGTCGTCCCTCGCTTCTGCAGCTCATCATACAACCATTTCATGCGAGAACCGTAGAGGAGGATCCCTTTTAAGTCCATTGGCAAAATTCGTTCGGCCAACTCCACATGATAACGCTGTTCGTCTTCTCCGAGTTCAAGCATATCACCAAGGACAAGCCATTTTTCCTTACGCAATTGTGTATCATCTATGAAATCAAGCGCCGCGCGCATCGATGTCGGTGCCGCGTTGTAGGCGTCATTAATAAATAACGAACCATCTGCTGTCACAACCGGTTGCATGCGCATATCCGTCAACTTTGCTCCGCGAAGCGCTGCACAAATCGTCTCTTCTGAAACAGCAACTTCTTTTGCCAACAGCAAAGCGGCTAGCGCATTTTTCACTTGATGTGTCCCGTATACCGGGATTGAATAGTCCCCTGTCAGCAAACCGGCCACTGTGAAACGGCTTCCTTCATCGCCTGTTTCTATCGCTTCTAGCACGAGATCGTTCTCTTTGCCATAACCGAATGCGATTGCCTGCAAACCAGGATGTTGCTCTACAAGCGAACGGAGCAACGGTTCGTCCCCGTCGTAATACAATTGACCACCTTGCTGTAAGCCGTCGATAATTTCAAACTTTGCTTTGGCGATCCCCTCACGTGATCCAAGATCTTGCATATGGGCTTCCCCGATGTTCGTGATGACAACGTAATGCGGTTTGGCCAATTTGGATAAAAAGGAGATTTCTCCAAAACCGCTCATACCCATTTCTAGCACGGCAAACTCCGTCTCTTCTTCAAGCGACAACATCGTTAGCGGCAATCCGAGTTCATTGTTGAAGTTCCCTTCTGTTTTCCGCACGTCGAAAGAAGGACCGAGGACACTTGCTACCAAATCCTTTGTCGATGTCTTCCCGTTGGATCCGGTAATCCCAATGATTTTACATTGCAATTCGTCCCGATAGGCACGCGCCATCGATTGGAGAGCCAACTCAGAATCTTCTACAAAAAGAAGTGGCACATCAGCAGGGGGATTCGGCTCATCTGTCAGCCAGAGCGATGCGAATGCACCATTGGCAATCGCACGTTCCACATACTGATGTCCGTTCACTTGTTCACCCCGAAACGGGATGAATAAGTCGCCTTTCTTCACTGTACGGGAATCGATCGACACGCCCGTCACCGTCACATCTTCCATTCGTTGCCCTTTTGCTTGTAGCCACCCGGCGATTTCCGTTAACTTGCGTTTCACTTCAAACCACTCTCAATCCATCGTATATTGTAAACGTTGTTTTTCTGTATGACGCTCCATCCCCAACTCAATCAACTGATCGATCAATTGAGGATATGTCACACCTGTTTTCTGCCAAAGAAGCGGGAACATGCTTACCGGCGTAAAGCCTGGCATCGTATTCACTTCGTTGATCAACACTTCATTGTCGGCTGTCACAAAAAAGTCTGCACGGACCAGTCCTGAACAATCGAGCACTTTGAATGCGCGGATTGCCGCATCTTCCATCTTTTCCGTCACTTCATTCGTCACCTCTGCTGGAATAACCAGAGCCGTATTACCGTCTTTGTACTTCGCTTCATAATCATAAAATGTAGCGACAGGTTTAATTTCACCTGAAACCGAACATTTCGGCTCGTCATTTCCTAGGACGCCCAATTCGATTTCCCGTGCCGTCACACCTTGTTCTACAATGATTTTCCGGTCAAACTTCAATGCCAGTTCTACCGCTTCGATTAAGCTTTCCCGATCCGTCGCTTGACTGATCCCTACACTCGATCCAAGATTAGCAGGCTTCACGAACATCGGCCAACCAAGCTCCTGCTCCATCTTCTCCACAAGTTGCGCTTTTTCACGTTCCCATGCAGTCCGGATAAAATGCACATATGGCACTTGTTTCAATCCAGCTTGTGCGAACAATTGCTTCATGACCACTTTATCCATCCCTGCCGACGAAGCGAGTACACCATTTCCGACGTAAGGGACATTCATTACTTCAAATAATCCTTGAACGGTACCGTCCTCCCCGTTCGTGCCATGTAGTAACGGAAATACGATGTCAGGGGTCTCGCCGTTCAAAAACCCATGCATACTATCCGGCTGACTCGTACCGTCTCCAGCTAAGCGTAATTCCTCGATCGTTTTTGCGGGATGTTCAAGCGGCTTGCCTTTCCGCCATTCTCCTTCATACGTGATGTATACCGGAATCACTTCATATTTTCCAAAGTCCACCGCTTGTGTCACTGCACGTGCAGTCGACAAGGAAACTTCATGCTCCGCAGATTTCCCCCCGTATACCAAAGCAAGTTTTTTTCTCATTTTTTTCCCTCACGATCCATAAGTTTTCGATACCTCAGTTTAGCACGCACAACTTTTCAAGGGCAACCTCACAGTTCACAATGCGTCCAATAGAAGGATATGCAACTATAACTTCTATGCGTTATACTGATAGTGATTGTATTATATGAAACATAGGTGAATGAAAGTGAAATTGACAAATAGGCCTGCCGACCGATTCGATTGGACGCTTGCCTTTATATTATTGCTCTTTTGCATCGTTAGCTTGTTTGCAATCGCCTCGGCACAAACATCCGGCCAATATCCGATCAACTTCGTTCCACTTCAGATCAGATGGTATATCATCGGATTCTTAATTATTGCGATGACCATGTACTTTGAACCGGAACACTATAAAAAGATGGCTTGGATTTTGTATGGTTTTGGAATTCTTCTCCTTTTCTTTCTGATGATCGCGCCTGGCGGCCAGGGACAAATCGCTGAAATCCGCCTAGGTGCCAAAAGATGGCTTAACTTACCTGTGATCGGCCGAATTCAACCCTCCGAGTTTATTAAAACCTTTTTCATCTTGGGCATGGCACGAATGGTAAGTAAGCATAATGAGAGGTTCTTTGATCGATCGATAAAGACGGATTTTATCCTTCTCGGAAAAATAATGCTGGTTCTTTTCGTTCCACTCGCTTTTATCGTCAAACAACCAGATCTGGGAACCGCGCTTGTTTTCATTGCGATTACCGCTGCAATCATTGTGGTAGCCGGCATTTCATGGAAAATACTGCTCCCCCTTTTTACAGGGGCGGCTGCAATCGGTGCAGCATTATTATCGATGGCTCTCTATGCACAAGATTTCATGGAAGAGAAACTTGGTTTTTCTCGCTACCAGTTTAAAAGGGTCTACTCGTGGCTTGATCCGCATTCATATCCTTCAGACGAGGGATATAACCTGCTAACGTCCATGACAGCAATCGGTTCAGGAGGGATGGCTGGAAAAGGTTTTCAAAGTCGTGAAGTCTATATACCCGAAAATCACACAGATTTCATCTTCAGTGTGATTGGGGAAGAGTACGGCTTTCTAGGTGCCAGCATCGTCATCACCTTATTTTTCGTCCTGATTTATCATTTGACGAAAGTGGCACTGGAACTGAAAGACCCGTTCAGCATCTATGTATGTACAGGAATTATTGCCATGCTGACATTTCACGTCTTTGAAAATATCGGCATGACAATTCAACTACTTCCAATCACAGGGATTCCCCTCCCTTTCGTCAGTTACGGAGGCAGTTCTCTCTTCAGTAATATGCTTGCGATTGGACTGGTGTTCAGCATGAAATTTCATCATCAAACCTATTTGTTCGAAACCGATGATGACAACGTTCTATAATTCGGCAACCCTTTCTTGGATGAGGATAATGCCCCTCAACCTTATTTATTCTGGAACAAAGGTGACTATAAATGAAAATAGATAATAAGCAAAAGGAACGCTTCGATTGGACACTCGCCTTCATGTTGCTGCTATTTTGTCTAATCAGCCTGTTTGCAATTGCATCGGCACAGACGACCGGTCAATACAAAGACATGTTCGGAATGCCCATCAACTTCGTTCCATCCCAAATCCAGTGGTATGTCGTGGGCGCTATCATCATTGCGATTACAATGTATTTAGAGCCCGACCAATATAAAAAAGCCGCTTGGATCATTTACGGCGGCGGAATTTTCCTACTGGCGGTGTTGTATATTCTTCCCGATAGTCTAGCACTTGTCGCAAAAAGAAATGGCGCCAA
This sequence comes from Sporosarcina soli, assembly GCF_042655805.1. NCBI lineage: Bacteria > Bacillati > Bacillota > Bacilli > Caryophanales > Caryophanaceae > Sporosarcina > Sporosarcina soli. Next base: position 63,553 of record NZ_JBHSNO010000003.1, on the reverse strand, counting down.
AAGCTGGTTCCATATCCCTGGTCTTGGTAGCATCCAGCCGGCAGAGTTCATGAAAACATTCTTCATCATTGGTATGGCACGGATGATTACCAAACATCACGAAAAATTCATCGAGAAAACATTGAAGACGGATTTTTTACTGCTTGGGAAAATCATGGGGGTCCTATTCGTTCCTTTGTTGTTCATCATGCTGCAGCCAGACCTTGGGACAGGGCTCGTTTTTATGGCCATTACAGCCGCATTGATCGTTGTCGCTGGGATTACATGGCGCATCATTGTCCCGATTTTTGCAGGAACCGCCACCATCGGAGTCACCTTGCTATGGATGGCACTATATGCTCAGCAATTTTTACAAGACAAACTCGGCTTTTCTCCTTATCAGGCGGCAAGGATCTACTCTTGGCTCGATCCGTATACGTATTCGTCTGATGAAGGTCGGCATCTGATCACTTCACTCAATGCGATCGGTTCCGGCCAAACATTCGGTAAAGGATACCAAGGCCGTGAAGTGTATGTCGCGGAAAGCCATACCGATTTCATCTTCACGACGATATCTGAGGACTGGGGCTTCATCGGCGCGAGCCTTGTTATCTGTATGTATTTCTTCCTAATTTATCATTTGACAAAAATTACGCTTGAATTGAAAGACCCGTTCAGCACATATATTTGCGCAGGGATCATCGCGATGATCACGTTCCATGTCTTTGAAAACATCGGCATGACCATCCAGCTCTTGCCGATTACCGGAATTCCACTGCCTTTCATCAGTTATGGTGGCAGTTCTCTCATGGGAAATATGCTGGCCATCGGACTCGTATTCAGCATGAAATTCCATCACCGGACGTACCTATTCAGCTCGGACGAAGAGGACTAACGAAAAGCGGAAGCGGCTGGTCAGCCTCGACAAGCGCTGGAAGGCTTGAAGATCAAGGCGCTCTTTGCCTTGATCAGCATTAGGGAAGGCAGTCTAAAATCGCCGCGTCCTGCGGCGACGACTGCATGACCTACATCCTGTAGGCTCAAGCGACTCGGGAGGCTAGACAGTGCCTGAACAACGAAAAAGCTCCGCTGGGGAACCGTTTCCCGAGCGGAGCTTTTCGTATGATTTTATTGTGACTGTGGTTGCGGGTCTTGTACAGGTGGCGCGAGGGCTTTCAGCATTTCCAGACGGGATTTCGTCAGCGTAGCCGAAACACCCAACTTCGCCAAGTTGGAGATGATCTTTTTCAAATCAACTTCTTGAGCCATCTTTTCCACCTCGACCTTTCTACATGGTATGGACGTATAAGAAAACCATAAAGTTTCTTCAAAAAACACTATCAATCACGCCGGGCGTGTGAAGATAAAGATTCTTCTAATGAATGAAAATTGTTCCATTTCGCTGTTACTCCAATGATACCACTCCCGCCCTCATTTAAATCTTTCATTTCTGTTACAATTTCACCGAATTGTAAAGGTTTCATACGTCAAAATTTAAAAATCAATTACGTCCCTCGTAGACAAGCTAGACTTTTACTGAATCAAATTAAGTAGAAAATTGACATACCCCTGACAGGTTCAATAAGATAAGAATAGTGAAGGAGGCGAAATCTTGGCAAAAGACCTTATGATGGATGAACATCCGGAAGAGTCATCTACGCTATCATGCAGAAAGAGCCATCATCCCGAAAAAGTGAAAACGAATTTAATCCACCGCTTGAACAGGGTGGAAGGACAAATTCGAGGGATTAAAGGCATGATTGAAAAAGATGTCTATTGCGATGACATCATTACACAATTATCAGCTACCCAGTCTGCGCTTAACAGTGTAGCGAAAGTATTACTCGACGGCCATTTGAAAGGCTGCGTTAAAGACCGTCTCGCTGAAGGCGATGATGATATACTGGACGAACTGCTTGTCACCATTACAAAATTAATGCGAAAATGAACCTCGAATCGAACAATATCGAAATCGATTATGAAAGCGATCAAACCAATGTTCAACAATAATGTAGACTGTCACTGCGGCATGCCGCAGTTCTTTTTTTATTATTATATACCCCTCAAGGGTAAAGGATTACTGGCACCCTTATAGAATTAGAGACAGAGAGGAGGTTTATTCAGATGAGCGAAAAGAAATCAGACATCGCGATTATCGGCATGACTTGTGCCGCCTGTGCAAACCGGGTTGAAAAAGGGCTGCAACGAATGGACGGTATTCTGTCCGCGAATGTCAATTTTGCAACAGAAAAAGCAGTCGTTTCGTTCGATAACGAAACAATCGACCTTCCCGCCATTCAACATAAAATCCGCTCGCTCGGTTACGATGTTGTACAGGATGAGATCGATGTACAAATTTCTGGTATGACATGTGCCGCTTGTTCGGCACGTATCGAAAAAGGATTATCCCGTATGGATGGCGTGCATGAGGCAATTGTCAATCTTGCCCTTGAAACGGGAAAAGTGAAGTATGATCCAAGCGTCTTAAGTGCGCAAGAGTTAGTATCCAAAATTCAAAAACTGGGCTATGACGCGGTAATAAAAGGCGAGATCTCAGATGGGCCTGAAGATCATCGTCAAGCAGAAATACGGCATAAGACTCAGCTATTCTTCATATCTGCACTCTTATCCTTACCCTTGCTTTGGACAATGGTTTCCCATTTTTCCTTTACGTCTTGGATGTATGTGCCAGACTATATTCTTGATCCATTTACGCAATGGGCATTGGCGACGCCTGTCCAATTTGCTATTGGATGGACATTTTACAAAGGGGCCTATTTCTCACTCCGAAATGGCAGCGCCAATATGGATGTCCTCGTCGCCCTAGGGACCTCTGCCGCCTATTTCTATTCCGTCTACCTCGTTTTAAGCAGGTCAGAGCACGGCCTTTATTTTGAAACGAGTGCAGTGCTCATTACACTTATCCTTCTCGGCAAAGTGTTTGAAGCGAGAGCGAAAGGACGCTCTTCTAACGCCATTAAGAAACTGATGGGACTGCAACCGACAATGGCGATTGTTGAGAAAGATGGGTCCACCATCGAAATTCCGATTGCGGACGTCCAAGTCGGGGACATTCTGATCATCCGGCCAGGGGCTTCCGTTCCGGTTGACGCGGAAGTTATTTCGGGTACATCTGCTGTTGACGAATCGATGTTGACCGGGGAGAGTTTACCTGTCGATAAAAAGCAAGGCGATGCTGTTTACGCAGCAACAGTCAATGCAAACGGATCATTGCGCATAAAAGCTAAAAACATCGGAAAAAATACGGTCCTTTCCAATATCATCCGGGTTGTCGAGGAAGCCCAAGGATCGAAAGCCCCGATTCAGCGGCTGGCCGATCGGATTTCCGGAATTTTTGTTCCGATTGTTGTCGGTATTGCCGTGGTGACCTTTCTTGTATGGTATTTGCTAATCGATGCTGGCGATTTCGCAGGGGCCCTCGTAAACATGATCGCCGTACTCGTCATTGCCTGTCCTTGTGCATTAGGTCTTGCCACGCCAACTTCAATCATGGCAGGTTCAGGACGCTCCGCGGAGCAAGGGGTTTTATTCAAAACGGCAGAAGCAATGGAAAACACGAAAGCGATCGATACAGTCGTACTCGATAAAACCGGCACGATCACACAAGGTGCACCGGCAGTGACCGATTTCAAAATCGCTTTCGGCTTTGTAAGAGACCGCGTCATCGCACTGGCAGCAGCAGCCGAAAATAATTCGGAACACCCGGTAGCAAAAGCGATCATCTCATATGGGCTTGCAGCCACCACTACATTGCCTAAAGTCGATCATTTTGAAGCCATTCCAGGACACGGGATTTCGAGTACCGTTGACGGAAGCACCATGCTGATGGGGACACATCAATTGTTGGTCGATCATGCGATTCCATTCGATCCTATGCTCGCGGACGTAGAAATTCTGGAAAACGATGGCAAGACCGTCATGTATATGGCGATCGATCGTATACACGCGGCAACGATTGCCGTTGCAGACACCTTGAAAGATACGTCAAAACAAGCAATTGCAGAATTACATGAGCTTGGCCTCGATGTCATCATGCTCACCGGTGATCAGGAAAGAACAGCCCGAGCCATTGCGGGCGATGCAGGAATCGATCATGTCATCGCCGGTGTCCTTCCGCAACGGAAAGCGGAGGTGATCGCTTCCCTACAAGCCGAAGGGAAAAAGGTCGCCATGGTCGGCGACGGCATTAACGATGCACCAGCATTGGCCGTCGCGGACATCGGGATGGCCATGGGCACAGGCACCGCGGTCGCCATGGAAGCCGCCGATGTCACACTCATGCACGGTGACTTGTTGCGGGTAACCGACACGATCAAAATGAGCCGATTGACCGTCCAAAATATTAGACAGAATCTGTTTTGGGCGCTGGCCTATAACTCCATCGGTATTCCGATCGCAGCAGCCGGATTGCTCGCCCCTTGGGTAGCCGGAGCTGCCATGGCCTTCAGCTCGGTATCAGTTGTATTGAATGCCCTGCGGTTACAGAGGGTGAAATTGAGGGATTAGGTTAGTTGGGGGAACACCGCGGAATTTCTGCGGTGTTTTTCTTTTGGCGGGATATTGGTTCCTTAGTGGGATTCGTTGCTTTGTTCGAGTACGTTGTATACTTTTCATCAAACATTGTATTGTTTTGTGATTCTGTTGATTACTTTACGAGAAACGTTGCTATGTTCCATAATTCGATTGTTTTCTTTTATAAATACAGTGTCCTCCGCTTTCTACCCCCTTTTCCGTTGTTCGAATGGGCTTTGTAGGGGTAGAATAGAGTTATCGATTTGGTAGAAAGCAGGTATTTATATGAAAAAAGTGATTCTTCTCCTGATGTCTGTCCAGTTTTTTGTATATCTAGGTTTTGGTATTATTATCCCGATTCTGCCTGAGGTCGTTGTACAACAAGGGTTTTCTGAAGTGCATGTCGGCGGATTGCTGACAGTCTATGCACTTGCTTCTTTTTTCACTGCGCCGCTCTGGGGATCATTGTCAGATCGCACGGGAAGGAAAAAGCTGATTCTGCTAGGACTTGCCGGATTTAGTTTGAGTTTCTTCTTATTTGCGTTATTCATTGAGAATCTGCCATTGCTGTATGTATCACGTGTAGTCGGCGGGGTGTTTTCTGGAGCACTCTATACGGCCGTGACCGGTTTTGTTGCGGATCTAACGGATGAAGAAAACCGAAACAAGTATATGGGCCTTCTCGGTATGTCGATCGGGCTCGGGTTCATCTTCGGGCCGGCTATCGGGGGCGTGCTCGGTCACTCTAGCCTTCAATTACCGTTTATTGGTTCAGGCGTCTTGACTTTGTTTTTGATCGTCTATGCGTCAATGATTTTGAAAGAACCGGAACGTCGCGGTTCGGCGAACAAACGCGCACTTCTTCCGAAAGGTGGGACCGTGCTGTGGCAATATCGGATTCGTTATCTATTCCTGTTTTCATTCATGGTGACGTTCCTACTTGCAGGTCTTGAATCGACATTTCAACTGTTCCAAATGTCGAAAATTGAAATCACGCCCCTCCAGATTGGTTACCTATTCATGGCAAGCGGTTTTGTCGATGCCGTCATTCAAGGCGGTGTCGTCCGACGTGTTAAAAACGGTTCGGAAACGAAGTGGATTATCGGGGCGCAAATCGTCACGGCTTTGGGACTCCTGCTCATTCCATTCACTTCGAGTCTTTTATGGGCCGGGTTTGCGTTAAGCGTCTTCACCGCCGGGAACGCACTCGCTCGGACGGTACTGGTTTCATTGACCACAAAAGAATCTGGTGGGAAATACGGAACAGCCGCAGGAATGACTTATTCCATGGATAATATGGGGCGCATTATCGGTCCGCTATTGTTCACATGGATTTTCACACAACAAGCAGGCAGTATGTATTTCGTCTCCTCCATTCTTGCAGTCCTTTCCATCGGGCTCATCATGGCGTTCAGGAAAACTGCCAAATCACTCCGCAATTTTGAGACTGTTTCAGAATAAAAATGAACCGCCGGAAACGAGGTTTCGTCCGGCGGTATGTTTAGGCTCAAATTCGATTATACTTCCACCGTCTGCTTTTCAAGCGGTTCGTTGTAGATCTTTTTATCGAGTTCCCCCGTCACACGGGCTGTCGTTACACCCGCTGTCATTGAGCCGCTGACGTTCAATGCGGTACGGCCCATGTCGATAAGTGGTTCTACGGAAATGAGCAACCCTGCTAACACAACGGGTAGGTTCATAGCTGATAGTACGAGGATCGCTGCAAATGTCGCTCCCCCTCCGACACCTGCAACACCGAATGAGCTAATCGCTACAATAGCGATCAACGTAAGCAAGAATGTTGGTTCCAATGGATTTTGTCCGACTGACGGCGCAATCATCACCGCTAGCATCGCAGGATAAATGCCTGCACAGCCGTTTTGGCCGATCGACAATCCGAATGAGCCGGCAAAGTTGGCTACTCCATCAGGCACCCCAAGACGCTTTGTTTGCGTATCAATGTTAAGCGGCAATGCACCGGCACTTGATCTTGAAGTAAAAGCGAAAATCAATGCCTCCCCAGCTTTTTTCACGTAGGTGATTGGGTTTAATCCGGATAGGGTAATGATAAGTAGGTGAATACCGAACATGACCAAGATAGCCACATAAGATGCCAACACAAATTTACCAAGGCTGTAAATGGCCGCAAAGTCAGATGTCGCCACTGTTCTTGCGATAATCGCCAAGATGCCATAAGGCGTCAAACGTAAGACGATCTTCACTACTCCCATGATTAGTGAATAAATGGCATCGATCCCTTTTTTCACGGTAGCTGCATTTTTCTCGTCCCTTTTCGAAAGGGCCAAATACGCAAAACCTAGAAATGCGGCAAATATGACCACGCCGATTGTAGAAGTTGGACGTGCGCCTGTAAAATCAAGAAATGGATTCGCGGGCAAGAGATCAATGAGTTGATCAGGCAATGCGCGGTCCGCAACACCTACGGAACGCTCTTCAATCGCCGCACCACGAGCGGTCTCTGCTTCCCCTTGAACAATTTCAGAGGCGTCCAAACCGAACAGAAGCGTCGCTGCGATTCCGACGGCTGCGGCAATAGCTGTCGTCCCGACAAGAATCCCTAAGATCATTCCTGCCATTTTCCCAAAGTTTTTACCGATTGTCACTTTTGTAAAGGCAGCCAAAATCGAAATGAAAACGAGAGGCATGACAATCATCTGAAGCAACTTGACATATCCTGTACCAATCAAGTTGAACCATGGCATCGAATCATTCAACACTGTGGAATCCGCTCCGTAAGCGAAGTGTAAAATGAGACCATAAGCAATTCCAAGACCGAGTCCCGTAAATACACGTTTTGAAAATGAAACCTTTTTACGGTGCATCCCATATAATATACCGACAAGCAGAAGTAACCCTGCTATATTTAACAAAAGAAATAATGTATCCAAATTAATGTTCCTCCTAGCTTCTCAAATCAATACAGTATAGATATTATATCTTCAATACCAATCAGTCAAGTAGGTTTTCTCACCAATAAGCAGATTATCATTATTTCCAAACGATAATTAGGTATACTAATAGAGAAGTACGTTTTGTAAAGGAGGATGCTTATGACCCCATTAATCAACCTTATCGTGACAGCCATTCTAATCTCCAATATCGGCTTGGCCATCGCACTCATTTTTCTTGAAAGAAGAGACCCTACTTCCACATGGGCTTGGCTCCTCGTACTCTTTTTCATCCCCATATTCGGGTTCTTCATTTATCTCCTTCTCGGTAGGCAGCTAAGAGAAAAACATCTTTTCCGTTGGGAAGGAAGACATAAAATTGGTATCGATCAATTGATCGATTATCAGATTGAAGCGATTGAACAAGGTACATTCGATTTTAGGTTGGACGACACGGCCCATTACCGAGATATGATTTACCTTCATCTCAGAAATAACCACGCTGTATTGACCCAAGACAATGATATCCAAATTTTCAATGATGGCAGAGCGAAGTTCGACGCACTTATCCATGACCTTGAACAGGCTAAAGATCATATCCATTTCCAATATTATATTTTGCGACTAGACCATCTTGGGAAAAGGATTTACGACGTATTAATCCGGAAGGCGAAACAAGGCGTTAAAGTTCGCGTTTTATTTGACGATATCGGTTCCCGCGGGTTACACAAGAGACACTTGAAGGAACTCGTCGCGCACGGAGGGGAAGTTGAAGCATTTTTCCCAGCCACCCTCCCACTGATCAATCCGCGCCTCAACTATCGAAATCACCGAAAAATCGTCGTCATTGATGGGCGGATCGGCTATGTCGGCGGCTTTAATGTAGGCGATGAATATCTAGGTCTGAATAGGAGATTCGGCTATTGGCGTGATACACATCTTCGCATCGAAGGAAGCTCGGTGCACCCATTACAGACGCGATTCATCCTTGACTGGAACCAAGCATCTGAAAAAAATGATATTGAATATGCAGAACGTTATTTTCCAATTATTCCTCGCAAAGGCTCGGTCGGTGTACAAATCGTCTCCAGCGGACCGGATGAGCAATGGGAACAGATTAAAGATGGCTATTTAAAGATGATTTTCATTGCGAAAAAGTATATCTATATCCAAACACCATACTTTATTCCGGATGTCAGCTTTTTAGATGCGTTGCGCATCGCTTGCCTTTCCGGGATCGATGTGCGGATTATGATTCCAAACAAACCAGATCATATGTTCGTATATTGGGCGACTTATTCCAATGTCGGCCTATTGCTGAAGGCTGGTGCAAAAGTTTATATTTACGAAAACGGCTTTTTACACACGAAACAGATTGTCGTCGATGACGAATTGTCCACGGTCGGCACTGCCAATATCGATGTCCGCAGTTTTAAGCTCAACTTTGAAATTAACGCTTTCATCTATGATCGTGAAAAATCCCATGAGCTAGCTGAATTATTTGAACAAGATATGCTATTATCTACAGAGCTGACATACGATATGTATTTAGAGCGCTCCCGCATGATCAAAATAAAAGAATCCGTATCGCGATTGCTTTCACCGATTTTATAATGAAGAACAAAAGCGCAGGGCGCCTGCCGCCCGGAGTCTAGACGATGAAAAAGGGGCGTACCATTCACCTGGTATGCCCCTTTTTCGTTTTGCAATTTGAATCGTTTACTTGATGCCTAGGTATTCTTCCAATGTAATATCGCGATTATAAACATCAGTCGCTATTTCAACGCCTACATATCTGTAATGCCAAGATTCATGCATATAGCCGGTAACGTCTTCTTTCCCTTCTGGATAGCGCAATATAAAGCCAAAGCGATGTGCATTTGCAGCTAGCCATTTCCCGGCTTCCGTCTCACCGAACGAGGAAGAGGCCCAATGCTTTTCAAAATTCACTTCGCCAATATCAAATGCGAGTCCTGTTTGATGCTCAGAATAACCCGGACGTGCACTATAAGTATCCGCCGCTTCTTTACCATCGCGTTCCACATAGCGATCATAAAGCGTCTTCTGGTACTCAAACGATCGGTACGTACTGAAAGCAGTGAGGTTAAAACCTGAAAGTTTCGCTTCCGCCGCCATTTTTTCAAACGCTTCGCGCGCCACTGGATCCTCTCCCGGAGCGAACGTCGACGGCAGCGGATTTTTCTTATTGGCGAGTAGAACTTGATTGACATAGGTCGGTTCTTCAGGCAACTGCTGATTGATCATATAACCGCCAGCATCGACAGTCATCTCCTGATGCTCACTGCCAGCATCCCCACCTTGTTCTGTAACGTCTCCAGAGGTTTCCTCTACCTGCCCATTCGTCGTTCCTTCCGCATCCGGTTCGCTCCCCGCCTGCTCGATCGAATCATTGGGTAGACCAAAGAACGTCTGAACCGATTGCGTACTTTTTTCAATATCCCACCCATTGAATCCAAGGATGGCCACCAAACCGCATCCGACCAAAGCCGTCACCAATAAGGTGATGGTCAGCCCTTTTCCCGTTTTCTTCTTTTTTACGTATTTGTTTTTACGTTTCATGAATGATCATTCCTTCTCCAAATCTATCTCTAGTCTACCATCATTTCGATCCGACAGTATTCGTTTGCTGACAAAATATAATAGGTCACTATTCAAAAAGGACGCTCTACGGATTATTCAGTTCCCGCGAACGTCCACATTTCACATGATTACATTAGTGATGAACAATAGGATGCAGGCTACTGCGAAAAAGATCGACATCCAGCGCATCCATTTTGACTCACGTTCCATCCCCTGCTCTTTAAAGGATTTTGCACGGCTACCGTTCGTTAGAGCGAACAAAGCCATTAAGGCAATCACCGCATGATTCAAATCCAGCTTGATAATGAAATATAAAGAAGCAACTGCAGCCACAACGATTCCAATTCCAACTAACCATCTGCCTTGCAAAATCGTATCCCCCTTAAGAAAAAGACCGAAGATCGCTCTCCGGCCTAGTTTCATTTACCATCTTTTCCTTTTTTATCGTCTTCCGCAATTTCAGCTTTGTCAGCTGGTGCCGCTTCCGGGGCAGGCTTGTAATAAAGTTTGCGTCCCAAATACGTTTGGAAGATGAGGAGAATACCGCCGACTGCCCAGTAAAGCGGTAGCGCTGCCATCGCTTTAAAGGAAATGAACATTATCATAATCGGTGACATATAGATGAACATTTTCATCTGTTGTTGTTGCTGTTCAGGCATTGTCCAAAGTGAAATACGCGCCTGTATAAAATAAACAGCACCCGCTAAAAGCATCATCAAAATATCAGGTTCCCCTAGGTTAAACCAAAGGAATGGATGTGACTTCACTTCCGGCGAATGGAGAATTGCAAAGTAAAGACCCATAATGATCGGCATTTGAATGATCAACGGAAGACAACCCATATTGAGCGGATTCACTCCATGCTTCGAATAAAGGCCCATCATCTCTTGCTGAAGTTTCATCTGCTCCTCTTTACTTCCACTTTCCTTCGCTTCTTTCAGCCGTTTTTGAATGTCTTCCATTTCAGGGCGAAGTGCATCCATTTTCACTTTCATATCCTGCTGTGCCCGATAATTTTTCAACATGAACGGCATTAGAATCAAGCGGATTAATACAGTAATTAAAATAATCGCCAAACCGTAACTTCCGTTGAATATGTCACTAAAGAACGTCAGTAACCAATCCATCGGTTTAACAAAAACATTGTAAAATGTACCTTCTTTGTTCTCAACACCGGCACAACCACTTAGAAAGGCAGCGGTTATCAGCAACATTGTTACTAATCCAATTCTCTTTTTCAATAAATTCACCTTCACTAATTTAAACTACTGAAAAGTATACCTCAAACTGTCATTGGATTACAACGAATGTCTGCTTTTGCACTAAAAGCGAAGCATCCACTCCAGATCTTCCCACTGCCTGAACTTTATACTATTCAGGGGGGAACATCCTCTATTTCTCTTTCAATGGAAAACTGAAACGAAAGTACCTGACAGAAAGATTGCTCCTAAATTCCCTCGGCGTCTGCCCCGCATACTTCTTGAATAAGCGCGTGAAATAACTTTGGTTACAAAAGTGATATTGGTCGGATATATCGGATATTTTCCGATTTGTAAAACGCAAAACATATTGGGATTCTTCTACTTTGCGGATATTGATGTATTCAACAAGTGTCACACCTGTATGTACTCGGAAAATCCGGGAAAGATGACTCGTACTAATATTGAATTCCCTAGCTACCTCCTCTACCGTGATAGGCGACTCCAAGTGACAGGAAATATGTAGGATGACTTTGTTCACGATTTGATTTGAAAGGGGAAGTCCATTCTTGTTTTTTAGCGTATACGTATAAAACTCAAGCAGTTCATCCACGAATTCAAGGGTATTTTCTTCATTCAATTTCGTTTTGATCAAGACCATACATGCGTTATTAAAAGCAAATGCTTTTGCCGGCATATGGGAATTTTTCTCTAATTGCATTGCAACCATTGAGGAGAGGCTGATTAAGTAGTATTTGATCGTTTCAAATGGACCCATCTCCGCATAGCGTATCCTGTATTCTAAAAGAAATTGGATTTCTTTTCGCGCTTTCTCTTTTTCCAATAGAAGGATATGGGTCAACAACTTTCTTTCCGTTATGTAATACGTCTCAATTCCTTCGTAATTTCCATTTGACTCACCGTCATGTACCTGATTTCTTACCAACAGGGATTTTTTGATCTTCATCGTCTTCTGCATATTCACAAGCTCCACTCATTTCGCTTTTTCTTCTAAACAGTTTGTTAGTTTTATGATCTATTAGATACCCATAAAAATAATTTTCTAACATCTTTTTAAAAATAAAGTGAATTCACTGGAACTAACGTAAAAAAAAAAGAGGTAGACAAAATAATCTTTGTCTACCTTCCACTTATTGGTTCGATGATTCCTTTTCCAATTCTGACTGTTCTTTTTTATGATAAAGTCCATCTGTATCTTCGCTAGCACCTTTATCTTCTACTTCTTGGTTATAGTAATGAACGCTCGTTTGGGCACCTTCGCTTACCATCTTATTATCCTGTAAATCATATGGGTCCGAATGACCGACTTTCGTATCGGAATCACGGTTCATCTTTTGGGTATTGATGAACGACTCCACTTTGGTTTTCATATTATTGAAAGCGACCTGTGCCTTATCCCGATTTTCTTTTTTGCTAAAATAGGCATACGCTCCAACAGCCATCGTTGCGAGCAATAGATTATTACTTCGTTTACGTCCCATATTCACCATTCCTCTCGCTTTGTTTAAATATCGAATATGTAATGAGTATACCCTTATTTACTGAATTAGAAACTTTTGCTTATCCATTTTGTGATAGGAAACTGTTTCCCAAACCATCGGGATCCCGCGTCATTCCGGTATATTTCCCTTATATGTCATTTTGATTACAGCTGTAGTTTTTGACCTTAAGATTTGTTATGATAGTGAAAATAGATGCAGAGGTGACAGTGCAATGATCCGACACATGACAACCAAGGATTGCGTGCACGTTCAACACATCGCCCGTAAAACTTGGAATGCAACCTATCAAGATATAATTCCAGAAGAAATCCAAAAACAGTTTATCGATCGTTTCTATTCCCACGCGATGATGGAAAAGCGAATGGAAAAAACGAACGTTCTCATCGCTGAAATGCAAGGTTTACCGATCGGCTTTGCCAGCTTTACAAGAAAAGATGAAGATGGCGACTCCGAGCTGACGGCAATGTACATCTTACCTGAATACCAACAAGCCGGTTATGGGGAAAAACTATTCAAGTCCACCCTCACCATGTTGCAGGACGCCCAACAATTATTTGTTTATGTGGATGCACGTAATGCCATCGGAAGAGCTTTCTATGAAAAACAAGGATTTGAATTACTCGATGTTTTTGAAGAAGATTTCCAAGGACTTCCTGTTCTAACTGCGCAATACGTCTACTATATACAAACTCCAGTACTTGTCTAAATTACTATTCAAAAACGCTTTCCACCTATTAGGAAAGCGTTTTTTCTTTTTGACTTATAAAGGTCGCATCGTTCCACCATTCCCATCATCCACATACATCTGTTCGTTAGTTTGTGGCGGCTTTTTTGTAAAGCAAAGAATCCCTGCGATATAGAGAAGGATGGATGTTAAGTTAATAATCCCAGCCAATACACCCGCAATGATAAACATAATTCCTGCGAGTTTCGGATTTTTGTTTTTCCAGATGTTCACAATGCCAATAATGTTCAAGATCAAACTAATAATAAGAAGAATGACGAACAACCAAATCAAACCACCAAGGAAATTAAACATGCCGTAGATCCACTCAAGATCCTCCGGATTAATCGTCGGATCTGCCAACATCTCCGCTTCAAATTCTTTTTGGATCATCGGATCAGACTTCAAAAAGTTATAAAATATCATCATGACTACGGTGGAGATGATTCCAAGTACCGTAAAAACGGCACTGATGATGGATAATACTTTTTCCGCCGTGCGGTTTATCATATTTTACGCACCCTTTCTTTTAATCTTATAATGATTATACGCTTCTTCATAGAAATAGTTTCACTTTTTCTACCTTTTCTTTGTGATTAAGCATTCATTTTTCTAAATCGAAACCGCCAATTTCGCATCAAACGAAAAAGACAATCCGGCGGCATATTCTTGCTACGGATTGTCTTTTTCAATCGGTCCAATCAATTACGCCTCAGCGTAATTGCGTCCAGATTTTGAATTGCGAATCGAAAAGCGAAGGGTTCGATTTGCCGTATTTCTGCGCCTTTTGCAGAAATTAAGGCACTTAGATAAGCGCAATTGATACCTTTCAAAATCTGTGACATCCGCCAGAGGCTTGGGCCAACAGGATTTTGGTCACTCAGGCGTTGCTGCAGGACGCGGCGATCTTAGCCTGAGTTCCTCTAATCAGCAAATCTTTTTGTACTGAAAGCGAAGCGTCAGCTACAGGGAGTTTGAACTCCCTCTGATTGAAATGAATTTTGGCATTCATTCCGCCACTTATGAAAGTGGGGACTTCTGCTGAATCAAGTTATACTTTTACATCTTCATAATCTTTATAGCGTTCGAATGCCGTGACAACATATGAGCAGACAGGCTCCATCTTTAGCTCTTGTTCACGTGCATAGGTTGCCGCGCGATCCAATAATTTCTTCGCTACTCCTTGCCCGCGTAAATCCGTAGAAACAAATGTATGATCCATCACCATGACGTCTCCAAGAATCGTCCATGTAATTTCCGCGAGCAATTTTCCATCCTGCTCATTCCGAAACGCAAATGCGTCTCCACCTAGTTCCACAAATTCAAATTCCATCTACATGACCCCTTTTCTTGCAATGTAAGATTAATGATCAATGTTTCGTGCCTTGAATTCAAGCTAGTATCAGTTTAACACCTAGTGGCAAGCTAGACAATCGTTTCTTTTCGGAAAAGTCCATCTATTCTTAACTTCTAGCTCTTTACTTGAACCAGGATTGAATGGATTCAAACAGTTTTGCAAAGAATTCTTTGACACTTTCCCAAAAGCTCGGATCGATTTCGCCGATTTTCTCTTTGATTTTCGATGTCATATCGGAGAGTTGCTCGGAGAATTTATTGAAATCGATATCCAAGTTTCGGATGCGATCCATCAAATCAATTAATAACTGCCGATCCGCTTCACTTAACTCGATATTCAATTTACTTAGTTGTTCCGTCACGATTTTCTCAACTTCTTCTTTCGTAGCCGGATTTTTCTCTGCAATTTGTTTTTTGATTTCCGTCAGAAGTTCGGAAACTTTGTCGCTATCTACACCCGCTTCTTTTGAAAACTTTGTCGCCAAGTTCAATTCATCGTTGGCAACGTCAGTCCGTTCGGTATCGAGTGTCTCGCCGGTCACTTCATACGCTTTGTAAATGCCGACAAGGGCGGAGTGGCCAGTCACTTTTTTCGGTGCTGCCACTTCTACAATCGCATCTTCGATTCCCGCTGTCAACATAGCGTTGGCATACATTTCCGATGTGACTTGTGTAATATTGTCCTCTGTGACAATGGAGATAACCAAGCCTTTTCCCGCTTCTTGCCGCGTAATCTTAGCCGATGAATACATTCTCGCCTTATCATTACCATCTTTAATATACTTAACAAGGTCGCTACCGGAGACGATAATCTCTTCAACTTCCGCCTCTTCTGCAACTTTTAGGCTTTTCTTAACACTTTCTTTTTCAGTTTCAGATAAATCAGCTCCATAGACGACAATCGGGACACCAAGCCTTTCGTCAACTACTCCTTCATCGGCTTGTGCCGTCAATGGACTCGCTATGCCTATTACAAGCAACATAGCAGTTATTATGATTAAAAATCGCTTCATGTCAATTCCCCCTTCTTATACGATTAGTACGCTTCGTAGTTTGAAAAGTTCCCTCTGATCACTTCAGCGATGTCCAACCATCGTTTTGGACGATTTTCCCTTCTTTCATCAGTTTGCCTAATGCACGTTTGAATGCCGCCTTACTCAAGTCGAACATTTCCTTTATCTCTTCCGGTGTCGATTTATCTGTAAATGGCATCCGGCCACCGACTTCGGTTAAATAGCGGAAGACCGTTTCGGCATCATCTCCCAAACGCTCCTCTTTTCTTGGTAACAGGGAACCATTCAATGTGCCATCGTCCCGTATCCCGATAATCCGGACGTCAACTTCCTGTCCAAGACGCGGTTCTTTCTCCTGTTGCGAGTTATGGATGAAAATCCGGTAATTTTCCGGTACGCTCAGCATAAAAGAACCTACGGGTAGCAAACGGTATGCTCTCGCTTTTACATTTTGATTATGCAAGGAAGTCGGTGCTTCGATCAATTGCTCTTGAACCTTTTCTTCCGTTGCCAATCGCCCAAAAATATTGCCGCCTAAATCAGTTCGGAGTGTCATGTACAAGGCATCATCCACTTGTGGCCATAATGACCGGATGCGTGGCATATCCGCCCGGTTGACGAGCACTTCAAAGGAGGAACCGATATCGACATAGACCCCTTCTCGATCGTCCACGCGAATCACACGCGCCCATCCGAACGTTTCACTTGTCATGTTCGGCATTCGCATCGTCGCAGTCAGTTGGCCCCGGCGATTCGTGTATAAGAAAACTTGCACGTCATCTCCTTCTTGCAATGCCTCATCTGCATCGGATACGTTCATCATAATCGGGTCCTCATCACCCTCTAACACCCAGCGTGATCCTTCACGCCCTACTACTTTTAATTCGGCTGTAAAGCCGGATTTCAATTGCGCCATTAGCAATCCACCTCTTCCTCTTGATTCTGTAGACGTAGTTTTTTTACAAATTCAGGATCCTGTTTCATCGCCTCGACAAGATCTGTAATCCGATCCATGGCATTCCAACTAAGGTGATGTTCAATCCCTTCTACATCGCCGTATATATTTTGTTCTTCGACACCGATAATTCTAAGAAACTGTTCAAGTAGTTCATGTCTCCTGACCAATTTCTTACCAAACTTATACCCTTTTTCCGTCAACTCCAGCCCTTTGTAACGCTCGTAAACAAGATACCCTTCTCGATCTAGCCGCTGGGCCATTTTCGTTACAGAAGAAGGTAGGACTGCCAATGCTTCCGCGACATCCGAAACACGTGCAACCCCTTTCGCTTCAATATGCAAATAAATTTGTTCGAGGTAATCTTCCATACCTGGTGTTGCCATTCGTACCACCTCCAGTATGTATTAACCTGCACAAGGCAGGGGATGTAGCCATCGCGACCGGACATCGCGTTTTTAGCTACCTTCCTTCGTTTCCACACGTATTCCTCCCCAAATGAATTGTTTAGGCATTCTACTTGCAGGGTATTTTCTGAGTACATAACAATTAGGGGGGATATACATGGGCCGAATTCTTTGGCTAATCATTGTAGCATTAATTGTCATTTGGTTACTAGGTGTAGTATTAAAAATCGGTGGAGGACTCATTCATTTCCTCCTCGTGGTCGCTGGCATAATCTTCATCTTCCAACTTGTGACAGGAAGAAGAACTCTGTAACGAAAGGGATGTCGACGTATGTCGGCATCCCTTTTTTTGATCCCTACTCATCCTATTTTCGCATAAATACATGTATTCCGTAAAACATTTCCATCGGGCGATAAGGAGTCTTGATGAAGTATCCCTTCAAGTGTAAAGCCTGCACGTTCCGCAACGCTTCTGCTTTTCATATTGCTTTCATCACAACGGATTTCCACCCGATGTGCGCCGAGTTGCTCGAACGCAAATTGTTCAATCCGCTGCACGGCTTCCGTCATATAGCCATACCCTTCAAATTCTGAAGATAGCCAATAGCCGATTTCAAATTTCGGGATCGACCAATCGATGCGATGAAGACCACATGCGCCGACGAAAGCGCCCGTATCTTTATGGTAAAGATGAAAACGCAAATCCTCTCGTGTGATAAATTGTGCGACAGCTTTTCTTAAACTTTCCTTCGTCGTATCCAATTCTGGTTCAGGCTGTGCCCATGGCATCCATTTGCGAAGGATCGTCAATGATTTACGGGTCGCTTCCCAAACTTCCTCCGCGTCCTCAAGCTTTGGTGCCCGAATCAGTAGTCGTTCCGTTTCAAACGAACTAGGGAAGTCCGCAATCCGTCGTGCTGTTGCTGAACTTCGCGACTTCTCCCCATCTTCCCAGATGACAGGTGTCGTTGTTCCTTCTGTAAAATCTTCCCGTGTAATGCCATATGTCACCGCATCGTAATAAGCATTTTCCTTTGGTGAAAACCATGCATTTCGCAAATGAGCTTCCTTCACGAAACCAGCCCGTTCAAATGTTTTCCGCATGGCAAGATTATCTTGTCGCGTATGACCTTCCAAACGAATTTTCTTGTTCGGAAGGCTGAATACATATTCCGCTACGAGCCGAAGCGCTTTCGGCCCATAGCCATTCCCTCTCGACATATCTGCAATCCGAAGGTCAAACATCGGAATTTCATCCGCTAGATCATAAATTTTCACAATCCCGACTTTTTCCCGGGCATCATTTTCCACCCAGAATGTTTTCACTTCATCCGACTGGTAACCGCCTTCTTCAATAGCCTTTTCAATCAATGCGCGACCCGGATGGGAATTGCCATGATAAGGCCATGTGTTCGTTGTCATAAAATGAATGAGCTGTTCTTGCTCCTCCATCGTCCATTCTTGTAAATGCATTAGAATTCGCCTCCATGCAAGCCTACTTCGTTACTTATGAACCCGCAATAAGCGAAGCGAGTTCAGTACGACAAGAAGCGTCGCCCCCATATCCGCGAAAATGGCAATCCATAGCGTCAGCCATCCCGGAATGATAAGAAGTAGTGCAACTATTTTTAAGCCTAATGCAAACATAATGTTTTCTTTAATAATTCGCAACGTTTTTCTACTTAATTTAATGGAATAAGGTAGTTTTCCTAAGTCGTCGGCCATCAACGCAATATCCGCCGTTTCCAATGCTGCGTCCGTTCCGGCACCGCCCATCGCGATCCCGACAGATGCCGCTGCTAAAGCGGGTGCGTCATTGATCCCATCGCCAACCATTGCGACACGTCCATATTGTTCGTTTAATTGTTTGATGTATACTAGCTTATCTTCCGGCATGAGCCCAGCGCGAACATCCGTTACACCTAATTCTTCTGCAATGGCTTTTGCTGTCGTCGGATGATCTCCTGTTAACATGACCGTGTGTCGGATACCGATTTCCTTCAATTGTTTCAACACTTCGCCACTTTCTGAACGGATCGGATCCGCAACAGCTAGCAAGGCGCTATATTCTGCATCGACGACAACCGCCATGACAGACTTCCCTTCCTGTTGCAAGGCAGCTGCTTGTTGCAGTACATCTTCCGGTACCGAGGCAAGTTCTTGTATCCAACTCAAGCTGCCGATATGGACCGTTTGATGGGCAATTTTTGCGTAAGCCCCTTTTCCGGTGACGGATTGGAATCCGGTTGCCTCCGTCCTTTCTGCTCCTTGCTGATCAGCGTAATTGACAATCGCTTTCGCGAGCGGATGCTGGGACAAAGACTCTACAGCTGCAATGGAGCATAGAAGCGATTGTGGATCCAGCCCTTGGCGGACAATAAATTCCGTTACTTCTGGATACCCTTTCGTCAATGTACCTGTTTTGTCAAAGGCGATCGCCGTCAAATGCCCCGTTTCTTCCAGGTGAACGCCGCCTTTAATCAGCACTCCTTGACGCGCAGCGTTCCCGATCGCTGTGACGATGGCAACAGGGGTGGATACAACGAGCGCACACGGGCATCCTACAACGAGTACGGCCAACCCTTGATAGATCCATGCGTGCCACTCTCCGCCGAGCAGTGGCGGTACGATGGCAACAAGAAACGCGATGGCGATTATGGCTGGGGTATAGTATTTTGCAAACCGATCGACAAACTTTTGGGAAGGTGCTTTCTCCGCTTGTGCTTCTTCAACAAGATGGATGATTTTCGCAATCGTCGTATCTCCGACCAGTTTCGTTACAGTTACCTCAAGCGCACCTTCTTCGTTGAGTGTACCTGCGAATACATCGTCTCCCGTCTTCTTTAGGACTGGCACCGCTTCACCAGTGATCGCCGCTTGGTTAACTGTGGAAGTACCTTTCAAAACGGTACCGTCCATCGCAATCTTCTGACCGGGTTTGATGATTAAGACATCGCCAACCACAATATCTTCCGTTTCCAGTTCCACCACTTCATGGCCACGTCTTACAAAGGCGGAAGACGGGGCAATATCCATTAACTGGCGAATCGACTGACGCGCTTTGTTCATCGAATAAGCCTCTAGCGCTTCACTGATAGCGAATAAAAACACAACGACAGCACCTTCACGCCATTCTCCGATAACTGCGGCCCCGATAATGGCAATCGTCATGAGCGTTTTCATATCGAAATCGAAACGGATTAAGTTGCGAAGCCCAGTTTTAAACATATCCGCTCCACCTATTACGATGGAAATCGCAAACAAGGCGACAGCGGCAGGATGCGTCTCCGAATAGCGAAACGAAAGAATCGTACCTGCCAGTAGAAAAAGGAATGACAGGACCGTCACTACGTTTTCCTTACGAGCGAAAAACGGTTGCTTCGGCTCCGGTTGTCTCTGTTGGACCGGAACTACCTTTATGCCATCAAAAGCACCCGCTGCCTCCAAATCTTCAATCGTGGCATTGCCGCTAAATGATAATTTGGATGCTCCGAAGTTCACTTGAGCATCTCGAACAGCAGGTAAATTTTTGACATTGTTTTCGAATTTCATGGCGCAGCTCGCACAGGATAAGTTTTCGAGTCGATATTCTTGTTTGTCAACTACCGCCATCTTTTGCACCCTCTTCCGCATGCTCATGCGCAATTTTCACGAGTTGGTGAACGTGATTATCCGCGAGCGAATAGTACACCATTTTTCCTTTTCTTTGTGATTTTGCAAGCGCCTGCTCACGTAAATATCGTAAATGATGCGATGCCGTTGCCACGGAAGAACCGATGACCGCTGCAACATCACAGACACACATCTCTTTTTCCAACGTTAAAGAATAGGCGATTTTTAATCTGGTTTCATCGGCCAATGCTTTAAAAATCTGAACCGCCGCGCCCAAATCCGGTAGTGAATCTTGCACGCGTGTCACCACTTCTTCATGCATCGTTGTCACTTCACATACTTCTTTTATCGTCATCATGTCACCTCATTCAAATATTCGTTTGATTGAATTTATTATATGCAAATTTCCGATAATATGCAAGGCGATTCAAATAGGCATTTGATTGTCATGCTATTTCCGCCCATTCTGGACATTCTAGACTGAAATTTCTTTTTCTGCTATCATATACACGGTTTAAACCGCGGGTTGCTCGTGGAGCGATTCAATTATTCTTCATTCCGGCATTAACATCCGTTCCGGTGGACGCGGAAGGCTTTCCAGGGATCGTTCTCATGTTTTTAAACATCGTTCTTGGGGAATGAGTTGTATAAATATCGATGCCGGTTCTAGCGCCATTATGGTCATTGCTTGAACGTCTTTCCATTCCTTATACAAAGTAAAGGGGTGATTCAATGTATAATAGAATTCTTGTTGCGATCGACGGTTCGGAAAACTCACGCCGGGCAGCTGAACACGCTGCCATGCTGGCCGCTTTAAGTCCCAATACCTCTGTTGAAATTCTCTATGTGCTCGACTTTGAGCGTGTCCGTACGGATGCCCTCCATGCTACGGGTAGCGATGATCTCCATATCGATCGCAAAAAGAGACTCGCGCCAATTGAAGGCGCATTTGAACAACGGAAAATCAACTACCAGCTTGTTATTAAGCATGGCGAACCCGGACCGACTATTGTCAGCTTTGCCAATCGAGGTGGCTTCGATCTTATTGTCGTCGGCAGTCGCGGATTGAATTCTTTTCAGGAAATGGTGCTTGGCAGCGTCAGTCATAAGGTGGCCAAGCGTGTCACAGCCCCCGTGTTAATCGTTAAATAGCAGTACCAGACAAGCCCTTTTCTCTTCTTAAGAGGAAAGGGTTTTTTAAATCCTGTATGATTTCTAAGTAAATATGAGAGAAAAACTTTTTAAGTACGTTGTATAAGATGTAAAAGCTTTTACAACAAATGAAGGGGAATCATTAGATGAAGTCGAACGAGAGGAATTTTGTAAAACGATTACAGAAACAAAAAGAAGATGCCTTGGAATTTGTCGTCGATACGTACCTGCCCATCATTAAAGGAATCACGCATAAAGTACTCATTCCGCTTCATGATCAAGGCATCATCGATGAATGCATCAATGATATTTTTCTATCCATCTGGAACAACTCAAAAAAGTTCAAAGGAGATGCGACCGATTTCCGAAAATGGATTTGTACCGTCGCCAAGTTTAAAGCAATTGATTATTACAGAAAAGCAAAGAAAGAGGTTGAGTTTTCGTCAGATTATATGGATATGAATGCGGATTTGTCTGCCGAAGACGAAGTCATTTTACTGGAAGATCAAAGTGAATTGGTGAAGCTTATCAACCAACTGGAGCCAGTGGAACGAGACATTTTTATCATGAAATACTTTCTCGGGCTTAAGACAGAAGAAATCGCAAAGAAGCTGGGTTTAACGAATGCTTCCATCGATAATCGTGTCTATCGTGGGAAAAAGAAGCTAAATAAAAAGGTGGCAAGCCTTGAGTTAGGAGAGAACAGAATATGAAGGACATTTACGAATTATTGAATGACGCTAAAATAGACGACCAGGATATTGAAGAAATGCCCGTTACTGAATTGGAAAAAGCAAAAGTGAAAAACACCCTCAAACAATCGATCTTAAAGAAGAAAAAACGAACAGGCTGGAAAACGAATGTTATAGCCGCAGCCGCTGTGATTGGCTTAACCGTCACAACAATCGGATTAACATTTCCCGCTTATGCCGGCAATATCCCAATCATCGGAGATATTTTCAGATTCTTAGATAATGATAAAACAGGTATGTATGATAACTACAAGGAATTTTCCACTGAAATGAATCTGACACAAGAAAGCAATGGCATCAAAATAACTGTGAATGACGCGGTTTTCGATGGCGAGACAGTCGCCATCACTTATTCCATCGACAGTGACCGTGACTTAGGGGAGGAACTGACGATATTCGATACGATCGATATTAAAGGCGCCAATGGAATGACCGGAAGCTCGCAAATTTCAAAAATAGACGATACGCATTACGTTGGGCTTGATCGTATGACTCCCACGGGGATAGCGTCGGAAAACATTGATGTGAAATGGAAAATAAAACATTTACATCTGCTTGACACGGAGCAAGAAATAAAAGGTAATTGGAAATTTTCCTTTTCTCTCCAAGCGACAGATAGCCAAGTCCAATTAACGAACCAAAGT
Source organism: Sporosarcina soli (assembly GCF_042655805.1). Lineage (NCBI taxonomy): Bacteria > Bacillati > Bacillota > Bacilli > Caryophanales > Caryophanaceae > Sporosarcina > Sporosarcina soli. Next base: position 40,194 of record NZ_JBHSNO010000003.1, on the reverse strand, counting down.
ATCGAGAAAAATGGGGTCACCGTCAATATCGAGAAAATCGCGTTTACACCGATGTCATTTATTGTTCACTACAGCCAAGCAGCGACCCAACAAGTCCAAGACAAATGGCACGAGGCTTCCATTGAGCTCCATGTAACGGATGATCTAGGGAACATCTATTCCGGAGAAGGCAACGGGGGATCGGGATCTGACGCCTACACAATTAGCTGGAGCGACACCTTCGAGAAACTGGATCCAAACGCGACAAAACTGATCATCACGCCCCATGTACTGCTTAGAATTCACGATGCATCCAATTTCGGCGGAATTGAAATAACAGCAGATGGAAAGGAAAAAGAACTCCCTATCCCAACAAAGACCGGTGTCGGAAAAGAAGAATTTGTCATGGAAGATATCGTAATTGAATTGGAGAAATAAATGACTTCCTTAGCACGGGTGGGCTTCCTTTGAGCACGAGTGGATTCACTTTGAGCGCGGGCAGCTTCACTTTGAGCTCGAGCGACTCCACTTTGAGCGCGAGTGCTCCGCTTTGAGCGCGATGAGTAATCACCCATTTTAATCATTAAAAAAGGAGCTGGCTATTACTTGCCAGCTCCTTCTTTTTTCTCTTTTTCATCCTTTTCCTTATGCAGCACCTCATATAGTTCATCGGCAACCGAAATATCTGCCAACTTCACTTTCGAGCGATAGGCCGCTCGGATGATCAGATGCCCAGCAACAGGGGCCGTTAAAAACACGAAGACAATACCCAAAAGAACACGGACGCTAATAAACTGCTCATGGAACCAAAAATAAAGAAATGTTCCGGACAATGTGAGCAAGACTGCCAACGTCGAACTTTTTGTCGCTGCATGGGATCTCGTATAGACGTCCGGCAATCGGATGAGCCCGAACACGCTAATGACACTCGCAATACCACCTGTCAAAATGAGAAGCGCTCCTATGAATTCACCGATCTCGTTTCCGCTCAACGATAACCCCCCTCTCCGTAAATTTGGAGAAAGCAATCGTACCAATAAACGATAAAATGCCCAAAATCAATATGACTTCTAAAAAGGCTTTTGTTTTCAATAAGATGGAAATGACTGCAATGGAAGCAATCAAATTCACACCGATCATATCCAACGCAATCACCCGATCCGGCATAGAAGGTCCGAGGATAATACGGATGACCGCAATGGCGATTGTCGTGGCAAACAAGATAACCGAAATCGTCAGCATCGTCTCAATGATCATCGGGTCACCTCCATAATCGCTTTTTCAAAATTCCCTAGCTGACTTAGCAACGAATCCTTTGACTGCTCCACATCCATCGCGTGAATGTAGAGGACATTCCCTTCAGGCGACACTTCCATCACGACAGACCCAGGCGTCAATGTTAACAAAAGAGAAAGCATCGTCACTTCTACATCACTTTTTAAAACCGTCTCATATTTAAAAATTCCTGGTTTTATTTTCAGTTTCGGACTTAAAATCTGTTTTAACACAATAACGCTCGACAGCGTCAGCTCCCAGATAAATATGAAGAGCAACTTAATGGCCGAATACAATCTTCGCAAGTAAAATTGGGTGCCAAGGAATCGGTGCATGAAAAAGATAATACTAATCCCGACAAGAAAACCTGCAAAAAATGTTGTAAATTTCAACTCGTCTTCATCCATCAACGTCATCCAAAGAAAAGCGATGAATAAATTCAACAATAATTGGGCTGGCACTCGCACTCACCTCTTCTTTCCGCTCGATGTACGGACTGCATCCGATTAGCGATTGCCATTCATCACAGCCTCTATATAGATATCGGGATTCATGAGCGTATGAGCGGCATCGCTCACATAGACTGCAATCCCTTCTGCTCCTAGCCCAAGCGCAATCGTCAAAATACCCAACAACACACAAGGGATCAACATCCCTTTCGGAAGCGGTACATCATCATCTTCGTTAATAATTGTTTCGCCCCAGAAACAGTTCATAAAAATACGCAGCAAGGAGTATAAGACAAATATACTGGATAGGAAAGCAAGCCCCAGCAACACGAACGCTCCTGCTTCAACCGCTCCTTGTCCAACATACACTTTTCCAATGAACCCACTCAACGGCGGAATTCCAGTCAGTGACAACATTGTGAGGAAAAATAACCAACCAAGGATTGGATAGTTTCGGATTAATCCACTCATCCGTTCAATTCTCGCTGTGCCCGTCAAATAGATCATCGTTCCAGCAAGGAGAAATAATAACGCTTTAATGATCATGTCATGAATTAAATAATAGATGGACCCTTGAATGGCCGCCTCGGTCGAAACAGCAAGACCGACTAGGATGAATCCGACCGCTATGACGACATTATAGGAAACAACTTTGCGGACATCATTATAAGCGATAGCTCCGATTCCTCCGCCAATCATCGTTAACGCCGCCATTATACCGATCAGTGTATGTGTAATTTCCGGTTCATGGTAAAAAATGAGTGTGAACACCCGAAACAGCGCGTAAATACCAACCTTCGTCAGCAGTGCACCAAACAATGCAGCGACCGCTGTCGGCGGCGCGCTATAAGATCCCGGCAGCCAGAAATAAAGTAACAATCCCGCTTTCAAACTGAAGACAAGCAGGAATATAATGCCGATAACAGTCAACAAAGGACCTTGACCCACTTCAGCAACCCGCATGGATAAATGCGCCATATTGAGCGTTCCGACTGAACCGTATAAATACGCAATCGCCAACAGGAAAAACCAAGAAGACAATACGTTTATGGATACATATTTAATGGATTCGACAAGTTGTACTTTCCTACCTCCGAGTGTAATCAACACATAAGAGGCAAGGAGCATCACTTCAAAACAAACGAATAAGTTAAAAAGATCACCTGTTAAAAACGATCCATTAACTCCTGCCACTAGAAAAAAGACGACAGGATAAAAGAACATATTTTCATGCGCTTTGCCGATTGAAGAAAATGCATAGAGCAGCAAAATACCTGTTACAACCATAGTCGTAACGACAAGTAATGCAGAAAATGAATCCGCCACAAACAAAATTCCATAAGGCGGCAACCAGCCGCCGAAGTCAAGTTTTAATATTCCTTCCGTTTGGATACGATTCAATATGTAAATGGCGACCCCTAACGTTCCCAATACGGAAAGGAGGCTTACAATACGTTGAATTCTTACATAAGGCCGCAAGAAAACAAGGAAAACCCCTGTCAACAGCGGAATGACCATTGGCATCACTAGTAAATTATTCATCTTTGACCCCTCTCAATGCATCGAGATCGTCCGTCCCAGTCTCTTTATAAGTACGATAGGCAAGAACAAGTAAAAAGGCCGTGACAGCAAAACTGATGACAATTGCCGTCAAAATCAGGGCTTGTGGTAAAGCATCCGTGTAACTTTCCGCGTTCTCCCCAAGTATCGGCACATTGCCTTTTTTCAGTCCTCCCATCGTCATCAACAACAAATGCACGGCATGGGACAATATAGCTGTTCCCAAAATGACCCGGATCAGATTACGGGACAGCAGCAAATAGACGGCAACGGTCACAAGCACCCCAACGAGTATCGTTATTAACGTTTCCATCCGCTACACATCCTCACTAATACTTAAAATAATCGTTACGACTACGCCCACCACGGTAAGTGCTACCCCAGCTTCAAACAAGAGGACAGTCGACAATTCCGTATTTCCGAATACGGGCAAATTGAAATGACTGGCGGTCTGCGTTAAAAATTCCGCGCCAAACAAAACGGACCCGACACCTGTCCCGACCGCAAGCAAGACGCCCAATGCTGCAATCTTTTTATAATCCCATGGGACCCCTTTTTGGACCGTTTCGATATCATGGACCAAGTACAGTAAAACAAAGGCGGAGGAAAGGACAAGTCCGCCGATGAAACCGCCGCCGGGATTATGATGCCCCGAAAGAAATAGCTCCACCCCGAACGTCAAAATGATGAACACAACAATTTTGGTCACTGTTCGTAAAATGACATCATTAATCTTCAACGTCCTGTCCCTCCTTTCTTGCCTTCAATTTAATGAGCGTGAAAACACCAAGTCCGGCAATGAATAGTACAACCACTTCGAGCATCGTATCGAACGCACGGAAATCACCCAATATTGTATTGACAATATTTTTACCCCCTGCAAGCGCATAGGCGTCTTCAAAATACACAGAAATCGATTCGAAGAGTTTATTCCCCTGTACCGTCAAAGCAAGGAGCGTAACAATTGTACCGACTGCAATGGCGATCACAGCATTGATCACCTTCGTCGATCTCGAAGCGATTTCCCGTTTCCAATCAGGCAAGAAATAGAAACAAAGCAAAAACAATGCCGTTGTAACAGTTTCCACTATAATTTGGGTCAGCGCCAAATCAGGGGCACGGAAGACAACAAAGAAAAGGGCGACCGCATACCCGAGCACGCTATTTAAAATGATCGCCGTCATGCGAGACTTCACAAATAAGATGGAAATACCTGCCCCGATCATGACGAATACGAGGACATATTCATTGATTGTAATCGGCGCATCATTCGAAAAGTCGAATGCAAAAGAACCGGTTAATACAAGTCCTCCCCCGACAACTAAGATGAAAAAAGTGAAAATATAAACGAGATAATCGCGCAGATGACCCGTCATATAAAAACGCGTCACCACCGTCGTAAACCGTTCCGTCTGGAGCAATAAACCATTATATAGCCCGTCCAGACTCCAGCGCATCGGCGCAATCGTATAAACACCACGCCAATACCGTAGGGACAGATACAATAGTACTCCGACGACGATCACCCCAAGAGTCAATTGCAAAGGTGCATAATTAAAGCCATGCCATGCGGAGATATGCGGAACCATTCCTTCCGCTCCAGCAAACGGCGGATAGACAGCCGCCATCGCAGGCTGCAATACATAATGGCCAACCATGTTCGGAAAAAAGAAAATACCGACAACTAGCAATCCAAGAATTGACGGTGCGATGAGCATTCCTATCGGAGCTTCATGCACTGGTCGATCAAGCCGATCAGGTTGGTGTTCTCCCAGAAACGTTTTGAAGACGATAATCATGCTGTAAACAAACGTGAACACACTTGCAATCCAAGCGATGACTGGGAACAGAGCACCCCAAGATCCCATCGAAAACAGGTCCAGCTCACGGATGATCAACATTGACTCGAAAAACATTTCCTTACTTAAAAAACCGTTGAACGGCGGCAACCCCGCCATTGAAAAACTTCCGATCAAAGCGATTGTAAACGTCACAGGCATAAGTGACATTAACCCTCCAAGCCGGCGGATATCCCGTGTCCCGGCCTCGTGGTCGACAATTCCGACCACCATGAAAAGGGCACCTTTGAACGTTGAATGATTAATAAGATGGAAAAGGGCAGCAAAAGTTGCTTGTGTGTAGATGACGGAATCTGCACTGTATCCACCATTTAGCGCCACAGAACCTAAACCGAAAAGGCTCATAATCAGACCGAGCTGACTAACTGTAGAATAGGCAAGCAATGCTTTCAGATCCGTCTGTTTCACCGCGTTAAAGGAACCCCAGAACAACGTGAAGATCCCCACACTGCTAACTGTATAAAACCAGATAGCCTCTCCACCGAACACAGGCGTGAAACGTGCAACAAGATAAATCCCCGCCTTGACCATCGTCGCAGAGTGTAAATACGCACTGACGGGTGTCGGAGCCTCCATTGCATCCGGAAGCCAAATATGAAACGGGAACTGCGCAGACTTCGTGAATGCCCCGAGAAGAACGAGCAACATCGCCAGTAAAAACAGCGTATCATCCGTATACTGACCGATCGTCGCAATCACTTCACGTACGCTGAATGAACCCGTCAACGTTTGTAGCATGATAAAGCCCGCGAGCATGGCTACTCCGCCAGTCACCGTTATGAGCATCGACTTTTGCGCCCCATATCTGGACTGTTTACGATGATACCAAAAAGCAATGAGCAAGAAAGAAGAAATACTCGTCAATTCCCAAAACACGTAAAGCACCATCATATTATCTGAAAAGACGACCCCAAGCATCGCACCCATGAACATGAGCAAATAAACGTAAAAACGCCCTAACGCTTCCCTTTCAGATAAATAATATATGGAATAGAGGATAACGAGGGTCCCAACCCCCGTAATTAAAAGACCAAAAATCATACTTAGACCGTCCAAGTATGTGGTGAAATTGATCCCTGCCGAATCGATCCACCTCATCGTGTGGATATACGTTCCTCCCCCTGCAACGGAAGGTATAAGACTCGCAAGCATGATGAATAATGCCAATGGAACGAACAAGACAAACCACCCGATTTTCCGGCTCGGCATCCATTTATAAATGAATGGCACAAAAATGGCGGCTAGAAACGGGATGAAAATGGCGATTGAAATAAACAATTGGAAACCTCCGATACTAAAGGAATACACATGGGACTGAAAAGGTTAGCGCAGGCTACCTGACCAGGCAGGTACGCAGTGAAAGTATGCAAAAAAACCGGGAATTACGATGCAACTTCCCACTGTTTGACCCAAATTGGGCGGACCTCACGCATAAAAGACCGGTGGCAAGGTGAAGTTCACCCGAGGTCTAGTCACCGGTATAGAAGGAACAAAAACACAAGCGGCTGCTCGGTCCGAGAAGCATCGGATACCCGAAAATGGACTCTACAGTCTGTAGTGGCTTATGAGCCAGACGCTGGAGCTTAAGATGAGAATTGGAGCGTAAGACATCTGTTTTAGAAGCAACAAATATATGCCAAGAATAATGGAAGAGCTTCTCCTCTTTTGGTAGTGACGACACGACCTACAAGCAATGTAAGTACAAAGAAGTATGTATGTCACAGCCAAAACAACTGATGGCCCGGCATCCTAAGTCCGGACGTGAAACTTCCAAGTTGCAAGTTACCAATTATCCAAGGCTTTAGCATACCCTAAACAAAAATATTGCTTAACCAACAATCGATTACACCCCGACCTAATCGTCCCTTATGGACGTAGAGCTTCTGTACCTGAACTATCATGATCAGTACAAATAAAGCTGTGCTAATACGGTCAAAAGAATTAAAAATACAGATTTTCTTTATTTAGATGATGACCTACTTGACGCGGAGCATAACTGGAAGGATAATAGGTAGCTACAAGTACCAAATATAAGGGGAATAATCCATTATGCCATGGTGTAATGATGTCCAGATTTCGATTTACGCTTGTGGCTTACAGGATGGAACAAATTAGATGTATACACCAAAAAATTATACACTAAAATGATGTGAGACGCACTTATTGAACTTTCGTATCTTCTTGTCTTGCCAAGCTATACATTTTCATATATAATAACTTGGTTTTCAATCGAAACCCGGCTTCAAAGGGGTATCTTCACAAAAATAATGTAAGAGGTGACAACCGGCATGGGCAAAGTAAAAGGTCGTATGGACGAGAGCATTCTCGTTTGTGTCTACTACGGTCCAAATGGTGAACGTCTCATTCGACGCGGACATAAAATGGCTTCAATCATGGATTGTCCACTATATATTTTAACTGTGGATCCGCTGCCATACGATGAATTTGACGCGGAAAAATCAGAATATGTCGAGCGATGGAAAGAACTTGCTGAGGAACTGGATGTAGAAGCATTCATTATCCGCGATAATGAAAAGCGACCTTCCGCTAAAGTGATCAAGGAAGTGGCACATAACTTTAACATCACTCAAATTATCATCGGACAAACTGCTCAAAGCAGATGGGAAGAAATTACGAAAGGTTCGTTTATGAACGTCTTGTTACGCGAAATCACATTCGTCGACTTTCATGTCGTCTCTGTCGATCGCTCGATCAAAGACGAGATCGATGGGATGTTTGAAAAAGGTGTTCGTGCTTATTTAGTGGAAGATGGCGACGGTTTCCGCATCAACTTCACACTTTCCAAAGAAGCACGCTATGAAGGGATTTTCTTTAAAGAAATCGGCACCGATTTCAATAACGGGATTTTCAAATTTATGAGTAACAATAAAATGTGCCAAGTGCATATTACGGACGATGTAGTAACCGATCCTTCCGTTTTCCACTGCAAAACGGCACAATAATATAGAACATAGATAAACGCGGATAGCCCATTTACGGGACATCCGCGTTTTAGCATTTGTCGAATCGCCTTATGCCTGAGACCTGCACGATGCAGGTTATGCAGTCGTTGCGAATCGAACAGCAAAGGGTTCGATTTGCCTTAATTTCTGCGATCTTTGCAGAAATTAAGGCACTTTTCTTTTAGGACGTCGCGCCCTTAGACTGCGTTTCTTTAATGAGCAGGCGCTCTTCGCTTTTCGTTATTGTCTAGTCTCTGGGCATCTAAACGACGCCCTTCGCTTTTCGTTATTCTTCTCCTACGATTTTCACTTCTAGTTCCAAATCGACTCCGAATTGCTTTTTCACTTCCGCCTTGACCATATTGATCGTCTGAATATAGTCAGAGGCAGTGGCATTGTTTTTATTGATGATGAACCCTGCATGTTTCAAGGATACTTCTGCACCGCCATGCCCTTTCCCTTGCAAGCCACAATCTTGGATCAGCTTTCCTGCAAAGTAACCGGGTGGTCGCTTAAAGACACTTCCCGCAGATGGGTATTCTAGCGGTTGTTTCGATTCACGTTGGTAAGTCAGATCCGCTACTTTAGCGTCAATCGCTTCCTGGTCACCCACCGCAAGCTGAAAATCAGCTGAGAGTACATAATACCCTTCTTTCGCAATGATACTTTGTCGATAGCCAAGTTCCAATTCATCCTTCGACAGCACAAGCCGCTCGCCTGACTGCGTAAGCACCGTTGCCTGAATGATGATATCCTTGATCTCGCCGCCATAGGCACCAGCATTCATAGCCATCGCTCCACCGATCGAGCCTGGAATCCCACAAGCAAATTCAATACCAGTTAAAGATGCAGCGACCGCCTGTTTTGAGACATCAATAATGAGTGCACCCGCTTCCGCATGAACTTTTGTCCCTTCAATCCGAATCGTATCCAACTTCGCTAAATGCAGGACGATCCCCCTAACCCCGCCATCACGGACGACCATATTGGATCCATTGCCTAGCAAAAGTAAAGGGATCTCACGCTCATGTGCATAACGGACAGTCGCTTCCGTCTCCTCCATCGTACCGGGAATCACGAGAAGATCCGCGACACCTCCAAGTTTTGTCATTGTATATTTACAGAGTGGCTCATCTACTTTTAACGTTCCAATTGTAATTACTTTTTGAAGCTCGTCAAACCATTGATGTTTCGACATCAACATTCAATCCTTTCAATTTCTAATACCTTTTGGCATCTTAGGCCCAAATGAATAAATGAAGAACAATTACGTCTCTTTATCATTCAACATTTAACTTGATTCAGCAGAAGTCCCCCACTTCCATAAGCTGGCGGGATGAATGCCAGAATGCATTTTAATCAGAGGGAGTCCAAACTTCTTGTTGATTCAAGTTAAGCCTCCGGCGGATGTCACAGATTTTGAAAGGAGTTAATCGAGCAAGCCCGATTCAAAATCTGGACGCAATTACGCCGAGGCGTAATTGATCATTCATCTTTAATAGTATGCGTGGATTCTTTTCTTTTGACAAGGGATTCTTATCGATTGAAATCAGCAATTTATTCATGTTATTCTGACAATATAAACCTATCAACTTTAACAACAATCTATTATCTTGACTTCGAGATAATTTTAAAATATTGTTAGACCATAACCTATTTTAGAAAGGATGTTTTGTAAAGATGGCTAAATGGACAGTAGACGCATCACACACGAGTGTTGGGTTTTCAGTGAAGCATATGATGGTATCGAAAGTAAAAGGCAGCTTTGGAGCAGTAGAAGGTTCACTGGACGGCAATCCGGAAGATTTAACAGAAGCAAAAATCGATTTCAAAATCGATGCTGCTTCCATCAATACCAATAATACAGACCGTGATAACCATCTTCGTTCCGGCGACTTCTTCGATACAGAAACGTATCCGAACATCACATTCATTTCAACGGAAATTGTAAAAAAAGACAGCGACGAATATAAAATTACAGGCGATATGACGATTAAAGACGTGACGAAAAAAGTGACATTTGAAGTAGAATACGAAGGTAAAGGAACGAATCCTTGGGGCGTAGAATTAGCAGCGTTCGAAGTCAAAGGGAAAATCTCTAGAAAAGAATTCGGCCTGACATGGAACCAAACACTTGAAGCTGGCGGCGTTCTTGTAGGCGACGATATTAAGATTTCCATCGATCTACAACTGAATCCAGCGCAATAATAATAGAAGCGGAGGGCGCCAGGCGTCCTCCGCTTCTATTATTGTCCAGACTCCGGACGCCAGACGCTCGGGTCATAACTCAATTCGACTCTGTGGCAAAGTACGCCACGGCGTCGAATTGCCTTATGCCTGTCGCGTCTAAGCAGGCGTCCTCCGCTTTTCTTTTATTCTTCAGCAGCTACTTTGCGGAGTGCTTCTGCAAATGTTTCGGCAGGTTGTGCGCCTGATATCGCATACTTTCGATTGATGACGAAAAAAGGGACTCCCCGAACACCGATCTTCCCGGCTTCTGCAATGTCATAGCGGACCTCTTCCGTAAATTCGTCCCCCTCCAGCACTTCCTTCACTCGATCACGGGCAAGACCGACTCCTTCAGCAAGATCAAGCAGAACATCATTTGTACCTATTTTTTGACCTTCAATAAAATAGGCCTGTAAAAGCCGTTCCGATAATTCCGCCCCAATCCCTTCCTGTTCGGCCAACTTTGCTAAACGATGCGCACGGAATGTATTGGCTGGGGTCATTTTATCGAAATCATAATCCAAACCAACTGTTTTCGCTTGAACCTTCACATTGTCCGTCATTTTCTTGGCTTCCTCAAGGCTCATGCCATATTTCTTGGCGAGCACAGCTTGCATCGACTCATCGGACGCGTCAGATGAGTTCGGATCGAGTTCAAACGCTTTGAATACGACTTCTGTTTTTTCTTTAAGGCCCGTCTCTTCTAACGCTTCCTCTAACCGCCGCTTGCCAATATAACAAAATGGACATACATAATCCGACCACACTTCAATCTTCATCAGCCACACACCTTTCTTCTTTTAATTTTAAAACCAATCAAAGAAGGCAACAATGAATATGCTTACTACGTTTTCAAGAAGACTTGACGGAGGTTATTCGATGTTCAAATCATTATGGTTACAAACCGCATATTCACGTGATCCCTACCCCGCACTCGATCAAGACGTCACTTGCGATATTTGCATTATCGGAGGAGGATTGGCTGGAATCGCCAACGCCTATTACTTAGCCAAGGAAGGCAAAGACGTAATTCTTGTAGAGAAAGATACCATTTTGGCAGGTGCTACGGGCAATTCCACAGGAAAATTGACTGCGCAACATGATTTCGTTTATGCCAAATTATTGAAACAGTTCGGGCTTGATCAAGCCAAATTGTATTATGGGGTAAATGAGCAAGCCATTGAATTCGCCCGATCCTTTGCAAAAGAGGGAGAAATCAAGGCGGCAGATTCCATTCTCTATTCCCAAACGAAACACGGTACTGAACTGCTACGACACGAAATGCGGGCTTATGAAACACTTGGCATTCCCGGAGAACTAGGTAAAAACTCGGAATTACCGATTCATATCGACGCAACACTAACAATGCCAAATGAAAGTCAAATTCATCCCGTCCGTTTCGGACAGCACCTCGCCCAGCTTGCAGTTGAAGCCGGAGCCCGAATTTACGAACATTCGGATGTTGTGCTCATGGATTTGAAAAAACGACTACTCGCCATGAAATCGGGGCACGAAATCCAATTCACTGAACTTATTTTATGTACTCATTACCCTATAGAAGCATTGCGCGGCCTCCAAGTGATGAAATTGGCCGTTGACCGGTCGTATATTGTAGCCGCAGAAGGAAATATGCCTTTACAAGGGCAGTATATTTCCGTCGATTCGCCGAAAAGGTCCATCCGCACCGCCCAATTTGACGACAAGACATTCTTCCTCCTATCCGGCGAAAGTCATACGGCCGGGGCGGAAAGCAATACCGAAGTGCATTACAAGCGTTTGAATACGGATGTACAAGAGTTGTATCATCTGGATACCTTGACCAACAGATGGTCAGCACAAGATCCACAAACACCGGATCTGATCCCTTATGCGGGCATCATTTCTTCCAGTATGCCTTACGTCTATTTGAGCACCGGGAATCGGAAATGGGGATTATCGAATTCTTTGGCAAATGCCCGAATCATTAGCGATTTGATTGTGGGACGGGATAATAATGCTTCTCAACTGTATGCACCGGACCGAACCGGATTCGGCTCGTTTTTATTGCAAGCATTGAAAATTTCTGGACTTGTTGTCACCGAATTCACAGGCGGGCATCTGACACGGACGAACGCACCGATCTGTACCCATATGGGCTGTCGGACAAGATGGAATGAGGGTGATGAAACTTGGGATTGCCCATGTCATGGCTCCCGCTTCCGGAAAGACGGCTCCGTGCTTGAAGGTCCGGCAACAAAACCGTTGAATTTGAAATAAAAGGGAGTATCCAATCAGGCGGCGATCATCTTGAAGCAGGTTTGCTATTCCCTCTCCTTTCACAATGACATGCAAAAAGGCTGCGCCCTCTATACAGGGGCACAGCCTTTTTCCGCTCTTATTATTTTAACGCTTCCGTCAAAACCGGAACAATTTGCTTCTTACGGGATACAACACCTGTCAATTTCGCTGTATTATTATCGAGCGCGACATTGAATGCCGAACTTGCACGTTCCGCTTCTTTCCCGAGAACAAGGACAACTGAGTCGTTGTTCAATATATCTGTCACAGCGAACAAGAACAGGTCTAAACCTTTTTGGGCAATGACATCGTTCAACAAAGCTTCCAGCTCCGCCTGACGGTTCATGACATCGTTCACGTCAATGGCATTCACTTGGGCAATTTCAACTTTGGCATTGCCCATCACAAATTCTTTTGCATCCAAAGCAATAAGATCTTCGAGCGACTTATCGCTTAGGTCGGCACCGGCTTTCAGCATCGCCAGTCCATACTCTCGTGCATCGACATCAGCGATGGCTGCCAATTCTTCTGCAGCCCGTCGATCCTCTTCTGTAAATGTTGGCGATTTAAACAGTAGTGAGTCCGAAACAATCGCAGACAACATAAGACCTGCAATATTCTTCGGAATTTCAACTCCGTTTTCCTTGTAAAGTTTATTCAAAATCGTTGCCGTACAACCGACCGGCTCCGCACGATAATAGAGTGGATCATTCGTCTCAAAGTTGGCGATTCGATGATGGTCGATCACTTCGATGACTTGGACATCGCTCAGATCATCCACACTTTGCTGTTTTTCATTGTGATCGACAAGAATCACTTGTGCTGCTTCAGGTGCCGCCTTCTCAATGAGACGCGGTGCTTCAAACCCAAAATGCTCCAATGCATATGCCGTTTCATTTGAAACAATACCTAGTCGTACCGCCTCCGCATCCATCCCCAATTGTTGCTTCAAATACGCATAGCTGATCGCCGATGTAATCGTATCGGTATCGGGGTTCTTATGACCAAAAACTAAAACTTTTCCCATGAATAATTGCCTCCCACTTTTTCTTTACTCATCATTTTCAAGTTTATCATAAAGGCTTGTTCAACAAAATCGAAGCAAGGCCTTTATTGTCCACAACAAAATCGGCAAGTGTATAACTGTCCAATACTTTCAAGTAAGCTTCCAGCGCCTCATGCAGCACGCCTTTCAGCTTACATACCGGTGTGATGACGCATCGGTTCGTTGCACAATTGAAACACTCGACGAGATGGAAATCATCTTCCGTTTTCCGTACCACTTCACCGATATTGATCAGGCTTGGATCGATGTGCAGGCGGATCCCGCCGCCACGGCCTCGAATCGTTTCGATTAACCCCATCTTCCCGAGCTCGTGAGTCACTTTCGTCAGATGGTTTTTCGAAATGTCATACGCCTCCGAAATTTCCTGCACAGTCGATAGCTGCTCCGGACCTTTTACGCCAAGAAACAACAACACCCGCAATGAAAAATCCGTATACATTGTCAGACGCATAATTTCACCGCACTTTCCAATACTATTATAGCCTTTGTGGCAATTGCGTGAAAGAAATGTGGCTATTTTTTTAACGTTTCTTAAAGTTGTATTTTATATATAGCTTTAAAAAGATTATTGGTTTATTGTTGAATTAACAAAACAGAAAGGTCGTGTTTTACATGCTTTCTCAAGAAACAATTAACATTATCAAATCGACAGTACCCGTATTGGAGCAACACGGAAAAACGATCACAACGGTCTTTTACAAAAATATGTTCGAAGCACATCCGGAACTGCTAAATGTCTTTAACCATGCAAATCAATCACAAGGACGCCAGCAAACAGCTCTTGCGAACGCAGTATACGCTGCTGCTGCCAACATTGACAATCTTGGCGCCATCATCCCGGCAGTTGTCCAAATTGCCCACAAACACAAATCTCTTGGCATTACACCCGAACAATATCCGATTGTCGGCTACCATCTGTTAGGAGCTATCAAAGAAGTACTGGGCGATGCAGCAACACCGGAAATCATCGGCGCATGGGGCGAAGCTTACCAAGTCATCGCAGATGCATTTATCGGCATCGAAAAAGAGATGTATGACAAAGCGGAACAGATGGACGGCGGTTGGAGAACATTTAAAGAGTTCAAGATTACCGATAAAGTCGTGGAAAGTGATGTCATCACTTCCTTCTATTTAAAACCGGTTGATGGACAGCCATTGCCGACTTACAAACCAGGTCAATACATTACAATCCGTGTGACAATCCCAGGCGAAACGTATACGTTGAATCGCCAATATAGCTTGTCACAAGCACCAACAGAAGATATGTTCCGAATTTCCGTCAAACGGGAAGATGAATGCAATCCAAACGGAAAAGTGTCCGTATTCCTACATCGTGGCATGAATGTCGGCGATACACTTGAAGTGAGTGCACCTGCCGGAGACTTCCACTTGGATACAGAGAGCGATGCACCCGTGACACTTATCAGTGGCGGTGTCGGAATTACACCGATGATGAGCATGTACGAATACATCGCTAATAACACACCGGCACGTCAAGTTGCCTTTTTACACTCTGCACGTACGCGCAAACACCAAGCGTTCAATGATAAGCTTACAGAATTGAATGCATCATTGACTGCTTCCAAGTATGAGGTTCTCTATTCCGAAGAAGGTGATGGTTTCATCAACCGTGACTTCCTTGCAAACAACGTGATCGAAGGCAGCGACATCTATGTCTGCGGACCAATGGCGTTCATGCAAACTGTCATCAAAGAATTGTACGCACTCGGTATTCCTGAAGAAAAAGTTCACTACGAATTCTTCGGACCTGCCGTTCAACTTGAGCTGGCACATGCGTAAAAACCAAAAGACCCAAAAGCCAACAAATAGCTTTTGGGTCTTTTCATTGTTTAGATACAATCGCATATCAGTGCATAGCTTTTTTCGGCATCCTGAACGATGCAACAATAAGCGCCGCTACGAGAAACAGGCCTAAGTAGCCAATGAGCGGATAGAAATACGCAACAAGCTTTGTAAAGCCAAGGAAACTCAAAGCATAACCGATCACTAGCGTAAAAAACACAAACACTTTAAAGCCCTTTGTACCAATAGGGATAAAGCGTGCACCGAATGCATAGAACATGCCGACCGCCGTATTGAAAATCATCCCATACAATACGAATGCCATCAGAACGGCAAGGTAAGGAGAAATGTCGTTAATGATGGCCAACATCGGCAATTCCGCTGTTCCGACCGACTCTATTTTAGAGAAAATCGCCAAATGACTGAGCAGAATGAGAATCCCTAATCCAAGGCCACCGACAAATCCGCCCCATTTTGCAATTTTCTCATCCTTTTCTACCCCACCCATGACAAGCGACATTGATGCACCCGTGGCAATATTGAACGACACATAGTTAACGCTGGAGACAAACCAATTCGGCAAAGTCGTTTTTACATCTTGTGCAATAGGATTGAGTATTGCAAAAGTGGTATCCAACGTCGCCAAGCAATAGATGGAGACCAGCACCACCGCTACAATCAGGAATGGCGTAATACTGCCGATGACTCCAACAACTTTGTCTACATTCAACAGCACAGTCAAAAAGACAAGCACAACCATCAATAAACTGCCGATATAGGATGGCACGCCGAACTGTTGATTCAAGTTGGATCCTGCCCCGGCCAGCATGACAACACCGACTCCGAACAATGTAAAAATGATAACGTAATCCACAATAATCCCTAAATATCGTCCACTAATTTTGTAAATGGCTTCTTTATGCGAAATCGTCCGCATCCGGCTCCCGATCCTTGTTAGCGTCATTCCCAAATAAGCGAACAACGCTGTTGAAACAATAGCCCCTGCAATTCCAAGCATTCCGAAGCTTGTAAAATATTGAAGGATCTCTTGTCCGGATGCAAATCCTGCCCCGACAATGATCCCGATGAAAGCGCTACCCATCTTTAGTATTTTTCCCATAATGTCCCCCTACTCAGTTGCACGACAGAAAAAGACGTCTATCATTTCCGAAAAATCAGAATAAATTAAGTCCTCCGTGTACTTTCCTTCAAATTTATCATTCTTTCGAGAAGTTGACAACCTACGAAATACCTTTAGCGGGTACCGGCTTATTATTATTATCTTGATAACAAAAAAGACCCAGGTCTGGGCCTTTTTTATTCACTATTTTTTTGTATCCTTTTAGCTTTCAAGAAGTTTCAACGATTCCCGATTGAATGCCGGGATGTCGTCCGGTGTCCGGCTCGTAACAAGCTGCTTTTGACAAACGACCACTTCTTGATCTGCATATTTTGCTCCGGCATATTCCATATCGACTTTTATCGATTTATAACCCGTGGCATCTCTACCTTCAAGCGTTTTAGCCGTAATGAGCAGCTGCGGTCCATGGCAGATCGCAAATACCGGCTTTTTCGCATCCATAAAAGCTTTGGCAAATTGGACAAAACGATCGTCCCCCCGCAACAAATCCGGAGAAAAGCCACCAGGGATGAAGAGCGCATCAAAATCTTCCGGTTTGACATCGTCAATCCCCTTATCAATTTTAACGGTCGCTACCCCTTGCTTCCCTGTCACTTCATTGCCTGCTTCTTTCTCAATTGTCACGACTTCATGGCCAACGTCTTGATAGGCTTTCGCCGGCTCTGTGTATTCCGAGTCCTCAAACATGTCTGTCAGTAACGTTGCAATTCTAGCCATTACAAACACTCCTTTTAGTTTGTCCACTCTTACTATTCCACTACTATTATCGACTAAACTTATGGACGGTATTTTGAGACAAAAGGATTATCTTTTTCGTAAAATCGCCATGGATAATGGACCGCTTCCCCTGTGTTGCCGATACCGACACGTGGGCCCACTTCAATTGCCGCTGGTTCCGATCCTTCAGCGATGAAGAGCGGTTCATGCGTCCAATGATGGCCGTAATAATCCATTGTGATCCCCAGCGCCTTTGTCAATTTCCCAGGACCATTCGTCCAATCTTTCATTTTCAACTGACTTCCGCGATTTTCTTTCATCTGTTCCAATCCTTCAACCGGTTCCACAGCCCGGATCAGAATCGCATGTGGCGTACCAATCGGACCACTGACAACATTGAGTAACGTATGCGTGTGCATTTGATACGTGTAGACAAGCCCCGCTTCGCCAAACATGACATCCGTCCGCTTCGTCCGTCGATTCCCAAAACTATGTGCAGCACGATCTTCCGGTCCGTGATATGCCTCCGTCTCCACAATCCGCGCGACGAGTCTTCCTTCCGGTTTTTCGTGGACAATATACTGCCCGAGTAGCTGCGGTGCAAGTTCAAGAACAGGGGTTTCAAAAAATGATTGATTGACCGGTTTATACAACGATCAGACCTCCAATCTCCTTATTATTCTCTCTTCATTTAGTTGAACTCATACCGTATACTTTAATAAACCCTATTGGTTGGAGTGATTTATAAGTGAAAAAACTGCAAGCGGAAATAAAGGAATTTACAGAAGAACGCGGTTGGAGTGGCAATCAGGATGCACGGAATTTAGCTATTTCTATTTCATTGGAGTCCAGTGAACTGCTTGAACACTTCCAATGGATGTCCGGTGAGGAGGCAGTAGCACTGAATAAACAGGAAATTGTCGACGAAGCCGCAGATGTTTTCATTTATTTATTGCAATTCGCGGATCTTCTAGACATTGATTTAGAAGAAGCGGTACGCGGGAAGATGAAGAAGAATGCAGTGAAATATCCTGTATAAACGAAGGACCGGCTCTGAGCATTCAGGACCGGTTTCCGTTCAGAGTCTCCTCTGTGAAAGCCTGGAATGTTCAACTTCCGCTTTGCGATTCTGATTCTTATCCATCATCCCATCTCTCCCAAAATCCGACCAATTTCCAACCAATCTGCATCAAGCGACGGTCGATGGGACGGTCGATAAAAGACAGATGCCGGATGAAATGTTGGCACAATCCGATAGGTCTCTTGCGTCCAGTTGAACGTCGTATCTTCAAGTTCATTCAAATATTGAATAGGACGTTCCAATAATTGCCCATGGAGCTCCGTCACTTTCGCCTCTTTCCCAAGCAACCGTTGCAATCCGACATTGCCGAGTGTAACGATCAATCTTGGCTCAAGGTTTGCCAATTCATAGTCAAGCACGGGGGCATGCGCTAGAATCTCTTTTTGTGTCGGTGGACGGTTGTATTTACGCTCCGTCGTCGTTCCGTCGCGTTCCTTTTTCGTCCCCCATCGATACGGCCTGCTGCGGACCGCACTGGTAATATAGACATTTTCACGCGTCAGCCCGATGGTAGCAAGGGACTTCATCAATTCCTTCCCAGCTCGTCCGATGAATGGGATGCCATCGACCAATTCAAATTCACCCGGCGCTTCCCCGATCAGCATCAATTCCGGCTTTTGCGGCCCTTCCCCATAGACAAACCCTTCCACTGGAAAGCCCTTTATCCGTTCTTTGCCAAGCTTAGCAATCGATTCAGGAATTCGAAACATCGGAGCACCCCTCTCAGTTTTGTTCATTCTAACAAAAGAAGCCTCTCCACTAAAGGAAAGGCACTTATTATCTAGCCATGTAGTAACGGCGGTGTTGCTTACTTTCCACTATCCATTGTCTAGTTCTCCCAGTAAATTGTGAACTAAAGGAACTCTTCATTCCCCTCCAATTATGTACGGTCTCAATGCATGCTCAACACTGTTCGCAAAATTATTGCCCGCTCCCCAGTCAAAGCGGAAGAACACACCTTCCGAACCACCCGATGCAACGGCATGCACTTTTGTTTTCCCTTCAAAATTATCGATCGTCACCGTTAACGAAGCCCGATTGCTCGAGCGCATATAGTATTTCTCCAAAATGACAACATAGACTTCATGTTCACCGATCCGTCTTACGTGCTGATCTACGAGCGTGCCACTTACGCTCCCCTTGACTACATAATTCTCAATCGTGTCCATCGCTTCTTTTGGTGAAACGTTAACCGTAAATTCACGTACTGCCATGTCCTCAACCCCTTTTTATCTTTACCTTCTTTACGGTTGAATAGTCATAGAAGTTTCGTCGTTTTCCGAAGACAAGAACAACAGCTTACTACCTGTCCTATTTGATTGCATTCTTGGAGTGTTTGATTGCATTCGAGAGCGATTTGATTGCACTCATCGTCAATTTGCTTGCAACTCAGGACTTTTGAATCAATCAAATTCTCCACTTCAATACTTCCAGAAACAAAAATAAACTCCACCTAAGTGGAGTTCGAGAGTGTAGACAAAGTTGTTTTTTACTTTGTCTACACTCTTTTTTGAAGTATATGCTGTAAATTAGGGATTCCTTCAGCCTGATTGAAAACGCTTGTCAGCCTAGGCGCGAAGTCGAGCGAAGACGCGAATCGAACTAAAGTTCATGAGCGGACGAGCGAGACGAGCAACAACGGATGCGAGCGTTTGTCAACAGGCTGAAGCTCCACCTAAGTGGAGTTCCGATATTACTTCCTTGGGGGAAGTGGATAATAGCTGCTTTGTGGGGGCCGTTCTTTTTTCATGACAATCCATGCAATTTTTTGCAAAATACTGTTACCATCATGAAATTGTCTCATTCGTTTTCGTGAAGTTTTCAGTTCTACATTCGGTTCGAGCATCGTCAATATACAATCTCCCCTTTTCGATTGAATCCTTCTTTCACATCCTAATCTTAACGCAACTATATGAAGAGGATATGGATGCAATGTAATAAGTTTGTAAAGAATCAAAATCGGAGAAGCGTGCTTACTTACAAATCCAAAATGATTGGTGTATCATTATTTTTCAAGTGAAGGCTTAGAATTTGAAAGAGGAGTGATCTTGTTGACAAGCGAAATGCTATTAAATGACACCGTCATTCATTTGAATCATTACGAAGAAAATAAAATAAATGACTCTTATAAAATTTCAGTTGAGTTTGACGTAACAAGTGAAGATTACCATGACATCACGACGTTGCTGTACAAAGGTACATTTGACGTGAAGGTTCCTGAACGCAACATCGCGTTTAAAGGCACCATTCACGAATACTCCACTTCCCTCACGAATTTGTATGTAAAGGGGCAAATCGGTCAGTATAAATTGACCTTAATAGAAACAGAAAAGGACTGAAATGTAATGAGGTTAAGCATATTAGACCAATCCCCTATTTCTTCATATCAAACTGCCCGTGACGCATTGATGGAGTCGATGCAATTAGCACAAGCCGGAGAAGCATTCGGCTACACAAGGTATTGGATTGCCGAACACCATGATTTACCTGGACTCGCCTGCTCCGCACCCGAAGTTATGTTAAGCTATATCGGCGCAAACACGAAGCGCATTCGAATCGGCTCTGGAGCTATTTTACTACCTCATTATCGTCCCTACAAAGTAGCGGAAGTATTCAATATGCTGGCAACGCTATTTCCAAATCGAATCGATATCGGGATCGGACGAGCGCCAGGTGGATCAGCCGAAGTGACGAATGCTTTATCCGAAAACTTTTTGCAAAAGGTTTGGGCATTACCTGCGTTAGTGAATGAATTGCTTCATTTTCTTGATGATGATTTCCCAGCAGACCACGAGTATTCGAAAGTCTCTGCATCACCCATTCCTGAACATTCTCCTGTCCCTTGGCTTCTCGGTACAAGTGAAAAAAGTGCGCGACTAGCAGCAGAAAAC
This sequence comes from Sporosarcina soli, assembly GCF_042655805.1. Lineage (NCBI taxonomy): Bacteria > Bacillati > Bacillota > Bacilli > Caryophanales > Caryophanaceae > Sporosarcina > Sporosarcina soli. Next base: position 18,904 of record NZ_JBHSNO010000003.1, on the reverse strand, counting down.
GGCATGCCGTATTCGTTTGGTCATTTTATGAGCGACAATGATGGAGCCGCAATCATCCAGACATATCGAGATCATTTTAAACCGAGAATAGAAACCCAAACCTCACAAGTCATCGTAACGGTGTCAGCAATTTGTGGAGAAACAACAGAACAAGCAGAAGAGCTCGCAAAAAGTCAACTCATCTGGTCTTTGCAAAAAGAAAAAGGGGAAGGACTTCAAGGCATTCCTTCTATAGAAGAAGCGAAGCAATACAAGCTAACCGACAAAGAACAGGATTCGTTCAATAAAATGAGACAGAACATGATCATCGGCAATCCCCATGAAGTGAAACAGCAATTAGTCGAGTTACAAACGAACTATCAAGCCGACGAAATTATGATCAACACCATCACACACTCACCGAAAGATCGAATTCGTTCTTATGAGCTTATTGCAAAAGAGGTACTATAAAAAAGATGCAAGGTTCTAAAACAACTCAGAACCTTGCACCTTTGTTTAATTATGAGGCATCGTTATTCTGACAGCCATTTCGACGATCGGCTTCGAAAAAGCACTCGGGATTACGAGACTTGACATTCCACACTTATAATTAACAAGTCCAAAAGACGCTTCACCTATTTGAATCCACTCTAATTCATCCGCCCCCTGGATATTCCCGACAAAATGATAATCAGCTGTATATGTATCAAAACCATTTTCATTTGAGATAGCTCTCCAAACTTCCGCTTCTTTTGTCGGATCAATGCCAAACTGTTGAAAGAATGCCAACACGTTAGCACTTGCTTGTCCAATTTGCTTCACATAAAGCTGACAATCCGCACAACCGCAATGGGAACTCTCAGCAATCCCCGGTAGTTTTTGATACAATTCAATTGTTTTTTCCCGATCCACTTTCACGACATGATCACTTAAAGAGATTTCTTCCGTAAAATACCCCTCCATCACCCTGTTCCCTCCTTTCGAAAATTATTAAGCTATATATAGACGAAGATCATTTGTATTCGATAATTCCGTTCCAGGACAACATCATTAATATGAAGTGAATAAAATTTGATTCCTTTACAACTTAATTTTCACACAAACACAAGCCGCTGTCACCGTAATCCCTATTGCGGTTTTCCGAAATCTGCATTGCGGTATTCAATCCTTGTATGAAAAAAAGTTCTAAAACAATTTGAATTTGTTTTAGAACCTTTTGGTTTGACTAGCTCTGTTTATTTGATTTTTCTTCTTCAACCCATGCTTCTAAATGTTCCCGTCCTGGGAGGTTTGGAATACTATCCGCACGGAACACAGGATCTAGTCCTTGTTTCTTTTGAGCAAGATAATCTTTTAATAAAGCTTTGGCAACTTTAGATAGACGAGTAATTGCGTATAGATTAATTAAAACCATCAGACCCATGAAAACATCCGCCAAAGACCACACTAATTCGGCGCTGTACAATGCACCGAATAGCACCATTGCAACTACAGCCACTCTGTACAGGAAAATCGATTTTTTGCTATGCTTCATGAAACTAATATTCGATTCACCGTAGTAGTAATTCCCCATAATCGTACTTAAAGCAAATAAGAATACAGAAATGGACACAAATGTTGCAGCAAGATCACCAAGTCCTACACGCAAAGATTCTTGTGTTAAAGGAATACCTGATAACTCCGATGTTTTATAGACGCCTGAAAATAAAACAATCATCGCAGTAGATGAACAGATGACAAATGTATCTAAAATGACACCTAATGCTTGAATAAAGCCTTGTTTTACCGGATGCGTCACATCTGCGGCAGCGGCTGCGTTCGGCGCAGAACCCATACCGGCTTCGTTCGAGAATAATCCGCGACGGATTCCGTGAAGTACAGCAGCCCCCATCACGCCACCGAATAATTGTTTAAGTGAGAGTAAACCCTCAGAAAAAATTGCACCAAAAACACTTGGTAACAGCTCATAATGAGCAATCATAATCCACAATGACAATAAAATATAAACGCCCGCTTTAATAGGTACTAAAACTGTAGAGAATTTAGCTACTGAATGGACGCCCCCGCAAATGATAATCGTAGTAATTATTCCAAGTACAATGGCTGTTGTAGCCGTACTGATCCCGAATTCGTTCTCAAATGAAGCCGCTATGGTATTGGATTGTACAGCATTAAAAATTAGACCAAAGGATAAAGTGAGTAAAATACTAAAAACAATCCCAAGCTTTCTGCTTCCTAAAGCTTTTTCCATATAATAAGCAGGTCCACCACGCCAAGAATCACCATCTTTTACTTTGTAAACCTGCGCGAGCGTACTTTCTACAAAAGCTGATGCTGCACCAATTAACGCTATGAGCCACATCCAAAACACTGCTCCAGGGCCCCCTAAAGCGACCGCTGTTGCCACCCCGGCGATATTGCCTGTTCCAATACGAGCGGCCATCCCAATCATGAATGCTTGTAAGGATGAAACTGTTTTTTTATTTTTATCTTTATTGTTCTTTTCCCGTCCGTTCCATAGTAAACGAACCATTTCAGGGAAGTGTCTTATTTGTAAGAAACCTAAATTGATAGTTAGAAATAAGCCAATTCCAACTAAGAAAATAACAATCAATTTAGCCCACAAATAATCATTAATCATTGATACCCATTCTGCCATAATCCCTTTCACCTCATTCATAATCTTTAATGTAAGAAAGCGCTTCCTATTTTCAGTTAGGAATATCTCTTTTCCTCTAAATACCAAACTAACTAGACTGATTCTATAATCCGGACTACAAAAGAAAACAAAAAGCTACAAAAGATTTTATTTAGCTTCCGTTTTTTTCGAGGACTACGCTGGGACATTGTCTTTAAGATATTCTAACGGTATACTGATTTTCAGAATCAATTACGCCTCGGCGTAATTGCGTCGGGGTTTTGAATTGTGCTTGCGCAATTGATTCCTTTCAAAATCCCTGACATCCGCCGGAGGCTTAACTTGATTCAGCAGGGAGTTTGAACTCCCTCTGTTTGAAATGCATTCTGGCATTCATCCCGCCACTTATGGAAGTGGGGGACTTCTGCTGAAGCAAGTTAAAGAGGAAGTGACGACCTTGAATTTCCAGCCGACAGTCAAAAAAGATCTACTGATTCTACTGTTAATGATGCTGATCGTCCCAATAGCAGGTTTATTGAATTTTTATCCAATCAACGCTACATTTCGGATCAGTTTTGGTGTACCGACTTTTTTATTCTTTTTGTTATTATTTCGTAAAATCCCTGTGATCCTACCTGGTTTTTTAACTGCCATCACGATAGTTGGATTCCGGATGCTAATCGAATTTATCCAAGACGACCACTTTGATTGGACGAGCTCTTTTCAAGCCAATTTTTCTAGTTTTTTCTTTTACTTGGCTTATGCTTGTTTCTTTTATTTAGCAAAAGTCAACCGCTTTTATAACCGAGTCATCATCATTGGCTTACTTGGCATTTTAATCGAATTATTAGCAGATACCGTAGAGTTGACCTTGCAATACTTTGTATTAGGCACAACAATTAAGTGGGCGGCACTAGGTGAAATACTTATGGTGGCGTTTTCACATAGTTTTATTGTTCTTAGCTTTTTCACCTTCATCAAGTTATACGAAACCCAGGAAAGAGAAAGGCAAATTAGACAACAAAATGAGCATATGCTCCTCTTAATTTCCAACCTATATGAGGAGTCGGTTTATTTAAAAAAAACGTTAGTGAACGCTGAAAACATCACCAAAAAATCATACGACCTCTACAAAAGTTTAATGGACCTGAAAATTGAACAAACTACTGCAACTTCAATGGACATATACAGTAAACAGGCTTTGAACATTGCCGGGGAAGTTCATGAGATAAAAAAGGATAATCAACGCATTTTTGCAGGACTATCCAAGCTCATTTCTGTTAAAAGCTCTACGGATTATATGAGCATTCACGAACTGATTTCTATCATTCAGCGAACAAATGAAAAATACGGCAACTTACTTAAGAAAGAAATCCAAATTGAGTATGCAATTAGTGGCGAGCATCCGCCCTACCACGCTTTTACCCTTCTATCCATCATCAATAATATTGTCACCAATGCGGTGGAAGCAATCGATGGTAAAGGAACGATTACCGTTACCATTGAAAAAGATCAAAATTCAATCGTATTCCGTATTGGGGATAACGGTCCCGGCATTCAACAGAAGCGCAAAAATGTAATTTTCAAGCCCGGGTTCACTACGAAATATGATCATTCCGGAAATCCATCCACGGGTATGGGACTTTCCTTTGTCAAAAAATTAATCGAACAATTTGAAGGCGATATAACAGTAGAAGATCAAGAAAAAGGAACGGGAACCCTTTTCATAATAAGACTGCAAACAGATCATTTAATGAAGAAAGAGTGATGTAAATGCTTTTTTACATAACAGATGATGATGAAGTAGTCCGTTCCATGTTGGCTCAAATCATCGAGGACGAGGAACTAGGGGAGGTAGCCGGAGAATCAGAAGATGGGGCAATGATTGATGAAAATATACTGAACATGCTCAACATCGATATATTATTAATCGATCTATTGATGCCCAATCGAGATGGCCTTGAAACCATCCGTCAACTCCAATCGCAATTCAAAGGAAAAATTGTCATGATTTCTCAAGTCGAGTCAAAGGAGTTAATCGCTGAAGCCTATTCACTGGGCAGCGAATACTATATACTCAAACCGATTAACAGAATTGAAGTCCTAACGATCCTTCAAAAAGTAATTGAAAAAATCCAACTGGAAAAATCCATACAAGACATTCACAAATCGCTCCATACCATACTTAAATTGGACCATTCACCAAAAAAACAACAAGGACCCAAAGAAAAAAATATACGAAATTCCGGTCAATTTTTATTGAACGAGTTAGGGATTGCCGGTGAAAATGGCAGTAAAGATTTGCTCGATGTGCTGGAGTTTTTAGATCAAAATCCGCAAATCCATTCGTTAAACAATAGGATGCCTACTCTTAAAGAAATTTTTAAATACCTTGCTACAAGTCGATTGGGAATCTCCGCTTCCGATGCCGAATTAATAAAAGAAATTAAAGCGACTGAACAACGGGTGCGACGAGCAATTTATCAGGCCTTAAATCAATTGGCCTCTTTAGGTCTTGCCGATTATTCCAATTGGAAATTTGAAAATTATGCTTCCAAGTTTTTTGACTTTACATCCGTTCGGACAAAAATGACAGAATTAAAGAATGGTTCACTACCAGCAACACCCCTTCCTCGAATCAACACGAAAAAATTCATTCAAGTCCTTTACTTTGAAGCACAACGACTACAGGCTGAGGATTCATAAAGTATAAGAAAACACCCTCCAACGGAAAGGGTGTTTTCAAAACTTCGCATTGCGGTTTTCCGAAATGCCTTTGCAGCATTTACATTACTTTAGACAAATTCATTTGGAGTCCACCGATTCAATCGTGTTAAATATTTGAGTATAAACGATTTGAATGTTCGATTTACTCTCCTGATCATTTTTCAAATAATATCTCCATGTCCGCTCGTTAAAGCCTTCATCAGCTTCTGTTCTAAGAAAGCCCGTTGCATAACCGGAAGAATCCACATCAGGAAAACTAGCATAGTCCACCCCTTCGTTCGTAAAAGGAACATGGGCTTTCGTAGATTCCATAAAGAATACCGGAATTGTCAAAGCATGATAAACAGCGACATATTGCTCTTGATCCGCTTCAGTTAGACATTCTTTCATGATTAGAATTGCATCTAGTTTCTGCCGTTTTTCCATATCTTCCAAAGTAATTTTTTTAAAATCTACATTTTCTTCTTTGATAGAAGGAATCGAACCAATGACTCCTATTGTTAAGTCTCTTCCCTGATAGATCTCTTCCTCTGGATGTCCATCGCAACCAGCTAGTAAGAAGAGCGCAATAAATAAAAGAAAAACTTTTCTCACCTTCGCTAAAACCACCTTTTTTATAAACATTACTTGAGGATTAAGAAAACACCCTCCACAAACGGATCGGGTGTTTCCAGAGTTTCATATTACAGTTTTTCCGAAGTGCTCTTATGTATCCATTAACTGCATAGATAACAAACCGTATTCCCTTGCTTTAAGTAAAGCCTCTGTTCTTGAGCTCACGCCTAGCTTTGTGAAAATCTTCGTTAAATGATGTTCAATTGTTCGTTGGCTCATTGAAAGGTTTAAAGCAATTGCTTTATTGGTTAACCCTTTGGCCACTTCCTCTAAGATTTGTTGCTCCTTACTGGAAAGGGTCATATCCCCTAGATCCTCTTCTCCTTCGCTAGTCGAAGGTCCAGTGTTCACTCTTCTGAGCTGTTTAAGCAATTGAAGCGGGATAACAACCTCTTCCCTTAACGCACATTTGATACCCGTGATCAATTGCTCTTGTGTAGCAGTTTTACTCATAAACCCTGCAATTCCTGCCTCAATAAGTAAATTATAATGCGCTACTAAATCAAAACCCGTATAGATGAGAATCTTTGCATCAGGGTCTACTTGTAAAATCATTTTCGTCAAATCTACGCCATTGATTTTGGGCATATATAAGTCTATTAAGTATATGGTATAGGAATTTTCTTCAAGATGTGCCATCACTTTTTCCGCGTCTGAAAGGACGGTTGCCTTCATATCCTCTTCTTGATCGATCATCGCTCGGGTACCCGCGCCGACAGCTGGATGATCATCCACAATTAATACATGAATCACGCCGAATCCCCTCCTATTTGTAAACTGATCTGAACTTGCATCCCTTCTCCCGGCGCCGAATGGATGTCAATAGTGCCGCCTATACTTCTGATGCGCTCTTTCATCCCGAATATGCCCATCGTTTTGAAAGAGTCATTCAACTTCAACATATCAATTCCGATGCCATCATCGCAATAGGTTAAAGAAAGGAAGTGATTGTGATTGCGTAATGCGATCTGGACCTCGGATGCTAAGGAGTGCTTCATCGCATTGTTCAACAGTTCTTGGACTACGCGATAAAGAACCAATTCATCTTCCGGATCAAGCGTTCGAATCGATGGGTCCAATTCAGATTTTAATATAAAGTTACTCCGAAGCTTTGTCTGGTCCACTAAATTTTGTAAAGATTGAATGATCCCTAGTTCATTTAAAAATGGTGGTCGAAGCTCATTACACGTTTCGCGTATTAAATGGATGTTGTCAAGCATTCTTTCTTTCAAATCCACTAGATCATGTTTTGCCGATTGATTTTCCACTTTTCCTGATATTTTTTCCACTTCTCTTAACAACTGCAATTGATCCTGAAGGACCGAGTCATGCAAATCAATGGAGAGATTGGCTCTTTCTTTTTCCGCCAAGGAAAACAGTAATCTCGACAGCCAGAAAGGATAATGCTGTTTTTCTTTGTCATTATCTTTCACCTTATAATTTTCAATTTCCTCAATGAGATCTTCGATCAATTGCAAGTTTTCAAAAAGAATACTCGAAATGTGCGCCAAAGTTTCCAACCAGATTCTTTCTTGTATATTGAAGTTGGTCTTCTGTTTTTTCATGCCCAAAAAGAAGATTTTTTTATTTTGGTTGTCCCCGCCAATCACGAGCAAAAAGCCATTCATCACTTCTATTATCGTACCAATACGATAATGGACCCAATTTAATTTTGCAATTTCATACGCTAACGAAGCGGGATATTCATGCTGATCTTTAAGTACCCAATCTCCCTTGACGCCTTCTCGAAAGACTTCAGCATAGACCACTTTTTTCACCAGTAAGACATCTTTAATTTCATGTTCAAGTTTCGTCACCAAACTGGATACTTTTGTTTCGTACTTCGTTTTTTGGAAAAATGTATATAACCCCATCCCGAAATCGCCTTTTTGAGAAAATAAATGATGACGCAGTTTATAATCCAAGTACTCTTTCACATAAATAAACACAAGAGTACAGATGAACAATACAATGAAAACCATTGCCATCGTACTGGTCGGTAATTGAATACCCACTGCAAATCGTAACAATAAAATGATCAAAATCGTGAACAGGAAAGAATTGAACGAGTAGTAGCGTAACCTGTCCAAGAAAAACTCAATATCAAACAACTTTTCCGCGACTTGTAAATAGACAATCGCAATAGGAATGATGATTAAGGAAATCGTTGTGATTTCTGCCGATAGGAATGCTTTGTGAAAGAGAATGGTAGGCATTGCATAAAAAATAGAAAACGGCCCAAAAGCCAGAAATACAGTCGCCCCTAGAATTTTTAGAATTGCTTTTCCTTCTGAGTTCTTATATTTCATATAAAATTGGATCAGATAAAAGAGAAAATAAAACACGAGTGAAGAAAAAAACAACAATTTAAACTCGCTTATATACTTGTTGATCACCGGAAAGAATGGATTGCCAACTAGAACAAACAAAAAAAACAAATAAATCATATATAACCGAACAAGTGATGGCGTTCGAATAAACACTAAACCGTATTTTGAAAAATACCTATTTAGAAAATGCATAAATAGAATAATGGTGCTCGGCAACGTAATGTTTGTTGAAACTCTTCCAATGACGTCTCCCCTGGCAGACATGGAAGCCCCCACAAAGCAAAGTCCTAACGATAATAAAAAATAAATTAAAATAATGGCAGATTGATCACTCTTCATTTTTACATAAAGGAAAATGCTTAACGAAATCGTCACCGCAGCGTATAACAGCGGAAATAGTAGATAAAACAATTCCTTCGGCGTCATATTCCCATAAGAGATATCAAACGTCCTACTTTTTAAATCATTGTCCAAAATCGTCACGGATTTAGCCATTTCAACTCTTCCAAACCGTCTGACAGTCGAATGCTTTTCCGTTTCTTCCCCGTCGACAAGCTCCACGATGTTCCCTTCTTCAATCGGTTGACTCGAAGCCCAACCATGTTCATATATCTGTTCGACGACCCAATACTGATCTTCTTGTTTCACCTTCATACCGACTAGGGGACATTGTAAAATAGTCACCGTGAAATAAACCGTCAGTCCCAATACCATTAAAAACAGCAGTGCGTGTGTAATAGTCATTTTACGATTCGATTTCATTTGATCTCCTTAAAAAAAAGCCGGAGAATAATTCCTCCGACTTTGAACTCTTATTCCCAATAATAAACCTTTGGAGCAATTTGTTCATCAAAGAACACTTCCAAAATTGCTTTTACTTCTTCCCCAGTAACCCCAACTAGACTTGCTGTCCCCTCTTTCACTTTCTCTACTACATCGGCATTACTGATTAAAAACTCAATGATATCCTGCATGCCTTGCATCCCCTTTTTTATTGTATGTATTCTATCAATCGATCCATATAATGCTGATCAATTGTTAGTTTTTTCACTTCGTTCAATGCCCGATTTTGATGCATCTTCTTAATCACTTCGGTATATGTAATGGCTCCCGTTTCCACTAACTTACGACTAATCAATTCCCGATTATGTATGATTTCATCAACACTTAACTGATCATGGTAGTAATCACGGATCAATTGCAGTTCTTCGTCAGGATGATTGAGTAAATAGATGATCGGAAGAGTATATTTCTTATTCAGTAGGTCATTTTTCTCATTCCACGTTGTTACATCTTTTAAATCATTGGAGATTTGCCCAACTAAACCAATGAGTTCGGAGTAAATCGCAATCTCCTTCGGATAATCATCCGTTGCTAAAACGGCACCGATTAGACAAGCAAGAGCTGTTAAGGATCCTGATTTCTCTATCGTCATCTCGATGTAATCCTTTTCATTTCTACTGTTGTTTAAAAGATCTCGATGTTGACCATTTATGGACCGAAGCGAATAGTGGATCAAAATAGCAATCGCTTGATCCTTATTCGGAAAATCGGTAGCACGAATTGCATCTACACTTAAGAAAAGGAGGGCAGTTGTTGAATTTAACGCCAAATTAGTCTGGATTGACCACGGCTTGTCGGTACAGTCCTCATCCTCAAAATCATCTAACATGTCAAAGGATAATATCAAGGCTTCAACGGCAGCTGCAACTGCGTAAATTTCTTCAGTAGCGATTCCATTGAATTGGTTATAGTGCAAAACGAGCAATTCCCCAAAGGGTAATCCTTGTTCTGCATGATAACCGACATATCCTAAAAGCTGTTCTTTCAATTGTTGTTGATTGACCTGTGTGTGTACAGCTTGTTCGATTGATTTTCTGATCAAAACGGACTTTGGCGTTTTCAACTACTTTCCTCCCCCCTAAAGCGTAGTTTATTTGACCTACTACAACTGTAGCATACTTCATCTACAGAAACACCGTAATGTTGATTGCGGTTTTCCGTAATAAGCATTGCGGTATTTCTAATTTCAGGAAATTAAAATGGTTTTTTGTGCCTATTTTATTCAGTCTAACAAAATGTCCACTTTCTGAAGTGAGCGGATATATAGATTAAAGGACCTATTTATGACATGAATTAGTTTTGCGTCATGAATAGGCCCTTTTCACCATACCATTCTACCAATGTATTGAAATTTTTACTTTTTGCTTCGTATTATGAATATCTATTTTTCTATAACTTCTTAAGTGAATTTTCATGATCCTTATATGTTAAAACCGGACATATATTATGCGATACCGCAAGCCTATTTGGTGCGCTTTTTTGCTAAATAGGGAACAATAGATATGAAAAATATGGGGTGTCACAGTAATACTTCCCATTGGTCGGAATCCGTTAATCTCTCTAGCATACTTTTCACTGCATTACTAGCAAGAACAGTTCTTAATATGGATTCTTTTTTCAGCGTATGATAGGTAGGTACATAATTAGTCGGAACATCGATCATTCCTTTAAAACAATCACCTAAGTAAGGTTTCACAGTTGCTATATCAAAAGATTCATCCACTAGATAGATCTTTTCTACGTTTTTCAACGCTTTACGAATGAAAGATTTTTCTTTATCCGACTCCCCTCTATTCCGATAAAAGTTTGCCAGTTCCAGGAAATTATCAACATACGTGTCATTACTCTCAACAGACTTTTTCAAAAATAAATGATATTGCTTTTCGTCAATTTCGTCACTCCAAGATTTCGCTAAATAGATTAGTGATAGCGAAAGCGAATCCATTTCTACGTTCGCTAGTAATTTATCTAGTACCGTCAATGTGCTTGCATTCACATATCCCCGATTAAGGTATTGAAGCCATGATAGGTATATCGCTGCCTCTATGTTCGTTTTGTCATAAGTAAGGATTTTTTCCATACACTCAATGCTCTGAAGAAAGTCGACCTCTGGTTCCTCTAAGACGACTACAGCTAATTTGAAATATAGCTCTGGATGAGTCGTCTCTATATCCAGTTGTTCAGTTAACATTTTTTCTGCATGTAAAACTTTTTGTGACTTTGTTAGTGAAGTTGACGTGAAGATTTCCTTTAATGTCAAGTCGATGTTATTCACGAAAAATCCCCTCATTCATTATTATTTTGCAAATTACATTCCTCCTATCAATTGTTCCATACTTCAAATCTGAGTTCACCGTAATTCCATTGCGTCTTTCCGAAATATCCATTGCGGTACCGCGATGATCCCCAGTACAAAATCAAAAAGACCCCACCTTTAAAAAGGAAGGCCTCACATTCATTCCAATTGTTTCGTTTCCGTTCCTAAAAACACCACTGCGAGCAATGAACCGACAAGTAACGCCCCGAAAATGCCAACAACTACAACAATTTAGATACAAAATTCCACTCCAGTAATAAAAACAAGACAAAAGAGTAGCCGAAGCCACTCAATTATTTATCTTCTTTTTTAACCTTTGGAGGTTCAGTTCTTTTCGCTGCCACATTATCTTTCCCACTAATCAAATATAAAGCCCCTAGAAAACCTACCAATAAAACCACTTTTGTAGCAATTGGATTTTCTTTCAAGTAGTTGTTAACTATAAGATAAACATCTAATATTATCCATACTATACAAATAATTATTAATAATTTTTTCTTCACCTATTCCCCCCCTCTATATGCCCTACTTCCTTTAAGATTATCTCTAGCTACATTTGCCTTGTGATAAGTATTAACTCCAATCTTGTACACACTTCCCATATCCAATTCCTCCCTTTCCATTTCAATTGTACACATTTTCAACCAGATGTCACCGTAATGGGCATTGCCGTATTTCAATTTTAAGGAAATAATATTTATTCTTTCCAAACAAAAAAGCCCATCTTCCGAAGAAGACAGGCCTCATATTCATTCCAATTCCAATTGTTTCGTTTCCGTTCCTAAAAACACCACCGCCAGCACCCCGATGATAATCGCTCCGCAGAAGATGCCGAAGATGGTCCCAAAACCGGTCCCTGCTGCAAGCAATGAACCAACAAGGAGTGGACCGAATATCCCGCCAATCCGTCCAACTGCAGCGGCCATCCCGGAACCTGTTGCACGAACAGCTGTCGGGTATTGCTCAGGTGAATAGGCGTACAAAGCACCCCATGCACCCAGGTTGAAGAACGATAGCAATGCTCCGAAAATGAGGAGTGGCGTAAGGGTTTCTGCATTTCCAAAGAATAATGCGCTTGCCGCAGTACCTAGAAGATACGTCGCCAATACAAATTTTCGGCCTGCCCTTTCAATTAACCATGCAGCCGTGAAGTAGCCCGGCAATTGAGCGAGTGTCATGATGAGTACGTATTTAAAACTATGAATTAAATCAAAACCTTTCATCACCATCACACTCGGCAGCCATAGGAACATGCCATAATACGAAAATACGACCGTAAACCAAACAATCCACAACATTAGTGTCCGTCGCGCATATTTTTTTGTCCAAATCAGCTGCAGTTTTGCAAACGCGGACTCTTTTGGTTTGCCTTCTGATTCAAACTTAGGCGAATCCGGCAATTTTCTCCGCAAATAAATGGCATAAAATGCAGGAAGTGCCGTGATAATCAGTGCGAGCCTCCAGCCATAGTGTGGAATGACAAAGTAAGCAATCAGTGCAGCGAGCAACCAACCGGCAGCCCAAAAACTTTCTAGCAGAACGACGACTCGTCCACGTTCTTTCGCTTCCACACTCTCTGATACTAAAGTAGATGCGACCGGCAACTCTCCTCCAAGTCCAGCTCCGACTAGGAAACGTAAAATTAGGAAAGCGATAAGCGTTGTCGTCAATGCGGATAATCCGCTCGCAAGTGAAAATAAGACGAGTGTCATCATAAACACATTTTTCCGACCGATGCGATCCGCCAAAAGACCAAAACCGAATGCACCGACAGCCATCCCGATAGAATTGACACTCCCGATCCATCCCATTTCGGATGGCGTCAAATGCCATTCCGCTGCAAGCGCGGCAATGACAAAGGATAGAATACCAACATCCATTGCATCAAACATCCAGCCTGTCCCAGCAAGCGCTAGTAATTTATTTCGTGAGATTCCTTGCTTGTTATTTTTCACAGCGTTATCCCCTTGATGTCTATTTGATTGTCTTGACACCTGTAATTATACTATACAGCAATCAAGAGCACAAACTGTATTTTCACCGAATTGACATATCGTTATACTCCGTAGATTTGTGTATGAGATTTTTCGTTAGCCAAGGATGATTTTTATTGAGCGTGGGTGATGCCACTTTGGGCACATGAGGCTTCGCTTTGAGCGCGGGTGACTTCACTTTGAGCACACGAGCTGCAATTTGAGCGCGGGAACCTCACTTTGAGCACACGAGCTGCAATTTGAGCGCGGGAACCTCACTTTGAGCACACAAGCTGCAATTTGAGCGTGAGCGACCTCGCTTTGAGCACACAAGCTGCAATTTGAGCGCGGGGGACCTCACTTTGAGCACGAAGTCATAATATCAAAAAAAGCCCCCAAGCATTGTTCATACTTGGAAGCTCTTTAGCATTACGCGACAAGCACAAGGCTGATTGCCATGACGGCCATTCCTGCCATCATGCCGTAGACGGAGAGATGTGCTTCGTCATATTCCCTTGCTGCGGGCAGCAATTCATCGATAGAGATGAACACCATAATTCCAGCTACTGCTGCAAAAATAATACCGAACATAATGCCGTTCAAAAATGGCATTAAAATTAGAAAAGCTACAAGGGCTCCAATTGGTTCAGCCAAGCCCGATAGGAAGGACAATTTAAAAGCTTGCTTGCGGTTTCCTGTTGCAAAAAAAATCGGAACAGCGACTGCAATCCCTTCTGGTATGTTGTGGATCGCTACCGCAATAGCGATGGCCACACCGAGGGTCGGATCTTGTAATGCGGATGTGAATGTGGCAATGCCCTCTGGAAAGTTATGGATCGCAATGGCCAATGCCGTAAACATCCCCATTTTCTTCAGCCTGGCATATTCATCGTTTGTTGGTCCTGCGTTTACATCCTCTACACTTTTCACTTCATGTGGATTGCCCATTTCCGGGATGAAATGGTCGATCAAGGCGATCAGTAACATCCCGCCAAAAAAGCCGGCAATGGTCACCCAATAGCCATTATTCAATCCTAGTTCTAAGACAAGCTCATCTTTTGCTTTCACAAATATTTCAATCAATGAAACGTAAATCATAACACCTGCCGAAAAGCCAAGTGCAATTGACAAAAATTTTGTATTGGTCCTCTTCGTAAAAAAAGCGAGCAAGCTGCCAATTCCTGTTGCCAGTCCTGCGAACAAGGTTAATCCAAATGCAAATAGGATATTTCCGTCCATGTACACATCTTCTTTCTATAGCTCTAATTATTGCTATTGTATGCTACTTGTTTCCCTAGGACAACAAGTTAGCAATATAATTTTCTGAGAAGTGCCTTAACGAGACAGATTTCCTTTATAAAGACCGTTTCAACCACAAAAAAAGAACCAATCCACTTTTCCGTGAATCAGTTCTTTTTTCGTTTTTTACAATACTTCTTCGACTTCTGCAACCATTGCTTTCACGGATTGAAGTCCGCCACCAGATAGGTACCAAAAATCTGGATCTAAGTAAATGATTTTGTCGTTTTCATAAGCTGTTGTTTTCTTAACTAATTCGTTTTCAATTGAATCTTTCGCACTTGCATCGCCGCCGACAGCAGCGTCACGGTCTACGACAAATAGGATATCTGGGTTCGTTTCAGCGATGTATTCGAATGATATGCTTTGACCATGTGTAGATACTTCAATTTTTTCATCAGCTGGTTTAAAACCGAATACATCATGGATAATACCGAAACGTGAGCTCGGACCATATGCACTTACTTTTCCTTCGTTTCCAAGAATGATCAAAGATTTGGCATCACTGTTTGTTGCTTTTTCATTAATCGTAGCGATTCTTTCGTCAATATCTGCAAGTTCTGCTTTCATTTCATCTTCTTTGCCAAATAGTTCAGCAACCATTTCCATATTTGCTTTGAATGATTCCATATAGTTCGTTGTATCTACGCCAACAAAGATTGTTGGAGCAATTTCATTTAGCTCTTCGTACATAGCAGATTGACGCCCAGAAATGAAGATCACATCTGGTTTCATCGCATGAATCGCTTCAAAATCAGGTTCTTTCAGACCACCGACGTTTGTATATTTTGCATCTTCATATTTTGATAAATAAGAAGGAACGTTTTTTTGTGGAACTCCTGCTACTTCTACACCAAGCTCATCTAATGTATCAAGCATACCAAAGTCAAATACAACAACTGTTTCAGGGTTTTTCTCAAGCGTCGCTTCGCCCAAATCATGTGTAATTGTCATTGTTTCCGGTTCTGCAGTTTCAGTCTCTTTAGGCTCTGTTTTGTCAGCAGCTGTTTGATCTTCTGCTGCGCCATCGTCTTTTCCGCCACAAGCGACGAGTAAAGCCATTAAAGCAATCATCATGAATGCAATTGTGAGTTTCTTCATCTTGTACCATCCTTTTAAGTTGTATTTAGATATTTTACACCGCACATCCTGCGCATTCCCTTATTAGGAATTGAAGTACACACATATACGGCAATTGCTCAATTGTTTAATGGGGATATCCATATCGTAAATTTCTTTCAATGCATCGGAATTGATGATGTCATTGGTCGGTCCATCTTTGACGACGCGGCCATTTTTCAGTGCGACGATTCGATCCGAATAGACAGACGCAAAGTTGATATCGTGCAAGACGATAACAACTGTTTTTCCTAGATCATCGACAAGCCTTCTTAAAATCTTCATGATTTGAACAGAATGCTTCATGTCCAAGTTGTTTAGCGGCTCATCCAAAAGGATGTAATCCGTATCTTGCGCGATGACCATCGCGATAAATGCGCGTTGGCGTTGTCCTCCTGATAATTCGTCCAAGTATTGATGTTGCATATCCATCAAATCCATATATTCCATCGCCTGTTCCACGAGACGCAAATCCTCCGCGTTGAGCCTCCCTCTAGAATGTGGGAATCGTCCAAACGAAACGAGTTCACGGATGGTTAATCGGACATTCATGAAATTCGACTGTTTTAGAATCGATACCCTTTTGGAAAACTCATTCGGTTTCATTTGGTGGACTTTGTCATTATCTACAAGCACTTCACCCGTGTCCGCGTCCAACAGACGGCTCACCATTGAAAGAAGCGTCGATTTTCCTGCACCGTTAGGACCGATGAATGAAGTGATTTTCCCGCGATGAATATCAACGCTCACCTTTTCAACAACCGCTTTTTTACCATACAACTTCGTTAGCTCACGGACTTGGATCATGTAGATCGACTCTCCTTTAATAGTAGATAAATGAAATACACACCGCCGATGAAGTTAATGATGACACTGAGTGTCGTCGAGAACGTGAAGACGCGTTCGACCACCCATTGCCCGCCGACAAGGGCGATCACACTCATGACGGAAGCACCGGCAATTAAAATGGAATGCTTATACGTTTTGAAAAACTGATAGGACAAATTCGCAACGATCAAACCGAAAAATGTAATCGGTCCGACAAGTGCAGTTGACACTGCAATCAATACTGAAGATAAGACCAACATCGTCTTGACAACTTTATCGTAGGATACGCCCAAGTTGAAGGATGTATCTCTACCGAGTGATAAGACGTCGAGCTCGGGAAAGTATCGCCAACCGAGCAATAAAGCCAGTGTTATGAAACCGAGCGCCCACCAGACAAGCTCTCCACTGACGTTATTGAAACTCGCAAACATCTTATCTTGCACAAGCATAAATTCATTCGGATCAATAAGTACTTGCAGGAATGTCGAAATACTTCCGAAAAAGGTTCCGACAATAATTCCAACAAGCAATAAGAAATAAATCGGTCGCTTTCCTCCGCGGAATAAAAACCGGTAGAGGAGCAGTGCAAATATAATCATTGCACTCACAGACAGTATGAAATTCACTTGTTTGTTGACGATTGTCACGTGATTTGAACCAAGAAAGAAAATAACAACTGTCTGTAATAGTAAATACAAAGAATCCAGACCCATAATGCTTGGTGTCAAAATTCGGTTATGTGTAATCGTTTGGAAGATGACTGTCGAATAAGCAACAGCGACACCTGTCAAAACCATTGCCATCACTTTAATGGCACGGCGTGGTAGCGCATAATCAAAGCTTCCATTCAATCCTTGGAAAAGATACAATCCGCAGAAAATAGTAGCAAATAGAACGAGTATGATGAGTTTCGTCGAATTACGCATAAGCCTTCCTCCTAAACAGCAAATAGAGGAAAATACCGCTGCCGATGACGCCAACCATCAAACTGATTGAAATCTCATAAGGGAAAATGAGTATTCTACCCAAAATATCACAGATGAGTAAGAAAATTGCACCCAGTAAAGCTGTGTGTGGCAATGTCTTCTGCAAATGATCTCCTTTAAATATAGAAACGATATTCGGAATGATCAATCCAAGAAATGGGATCATTCCAACCGTCAATACAACAGTTGCTGTCATAAGCGCTACTAATATAAGCCCAATATTAACAATTCGCCTATATGCAAGCCCTAGGTTTTTTGAGAAATCCTCACCCATTCCAGCTACCGTGAATCGATTCGCATAGAGATAAGTGATGATGAGCACAGGGATGCTTATGTATAGAAGTTCATAACGTCCTTTCATGATCATCGAAAAATCGCCTTGAAGCCATGCCGACATATTTTGGATGACATCTGCCCTGTAAGCGAAGAACGTCGTAATGGATGACAAAATGTTACCGAACATCAATCCCACAAGTGGAATGAAAATCGCATCCTTGAACTTGATTCGATCAAGAATTTGCATGAACAACAGTGTACCAGCAAGCGCAAATGCAAACGCGACAATCATCTTTTCCAATGTAGATGCGTTCGTAAACAACAACATTGAAACAAGAATCCCGAGCTTTGTTGCATCCAGAGTTCCCGCTGTCGTCGGTGAAACAAATTTGTTCCGGCTAAGCTGTTGCATAATAAGACCTGCGATACTCATCCCAGCTCCTGCAAGGAGAATAGCAAGAAGTCTTGGCAATCTGCTAATGAGAAAAATTTCAGTTTCTTCCGATTTGAAATCGAGCAGATCCATCGGTGTAATATGGCTCACTCCCACGAACAACGATAGGAATGAAAGTACGATAACTGCGACAATCAAATAACGTTTCTTCATTGCAATCCCCGATATCGAATATTTGCTGTCGTTGAGAATCATAGAATGAAAACGATTATCAATTGACTGCAACTTCAATTGTAGCATGATTGAAGGTACTGTCAACGGTTAATTGAAATTGATTATCAACCAAATTGAACAATGGTGTGGGTTCAGAGATTTTTCTGACCTCCGCCTGTTCTGCTAATCCTTGTCACGAAAGGGATCATGCTACTCCCACTCGGTAAATGAAAAGTTTTTGAACGATTCGGTACAATTTGAAATAATATCTCCCATCGGAAATAAAAAAACACCGGATTTGATCTGCCCCGTAAATGTTAGACACCAAACTAACATTTATGGGGTGTTTTTATGTCTAAATATACAG
>NZ_JBHSNO010000002.1:0-152638 GCF_042655805.1 Sporosarcina soli | reverse complement strand
TTCCCATTACGCAAGTAAGTAAGATCCCTCAAAGAAGATGAGGTTGATAGGTCTGGGGTGGAAGCGCGGTGACGTGTGGAGCTGACAGATACTAATCGATCGAGGACTTAACCTTGATTTAAAAAGGGCATGGTTGTCCCTGATTTTGTACAAACCAATGTTGGTTTTATCCGGTTTTGAGCGAACAAGCTCAAAGAGTCTGGTGCCGATGGCGAAGAGGTCACACCCGTTCCCATCCCGAACACGGAAGTTAAGCTCTTCAGCGCCGATGGTAGTCGGGGGTTTCCCCTGCAAGAGTAGGACGTCGCCAGGCTTGTACAATTCATTACATGATTGACAACTTCATAGATGAAATAGTACCCAGGAGGATTAGCTCAGCTGGGAGAGCACCTGCCTTACAAGCAGGGGGTCGGCGGTTCGAGCCCGTCATCCTCCACCATTTATTTGCCGGTGTAGCTCAATTGGTAGAGCAACTGACTTGTAATCAGTAGGTTGAGGGTTCAAGTCCTTTCGCCGGCACCATTTTTGAGCCATTAGCTCAGTCGGTAGAGCATCTGACTTTTAATCAGAGGGTCGCAGGTTCGAATCCTGCATGGCTCACCATTATCAAGACTTGCCATGCCAGACAAGTCATGACAAACGATGCGGGTGTGGTGGAACTGGCAGACACGCTAGACTTAGGATCTAGTGCCTTCGGGCGTGGGGGTTCGACTCCCTTCACCCGCACTTTCATTGTTGTATAGCGCCCGTAGCTCAATTGGATAGAGCGTCTGACTACGGATCAGAAGGTTATGGGTTCGACTCCTGTCGGGCGCGCCATTAATATTATTTCGGAAAGTAGCTCAGCTTGATAGAGAACTTGGTTAGTGACAAAGAGTCGCAGGTTCGAGTTCTGCAAGCGGTCCACCAGTAACTATATTTTTACGGAGGAATACCCAAGCCTGGCTGAAGGGATCGGTCTTGAAAACCGACAGGGGTGTTAAAGCCCGCGGGGGTTCGAATCCCTCTTCCTCCGCCATTTAACTTAAATGGTGAAACTTTATAAAAAAGAATAAGTGCGTAGGATTTTAAATAGCCTATCAATTAATATTGTCGCGGGGTGGAGCAGTGGTAGCTCGTCGGGCTCATAACCCGAAGGTCGCAGGTTCAAATCCTGCCCCCGCAACCAAATGGTCCCGTGGTGTAGCGGTTAACATGCCTGCCTGTCACGCAGGAGATCGCCGGTTCGATCCCGGTCGGGACCGCCATTTATTACCAAAATACATAAAAGTGGCTCAGTAGCTCAGTCGGTAGAGCAAAGGACTGAAAATCCTTGTGTCGGCGGTTCGATTCCGTCCTGAGCCACCATGAAATTGCGGGTGTAGTTTAGTGGTAAAACCTCAGCCTTCCAAGCTGATGATGAGGGTTCGATTCCCTTCACCCGCTCCAATTTAGGGCCTATAGCTCAGCTGGTTAGAGCGCACGCCTGATAAGCGTGAGGTCGGTGGTTCGAGTCCACTTAGGCCCACCATTCCGCAGTAGCTCAGTGGTAGAGCAATCGGCTGTTAACCGATCGGTCGTAGGTTCGAATCCTACCTGCGGAGCCAATAACTTGGGGAAGTACTCAAGTGGCTCAAGAGGTGCCCCTGCTAAGGGCATAGATCGCGTAAGCGGTGCGAGGGTTCGAATCCCTCCTTCTCCGCCATAAGTTTGGCCCCTTGGTCAAGCGGTTAAGACACCGCCCTTTCACGGCGGTAACACGGGTTCGAATCCCGTAGGGGTCATACAAGAAAAAGTATTCTATCAAGTTATTTATAAACTTGATAGAATACTTTTTCTATTTTATCAAACTCTATAATCTGTTAATCGTTTATCTACGACCATGCAAGAATTAAGCTTATTGATCCTCCGCCTGCTTACAAACATGACGCAAACAATCAAAGCCTCTTTGATATGTTCAAAGGCATATAAAGCCATCCAAAAAGTTTGTCTTAGTTAAGAGAGGACCGAGATGGACATACCGTCGGTGTATCAGTTGTCTTGCCAAAGGTATTGCTGGATATCTAAGCTGAAAGCATTTAAGCATGAAGCCCCCTACACCCGAAATGAAATTTTCCGTTACGCAAGTAAGTAAGATCCTTCAAGGAAGATGAGATTAAGAGGTTTGAGGTAGAATTACGGTGACGTAAGGGGCTGCTGCCGATGGCGAAGAGGTCACAACTGTTCCATTCCAAACACGGAGGTAAAGCTCTTCAGCGCTGAGGGTAGTAGGAGGCTTTGCCCTTGAGAGTAGGACGTCGCCGGGAATATGCCACCCCCTGTGGTGATGTTTCTTTGTTTTCATATTTAAATATAATTATCGTTGATAAACCGTAAGCCCCCAATCAAAACACGCATAGTTTTTCAAAGCATCTCTTCGTATGATCAATATATCAATCAAAAGAGATGCTTTCTCATGCCGTACAAACCGTTGTCCCTGTTTCACTGCATCCGATCGCAAATACGAATCTACGCGTGGAGGGACGATTCATTCGAACAATTATGAGGGAGCTGGCCGGCCGATGAAACACAGGATTAAAGCGGTGAGCAATTTGGAAGGCGTTGAATTCTCCAATTGTAGGGTGCATGTGCGTCGGTACTGACTCAAGGCTGACAGCAAAAATGGCCGGATCGGCGTGGCGTATTGCGACCGGCTTTATCTGTTGGAGCGAATGTTCAAGAATTTGCCTCCGGGCAAAAAGGCAAAAGCAAAGGAAAAAGCAGTCGAAACCGATTGTTAAGGAATTCCTTCAGTGGGTGGAGCAATCTCCTTTTTACGGGTAAAGTGCGCTTGCTACGACAGCGGAGTATACATTGAACCGGGTGAAAGGGCTACGGGCATTCTTATATGACGGCTGGGTGCGGAAAACAAAATAGACCCTACATTGGATGAAAATCGAACGTGTGAGCTATTCGTACTGCGTGCCATACACTTTTTATATTTCAGGCTTACACTCAACTATTTCTTTTGTCTAAGATTGTCCAAATTCAATCGTCACCTTTAATTAAAAAGATTCGCCATGACGAAACCGATTGTTATTTGTAGGAGAATACGATTTGGCGTGTCAACAATTGATTAGTTTAGAATTAATGGGACAGTTTTATTTCTATTATCACCTACGAAATGGAAGTAGGTAAATGCGATTCTGAAAAGAATAATTGTATTAAGTGAATCCAAATTGGCACTTAGAAGGTTTGAAATTAACTTTAGCCGGTACCTAACCGTGTTCTTATGAATAAATAATTTTTTTCCCGTATTTTCTACGTTAAGATTACATTCTAAATAGGTATATAATGTATTAAATAGTTCAGATTTGTTTTTATTGTCATATGCAATAACTTTTTGTAAGGTTTCATTATAGATTTGTCTAGCTTCTTCAATGGATTCTTCTGAAAATATGATCCTTTCAAGGTCTAAATGTTCAAAGTTGGTAAAAATAATTTGATCTTCACGAACTTGATTTTCTTTTGAAATTACCAGGGATATTCTGGCTTCGCGATGGGCTTTAGATAGTTCTAAAATGGAATAAGGACGACTAGTCCCGCATTTCATTTTTATTGTTGAATAAATGGTAGCTATGAAACTGAACAGTTCTTCTGTGGTTGATTCGAAAATATCCTCTGGTATAAGAATAATAAAGTTACTGTCATAATTCTGCCCTACTAAAATTCGGTTTAGATCAATCTTCTTCATGGATTTAACCTTATTGATCAGATTTTCTTTAAAGACTTCTTTTTCGTGCTCAATGTGAATCAGTAATAAACGATAATCATTTGCCACCTGGAGATCAAAGTTTTTCATTTTGTTTTGGACATAGTATTCAGACTCAAATGAGTTATTGAGCAGTTCCAGAATAAAATCATTTAGATGCCTTTGTTCAATAGCTTTAATTATATTCTGGTGCTCCACTTCTAAGTTTGCAATAATCGCGGCCTGTTCGACCGCAATTTTTATTTTCGGAGTAAGCTCGTTAGCGTCTGACCAAACAAATATACCGCCTTCAAGTGTATTTTTTTCATTAATCCATTTAATTGTAAATAAAGTCTGCTCGAATTTTACTGTTTGGATTTGATTGCTGATTCCATTAAAAGCGGTGCTGATCAAATAATCCAAGTTGATATTATGATTTGGTTTTTCAGGATAATCGATTCTCAAGTTCATTTTTTTGAAATAAATGGTTAATGGCATTTTGATGATGCTATAGAGTACTTCGGCTAATTGCGGAATATCACCTTTATTCTTCAGATGGTTATGGAACTTCTCGTAAATATTATTCAGTTGATAGATTTCATCATCTTTTGCTTCCGAAAGTGCATTGGTAATTTCCAATAAAAAATCGGACCAAGCTGGTTTATTGTTCAATTTAATAATTGGAAAGTTATTCTCGCACGCATACTGTTGGATTTCCTTCGGTAAGTAAGGAATATGCCTACCAATTTTAACTCCCAGGCCGAACGCCTTCCTATCAATCAGCCCCTCTATAAATTCGTAAAACTTTACTTCCCAATCATTTGTTCCCGAAGCGAAATAACCGGTTGTTAAAATAAAGTCTCCCTCTTTTATCCAATGGCTTCCATCAGGCGAGTCAATAAAGGTAACATTCCTCATTAGAGACCTTAAAGGACTGGTCGTCAATACTTTCGACTCCTGGATTAAATTTAACTCCATTAGTTTTTTGAATAGCATTCCTTTCACCTCTTTGGTCAAAAGTACAAGAAAATCCCTATTTGTTTGTAAACAAGTCTAATTATATCTGATATATAGTTTTTTTAACAGATAAATAGACAAAAAAATCTATCTTGTCTGAACCTTCTGGAGGTGTATCCATTATGAATACCAAGAGAATGGTTGAGCTTTTGCAAAGGATGGTGAAGGTTAACACCGTTAATCCTCCAGGTGATGAGCAGAAGTTAGCCGAATTCATTTGCGATTTCATATCAGACCAAGGTTTGGAATGTCAGTTGCATCAGGTGGTTGAAAATCGCTCAAATATTATCGTAACTTTAAGGGGGAAAGATCCAACACTAAAAAAGCTGTATTTTAGTGGACACCTAGATACAGTCCCAATCGGTGAACAGCCTTGGACAGTCAATCCTTTCGGTGCAGAAATAAAGAATGGGCGAATCTATGGTAGGGGAACAACGGATATGAAAGGCGGAGTGGCTGCTCTTCTCGAAACGATGTTGACATTGAAAGAAAGCCAGTTCTCTTTAGAACAAGATGTTGTGTTCATAGGAACAATTGGAGAAGAAGTTGATTGTCTAGGGGCCCGAACAGCAGTTGAAAAGGGTTTAATCGAAAATCCTGGAGCTATATTGATAGCTGAACCGAGCTCTTTGGACTTATATGAAGGTCATAAAGGTGCCTTGTGGCTTGAAATTAGGACCTACGGAAAGACAGCACACGGCTCAATGCCCGAGGAAGGCATTAATGCGATTGATTCTATGATGTATATTCTAAACGAACTCCCAAAATTGAAATTAGATGATGTTGATGATTTATTGGGAATGATGAGTTCAAGTATAAATGTCATCAATGGGGGTGTTGCTACGAATGTAGTTCCTGATTATTGCACAATAAACTTAGATTTTCGTACCGTCACAGCTTCACAAAACCTCAAAATTCTTAATGAGATTAAAGCTATTATTGGTAGGTTGTCAGATACAAAAGTTGGGTTCGAATCAGAGTATGCTGTTCTTCAGAATCTTGAACCATTAACAAACAAAAATGAAAGCGCTTTTATTGAAAAGCTCCGACAGACGAATCAAAAGAGCAAACAAAATCGAAGTGCAAAGTACTACACAGATGGCTCTGTATTTAGAAAGCATTTTGATGGCCCGATTTTGATTTTTGGAGCGGGTGACCCTGCTTTGGCACATCAACCGGATGAATCGATTTTGATCAATGATTTAGAAAAATCCGTAGAGTTTTATCTTCAGTTAGTAGATATTTATCAAGAAAATAATATAACAATGGAAAAGGAGTTGCATTTTAATGAATGAATTCAACAATATGGAGTTTATGGCAAAAACAACACTTTATACAGGGTCAGGAAGTCTTAAATTTTTGAAAGATGCAATCGCTAAATATGGTTGGGAAGGGAATATTCTATTTGTAACAGATAAAGGGATTGAGGGAGCTGGGATACTTAGAAAAGTTATCGATAGTCTTCCAGGTATTCAAGAAAAATCGAAGACATTTAATGACGTAAAACCAAACCCTAGTGTTACTGCGACAAATGCTATCTATGAAAAGCATAAAGATGATGGCATTCAAAACATTATTGCAGTAGGCGGTGGTAGTGTTATTGACACTGCTAAAGCTTTAGCAGTGCTATTTACAAATGGTGGGTCCATTGACGATTATTTTGGCTTTGATCTTTACTCGAATGAGCCGTTACCAGTATTCGCAGTGGCTACGACAGTAGGGACAGGTAGTGAAGGTGGACATGCAACTGTTATCACTGTGGACAATAGCGACTTAAAAACCAAACAGCTTGTATTTGGAGAAGCTCTTTTCCCTAAAGCAGCGATTCTCGACGGTGAACTGTTACTCGGTATGCCAGGTTCACTTGTTTCATCGACTGGTATGGATGCTTTGACACATGCGATTGAAGGATATGTTTCACGCAATGGTTCCATCGTGACGGATGCTTTAAACCTTCATGCAGTGAGAGTCATCGGTGAAGCTATTTTAGAAGCTTCGTCTGATACAACTAATATTTCAGCGATGAATCGGATGATTCAAGCAAGCACAACGACCGGAATTGGAATGTCAAACGGTGGTCTTGGTCTTGTTCACGGAATATCTCATGCAATCGGAGCTCAATATGATGCACCTCACGGAATTGTAAACGCTATACTGCTTCCATATGTCCTTGAATACAACTGGATTGCAAACCCTAAGAAGTTCGCAGATATCGCTCAGGCACTACGAGTAAACACTTGGGGAATGTCTGTCGAAGATGCAGCAAAGGCCGGAGTTAAGCGGGTGAAGGAATTAACGAATGAAGTCGGAATTCCTGCAAAATTAAGCGAGATTGGGGTAAGTGAAGATAGCATCGAGATCCTTACGGATATTGCATTCAATGACGAACTATATATGGGAGCAAACCCACGTCGCGCTACAAGAAAAGACATTAAGGACATTTTGACGAAAGCAATCGGATCTAATCGCTCAAACGAACAATTAAGTTCAGATAAAGAAAAAGTAGCAGTAGGCAGTGCGAACTAATAAAAATTTTAAAAAGGGGAGATTCACTTGAATTCAATGCAAACAATACAAATTTCTAAAGTCGTATCGGATTTTCTGAAAGAAGAAAAAAAGCTATTTATCGATGGGGAATTTGTTTCGTCTTCGAATAACAAAACATTTCCAACACTGAATCCTGCAAATAATGAAGTGTTGACAGAAGTTCATGAGGCTTCAGATGAAGACATAGAAAATGCTGTTCATGCAGCAAGAGAAGCGTTTGAAAATGGTCCATGGTCAGCGATGACACCACTTGAACGTGGCGACCTACTTTATAAACTGGCTAACCTTATTGAAGAACATCAACAATATATTGCAGAAATTGATAGTTTGGATAATGGTAAACCAGTTTCAGAAGTCTTGGAAAACGATTTACCAAATGCCGTCGGACAATTTAAATACTTCAGTGGATGGGCAAGTAAGTTGGTTGGTCAACACATACCGGTTAACGGTAATTACTTGAATTATACTCGCCATGAACCTGTCGGTGTTGTTGGCCAAATTATCCCTTGGAATTTTCCTTTCATGATGGCTGCTTGGAAACTCGCACCTGCTCTTGCCACGGGTTGCACAGTAATCTTAAAACCGGCAGAGCAGACGCCATTGTCCGCACTTTACTTGGCGAAATTAGTTCAGGAAGCTGGATTTCCTAAAGGTGTAATAAACATTGTAAATGGTCATGGTGAAACGACAGGAACTGCTCTTGTAAAGCATCCATTGGTTAATAAAATTGCATTCACAGGTTCTACAGAAGTAGGAAAGATTATTATGAAGGAAGCAGCCAATACGATGAAGCGCGTTACTCTTGAACTTGGCGGAAAATCACCGAACATTATTTTAGAAGATGCCAATGTAGAAAAGGCTGCAAAAGGTGTATTTGCTGGAATTATGTACAATCAAGGCGAAGTATGTAGTGCTGGATCAAGAGCCTATGTGCATTCAAGCATTTATGATGAGTTTGTGGAAAAACTAGTTAATCTTACGAAAGAAGTAAAGCTTGGAAGTGGATTGCAATCTGGTATTACGATGGGATCACTTGTTTCGCAAGAACAAAAGGATCGTGTAATGAACTATATTGAAGTTGGAAAGTCGGAAGGGGCTAAGCTCGTTTGTGGTGGAGGGGCTTCAGAGCAAGGATGTTTTGTAGAACCAACAATTTTTGCAGATGTCGAAGACGATATGCGAGTTTCTAGAGAAGAAATTTTCGGGCCGGTATTAGTCATCTCGAAATATGATACTGATCGTGAGGCAGTCGAGCGTGCCAATGATTCTGCATTTGGGCTAGGAGCGGGAATTTGGACAGAAAATATTACGAAAGCACATAATATTGCAAATAAGCTGAAATCTGGCTCTGTTTGGATTAACTGCTACAATGCTACTGACCCGGCATCTCCTTTCGGCGGATTTAAAAATTCAGGTTTTGGTAGAGAAATGGGATCATATGCATTAGAGAATTACACCGAAGTCAAAAGTATATGGGTTAGTTTGGATTAAAAATTAATAAAAAACTTGTAACTACAGTCCTAAAAGCTAGTAAAATTTCTTTTTACTAGCTTTTGTTTTACAAAATTATAGGGATTAATAGGGGTGAGCGTAATGGTTGTAAAATATATAATGGTTTTCTTATTATTGGGTGTCCTCATAATGGTCTCTTTCGGTACTCTAAGGAAAATGAAAAGCTATCAAGATTATAATCTAGCAGGCAGGAACACGGGGCTTTTTGCACTTACCGGAACATTAGTAGCAGCAGAATTTAACACGGCTACGTTAATAGGGGGGGCTTCGGTGGCTTTTCTATTTGGAACGGTTGGGTTGTGGTATACTTCTTTAATTTTCATCGTAGTATTTCTAGTATACGCTTTTACTGTATCTAAGAAGTACAGGAGACTGAATATTTCGACCATACCGCAGTATTTCGATAAGCGTTTTAAGAATGAAAAAGGGAGCGAAGTTATTCGTTTTCTAAGTGCGACAATTACTTTGTTTTATACTTGGTTAGCGCCAGCTTCCTATTTGGCTGGTCTTACTGTAATTGGAAGCGTACTATTAGGTGTGAATCCTATAATTTTTTCTGTAGCTCTTGTCATAATTTGTTTATTGCTGAGTGTGACAGGTGGACTTATGACTGCAATTGGAATTGATATTGTTGCTTTTGTGCTCATTCTAATAGGCATACCGGCAATTTTACTTATTGGTTATAATGCAGCTGGAGGTTTTGGTAACTTATCACAAGTTTTTGAACCTAAGTTACTCTCTATGGCTCCTGTGTGGGATACAGATGTAAACTTTGCAACAGCAATGACTTGGGGACTACAAATTACCTTCCTTTATATTGCTGCACCTTGGTATGGTCAGCGGATTTTCTCTGCTAAGAATGAAAGTGTAGCTTATAAAGCAATGCTGCTAAACACATTCTTCATTGTAGCTCTTTACGGAATCGTCGTAGTTGCCACTATGCTTTCAAAAGTCGTATTCCCAAATCTAGCTTATCCAGAGCAGGCTCTTCCTCTTTTGATTAACGAATATGCGAATCCGTTTATCCAAGGCTTTCTACTTGTGACTCTTCTAATGGTAGGAATTAGTACAATGATTGCGGTCTGGAATTCAGCAGTATCAATTGCGGTAAATGATATAGTGAGTCGATATTGGGCAAAAAATAAAAGTGATAAATATAAGATAGGTATTTCAAGACTTTTCCTACTTTTAATTGCCGTTTCGACATTAGCCTTAGGCATTATGTTTATAGGAAATATCCAACATTCACTTCTATTTCTATCTACGTTTACGGGAATGGTAGCAATACCGATCTTAATGTCTTTGTATTGGAA
Organism: Sporosarcina soli; assembly: GCF_042655805.1. Classification (NCBI taxonomy): domain Bacteria; kingdom Bacillati; phylum Bacillota; class Bacilli; order Caryophanales; family Caryophanaceae; genus Sporosarcina; species Sporosarcina soli. Next base: position 142,540 of record NZ_JBHSNO010000002.1, on the reverse strand, counting down.
GAAATATAATAGCGTTGGTGCAATATCAACGATGGCCGTAGGGTTAATCTATTGTACCCTAGGTATTATACTTGGTTTTCCAATGCACTTCATCAGTCCAATCGGTGTGGTATTATCGGCAATTGCTGGAGTTGTAGTTACACTTGCTACAACAAATGATTCAAGGTATAAATCGAATAATGAAGAGTTTTTCGAGATAATAGAAAGTAAAGAAAAGATTGTAGGAGAGGTACAACTAAATATCGTTGAATAGTGGTTGTTCAGCGTAAAATCGTGGTGAAAAACTAAAATTGCGACGATTGTTTGAAATGACTATGTTTACTTTAATAAGACGCCCATTTCGGAAAGAAAACTGCTGAGCGGCGGTTTTCTTTTTTTATCCAAGTGTAAACACTAAAATAGAAATATTATAAACAATAATGGGAGCTATTTGATAATTTTTATAAAACATTTATGGCTAAATAGTTTATGAAGATTTTCTATATTTGTTAATGGACAATAGCCTATTTACTTATTAACTTAAGTTGATAGATTCAAATCAATACTTTATTACACACTTACAACGGTCATTTAGAAAGAAATCAATATTGAACATCGATTATTTAGACCTATTTCTTCTTTGTAAAGGGCATAGGAATTTTCTATTTAAAAGAAATTACAATAAAGATATCCACTCCCGGTTAGGTTCCATGCAAGTTGTAAATCAAACGAAACTACCTCGCTTAAAGATTTTTATTAGTAAACGCTCAAAGCATACACCTTAAACGTTGTTGAATCCAATGTTTTAGGTGTTTTTTTTACTGCCAAGAAACTGGTTGAATTGATTTCAAGATATAATTTTATGCACAGTTATCTTCTTAGACATAGCAATTAACACATGCGGAGGAAAGCAGGGCACCCGGTTTAAAGAGTAGTTCTTCCGTTTCGCTTGAAATTCTCTTATTTCTTGGATATTTCGTATTAAGAATATTGGATAAATGAAATGTTTTATTCCCTTTTAAAAAATGTGGTTTACAACCATTCATTTATCTGCTAATATTCAATACAATAAATAGTTTGAAAAATAAAACTGTTTATTATTTAAAATACGAAAAATATCAAAGGTTGAAAAGGGGCGATAAATAAAATGGAGGCTACTGATTTTAGATTAAAACCGAAAGTGGAAAAGTTCTTGAAAGATTGTATTGGTCTTTATATTAACGGGGAATACGTACCAGCGCTTAGTGGAAAAACATTCGATGTCATTAACCCTGCTACTGAAGAAGTCATTGCACAAGTGAGCGAAGCGCAAACGGAAGATATCGATATTGCCGTTCAAGCTGCAAGAAAAGCGTTTGACGAAGGTGAATGGTCAGAAATGGAAGCGGCTACACGTTCACGTCTTCTTTATAAGTTTGCTGATCTTTTGGAGGAAAACCGTGAAGAGCTTGCGCAACTCGAGAGCCTTGATAATGGTAAGCCCTATCATGTCGCTTTAACAGATGATATTGATGGATCCATCCAACATTTCAGATATTATTCGGGTTTCGCAACGAAAATACAAGGAAAAACGACACAAGTATCCCCGGAATATGTATGTTACACGACGCATGAACCTGTTGGGGTTGTAGGACAAATTATTCCATGGAATTTTCCTCTATTGATGGCTGCTTGGAAGCTAGGATCTGCCCTAGCAGTCGGTTGTACAGTTGTTATTAAACCAGCAAGTGAAACACCGCTTACGCTACTCTATATAGCAAAATTATTTAAAGAAGCTGGCTTTCCAGACGGTGTAGTTAACATCACACCTGGTGCTGGTCGTGTAGTTGGAGATGCAATTGTCACGCATAAGTATGTGGACAAAGTGTCATTTACAGGGTCAACAGCTGTCGGAAAAGAAGTCATGAAGAAAGCGGCAGATCAAATCAAGGGTGTCACGCTCGAACTTGGTGGTAAATCACCTGCAATCATCCTAGAAGATGCCAATTTAGAAGAGGCAATTGAAGGGGCATTTAACGGCACGATGTACAACCATGGACAAAACTGTAGCGCATGTACACGAATCTATGTTCACCGCAAACATTATGAACGAGTGGTACAAGCATTGGCAGAACGTGTGAACAAGTTGAAACTAGGACCAGGTTTGGATCCGGAAACAGAGATGGGCCCCCTTGTCTCAGCGAAACAGCAACAAGCAGTTCTTCGCTACATTGAGCAAGGGAAAAAAGAAGGCGCGCGGCTTGTAACAAACGAAAAAACATTTGATAAAGGTTATTTTGTGCAACCAACAATTTTTGCAGATGTAGAAGATGATATGACCATCGCACGTGAAGAAATCTTTGGCCCAGTCATGTCGGTTTTGGTTTTTGATACGGTTGAAGAAGTCATTAGGAGAGCCAATGATAGCGAGTATGGATTAGCTGCTAGTGTTTGGACAGAGAATATAAAAACGGGTCATTATATTACTCGTAAACTACAAGCGGGAACGGTTTGGATTAACGACGTTGGTCTTGAGTGGGAGACGATGCCGTTCGGCGGATATAAACAATCGGGTATTGGACGCGAAATGGGTGGAGAATATGGCTTGGAGAATTACACAGAAGTAAAAAGTGTTTATGTGAATATTAAACGAAAATAGATTGGAAAATGTAGATTTACCATACATTCACCAACAATTATGAGGGGGATAACTATGTATAAACCATTTGGAATGATTCCGGCTTTACCAACACCTTTGAATGAGGATAAAAGCATTGACTTTAAGGGGCTTGAGCAATTGATCGAACACCTGATAGACGGGGGCATGCACGGTCTTTTAGTGGGAGGAAGTACTGGAGAGTACTCCCTAATGAGCATGGAAGAACGAAAAGAAGTCGTTAAATTTGTGTGTGAAACAGCAAACGGTAGAGTACCGGTTATGGCAGGAACAGGATGTCATCGTACAGAAAATACAATCAACTTGACGCAATATGCGGCTGAAGTGGGCGCGACTTCTGCTTTGGTCATTAATCCTTATTATATGACAACAAGTAAACAAGGAATTATTGATCATTACAAGGCGGTAGCCGAAAGCACGAGCATTGGAATCGTTATCTATCATTATCCAGACGCGACAGGCGTTGAACTTGATCCGGAATTGATTTATGAAATTAGTCAAATAGAGGGCATTGTCGGTATTAAAAATACGGCAGACGGACAGCACACTTCTAAACTGATTGCATTGACAAAAGATAATCCAAACTTCGCGGTATTGACAGGATTTGAACATCTAATTCTACCTACATTAGCACTAGGGGGACAAGGGGCTATTGGAGTGGTCCACAACTTGGCTCCGAAAAAACTGGCGAAACTATATGATTTAATCGTCAATGAAAACAACTTAAAAGAAGCGACCACATTAAATCAGGAACTGATGGCTTTATATAATGTCATTGAAGAAGAAACGATTCCGGGAACAGTGAAGGCTGGCTTGGAAGCACTAGGATTACCAGGGGGACCAAGTAGATTACCACTCGTGCCTGCTTCTGACAATTACAAATTAAAGATTAAAGCAGTCTTAAGTGAATTAGGGGAACTAAGATTGAAACAACTCAACTAAGTAAATGCACAAGGGATGGGAGGAAATCGAATGAAAGATGTCATTATAATAGGCGGCGGACTGGCTGGTTTGTCTGCTGCTTGGCGCCTAAAACACCATGATATTTTACTGTTAGAATCCGATAATCGTGTGGGCGGTCGTGTACGATCGGAACGTCGGGGAGATTATTGGTTAAATTGGGGAGGACATCTCTATGCTGGAGCTGGTTCAGCTACAGATGAATTATTTCAATCGGTTGGAACAACTGCATTACCTGTACCTGGAATTTTATCCGCCATGCATCTGAATGGTAAGTTGCTGTTAGGGGGACGAGTTGAATTATATCCATTTAGAGTCCCGATGTCTTGGAAGTCTAGATTTGCGATGATACGCGCAGGTGCTAAAGTGCGTGCAGCTGTCGTCAAGTATAGCAAAATAGCAAAAAAACGTCCGGCAGAAGACTACCGAGTTCAACAACAACGAGTGTTAGAATTTATGAGTGATCGAACGTTTGCCGAATTTACGGGGAAATTACCGCCAGACGCAGATGCGATTTTTAGACCAACCGTCAGCCGTTCGACTGGCAGTCCGGAGACAATGACAGCTGGATCTGGAGTGGGCTATTTCAACTTGATTTGGGACAAGAGTGAAGGGCTATCGAGAAATATTGTTGGGGGCCCTTCGACACTGACGAACACGATTGCAACAACATTAGGCGAACGAGTTCAACTCAATGCACAAGTGTTAGAGGTTCTTCAGAAAGAAGACTCTGTTGTCGTACGCTATATGCAAGATGGCGTGGAGCAAGTGGAGGAAGCGCGTTATGCGGTCCTTGCAACGCCTGCCCCGATTACCAAAAAAATAGCGGTAAACATTGACCCAGAAATCGCGGACGCACTTGGTCAAGTTACCTATGGTCCACATGTCAGTGCAGCATTTTTAACAAATGAAACAGAGCCTCAAGTTTGGGATGATGTCTATGCTTTTGCTACGCCAAAAAGGTCATTTGACATTATTCTTCATCAATCTAATCTAGTCCGTTCAATGGAAACGAAGAGGCAACCAGGCAGTAGTATGATGACATTTTCACCAGGGGAAAGTGGGCGCCGACTACTTGATAACACAGATGAGGAAATAACTCAATACTATTTGAAAGATTTAAATGAAATATTTCCTGGTTTTAGCGATCATGTAGTGGAGGCTCAAGTTAAAAAGTTTCCACTAGGATCCGCTTATATTTTCCCAGGTCGTGAAAAAATACAGCCCATTCTAACGAAATCTGCGGGACGGTTGTTTTTAGCAGGCGATTATTTAGGCACGCTTTATACTGAAACAGCCATTCAAACAGGATTTACTGCAGCACAAGGTATTAATAGCCTGCTAGAATTTGAATTTGTTGAGTCCAAAAAAGAGCGGAAAATCGAGGTTTTGATATCTAGTTAACTTGATTCAGCAGAAGTCCCCACTTCCATAAGTGGTGAGATGAATGCCAGAATGCATTTCTAAAGGGGAGTCCAAACTCCCTGCTGATTCAAGTTAAGCCTCTGGCGGATGTCACAGATTTTGAAAGGAGTTAATTGAGCAAGCGCAATTCAAAATCTGAACGCAATTACGCCGAGGCGTAATTGATTAAGCATGGTTTCCTCTTTATTCAGCAAATGTTTTTGTACTAAATTCGTAGCGGCAGCTACAGAGAACTCCCGCTAAATGAATAGGATAAGGCAACCGTTGCCCATCGAACCATTCGCTATTCGATCGGCAACGGTTGCCAGTACCATCTCCTGTAGGCTGGCAGATGTCGTATGGAAAAAGACTATAACCTCAATTAATGTAAACGCTTACCGAGAAGCTAAATTGAAAAATTAATTTAATAATTGGAGGAGAGGTTTATGAATAAGGTTCGGACGATGGAAGATCTGCCCATAAGTAGATTCCATTATAAAATATTTGCCTACGCCAGTGGAAGTACATTCATCGATGGGTATATTATCGGGATTATTGCGGTAGCACTTTCTGTCATGCATACCCAGTTTGATTTGTCTGTGACCATGACGGGGCTAATAGGGATGGCAACTCTAGCGGGTATGTTTGTAGGTGGAATAATAGGCGGCTATCTCACAGACACTATTGGCCGGAAAACGATGTTTCTCATCGATATGCTTGTCATGCTTATTGTGTCCATTCTTCAGTTTTATGTTAATGATCCTAGTCAGTTGGTACTTTTACGATTTATTTTAGGGATTGCAATAGGGGCAGATTACCCAATTGCGGGAGCGTTGATGGCAGAATTTTCACCGAAAAAAAATCGAGGTTCTTTACTTGGAGGACTTAATGGATTTTGGTATGTCGGTTACGCCAGTTCCTTTTTGGTCGGTTACTTGTTGCTCTCGTTAGGTGATACGAGCTGGAGATGGATGCTTGCAAGCAGTGCGGTCCCAGTAGCCATCATGCTTTTGGCACGTTTAAATATGCCGGAATCTCCGCTTTGGCTGGCTAGCAAAGGAAAAGAAAAAGAAGCAAACGCTCTTGTTCAGAAAATATTCGGGGAACATGTCATCATGTCGAACGAAGCAAAGACACAGAAGAAAACCACCTTTTTGGATATGTTCAGAAATGGATATGGAAAATGGATATTTTTTGTGTCGGCTTTCTGGTCGCTTTCAGTCATACCTACATTTGGTATAGGAACCTATATCCCTGAAATCCTTGCACAATTTGGTTTTGCTGATGGTTCAAGAGAATATCTTGGATCAGCAATCATTAATATAGTCTATCTTATCGGTTTACTTCCTGCTCTTTATTTAGTTGAAAAATATGGAAGGAGACCTACGCTCATCTTGCCATTTTTAATATCGGGAATCGCTTTAATCGTACTTGGAGCAACCTCTGGATTGAATACACCATTTGGTCTAATCCTATTGCTCTTTATAGTCTATGGGACGTTTAATACGGCGATGGGAGCCCATCAATGGATCTATCCGAATGAACTCTTTCCAACTCATATTCGCGGTACAGCAATGGGTTTTATCACAGGAGTGACTCGTTTCGCTTCTGCGATTGGAACGTTTGTCTTTCCGTTCTTTTTGGGGAATTTTGGTTTGGCAGCTACGCTGTATATTTGTGGAGGTTTGCTTTTCCTAGGATTTTTAATTTCTCTTTTCATGGCTCCGGAAACTAAGAATATGAGCTTAGCACAATCCAGTTCCATCAACAAATCCGGACCTTTAAAGCAAGGTAGCTTTGTATCGAACAAAACTGCTAATGGTATAGGGGGGACTTTTAGCGCAGCAGAATCGAGATTAAGAGAAAAATAATCGACTTGTACCATCGACTAGTCATCTACCGGCTCATCGGATAGGTGACTTTCATTTTGTAGGACTAGTTATGACGCAAAACAATAAAAACAAAAATGTCGTTTTGCTTTAATCGTAATTGTCTCGAAAAATAAATAAAATCATAAAGTTTTGACGAATGGATTTGGCGTATAACTGAATAGGGAAGTGAATGATATGGGGAAACTGTCGAGTTTCAAAGTTTATATCATGACAATTGCTGGCGCGGCATGTTGGGGACTAATTGGTTTATTTATTGCTCCATTATATGAACGGGGGTTCACGGCTTGGGACGTGGTCGCCGTTCGAGCCATTTTTACCTTTACAATCTTAATTATAATAATGGCTGTATTTTATCGTGCTCAGTTGCGTACCAGATTAAAAGATCATATTTTCTTCGCGGGTGCGGGAATTATTAGTATCGCTTTCTTTAATTTTTTTTACTTTGAAGTTTTTTCTCAATCGAGTATATCCCTTGCAGTAACGCTTTTATATACAGGTCCTTTGTTTGTAACAATTCTGTCCAGGCTCTTTTTTAAAGAACCGTTGACTATTCGTAAAGGCTGGGCACTTGCTCTTGCGATTGCAGGATGTGCATTTGTTGTCGGTCTACTGCCACTCGGCCAAGAAGGTATACCTATGAAAACTTTGTTAATAGGGATCTTATCCGGATTTTGTTATGCATTGTACAGTATTTTTAGTAAACCTGTAACGAAACGGTATTCTGCATTGACAATTACTACATACACATTCCTTTATACGAGTATTTTCATGTTATTAACAAGTGAAATTATCAGAAAGACTGATCAATTTCAATATGTAGACGTTTGGATAGCAGCGGTATTGTTAGCGTTAGTTTCTACGGTTGCAGCTTTTGTGTTGTACACTTCTGGATTAAAATATTTAGAAGCTAGTAAGGCTTCCATTCTAGCAACAATAGAACCTATCGTTGCAGTAGTGACTGGCGTACTTTTTTTGGGGGAACATCTGCTAGCGTGGCAGGTGTTGGGAATCGCGTTGGTTTTGTATTCCGCGATTCTTGTTGCGGGCGGACGGTCTGAAAATAAGCCGATTAGATGAACAAATTAATCCTTTCACACGAACATACATCATTTGAGAACATTGATTTTGAATCCGCAATGTTCTTAAATATAAGATATAATGGACCTAAGATAGATTAATTCTGTGGGATTATCTATATCTTGAAGGTGAGAAGGGGATTTAAATGAGTTTATCTAATGAAACAACAACTATTCATAAAATCGTTACGATCAAAGATTCTTTACCCAAAAAACAAAGACAGTTATGCGACTATATCCTGAAAAATTATCAGTCGATCGGCTTGATAACTGTTAAAGAACTTGCCGATAACGCCAAAGTTGGCATTTCAACTGTCATGCGTACGCTAGATGCTTTAGGATATGAAAATTTTAATAACTTGCGAAAAGATCTTTACGATGAATCGGTTCCTTCCGTCTCAAAATGGGCATTGAAGAAATCTTTTACAGAAATACGAAATGAAGAAGGAAAGGTTCCAACATTAGTACAGGTTTGGAAAGAATCGGTTAACCTGTTAAACAAATCATTAGACGCTACTTTAGTAGAAAGCTTCGATAATGCAATTGATTGCCTTTTAAAATCCAGTTATATCAATGTTTTGGGGACTCGACCGTATAAAGCAACTGCATTATATTTTGAGCAGTTGCTTGGAGAATTTTATCCTAAGATCAGGCAACTTAGCCATGACACGGAAGTGATGTATGACAGGATTTTGCAATTAGAAAAGGATGAAACGTTAGTAGTTTTTGCATTTGAACCCTACACTGTTCGAATCATTGAAGCTGTTAAGTTAGCTCATGAATTAGGCAATCGTATTCTATTGATAACCGACCATATCTCATGTCCAATTATTTCATATGCGACTGTAACGTTAAAAGTGGAAGTTAGTAAAGAACAATTTTCAGTCATACCGATTATGGCATTGATAGATGCATTGGTCATTGAGATCGGTAAACGGACAGCTGAACAATCGATTGAGAAGTTGAAAAGGCTTGAACAAACACTTGCGGAAAAGAACATTACATTTACTTATTAATTCTAATAAGCATAATGAAAAACATTTATTACTGCCAAAAAATAATGCATGGAAGGCAATCTAAGTTCGCCAAAGCGCAATCGATAAGGAGGAGTTTTTTATGACTTTACACACGATGCCATGCTACACCTGTTAGTACTAGAAAAGTTGGTGAATCAATGGAACAAGTAATAAAAGAAATATGGTCCCGGAGTAATCAATATAAGGTACAAATTATCAAACGCAAGGATGGTTTTTTTTCAACAGTAGCTTATTTGTGGGTGGAAGAAGATGGATATGAATATTGGAATCCTATAAAAAAAGGACTATCGTTGATAGAGACAGAGGAAAGTGCAGTGGCGTTAGCTATAGAGCATTTAAGAGAGTATTCTGGGGAAAATAGTTGCCTCTGATAACGGAGGTAGCTATACTAAGCTGAATGCCGAAGTTAATAGTAAAAATATCTTATTGAAACAGGCTATGCCATGGAGAGCAGGCAAGGGGCGGGGAATCTGGTTTTAGCAATCACATTACAAGGCATGGATTATATAAAGAATAAATAATTGCATATGTTAAGGGATTATTAGAGGAACGCCCATCTGGGTGTTTCTTTTTATTTAGTTCTAAAATCCTTATCGACTATTGAAACTGGTTCTTTTTGTCGTATAATAGTATAGTGTGATTAATAGGTCTAAGGAGATAGTGGAATGGAGTTTCAAGAATTATTAAATAAGATCCATCAAAGTGTAGATAATATGGACTTAATTTCGGCTAGAAAGTATATCGAGGGGAATATAGAGGAATTATCGGCTAACAGACATAAGCTTCGAAGAAATGCGAGGGAGTTGTTAGATTTTCTCTTAAGCAAATCTGAAGGAGAGGCTGAACCTTTAGGTCGCCAGGAATTGCATGCAATTAACATAATAAATACGTATGCTACTAGGTTCGACATAAGAAGTTTGAAACGATCAGTCGAAAATAACACAAATTTACTAATGAGGGAAGATATTAAATATTACTTGAATACAGACGCCAAAATTTTGTTAGAGGGAATGAATGCAATTCAGGTAAGCTAATAATTTTCTCATTTTAAATCATTCAGGTGTATTAATTCTAGAGGTTCTGTTCTCATAAATTCGGATTGTTTCTAAGTTATTTCCACGCTGGATAAAATTACAACAATGAATAAATTCCTATGCTTGAGAGATAATAATACTGTTAGGAATATCATTCATTGGAGGTTTCTCAAATGAAAGGAAAATATTTAGCTTTACCATTGGCGGTATTATTACTGTTAGGCGCTTGCGGAAAAGACAATGACCGAGATAGTAATGACAGGGAAGTGCAGGATCCATTGTTGCAAGACAGTGGGGAGAATGATATAGGCACGTGACAATGTAGGATAACGTGTCTCAAAAGATTTGTTTAACTATATTACACAGTTCAGAACAACGTCCACTTGGGCGTTCTTTTTATTTTCGGTTGCGGAAGTTGAAACAGGGGTACAATTGGTAGTAAGATGTTTCATTGCTCTCTTGGTAAAAGCAGGTGCGCGTGAAATTTTAAAAATTGCCGGAGAAGGGTAAAGCGAAGTAATTGGAGGAATCCCTTCTCTTTTGTAGAATAGAAAAAGAAGGAGGGGTATTATCAATGATGAATGAAAAAGTAAATAAGCTATCGGATATGCTGTTACAAAGCCTTTACGACTATCACTTCGCTAATAACGGAGGAAGCTACACTTTACCTAAAGCTATGCTGAATGCCGACGTAACTAGTAAAGCAGCTATTGAACATCTTATTGAAAATGAATATGCCGTGGATAGTGGACAAGGGTCGGATAATTTAGTCTTGGCAATTACACCGAAAGGTATGGACTATATAACGAATAAATAACTGCATACATTTAAGTGAGTAACAGTGGAGCGTCCATAGAGACGTTCTTTTTTATAAACAAAGAAAGAAGGGAAAGTCAGGTGACGCGGTTGTTTTTCGAGTTTTGAAGGTTTTTTGAAAGCAGCACCGCTATCATGCGGTCGTTCATGACCAAAAGTTGGAACTCAACTGTGAGCATGTCGAAGATTATAAAAATTGACTGTTATTTACTGATTGGTATAGCGGTAGCAATCGAATATTAGGTTGTATAAATTGATATTAAAAATGGTCGGTTATAAATGGACTTTCTGTAAATTAACGGTTTTTCTGATTTTTAGAAAATATTGAATCTATCCCATTTACCAAATGAAATTTTTAGTGTATCCTTATCATTACACAGTTCTTTTTTATTGGATTTGGACAGGAACTACCTGTGCGAACCATTATGAAGAACTTTTTATTTTGTGTTTTTATTACTTCAGAATATTTTCTTAACATCGAATTTTTGTTTTAAGGGGAAATTTTTGGATATGCAAGGATTATGATTTAAGACTATTCAACTTAGCCATTAACTAAATATATTTTGAATAGTTGATAATCTCGTGGGTTTAATTGGTAACTCGAAAAAAATGGTGTCAAATTGCTTAATAGGCTCAAAAGAAGAAAGCATTTATAAAGTAAAGCGCCAATGCTGTATGCCGCAATGAGCCGATATGATTGTTTAAAGGAAGTGGGTAAGATCAAACTATCAATGGGCAAAATATTTTTTGCATATTTCCTCCTCCCTTTTTTTCTGGGGATTTTTATTTTAAGTACCTCTACCTCATTTGCAATGGAAAAAACATATAACATTGCAGGAGACCGAGATTTACCGCCTTTTTCATACATAGATGAGGATGGAACACTAAATGGTATCAGTATAGATATTATGAAGAAAATAGCTAGCGATAATGGCCTAACATTTACCTATATCCCAATGAGCATAAGGGAAGCTGAAAAAGCTTTGAAAAATGGAACGATTGATGCGATTGCCGGCATGACTTATAGTACAGGAAATGATGAGTGGTTTGATTTTTCGGATTCATACTTTACAATGTCTAATTCCCTCATCATACCAAAAGAGAAAGAAGGCATTATCCGATCAATTACTGATATTCGTGATCAGCGTGTGGTATTGGAAGAACGCACGCCAGTCCACAACATGTTGCTCAATATGCGAAATTCAAATCTAACAATTATAACAAAGCAATATGATGGTCTCGAAACCTTGCTTAATGGTCATGCGGATGTATTTGTCGGGAATAAATGGACCGCGGCTTTTTATTTAAAAGATTCCCAACAGGAAAAAAAAATCGTGATCCTTGAAGAAGTGATAGAACCAGCTGATTATACAATTGCAGTGAAAAAAGGCGACGAAGCGTTGTTGCTAATGATGAATAATACACTTGATACTTTGAAGGCGAAAGGGGAAATTAATTCAACAATTCATAGATGGTTAATGCCACAATCCGACGCTCAGATCACTCAACTAAAGCATTTCATCTTTCTGCTAAGTCTTGTGGTAATGGCAGGTGCACTTGTCATTTTGTTCATCTACAAATGGAATCAACGGCTAAAAAAAGAAGTGAATACCCAGACGCAGAAACTTATGAATTTAAATATGCATCTGCAAAAACAACGACAAGTAGTTGCTGATAATAATGCCTTTAAAGAGCAAGTATTGAATAATATCGATACAGGTATTGTTACATATGGCCTTAACTTTAAGATAACAAGCTTTAATGCTAAGGCGTTGGACGTGCTTGGTCTATCAGTTCATCAAGCTGACAACCTTCAAGGTTCCCCTCTACTTAACCAGCTATTTCACCAATATAAAGTTGGGACTGAACGGAGAGAAAATCCAACTATCCCAGATACTTTGGAAATTAACGAGGGCACACGGCAAAAGTTAATATCCTATCGCGTCATTCAAATGTTTGATTCTCAAGAAAAGCAGACAGGTTATTTGCTGTCTATGAATGACGAAACAGAGAAGAAGAAGCTCGAGCATAAACTTAACTCACAGGAGAAAATGCATGCACTTGGACAACTTGTCGCCGGGGTTGCACATGAAATTCGTAATCCTTTGACGTCGATTAAAACTTTTATTGATTTGCTCCCGAAAAAATATAATCAGCCTAAATTTCGAGAATCGATTATTGAACATTTGCCTGCCGAGGTGAGCAGGTTGAATAAAATTGTAACGGATTTACTTGACTATTCACGTCCGCGCCCACCTAAAAAGCAAAGATACAATACTGTAGACGAACTTACTTCTTTGCTCTCTTTTCTTCAAATTACTATAGAGAAGAAACAAATTGTCCTTGAGCAATATGTTGAGAAAAATCTGGTTTTTTATATTGATCCACAGCAAATACGTCAGGTCCTCTTAAACTTAATATTAAATGCCATTGACGCCGTTGAGGAGACAGAAGAGAAAAAAATTACGGTTACTATAGAAAAAGAAACGGGGAATACAGGGAAAATTACAATATCCGATACAGGGAAAGGGATAAGAAAAGAAAGTATTAATAGAGTATTTGAACCTTTTTATACAAATAAGGAAAAAGGAATTGGATTAGGTTTATCCGTATCCTACAAGTTAGTTAAAGAAAATAACGGTGATATTCAAGTGCATAGTCAACCCAATCAAGGCACGATATTTACAGTATTATTACCATTGTTCGAAACGGAGGGGACAAAAAATGAAATCTCATATATTGATAATTGATGACGAACCTGCTATTTGCGTTTCTCTAAGTTTTGCTCTTGAAGATGACTATCGAATTACAATGACTAATCATCCACAGGAAGGCATTAACATCATTGAAAAGGGAAATATCGATCTAGTTTTACTTGATCTCAACTTGGGAAATTACAGTGGGCTGGACATCCTTCAAGAAATTAAGAAAAAAGATCCCTCTATTACGGTTATAATGATGACTGCATATTCATCTATTGAAACTTCTATAAAAGCTATTAAGCAGGGAGCCTATTATTATATTGAAAAGCCAATAAATATTGAGGAACTCCAGTTACTTCTATTGAAAGCACTTGAATTTAAGGGGCTATCATCCCGAGTTGAAACGCTTACTGAAGAACTGGAGCAGAGGATTGGTTATAAAAACTTTATTGGTAAGAGTAAGGAAATGTATCGTGTTTTTTCGTTGATTGAGCGCATTAAAAACATTGATTCAAATGTACTTGTAATTGGTGAAAGTGGCACAGGAAAAGAGCTAGTAGTTCGGCATATACATGATGGTGGGAAACGGAAAAGTGAACCGTTTGAAGTTGTAAATTGTGCTGCCATTCCCGAAGCATTACTTGAATCAGAGTTATTTGGCTACGAAAAAGGAGCTTTTACCGGAGCAACGCAGCGAAAACTTGGTAAATGGGTAGCAGCTAACGGAGGCACACTATTCCTAGATGAAGTAAGTGAGATGCCTTATGCGCTTCAAGCAAAATTATTACGCGTTTTACAAGAGCGTGAAATTACGCCATTGGGTTCCAATACGAAAATTCCGTTAGATGTGCGGATTATTTGCGCCACCAATAAAAAATTGGAACAGATGGTGAGCGAGGGGACTTTTCGCGAGGATTTATATTTTAGACTAAATGTCATCCCGCTTCCAGTTCCTCCTCTAAGGGAAAGAAAAGAAGATTTACCCCTTTTGATAGATTATTTCTTAGAAAAATATTGTTTAGAAATGAAAAGGGAAAATAAACATTTTTCAACAGATGCCTACCGACTTCTACTCGAATATAATTATCCCGGCAATGTACGGGAATTAGAAAATATTATTGAATATGCAGTTGCGTTATCCGAAGATGACAAGATTTTAGATATGGATTTACCAATGTATATACTGGAACAACAAGTAGTTTTTTCAACTTCTGTAAACATTGAAAGGAAAGAAGGCATTCATATTCCAGTGGGTATTTCAATGAAGGAAATTGAAAAAAAGATGATTGGGGCAACTCTTGATTATTATGGATGGAATCGACAAGATACTGCCAAGGCCCTGCAAATTTCAGAACGTGGTCTCCGCAATAAAATTAAAGAGTATGAAATAAAAGAGTAGCACAGAAGAATGTAGAATTATATGCCGGCAAACTTTTCCTGTTCAAGGAAAAATTTGCCGGTTTTTCTTTTGGACACACGGATATCTGTGTATTTTAATGATTTTGAAGATTGGTACGGTAATTGCAATATAAATAGAATAAGGAGGTGCATAAAAAGTGAATATTTATGATCAAGGCTATATTGCTTGTCATGCCTTAATAGATTCCATATTTATTCGACAGAAGGTGTATTCATCATGCTATATCCCTAACACAACTTAGTGAACCAAACAGAAAGAAAAGCAAAAAAAGAGTACCCATTAGATATCAAAGAAAACATGGAGGTTTATTATGATGAAAAAAACGATCAGTATTTTTATTGTTGTTTTACTTGCTCTACTTTCCGGTTGTGGGAATCCAACTCCACAAAAGCCAGGTGAATCAGGGGGGGCCTCTGATGGAGGAGCTAAAGAAATAATAGTTGCAGGAAATGGAGGGGTGATTGAGAAAACAATACGGGATGTCATTGCCCCTAAATATAAAGAAGAAACCGGCATTCAAATAAATTACATAGCCGGTTTATCAGGTGAAATCTTATCCAAAGTAGAATTGCAGAAAAACTCTCCACAAATTGATATCGCTTTCTTTGTTCCGGTCGATGTCCAGCGGGCCAAAGACAAAGATCTAACTGAAGTCATTGACGAAACTGTCGTCACTAATATGAAAGAGGTTGATCCGCGTTTTATTGCTGTTGAACAGGCAGCTGCTCCAGTGTTCGGCCTTGTAATAGCTCCTGCTTACAATATTGATAGTTTCGAAAAGAACGGGATTAAACCGATTGAATCATGGAATGACTTAGCGAGTCCGGAATATAAAGGTAGAACAGCTTTTTCTGATATCACGAACGATTGGGGCTTTAATACTCTTAATGCTTTAGCCATTGCAAATGGCGGTAGTACTGACAATATGGAGGCCGGCCTAGAAAAAGCAAAAGAGCTTGCGGGCTATTCCGCTACATTCTATAAAAATTCAACTCAGATGATTCCGGCCATTCAACAAGGCGCTGCTGATGTTACTGTAATGGGAAGTTACGCGATTGCAGAGTTGGCAACTTCAGGCGTACCGATTAAAATGGTTGTTCCAAAAGAGGGAGTACCACTACAAGCATTCAGTGCTGCACTTGTGAAAAATGCCCCTCATCAAAAAGAAGCGCTTGATTTCATAAACTATTTAGTTAGTGAAGAAGCGCAAGAGCTTATTTCGGAAAATGCATTTTATCCAGTCGTTAACGGTATGACCATTCCAGAAAAATATAAATCTGTCATAGAACTTAAAGAAACGGATAAAACCTTTAAGCCTGATTTCGCCAAGTTTTCGGAAATCCGAGGTGAGTGGACTGATAAATGGGCTAAAGAGATTACTCCTGAGCTTGGGAAACTACTAAAATGATTAATAAGAAAGGGGTCCAAAACGATGCAAGCTTTAAAGAATGATGTGGAAATAAAAGGTGCTTTTAAACAGTTCGGTTCCAATGTCGTGCTCAACGGGATTGACCTAGAGGTAAAGCAGGGAGAATTACTTACCCTGCTTGGACCATCTGGTTGTGGAAAATCAACAACGTTAAACCTTATTGCCGGATTTCTCGAGGCCGATGAGGGTGACGTATATATTAAAGGTAAGAAAGTGACAAAAGTACCGCCGTATAAGAGGGATTTAGGGATGGTGTTCCAAACCTATTCTCTTTTCCCCCATATGACTGTACGTGAAAATCTTGATTTTGGTCTGAAGTTGCGAAAGGTAGAGAAATCAGAAAAGGACAAGCGTATTACCAGAATTCTTGAACTCGTAAGAATGTCCGGGTTAGAAGATCGTTACCCTAGGGAGCTTTCCGGCGGACAACGACAACGTGTAGCTATAGCCCGTGCCCTCGTTGTAGAGCCAAAGTTACTTTTACTTGACGAACCATTATCCAATCTTGATGCGAAGCTACGCCACGAATTAGGTGCGGAAATTAAGCGGCTGCAGAAAGAGATTGGGGTTACAACCATTTTCGTTACACATGATCAGGAAGAAGCCCTCTCCCTATCTGACCGAATTGTTGTAATGAATCAAGGGAGAATAGAACAAGTTAGCAATCCGACTACAATTTATGACCATCCAAGTTCGGAATTTGTATTTCGATTTATCGGTAAATCGAATAGTTTTGAAGGTACTGTCATAGCAGTGGAAAATCGAGAAATCATTGTAAAGGTTAATAACGACATAATGCGAGTAGATGCAGATAATATGATGGGTGAAGATGACTCCTGTCAGCCTGGAGATATTGTCATGCTCTATATTCGACCTGAGAAGATACAGATTTTTTCAGAGGCGACTGCTTCGCAAAAATCATCAAATCTTCACAAAGCAAAAATATCTCAATTGAACTATCTCGGTACGTCATGGGAGGTAGATGTAACAATGTACGAGAAATCATACCAGATATTGACGCATACTTTTGACTCTTCTTGGGAGCATGGAAAAGAGGTGCATATCGGATGGGATCCATCAGACATGATGCTAGTCAAGAAATGACTCAACATACAGAAGCCTCAAAACGCGGTAAAAATAAAAAAAGTAAATGGAGAAATCCTGGTCTTCTTCTCCTACTTCCGATTTTATTGTTTCTTGTCAGTTTTTTCGTTGTACCGATGCTCTATATTTTGTATTTAAGTTTTATTGAAACAGATGATTTAGGCGGAGCCAATGCAGCGTACAGCTTCCAAAACTATGTTCACTTCTTTACAGATAGTTACTATTTGTCCTCATTATGGTTAACAATGAGGATAAGTTTGTATACAGTGATCGTTTCACTTCTTCTTGCTTATCCGGTTGCGCTAACGATGGCAAGAAGTTCGCCGCGAGTTCGGGGGTATATAGCTTTGCTTGTCGCTTCACCACTTTTAGTAAGTATTGTTGTTCGTAATTTTGGTTGGTATCTCCTATTGTTACCGAATGGCACCATCAATAATTTCCTAATTTCACTTGGGATTATCGAGGCTCCACTTAAGCTTCTATTTTCTGAACTGGGAGTTGTTATCGGTCTATCAAACGCATATTTACCTTTTATGGTACTGACAATTGCTACTAGTTTATATAGTGTGGATCCTGATTTGGAGAAGGCGGCAGCTATTCTTGGGAGCAGTCCACTTCGCAGCTTCTTTTCAATTACGCTACCACTCAGTCTCCCTGGCATCGTTGCAGGTTGCGTACTTGTGTTTAGCCTTTCAATGAGTGCATACGTTACACCAGCCTTAATGGGAGGGGCAAATATACCGGTTATGCCAGTAGTTGCATACGATCAAATTAACAGTCTGTTGCGTTGGACTTTCGGTTCCGCTGTTTCATATGTCCTACTAGCAACTACACTCATTTCGGTATTCGTCTTTACACGCGCCTTTGAGGTAGGCAAATATAAGGAGGTATTCCGATGATGAAAAGTCTTGGACGACTACGCCTAACAGTCGCAGTGATCAGTATTATCTATATTTTGGTTCCACTTCTAGTTGTTATTCCTGCTTCCTTCACAAGTGCAAACTATCCAAGCTTTCCGGCACAGGGATTTTCCTTGAAGTGGTATACCAAGATATTGGAGCGCCCTGAATTTATAGAAGCCCTTGGAAATAGCGCGAAATTTGCCCTGCTGGCTGCTTTATTTTCAGTTATATTCGGTACATTAGCTGCACTTGCCATTGCTAAATATGAAATACCAGGAAAAGCCTATATAACAGCTTTTTTGACAGCCCCTTTGAGTGTACCGCAGCTTGTGCTCGGCATAGCGCTACTAATTTATTTTACACCGATGATGCTTGCTGGAACACCGACCGGGTTTTTGATTGCTCATATAATCATTTGTATTCCTTATGTTATCCGACTTGTACTAACCGGTCTTAGCGGATTCGATTATAATCTTGAAAGAGCGGGGGCTATTCTTGGCGCAAGTCCAGTAGTCGTTTTTTGGAAGGTGACACTTCCATTAATACGCCCAGCTATTATCTCGGGAGGGCTGTTTGCTTTCCTGACATCATTTGATAATGTAACTGTCTCACTATTCATGGTTTCATCTACTATGCGAACGCTGCCTTTGGAGATTTTTTCACATATGCAGGACGCGTATGATCCGTTGATAGCATCTGTTTCGAGTTTGGTAATTTTCATTTCAGTTATTTTGATACTTATACTTGAAAAATTACAAGGAGTGGGAAAAGCGTTTGGGGGTTAATCATTTTAATTAACAAGAGGATTCCGTTGTTTTGGAAAAATAAAGTCATTGTACAAGGACAGTGAGTGAATTTCTAGTTGACTCTACAATCTATTTTCACATACATCACTGTCCTTTAACCAACCAAGGTTTTTTTACATAAATTATTGAAATCAATACTATTTATTAGGATAGAAGGAATGGACGATAAGTCGAGAGGAATGAACATGCTTATAGCCCAACCTAAGAAAAATTGGAAGGAGTGTTAATATACAATGGATCTTGGATTGAAAGGGAAAGTCGCACTAATAACAGGAGGAAGCAAAGGTATTGGCTTGGAAACCGCCCTGCAATTAGCATACGAAGGAGCGAAAGTCTCGATTTGTGCAAGAAATGAAGAACATCTGAAGACTGCTGCAGCATATATTTTTGAAAAAACAGGTGCTGAAGCTTTATATCTTATTGCTGATGTGAGTAATGAGGCGGATTGCAAGCGAGTAGTAACACAGACGGCTAAGCATTTTGGACGTTTGGATATCGTTGTCAATAATGCTGGTACTTCTTCAGCAAATTCATTTGAAAAAGTGGATACCGGTCTTTGGCAGTCCGATCTCGATTTGAAATTATTTGGTGCCATCCATTGTTCTCGATATGCAATTCCATATATGAATAAAGTCGGTGAGGGGGCCATCGTAAATGTGACGGCAGCTATTGCCAAAACCCCCCCTGCTTCATCAATGCCTACAACCGTTAGCCGAGCAGCAGGAATGGCACTTACAAAAGCAATGAGCAAAGATCTGGGGGCTGACAATATACGGGTAAATACAGTATGCATCGGGTTAATTAGAAGTGATCAAATTTTAAAAAGGTGGAAAAATGAAGCGCCAGAACTTTCATGGGAACTATACGGAAAAGATGCACGTCACCAAATCCCTATGGGAAGAATAGGAAATGCGGATGAGGCCGCTAAAGTAATTACATTTTTAGTTTCAAGCGCTGCCTCTTATGTAACGGGTACTGCGATTAATATTGATGGAGGAAGGTCGGGCGTTCTATAAAAATTACCTTTACTGAGAATAATCTATAAAGCCTTAGTCTTGTGGGAATGTCTTTCATACAAAAAAATGCTACTTAAATAAGTTGATCAAAAGCATCTTTATTTGAGATGCTTTGTTTAGCTTTTGTATATTCATTCATTTGCAAGAAAGTTAGGCAGACGTTTTTCGTTGCAAGATTGCTGTAAACCTAATGAATTATTATTCTACATAAAAGCAACCTGTATTATTCAATCAGATATCAATGTAATGTCAACAAAGATCCAGTCGGATTTAAAAGGTTTTAAGTGTGTTTTTTCTGAAAATTCATTTTAAAGATTGACAAACCATTCTAACTTCCATAGTCTAGTTATTAAATCGGTTCGACGAGATTGATTATTTTGAATTTTGTCGTTGAGACTTAAAAATGACTGGAGGAAGGTCTATGTCCAAAACAAAAACAATTGGATTAGGTATTTCAGAGGAAGATTTAAATGAGGACTTATTAAAGGAACTTTCGGAATTTCCACTTTTAGATGCTCTATTTGGACGACGGTCACGACGCTTTTTTCTTGGCGCAGAAGTTCCTGATGGCCCGCTTGCTTACAAATCTAAGCATGACCCAATACCTCTGAACAATTTGGAAAAATTGCTCGTTTTACTAGGGATCAGTGGGGTGACTGGATGGCATCATTCCATTACAAGACATGATCGTTATAAGCCTAATTTATCCAATTATTCAGGATCTGCGTCAGGAAGAACTCATCCATCAGCTGCTGGATTTCATACTTCAGAAGTATTTTTTACGGATGATACTGGGACATACATCTTCCGTACACGCGATTATGCTCCGGAAACTCAACGAAATGATGACGGAAAATTATCTACAAAAGAACTTTTACTAGCCCACCAAAAACGAATTGAAAAAATTTCTGATGAACGCATTCATTTACCGAATTACGAACCATATATGGAAGGCCATAACTCTTGGGTCGCCAACAAACCAGGCACTTTTTTAGCTTTTCCAGTCGGAGACTTAGCACAGCATACACTATTAAACTTAGCTTTCTATATTCAAAATGGACTTGTAATTTATGACGATATTCATAACCGTCAAATCCCGGGAGTGGAGAAGTATAGTCACCTAGTTGATCTGAATAATCCGGTTCCACTGAGTTTCCTTGATCAATATTCTCTTGCTGAACTGTCTGCCGAATTAGCAACAGCCACATATTCAGGTATGCTTTTACAACAAGCGATCGGCTTGGGTGGTTGGATGTTTGATGGGATTGATCGACTCACCATTTTGGGGGCAAGTGGCGATCCGAAAGTTCCGGGATTAGGTTTTCGCTATGATACGGATGAACGTTGGGCAATGCCGAATCCGACTGGGCTCGAAGGGGTATTCACTTCATTTACGCCGCCGCATTTCCCTACGATGCGTGATGCGGTTGAAGCATTAGTGGAACGCAAGTTTGGCGTAGGAGGACCTTTTCATAATAAAACAAAAGGTGTTTGGAAAGATACAGAAAAAGTGAGGGGGAGTGCACAAGTTCACGACGAGGAGTTTATAGAACTGATGACCATACAAGCAGAATATATCTATGAAACGTTTGGTAAATTCCCGGCAACTATACCTTCCGTATATTCATTAATGTATCTACAATCACACCATCTTGATTTGGATTATTACGATAAGTTATTTGGAGAAAACGCTTATTTATCAACACATGCAGAGCATTTGAAAAAATGGCACGGAATTGAATTGTAATCACTATGTTACAAGGGCAGATACGAGTGTGTATCTGTCTTTTTAATTGTTCTATTAAGTGCTTGCTTAGGGATAGAGCGTCGTGACAGGTTTTATTTCTAATGATCATCAAAAATTGCTGGGTATAAGTCGTGCTTATGATCTTATTAGAGAAAGGTATTATACAAGGGATTGAATATTCCCTATAATCTAATTATAAATAATATTGGGAATCAATTAAGGGTTGATACTTTACCTTATGGATGTAACGGTTTCCAAAAAATAAAAAAGGAGTGATTATTTTGCTGACCAAGGTTAAAACTAAAAAAGTTCAATATGCAAATCCGATCTTTAATCGAATGTCTGAAGAAGAGATCAGGGAATATCAATTCGTACTGTTAAAAAAACAATTAAAATACGCTTATCGGAATTCCGAATTTTACCGTGAGAAGTTCAATGAGATTGGTATACGTCCAGAAGATATCCGTACATTTGAAGATTACTATAAACTGCCTATTTTTCTGAACAAAACAATCGAAAGAGCGATCCAAAAAGAGTCAATGGAACGGCATGGCCATCCTTTCGGTTTACATTTATGCAGCTCGCCGGATGAAGTCGTATTTACCGGTACGACAAGTGGTACTTCAGGAAATCCGACTTTTACTTATACATTTACAGAAGAGGACATCAACTTTTTAAACGGTTTTATTGCCCATATGCTAGATTATGGTGGAGTTCATGCTGGTGAACGTTTGCTCTTTAGTCATTCGTTAGGGATATACGCTACCTCTTCTATTTTATGGGGGATACGTTCTCAAGGGGTATTGCCGATAGACGTAGATGTGAGAGCCGGAAGCAAAATGATCTTGGAATATGCCAAAATGACAAGACCAACTGCTGCGATGATGACGCCATCATTGGCCGAGCATTTAATCGATAAAGCACCAGAATTAATCGGGATGAATGTTGGTGAACTTGGATTGCAAGCCATTTTTACAGTCGGTGAAATTGGCGTCGGTGTCCCAGAAATCAAGAAAAAAATAGAAGATGCTTATGACTGCCGCATCTATGATTATTTAGGCGAGTTGGGCTTTTCCTGCGATTCGGATGACTATCACGGTATTCATTGTGTAGCACCCGATCTTAGTCTATTTCCGAACGATTTGATTGATCCTGAGACAAAGCAGCCTATAGAAGTATACGACGGTGTTATCGGTGAATTAATCGCTACAGAATTGACATTGAAAGCCTTACCGAGAATTCGTTATTCCTCTGGAGATATTGTCCAAGTCTTTACAAGTGAATGCCCAGGTTGTGGCTTTCAAGGAAGAAGAGTTAAATTTATTGGTCGATCGGATGACATGCTTATTATTAAGGGGGCAAATGTTTATCCATCTACAATCAAACAAGTAATATCCAATTTTATTCCAGAAATAACGGGGGAATTAAGAATAGTCCTTAACAATCCACCGCCACGGGTTGTACCGCCATTGCAAATAAAATTGGAATATGGTGAAAACAGCGATAGCAGAAAGCTTGCTGACTTGGAGAGAAGAATAAAAAATGCCCTCCATTCTGAAGCGAGAATGACACCTGAAATTATTTGGTGTGCACCTGGGACTTTGGAAAAAGCGTTAACCAAAACGCCGATTTTTGAAAAGAACTACTAAATAACTCAATTTTAGTTATCTTGGGAAGTAATAATTAATGGAGTAGGGAGGAAGTAGTATTGATTATCGATTGTTCAAATACACTCCCTGAATTTCAATTTCAGGGAGCAACAGATATCAACCCGAAAAATGAAGAGTACAGAAAATTATTTGGTCAACGATGGGCACGATTAGCGGGATGGACGAAAGAGGAATTTTTTAAAAGACTTGAATCTGAATCTACTGAGAACGTTATGCAAGAAGTTTACGCGAAGTTAGAAAAAAATTTCTCCATGGATCAGTTTTTGAAAATGCTTCGTGATTCAACGATCGCTTATCATGCGATTCATAATATGGATTATGGAAGAGACGGTTCAGAAGCACCTGCTGATCATGATTACGTAGCTGAATTATTGAAGAAATATCCTGATCGCTTTATCGGTTTTGCCGGCTACAACCCTCATAAAGGAACAGAAAGTTTGAAAGTGGTTCGCAAGGCTATAACTGAGCAAGGATATAAGGCCGTTGTTATTCCACCTTATGAACATGGCATAAAAGCCGATGATCGGAAATATTACCCGCTGTATGCATTATGTGATGAATTGGAGATACCTGTATGGATCCATTCGTCAATTAACTATTATAGAGAAACGTCCGTTTTTCTAGATCATCCATCTAACTTGGAAGCGCCGCTAATGGATTTTAAAAATCTGAAGATTATTGCGGGACACGGTGGGTGGCCTTGGATTCCCGATATGATAGCGATGTTATTAAAATATAAAAACTTACATGTGGATACTTCCGCTTTTAGACCTCGTTATATAGCGGAACCCAATACAGGCTGGGATATGTTTTTACATTATGCAAATAGCTTACTACAGGATCAAATCGTGTTTGGATCGGATTGGTTGACATTGGGAATCCCGATTAAAGACTATATCGCTGAAGTGGAAGAATGGCCTTTAAAAGACTCAGTGAAAGAGAAATTTTATTGGAAGAATGCAAATAAACTATTCAAACTCAAATTAGGAAAAGAAGTAAGTTATGGCTTGGAGGAATAGGAATGAAAAATATACAAAGTAAAGAACAATTTTTGGAATTAATAGCAAAAAAGAAGGCAACCGTTTTATTTTTTTCGGCAGATTGGTGTTCCGATTGTAACTTCATCGACACGTTTATGGATGAAATTATTGAAAAAAACCAGGATGACTTTGATTTTTATAAAGTAAATCCTGATTCACAAAAGGAAGTTTGTGAATTAGCCAACGTAATGGGAATTCCTAGTTTTATTGCTTATAAAGAAGGAAAAACGCTAGCTGAAATGATAGGAAATAGCGGGAGAACAAAAGAAGAAATTGAAAGATTTCTTGAAAATGCAAAAGCAAAAGTCTAATAAACGCTAGTGTCTTATACTTTCATGGATGGATAGATTAAACTCCGTTAGTAAACGATTAAAAAGATATAGAATGGGAGGGGAAATAATGAAGAAAATTCTGTCATTCATTTCGATTGTGGCATTACTATCACTCTTACTAGTGGCATGTAGTGAGAAAGGAACGTCTAATTCTGAAGGTGGATCGGAAAAAGATTCGAAAGACAAAGAAACAACATTAGTTTTTGGTAGAGGTGCGGATAGTTATACAATGGATCCCCAAGATGCTAATGAAATTGAAACATGGCGAGTTACCAAAAACATCTATGAGACACTTGTTGAATACGACGAAGAAACGACTGACGTCATTCCAAAACTAGCGAAAGACTGGGATATATCTGATGACGGTAAAACATGGACTTTCCACTTACAGGAAGGCGTTAAGTTCCATGATGGTACTGATTTTAATGCCGAAGCAGTTGTTTATAACTTTGAACGGATGATGGATCCACAACATCCAGCCCGACATAGTGGGAGTTTTTCAGTATATCGCGGTATGTTTAACGGTTTTAAAGGGGAAGGCAGTTCAATTGAACAGGTGAACGCAGTCAATGAAAATACGGTCGAGTTTAAGCTGGTGGAGCCCCAAGCTAACTTCTTATCCAATTTGGGCATGCATGCATTTGGTATAATTAGTCCGGCAGCATTGGAAGAGTTTGGTGAAAAAATTAATGAGAATGCGGTCGGGACGGGTCCATTTAAATTTGTATCTTGGAATCCGAATGACTCGGTAACACTTGTTAAAAACGAAGAGTATTGGGTGCCAGATTTGCCTAAATTGGACAAAGTTATTTATAAAGTCATACCAGATAATTCAGCAAGGCTAACTGCTTTGAAGAATGGGGAACTGGATATTATGGTAAGTTTGAACCCTTCGGATTTGAGCTCTGTTGAATCGGATAGTAATTTAAACATCGTTCTTCGACCACCGTTAAATGTAGGTTATCTATCCATCAATAATCTGAAAGAACCGTTCGATAACCCGAAAGTCCGTCAAGCCATTAACCACGCAGTAGATAAACAAGGAATTGCGGATGCCTACTTTTACGGATTGGCAGACCCGGTAAAAAACATGTTACCTTCTTCCAGTTGGGCTTACAACGATGACATTGAAGACTATGAGTACGATTTGGATAAAGCCAAAGCTTTATTAGCTGAAGCAGGTTATCCTAACGGATTTGATCTTGAATTTTCGGTAACAGCTAACTCGCGTATTTATATGCAGCAACCGACAAAAATGGTTGAAGCGATGAAGTCAAGTTTTGAAAAAATAGGCATCAATGTTAAAGTTGTAACATTGGAATGGCCGACGTTTCTTGATCAAATTAGAAGTGGTGAGCATTCAATCGCATTAATCGGTTGGGTCGGCGACAACGGGGATCCCGATAACTTCCTATATTCAACATTAAGTAAGAATAATGCAGTAAAAGGGTCGGCACAAAACCATACATTTTATAGGAATGATGAAGTTAGTGATTTATTGATGCAAGCGAAATTTGTGATCGATCAAGAAGAACGTACTGAAATTTACAAAAAAGTGCAAGAGCTTGTCCATGAAGACGCTCCGATGGCTCCATTAGTAGAAGTGAAAGAAGCTGTCGTCACTGGTAATTATGTGCAAGGCTATTTCCCGCATCCAACGGGGGCAGAAAATATGTATAAAGTTACATTGGAATAGAAAAGAGTGACTTGAGTATGAACAGGATTTACGGAAAAAATCGTCCGTTACTTGTCGCTTAAACGTTTCTTTGTAATTAGCGCAAACTCCATATTCTGCTTGTTGGGCATTATCCAAGTCTATTAAAATCAGAAGAGGGATGATGAAGTGTCGACAAAACCGTTGGAAGGCATTAAAATACTAGATCTTAGCTGGGTATTCTCAGCCCCTTATTCGACGCTGATGTTACAAGATTTAGGAGCAGAAGTCGTGAAGGTGGAAAGACCAGGACCAGGGGATCGTTCAAGATTTTTACCTCCTTTCCACAAAGATGTAAGCGGTTACTTTTATATGCTGAATAGGGGAAAGAAATCCATCTCTTTGAACCTGAAAACTGAAGAAGGAAAGCTGATTTTTCTAAAGTTGGCTAAACAATTTGATATTATTGTTGAAAATTTTGTGGCAGGAACGATGGATAAGCTCGGACTAGGATACGAGGAAGTAAAAAAAGTGAACCCGAAAATCATTTTTGCCTCACTGAATGGCTTTGGCAGCGAAGGTCCTTATTCGCATCTTCCGAGCATTGACGGAATCGCTCAAGCGATGGGGGGACTGATGAGTCAAAATGGATTGGAAGATGGACAACCATTGAAAACGGGTCCGGCTGTTGCCGATGCACTATCAGGTGTCTATTTAACGGTAGGTATACTAAGTGCAATCATTGATCGGAATAATACCGGAAAAGGCCAGCGTTTGGAAGTCAGTATGATGGATAGCGTTTTTTCAGTACTTGAGGAATCCGTAATTCGAACAAGTATGACGGGAGAATCTTTAGCTGCACGCGGCAATAAAGATCCTCTCGGCGCTCCTTGGGATGCATTCCAAACAAGAGACGGAAAATGGGTAATCGTATGTGCCTCCGGCGGTGATAGATTTGCAAAAGTATTTACCGGAATTGGCCGTGTAGATCTTGTAGAGGAATATAAAGGCGAAGATATCGGAGCGATGAAAAAAAGAGCAGAAAACTTGGATGACTTGAACAAATACTTTGCAGATTGGGCAATTGATAAAACCGCTGAAGAATTGTTAACTTTTTTAAATGATTTGCACATTCCTGCCGGAGAAGTGAAAGATGTGAAAGGACTAATTGAAGACCCTCATTTAAAAGGCAGGAATATGGTCGTGGACGTCGAGCATCCGAAACTGGGTAAAGTAAAACTTCCTAATTTGCCTATCAAATTTTTTGATAAGGAAATCGGACTAAGAAATGGGGATACCCCCATCGAGCCACAGCTAGGCGAGCATAACTTTTCGGTTCTCCAATCAATGCTTGGATTTGACGAAGAGGAGATTGAGAAATTAAAGTCGACAGGAATCATTTACAGTGAACAATAAATCGTAAAGGGGTTACTTACACATGGAATTTTCGGAGTACTCCGAATTTGATGCGGTGGGACTTGCCTTGCTAGTAAAGAATAGAGAGGTCACACCACAAGAATTGAAAAAGGTTGCTTTGGAGGGGATTGATAAACTCAATCCGACAATTAACGCAGTAGTAAGTACGCTTTCAGAACAAGCTGATAAAGAGATACAGGCTGGTCTACCAGAGGGGCCGTTTAAAGGGATACCTTTTCTCATAAAAGAGTCAAGTGCACAAGCTATTGGTGTCCCTGTAAATTTAGGAAGTCGTTTTGGAGTTGGGGTTACAACCTCACAGGATACAAATCTAATGACACGTTTTCGCCAAGCTGGCTTTGTTACGGTTGGAACTTCTACTACTCCTGAATTTGCATTCAACTTTACTACTGAATCAGTTCTTTATGGACCGACTCGAAATCCATGGGATACAAATTTAAGTGCTGGCGGCTCTAGTGGAGGAGCAGCTGCCGCAGTTTCAGCCGGGATTGTACCCATTGCTCATGCAAATGATGGTGCGGGTTCTATTCGGCAACCCGCAGCAGTTAATGGTCTCGTTGGATTAAAGCCAACTCGCGGTCGCATTCCACACGGCCCGTTTCGAGGCGAGATATTGAGCGGGCTCAGTAATGAATTTGCCGTCACAAAAAGTGTGAGAGATTCTGCAGTATTGCTAGATGAAATCGCTGGAGCAGATATAGGAGCAAGCTCTTGGGCAGAATCACCGAAACGCACATACTTAAGTGAAAAAGAACATAAGCCTAAACGGTTGCGTATTGCTTGGATGGGAGCACCAATCAATGGAGCATCTGTGGATAAAGAATGTACTGACGCGCTCTATAGAACGGTTCAGCTATGTCAGGATCTGGGGCATGATCTTGTTGAAGCTACCCCACAGATCAATGCCGAAGAACAATTTCAAGCTACACTTCGAATTTGGGCTGCAAATATTAGTAGAAGCATAGATAGATTACAAATAGGGTTAAATCGAACTGCTTCTCCAGAAAACTTGGAGGCATCGAATTGGGCACTCTACCAGTACGGTCAAACACTGAAGGCCTTTGATTTACTAGAAGCTTTTGAGATAAATAATAGAGTAGCTAGAACAGTTGGTGAATTTTTCACCCATTACGATGTGCTTTTATCTCCGACGATTGCTCAATTACCATGGGAAATTGGAAAGCTCAATGCGAATGATCCTAACTTGGATGCAAAACAGTGGACGGAAAGAATGATGGCTTATGCGCCATTTACAAACTTATTTAATACTACTGGACAGCCGGCAATAAGCTTACCTCTTGGCTGGAGCAGTAAAGGACTTCCAATAGGTATGCAATTCGCTGGAAGATTCGCAGATGAATCGACCTTGTTTCAATTAGCATTTCAATTAGAAGAAGCACAGCCGTGGATAGACAAAAAAACTCGTTTGTTGAATGCAAAAGTTAAACACTATTCAAGGAGGGAGGGTTAATGAAAAAGTTATTGAGATTATTATTGTTGATTGCAGTTTTAAGTGTATTACTACTTGCAGGATGTGCTGGAGATACTAGCTCAGATGATAATAGTAAAGACAAAGGGACTGCGGCCAACGGCACTTTAATTTATGGACGGGGCACTGATACGGTGACGTTAGATCCGCATAATATTATTGATGCAGAGTCATCCAGAATAGCGAAAAATGTTTATGAAACTCTAATTGATTACGAAAAAGAAGGCACAGATGTTGTTCCTAAGTTAGCCACTGAATGGAGTACAAGTGAAGACGGAAAAATATGGACTTTTCAATTGCGAAAAGACGTAAAGTTCCATGATGGTACTACCTTTGATGCAGATGCAGTGGTTTACAACTTTAATAGAATGATGGATGAAAGCCATCCACAGCATCACGGTGAATTTTCCATTCCCAGCAGGACAATTAAAGGAATTGTTGAAGAGGTACAAGCTATTGATACACATACCGTTGAGTTTAGATTAAGCGAATCCAATGCTACATTTTTACCAAACATCGGGATTACGACATTTGGAATGATCAGCCCTAAAGCTCTACAAGAATATGGGGAAGATATCAATCAGCATCCTGTAGGAACGGGGCCATTTGTGTACGATTCTTGGAAAGAAAACGATACATTAACATTATTAAAGAATGAAGAATACTGGGAAAATGATCTCCCCAAATTGGACAAAGTGATTTTTAAAGTTATTCCTGATAACTCCGCTAGATTAACAGCGCTAAAAAATAATGAAATCGATTTAATGGAAGGCCTTAATCCAACGGATTTACCTGAGATTGACAGTAATGAGCAGTTACAACTTTTCAAGCGACCTAGCGCCAATCTAGGTTATTTAACTTTCAACATTACAAAACACCCTTTTGACAATGTGAAAGTGCGTCAAGCAATCAGTCACGCAGTTGACAAACAAGGTATCATTGATGCGTTTTATGGTCCATTTACGATTCCAGCTAAAAATATGATGCCGCCTGTAATATGGGGTTATAACGATGAAATTACAGATTATGACTACAATTTGGATAAAGCCAAGAAATTACTGGAAGAAGCAGGTTTTCCTGATGGATTTGAAACAGAACTTTGGGTAATGTCAACGGATAGAGTATATTTCTCTCAACCCCAGAAAGTAGCAGAAGCAGTAAAAATGAATTTAAAAGAAATTGGAATTGATGTAAAAATTGTTACCTTTGAATGGGCAACATATCTGTCGAAATTAATGAATGGAGAACATGGGTTTGCTGCAATCGGAAGACTGAGTGAGAATGGAGACCCAGATAACTTTTTATATACTATGCTTTATTCTACCTCTGCTTCTAATCTGTCTAGATATGCCAATGATAAGGTAGATGCGCTTTTGGATTTGGCACAGAGTTCAACAGACAGAGAAGAGCGTACCGCTTTTTATAAAGAAATACAAGAGATTGTACACGATGATGCACCTGCAATTCCACTTGCTTATGTAGAAAGTGCCATGGCCGGTGGTAAATCTGTAAAAGGATATATACCACATGCGATTGGCTATGAAAGTTTAGCAGAGGTATATATTGAGGATTGAGAATTCGGAACAGGAAGAGGAGGTTTGTAAGATGGAACCATTGCTTACCGTTCAAAATCTTAACACTCATTTTTTTACTGATAATGGTGTTGTCCGTTCTGTTGATGGGGTGACATTTACAGTAAATGAAGGGGAAACGATTGGTATTGTTGGAGAATCAGGGTCTGGAAAGAGTGTAACAGCTCTTTCCATTATGCACTTATTGCCATATAAGATCGGTAAGGTGGTGGATGGCAGTATTATGTTCGGAAATGAAGACCTTGTCCAACTAACCGAAAAAAAAATGCGGAAAATTCGCGGGAACGATATTGCGATGATTTTTCAAGAACCAATGACAAGCTTGAATCCTGGTTTCACAATAGGCAACCAAATTGGCGAAGCCATTAGATTGCATAAAAAATTGAGTCGTAAAGAAGCTAAGAAGCGAAGTGTGGAATTGCTAAAAGAAGTCGGGATTCCTGGCGCCGAGCAGATGGTGGATGAATATCCTCACAAGCTTTCAGGCGGAATGCGTCAACGCGTGATGATTGCCATGGCACTTGCATGTAACCCGAAAATACTTATAGCTGATGAACCGACAACTGCGCTTGACGTGACAATCCAAGCACAGATTCTTGAATTGATTCAGAAATTAAAAAGAGAGAGTAATACTTCCATTCTCATGATCACGCATGATCTTGCAGTCGTTTCTGAGATCTGTGATCGGGTAATTGTGATGTATGCGGGGCGAGTTATCGAGGAAGCGGATGTCACAACCCTTTTTGAATCGCCTGCCCATCCATACACGAAAGGTTTAATTGATTCGATGCCTTCTCTTGAAGAGGAAGTGGAATGGCTAAAGACGATAAAAGGAAACGTACCTATTCCCTCCGAAATGCCAATAGGTTGTAAATTTGCTCCTAGATGTCAATATGCAATCGAGAGATGTACAGTGGAAGAACCCGAATTACTGGATATTGGAGATGGACAAAAATCACGTTGTTTTTTAGCAGAGGAGGTTAAAAATGAAGATGCCATTACTGGAAGTGAAAGACTTGAAAGTTCACTTTCCTACAGATAAAGAATTCCTAAGTAAAGAGGAAAGTGTAGTGAAGGCGATTGATGGCGTAAACTTTACAATCTACGAGAATGAAACCTTCGGACTTGTTGGAGAATCAGGTTGTGGAAAATCAACAACGGGAAAGGCGATTTTACGTTTGATTGAACCTGTTATTGGAGAAGTGATTTTTAAAGGAAAAGATATTAACAAGATTTCCCGTCAAGAAATGAGAAAAGTTTATAAAGATATGCAGCTTATATTCCAAGACCCGTATGCATCGCTTAATCCAAGGATGACAGTTGGTAAATTGATTGAAGAACCATTAATCGTCAATAGTAACTTGACGCCTAATGAAAGAAAAGAAAGAGTCGCTGAACTGTTGGAAGTGGTAGGCTTAAATGCTTACCATGCCTCACGATATCCTCACGAGTTTTCAGGAGGACAACGACAACGTGTTGGAATTGCACGAGCTCTTGCATTAAACCCCAAATTAATCATCGCTGATGAAGCAGTATCCGCTTTAGACGTATCAATCCAGTCCCAAGTCTTGAACCTATTACGAAAGTTACAACGAGAATTTGGTTTAACCTATCTATTCATCTCCCATGATTTAAGTGTTGTCAAGCATATTAGCGATCGAATTGGCGTCATGTATTTAGGAAGGATAATTGAACAAGGCACTAAGCATAGTCTATACGAAAAGCCGCTTCATCCTTATACACAAGCCTTGTTCTCCGCCTCACCGAGTATTAAAGCTGAAAATCGGAAGGAAAGAATTGTACTTAAAGGTGATATGCCAAGTCCTGCGAATCCCCCAAAAGGTTGCGCTTTCCATCCAAGGTGCTTTGCAGCAACATCGAAATGTAAAACAGTACAACCCGAACTACGGGATGTGGGTGACGGACATTATGTTGCCTGTCATCTTTATAACGAATAGTCAATTAATGGAGGTGGCTGTACAACATGAAATCATATTTTGCTCGCCGTTTACTTCAATTGATTCCGGTTTTAATTGGAATGTCAATCGTTGTCTTTGCGATCATCCATGCTATTCCCGGGGATCCAGCCACTGTGATTTTGGGAGATCATGCCACTCCTGAAGCAGTCGCAGATTTAAAAGCTGAAATGGGATTAGACAAGCCAATCGTTACGCAGTATTTTTCCTATGTGAAAGATATAATGACAGGTGATTTAGGGACGTCACTAAGAACTAAAAAACCGATTTTGGAAGAAGTGGTTCCCTATTTGACCGCAACGATCGAATTGATGTTCATCAGTATGATTATCGCAATTGTTGTGGGGGTGAACGCGGGAATAATAGCAGCTTGGAGAAGAGCTTCGTGGTTTGATTATGGGGCGATGTTAATCGCATTGGTCGGTGTCTCTGTACCCGTATTCTGGTTAGGTTTAATGGAGCAATGGGTTTTTGCGGAAAAGCTTGGTTGGCTACCTTCGACAGGACGAATAAATGCAAGAGAACCGGTTGAAGCAATTACTGGATTATTATTGCTCGATACGACAATTCAAGGGAATTGGGCTGGCTTTTGGGATGCTTTGAAACATTTAATTTTACCTGGAATAGCACTTGGGACGATACCGATGGCGATCATTGCAAGAATCACACGCTCAAGCATGCTAGAAGTCTTAAGTGTAGACTATGTTCGCACTGCCCGTGCTAAAGGGTTATCAGAATTGAAAATACTTTATAAGCACTCGTTAAAAAACGCATTTGCACCTGTTTTGACGATTATTGGAATGTTAGTGGGACTTTTACTTGGTGGGGCTGTCTTAACAGAAACCATTTTCGGGTGGCCAGGTATTGGTCGGTATATCTATGATGCGATCGGTTCTAGGGATTATCCTGTTATCCAATCTGGGATTTTAATTATTTCAACAATTTTTGTCTTCGTGAACCTGATTGTTGATCTACTATATGCACGTTTAGATCCGCGTATAAAATATCGTTAAGGTGGGGGGAGAGGATTATGCAATATTCGGCAAAAGCGGTAGCTGGACGAGGGGAAGCTAAATCTTTCAAGAGACGTTTATGGCTAGAAGGTTGGAAAAGGTTGAGAAAACAACGTACAGCTATGATAGGTTTAGCAGTCGTTCTATTTTTTATATTAATAGGCCTTTTAGCTCCCTTACTTACATCGCACCCATTTGATGGTTTTAATCCTGAAAAAACCTTAATACCACCAAATGCGGATCACTGGTTTGGAACCGATGATCAAGGGAGAGATATTTTCAGTCGAATATTATATGGGGCTAGAATCTCACTTTGGATTGGTTTTTTCTCGGTTATTGGCTCAATCATCGTCGGCTGCTTACTTGGTCTAGTTGCCGGATTTTATGGTAAATGGGCAGATTCAATTATTTCACGCTTTTTCGATGTTATGCTAGCTTTTCCAAGTATTCTTCTGGCAATAGCCATTGTTGCCATTTTAGGACCGAGCTTATTTAATGCTTTGATTGCGATTGCGATTATAAATATCCCTACATACGGGCGATTGATTCGTTCCCGTGTACTGAGCGTGAAAGAAGAAGAGTATATCATGTCCGCCAAAGCGATTGGGATGTCTAATAGTCGCATTTTGTTCCTCCATATACTTCCGAATTCTATCACGCCAATTATTGTACAAGGAACATTAGGAATAGCGACTGCAATTCTAGAAGCCGCTGCTTTAGGATTTCTTGGACTTGGAGCGCAACCTGGTGAACCGGAGTGGGGGAAGATGTTGGCGGATTCAAGACAATTTCTTACAGTAGCTCCATGGACATTATTGTTTCCAGGGTTTGCAATTATGGTGACTGTTATCGGATTTAATATGTTTGGGGATGGGTTACGCGATGCTTTAGATCCGAAGATGAAATAAGCGATTTCTTCACAGTGTTTGGGTAGGGAAGCGAGGGGGGTATCCCCTCTCGCGTAATAATACGTGAATGCATCCAGTTTCGAATTAGTCTGAAATCTGGTTATCTGTTAAACATCTCTTGAATATGAGACTCAAAAGATTTTATGAATGTAGTTGTTTCAACGGAAATTGCTTTGTTTTTGATTTTTGCTAATCCTAAGTAGCCCTTGTCTGGAATATTTATACGCAAAGGAATTGCGATTAATTCACCACTTTTGATGTATGGATTATTAAGCAACTCGGCCTCTGTCTCGATTGCGATAGCTAATCCTTTTCTGACGGTTTCCCGAATGGTTTCATTATTATTAGTCTTAAATAAAACTTCAAAGGGTCCGAACCTTTTATTGAATTTTTCGAAAAACCAATTCATAAATTCGCCATTGTACATAACCAAGGTATGATTTAATAAGTCTTGTGGCGTTAAAGAGCTGAAAGAGGCCAAAGCCGAGTGTTTGTCAACGAAGATAAAGAATTTGATTTCATAAAAACTGCGAAATTCAATCGTATTGCAGTAGTTTAACGTGTTTTCGTAAATAACCAAAATACCGATATCAAGTTCCTTATTTATTGTGGATTTAACGATTTCCACTGAGCTCAATTCCCGAAACGTAATAGACTGATAAGGGAACTCTTTTTTTATTTGAGATAAAACTTTAGGGAGAAAAGGCAGGTGCAAACCTGAAACTAGTCCAATCTTTAGCTCTTCTTGATCTAATTCTCTGAACTTTTTTGCGTTGTTTTTTAGTTCTTCAAGACCCAATAAGATTTCTGAAGCATTTTTGATTAGAATGTCCCCTTCATCTGTCGGCTTCACCCCTAAGGATGAACGTTCAAAAATGGTTACTCCTAACTCCTCCTCCAGTTTTAACACGGATTGGCTAATAGCCGACTGTGAGATATGTAAATCTTGAGCAGTTCTAGAAAATGAATGGGTTTTTGCAATGGAAACGATATATTCAAGTTGTTCTATTCGCACAACATTTCCTCCCGCCTATAGTAACTTTAATTCTGTCGGAAATAACAACCAGTACTTAAGTTTGTCTCATCCTATCATTATAGTGGATGGAATCTCATGGTACCATAGTGAGCGTTATACATAATAGATTCTTAATTGCTATAAGCATCTGTATGGATAGGATTCGACGGAATTCCTTAGCAGATTTATGAACTTTCACTTTCACTTTCACTATCTTATACAAGATATTTTGGGACTCTTGATCATATTTGTTAATATCAGATTGATCTTCCTATGTTTTAAGTTAATGAGGCATAAGTTTTCTGAAAATATCGTAGTAATAATGTTTCACTACTTCCTCTTTTTAAGTGCGGGCATCAACTTCTTAATCTCTGAATTTGGTTTATTTACCTGGTTAACCAGTATATTTTTAATAATTTTAGGTAAAGTACTTATAATGCCTGTCAATAAACAAGGGTTCACCTCATGATTTATGGTATACTATAAGTACACAAACGGCTTTTGAATCTTCGATAAAACCCTGATTTGCACATAAACGCTTGGTACAGGATGTTAACGGAAAACAATTAGGTGAGAATTGGTTTGTAAACGTCTGGAACCCTTTCAACTCAAGGTTTCAGGCGTTTTTGTTTTGAAATTGTGCTAAATGGTTAGGCCGTCAAAATTAGACTAAGGGAAAGCGGAAGTGCTTGTCATCAAATGTTCGTTTGTTCACCCAATATTTTATTGTTTTTAGTGTCACTTTTTAAAAAATTGAGTTACGATGAGTATAGCCAGATTTAGATTGGGAGGTACGTAATTAGAATGAGTAAGTTTCCGAAAGATGCAATGCGTATGTTAAAAGAGACGAGTCGTACGTTTTATATTCCGATCACTTTTTTGCAGAAGGAGTTAAAGTATTCGGTTGCATCCGCTTATTTAGTATTTCGGGCAATTGATGAGATTGAAGATCATGAGCAATTGGATAATAACGTAAAATATACAATTTTAATGCAGGTAAGCGAATTATTTAACAAAACTTTTGATAACGAGGAGTATTTAAAAATTCTGGGGCAGACTAATGTACAAATGCCAGCAGTCACAATTCGCTTAGTAGAATGGCTGCAAGCTTGTCCCGAAGATGTGCTGCCAATCGTGACGAACGCTGCGCGCGAAATGGCAATTGGGATGGCGAAGTGGTCAAAAGCAAATTGGGAAATCCATACGCGTGAAGAGTTGGATGATTATACATACTACGTTGCGGGGCTTGTTGGGGTGATGCTTTCGGATCTTTGGGAGCATTATGGTGAAGCGAAAACCGATCGGGAACTTGCCATCGGTTATGGACGTGGGCTTCAGGCTGTAAACATTCTACGCAATCAGCAGGAAGACTTGGATGAGCGTGGTGTAAGCTTTGTACCTGATGGATGGAGTCGTGCCGACCTATTCAAATATGCAGAGGAAAACTTGTCAAAAGCAGATGAATATATGAAATCTCTTAGTAAGAAAAACATTATATTATTCTGTCGTCTGCCGCTCGCTCTTGCGCATAAAACATTAGCCGCGATGAAAGAAGGACGCGAAAAGATGACACGTGCAGAAGTCGAACAAACAGTGGAGGAAGTTCAAATCAAATAAATCTATCGATATGTTGTGTGGATAGAGAGTTTGAACATTGTTAAACAGCCATCTGAAACAGAAAGCTGTAAGAATATTGAGGGTAAGGGCAGGTGTTGGCATTGGCCAATTCAATTGAGCAAAGAAAGTCGGAACATATTCAAATTTCGTTGAACGAAAAGGTTACGGGCGAGTCGATTTCCACAGGGTTGGAGTCGTATGTGTTTCTCCATAATGCACTTCCAGAAATCGCATTTGACGAAATTTCTATTGAAACCACGTTTCTCGACTTTACATGCAAAGCACCGTTTCTCATTAGTTCCATGACAGGCGGGACAGCCCTTGCCGAGACGATTAACCGGAATCTGGCAGTAGCGGCGGAAGAAAGGGGCTGGGCACTTGCGCTCGGTTCAACTCGAGCATTGCTCGACAGTGATGGCCATACCTCCTCATTTTTGATGAGGCAGTATGCCCCTAATATCCCGATCATCGCCAACTTGGGCGCTGTACAGCTCAATTATGGATACGGTGGCGACGAATGTAGGGAAATTGTCAAGAAAACCAAGGCGGATATGCTTGTCCTACATTTGAATAGTATTCAAGAAGTCATTCAGGAAAATGGAGATACAAATTTTAAAGGTTTATTAAAAAAGATTGAGCAGCTCTGCCATACACTAGAAGTTCCTGTTGGGGTGAAGGAAGTGGGATGGGGAATCGATGGTCAGATCGCTGAAAAGTTAGTTGAGGCTGGCGTGGCGTTTATCGATGTAGCCGGAGCGGGAGGCACTTCCTGGAGTCAGGTGGAAAAATTTCGAGCGAATGACCGGATCCGTCGTGTTGCCGCCGAAGCATTCAGCGATTGGGGCATTCCGACTGCAGAATCCATTAGGTTGGTTCGCGGGAAGATTGGAAACCGTCCGTTCATTGCTAGCGGCGGAATGCAGACAGGATTGGATGGTGCCAAAACGCTTGCGTTAGGGGCTGACCTGGTCGGTTTTGGACGAGCCATCCTCAAAGAAGCAACCCAAAGTCCTGAAGCGGTCCTAGAAATGATGGAAATCCGGGAAATGGAACTTCGGATGGCGATGTTCGGAATCGGGGCTCAGACGATTCAGGAATTGAAGGACACACCTCGTTTGAAGGAACGATGATAACCGATTTTCACTTGGCACAAGAAAGATCCAAACTTTACTGGTATGCAGGTATTCGACTAGCGTCGATGTGAAGTTGTTGGTCATTTACTGTAAGTGCTCGCAAAAAAAGAGCCTTACACCGTACCAGGCGCCAGAGGCATTAGCGCGTTTTTAGTTGAGAAAGGGACAACAGTCCACACGATTACAAAGAAAAAGCGATCCTGCCAAAGCTCGCTCTATCAGCAAAAAAGAGGAACCTATCCCATAAGTCAACAAAATAGACAGGGCTGTTCAGCAAGTCAGTGAAAACTGATTTTCTGGACAGCTTTTTCTCTTTGGTCCTGTACTTTTATAATGTAGTTTTAACCAAAGAAGGTACATTTTCCTTTAGTTAGGTATTTTTGCGATTATTTCAATTTCCGCAAAAAGATTTTGCGCCTCAAAAAATAAATTTTCAAACCGTTTGAACATTTTTTTCGTTAGCTTTAGTGTAGGTATTTATTTCAAGGGAGGTTTTGAAATGAAGAAAATCGGTAATTTACTGTTCGCGGTTATGCTACTCTCTGGATTGATTATGACAATCGATTTGACAAATGAGAATGAGATCGAGGCGAAAAAGAAACCAAACACCGTTTATGTGTATGGTCCTGGTGGTCCACTTGGGCCGATGGAAGAACTGGCGAAACGTTATTCAAAGGGAAAAGGTATTCAAGTTTACGTCACCGCGGGACCAGAAGGGAAGTGGATTGAACAGGCAAAACAGGATGGTGACATCATTTACGGAGGGTCTTCATATATGTTACGGAACTTCTCGTTTTCCTACCCGGAATTGTTAGATGAAGAGACGTGGACCGAGCTATATGCCCGACCTGCGGGCATCCTTGTAAGGAAAGGAAACCCCAAAAATATTCAATCGATTACAGATTTAGCAAAAGACGATATACAAATTGTTGACGTGAATGGAGCCGGTCAACTCGGACTTTGGGAAGACTTGGCTGGCAGGGAAGGCGTAATCCCCGGTATTCGAAAGAACATGGTAGCCTCGGTGAAAACAAGTGCTGAAGCAATTGAGTTATGGAATTCAGAGCCGACGATTGACGCATGGATCACGTACGAATCGTGGCATTATCGTCTTCTAGATATAACGGACCTTGTTATGTTGAAGGAGGAGGATAAATTATATAGGGGAACACCCATCGCATTAACTGTAAAAGGATCGAAAAATAAAGAGGCGGAAAAATTTTTAGCGTTTTTACAAACGGAAGAAGCCCATGACGTCTTCCGTAAATGGGGTTGGAAGTAGAAAAGTTTGAAAACAGCTAAAACCGTTACTGAATTTCCGTCGTTACCTGTAGTGAACAGCTAAAACATGAAGGAGGAAGAAGTGATGCGAAAATGGTCTCTTGGATTGTTGTTGATGATGGTTGTTGCACTGTCAGCTGCATGTGGAAATGGTGACGTGGCTGACAGTCAGGTCGAAGATCAGGTCGAGGTATCTCCTGG
Organism: Sporosarcina soli; assembly: GCF_042655805.1. NCBI lineage: Bacteria > Bacillati > Bacillota > Bacilli > Caryophanales > Caryophanaceae > Sporosarcina > Sporosarcina soli. The sequence continues at coordinate 102,202 of NZ_JBHSNO010000002.1, read as the reverse complement.
AACTGCTGGACCGGCTTTGCAAGTTTTATCGGCCGATGAGGTTGACGAGTATTTAGCGGATGATAAAGGAATGACTATTTATTATTTCAAAAATGATGTGGAGGGCAAGAGCAATTGTGTCGATGATTGTCTTGCCAATTGGCCACTTGTAAAAGCCGGTGATTACGAAGTGCCAGAAGGATATGATAAAGCCGATTTCGGAAAAATCACCCGAGAAGATAATGGTGAGGATCAACTGACATACAAAGGGCATCCCCTTTATTATTTTGTGAAAGATGAGTCGCAAGGTGATATGAATGGGGAAGGCGTCAAGGGTGTATGGCATATTGTGAATAACGAGACGGAATTTGAATAATTGAGTTCACGGGGGAAACTTGAAGGGTTTCTCCTGTTTTTTGTCTGTCAACCCTTCCATCTGTTCACAGAATATATTCTTGTTGTTAAGATGGAAAAGTAGGAACATTCTAAAAGAAAGGGGTGCGATTGTATGCATACAAAAAGTGATGTAGAGCTTTTTAAATTAGTTCGAAAGAAAAATCGTGGTGCACTTGAGGAATTGTATGATCGGTATGGAAAGGTCGTATTCAGTTATGCCTATAAATTTTCGAATAAACAAGTCGACATGTCGAAAGAAATTACACAACTTGTCTATCTGAGGTTATGGACGACTGGAAGTAGCTATGAAGCTTCAAAAGGGAAATTCATCAATTGGCTCTTGACCATTACAAGAAACATCTGTCTTGATTATGTGAAAAAGGAACAGCGACACAATCAGCAGGACGATAGAATTGCGATTGAGCATATGGCAAATCCGAAAAATGAAATTGAAGAACATATCAACAAACAGTTTATCCAACAGGCAAAAATGAAGTTGACGGTGAAACAGCAACGATTAATTGATCTTTTGTATTGGAAGGGCTGTACGCTCCAGGAAATCGCTAAAATTGAGCAAGAGCCGATCGGAACTGTGAAGAGCAGGCTTCATCAGTCTTTGAAACAGCTACGTTTATACATAGGAGAGGGTGGAAGGGAATGAAAAACAGAAAAAACGAGCGACCTGCAGAATCTTCTTTATCTAATGATACATTCGAACACGATCTCCAAGGAGAGGTAATGGGAGTTTGGGAAGCGATGCATTTTGATTTTGAAAGTGTTGAGGAACCTTCTGGATTGAAAGAAGAGGTTCTGAACTTTGTGTTTAATCAAGAAAGTGGGGACAACAAGCAAACAGAAAAAGAAGGATTTCACATCAAGTCGATATGGAAGCAGTTTACACCATTTACAGCGAGCTTTTGCACAGTAATGCTACTTTGCATCGTCCTATTGGTCTTTCCGATTCATCAACCAGGAATAGGGGTCAATGAGATTGTCGCATCCATGAAATTGAATGCTGTGGATGAAGAGTTAGGGGAAGCATATGGGTATGCGTTTCTTATAAATAAAAATGGCAAAGAGGAGCTCATCATTAATGTATATGATTTTCCCCAGATACAAGGGAAGGAAGTCTACCAAGTATGGATGATTGATAACGGTCGTCGACAAAGTGCAGGTGTATTCAAGTCGGATAAAGAAGGGTTCGGTGTTTTGACAGTGGATACGTCAAAACTAGACGCATTTGACACGATCGGAATTACATTAGAACCGGATGCAACAAGTAAGCAGCCGAGAGGGAAGAAAATTGTTGGAACGGGCTGATGGCATTTCACTCTGGATGTAAAACGGAAGTCGAAAAGATATGTGTCTCGATCATGGCAAATAGTTCCTGTCCTCAAGGTCGTTTGTCACTTGCCGATCGTTTCTTTAAGCATATGCTAGAAAAGTTAAGAAAATTAAAATGGACGGCGTATTCTGTGCTAATGTCCTTTTGCATTTGAAAGTGAAGGGAAAGCGGCGATGGTTGGGGATGGAATTAATGACGCTCCAACACTTGCAACGGTGAATATTGGAATGGCTGTTGGAAAGGATATAAACATTGCCATTGAAGCGTCAGATATTATACTTGTGTGGTGATTTAAATAATGTGGCGGATGTCATTATTATGAGTAGAAAAACAATGCGCAATATTAAACAAAACTTGTTTTTCGCTTTCTTCTACTACACCGTCGGAATTCCAATTGCAGCAATCGGTCTATTAGCGCATTTGGGGGAGGTACTGCGATGGCGTTTAGCTCAGTATCCGTAGTGGTGAATGCTTTACATTTACAGAAAGTGAACACAAAAAATTGACAAGAATAGCCTATGCCGACTTTTTTAAAGTTGACATAGGCTATTTCTAATTCATATGTTGCTTTAAATTTGCCATGAAAGACGTGTTCTAATTTAGTTTGGTCGTTTTGCGATCATTTCGATTTCTACGTCCGCTCCAAGTGGTAGCGCTAAAACGGCTACGCATGTTCTCGCAGGATAAGGTTCTGAAAACTGCGTTGCGTATACTTCGTTCATTGCGGAAAAATTATTCATATCCGTTAGGTATACATTTACTTTTACAACATCATCCGGTGTAAGATTAGCTGCTTCCAACGCCTCGAACAAATGAGTGAAGCACTGTTTTGTCTGGAACCCAATGTCACCTGCCATATTATCCTCCGAAACGGAATTCATTGCAGTCTGTCCTGATAGATAAACTAAATCACCTGCATCTACCGCGTGTGAATAAGGACCTGATGCCGTTGCACCCTTTATGTTATAAGTCTTTCTTGCCATTGTTATTCCTCCTTTTATAGATAAGCTGATTGTCCAATGTGTGAAATGAATTTGAACAATCCAGCAATCCAAGATTAATAGAAAGCATTAATTTTAGATTGCTGGATTGTTCTGGAGGGAGGTCAGCCCCTTGATGACTTAAAGCCATTTTTCAGCCCATGATTCCACAGCTTTGAGAGCTTTCCCTAATTCATTTCCTTTCCTTGTTAAGGAATATTCGATACGCACGGGTCGATCTGCAATTACATTGCGGAGAATGATGCCCGATTCTTCTAATTCTTTAATGCGTTCATTGAGCACACGCTTACTCAAATCTGGAATATAAGCGTGAATCTCACTAAAGCGTTTTGGTTCCTCGAGAAGCGAATGAATGATAAGGCCTATCCATTTCTTACCGATTAATTGATAAGAATGTTCGACTTTATTACATAAAGGCGGCCGTTGCATTTCTTCTCCCATTTTTTCACTCCTTTACTTTACAGATGATATACATATTATTGATTACCTTTTAACTTTTAGTAACTCTACACTGAAGCCATTTAAAATAAAATTTATATATTTTCATTTATCATACCATAAAAATGTGTATGTTGAATATGCTTAGGATGTTTTCACGGAGATCCATATTTCCATGTTGCCTCATCAAGGCATCAGTTTTTGTTTCTCGACATGAATTTATGGCGAGGACAATGGGTGATGGAGCATCCTTAAATGTATTAATGATCTTGAAATTCGGTGGAATAAGCGTTTTGGCTGGAAAGGCTTACCGGCTGGGAAATTGGGGTAAAGGATATGGAAGAATATTTGACACCTCAATCTTGGCTAAAAGTAAATGTGATGGGTGGATGTATTGCGTTTTTGACAAAATGGTCACAATTATATATACGAATGGTAATCGAAGGTATACGATTTGTATATAAGATTTTATTGTTACTAAAAGTAATTTGTATATCTTAAGTATAGAAAGGAGAGTAAAGCCTTGTGCTTGTACAAATTAAAGAAGTACATCGAGGTGTCCGATATGCAAATTTCGTTTGAACAAACTAAAGTTTGGGAAAATAGAGAGGTAAGAAAAACAGTTCCTTAAAAAAACCTGAAAGAAATGGAAATAGGGGAAGTCTTCATACTGGATGTAAAGGTTTAAGAACTTTGAATAAATAAAGGCGGATCGGTTAACATACGAGTGCTCGGCGGGCTGAATAATAGCATGTATTTCAATTATAGGGAGTCCAAACTCCTGTAGCTGACGCTTCGCTTTCAGTATAAAAACATTCGCTGACTTAATTCAAAATCTGGACGCAATTACGCCGTGGCGCAATTGATTGAAAGGCTAATTCGATACGATCAAGGAGGGTTTCGATTGAAACAAATCAATCGAGAACAACTAAAGAAAGCGGGTTTTAACGAAGATATATTGCCGACGAAGCCGGAAGCTAGAAATTGGAACGTCGGAAACTATGCAACCGTATGGATGGGGTCAGTGCATAATATCCCGAACTATATTGCAATCGGCGGATTGTTTGCTTTAGGAATGTCTGTTGGACAAGTGTTCGCCGTCATTATGGCAGCTTCCGTTGTATTAGCGATCGTGATGGTTCTGAATGGTCATGCGGGATCTAAATATGGATTACCTTTTGCAATGCTGATACGCTCCTCTTACGGTACGAAAGGTGCAATGATTCCGGGGATTTTACGAGGGGTTATTGCAGCGATTATGTGGTTTGGATTTCAAACCTATGCAGGAAGCCAAGCGTTAATCATTCTCATCGGAAAACTTTGGCCTACGTTTTTAACGTTAGGTGGGGATTGGAACCTTTTGGGATTAACATTACCCGCGTTAATATCGTTTTTATTATTTTGGTTATTTAATGTTGCTTTAATTTATGGTGGATTGGAATTCCTGGGGAAATTTACAAATATCCTTTCTCCACTTGTTTACATTGTTTTTGGTGGTATGGCGATTTGGGCCATTCGGTTAGCTGGCGGAATTGGTCCAATCTTAGCTTATACAGGTACAGGAACGAGCGAAAATCAAATCGTTTTCTTTGTAGCAGGTATGACCGCAGTAATTGCTGCTTGGGCTGCCCCAATAGTCAACGTATCTGATTTTACAAGATTGGCCCGTTCTACGAAGGCTCAGGCTATCGGACAAACTTTAGGTTTGGTTGTGACGTATTTATTGTTTGCCATCGCTAGTATTGCGATTATTGTAGGCTCTGAAATTGCCTTTGGTACACCCATTTGGAATGTATTGGATGTTGTGGCTCGATTTGATAGTGCTTTTGCAATCGGAATATCTGTACTTACACTTTGTTTAACCACATTATCGGTGAACGTGACAGGTAATATTGTTCCTGCTGGTTACCAATTAGCATCACTTTTCCCGAAGAAACTCACGTTTAAATCGGGTGCAATGATTGCTGCTGTCATCGGAATTCTCGTCATGCCTTGGAAACTGATGGAGAACTCGACAAGTATTTTCACATTCCTAAGTATCGTTGGCGGCATATTAGCTCCTGTAGCAGGTGTTATGCTGGCTCATTATTTTGTCGTGTCGAAAACAGAACTTGACTTGGGTGAATTGTATTCCAAGAAAGGAAAATACAATTATAAGAATGGTTTTAATGTAAATGCCCTCATTACAACGGCCGTCGCCGGTGTACTAAGCTTAATTGGTAATTTCGTCCCATTCTTTGAACCACTTTATGATATGTCATGGTTCGTAGGAATTATTACAGCGTTTATTCTTTATAGTGTACTGGAGATGCGGAACATTAAAAATGCTCAGTTCACGAATGAAGAAAAATAGCCGAGCATTATTGAGGGAAATTTCGGTTTCGAGTTTTTATCGAATTTTTATCAGGGAGGGTTTGGTCATGATATGAGAAAGGGATGAAAAAGTTAGCGCAAAGCGAGAGTCTATTGAGAATCGTGTCCGATTTTTACAGAAGCGGACGTTAACAGTTTTAGAAAAATATCTACCGGAGGGATAAAACATGACTATTTACGATTTAATTATAAAAAACGGAACGATCGTTACAGCAGATTCAATTGTTCAAGGAGATATTGCTATCAAGGGCGGAAAAATTATGGAAGTATCTGTCGATAAGCCTTTGGAGGCGACGGCGGAGAAAGAAATCGATGCGGTAGGACTTCATGTTTTTCCAGGAGTAATTGACTCACATGTTCATTTTAACGAGCCGGGCAGAACAGAGTGGGAAGGTTTGGAGACAGGAAGCAGAAGCTTGGCAGCAGGTGGAGCGACATCATTTTTTGATATGCCGCTGAATAGTACACCACCTACCATCAATAAAGCGAATTTAGAACTGAAACGTTCAGCTGCCGAGGAAAAATCCATAGTAAATCCATATTACTGGGGCGGGCTTGTACCAGAAAACTTAGATGATTTAAAGGATCTTCACGAAAATGGCGTTATCGGCTTCAAGGCGTTTATGTCACCAAGTGGAATTGATGATTTCCATAATGTTGATGATGAAACGATTTACAAGGGAATGAGAGAGATTGCATCCTTAGGATCCCTTTTAGCCGTTCACGCTGAAAGTACGGTCATGTGTGAACAACTTGCAGAGGAAAGAATAGGTCAAGGTAAAGTGACGGCAAGAGACTACGTCGAATCGCGTCCAGTCATTTCGGAAATTGAAGCGGTCCGAAGAATACTTTCCTATGCAGAGCTGACGGGTTGTAAACTTCATATTGTACATGCAAGTAGCCGGAAAGTCGTGGAAGTGATCAATGATGCTAAACATAGAGGTGTCGATATAACAGTTGAAACATGCCCTCATTATTTATCGTTGACCGTAAAAGACTTAGAAGAGCAAGGCGTCATCGCAAAATGTGCTCCTCCATTAAGAGATCAAGAAGAAGTGGATGATTTATGGACGGCAGTCGCGAACGGAGAAATCGATACCATTGGCTCCGATCACTCTCCGGCGCCGGCATCGATGAAAGTAATCAGCGACAATATTTTCGATGGATGGGGAGGGATTTCAGGCGCCCAGTCCATGTTGAATATTCTTTTGACGGAAGGGCATTTCAAACGAAATCTCCCATTGGAGAAAATTGTTGAGTTAACTGCAACAAATCCTGCAAAGATATTCGGACTGACAACGAAAGGAAAGATTGCAGCTAATTATGATGCGGATTTGACGCTTGCTGATCTGAACGAAAGCTTTGAACTAAAGAAGGAAGATCTGTTTTATCGTCACCAACATTCACCTTATGTCGGTATGACGTTCAAAGGGAACGTGAAGACGACAATTGTCGGCGGAAAAGCAGTGTTCGAAAATGGAGAAATACAAGAATAAAAACTGTCCGTTCCTGCAGTTATTATAAAGGGGAAGGGGAATTGGTAGTATGGCGCCAAGGGAAGCACAGCCTCAATTTCAGCAGAAAAAGAAATTCATGATTCCATATTGGTGGAAGGTAGTTTTTGCATTTACATTAGGATGGATGTTTATCAATGCGAATAAATATTTCTTGAACCCGATATTGGATAACATCGGCTTGGAGTATAATCTGAATAATTCCCAACTGGGGCTCGTCAACAGTATCTTCTTTCTGACATACACGATCGCACAAATACCAGCTGGAGCGTTCAGTGATAAGTTCGGTAGAAAAAAACTACTCGTCATCGGGTTTATCTTATACGGGATATTGACGGGCGTCAGTGGTCTCATGGCTGGTTTCACCGGCTTTTTGGTAGCTCGTGCAATTGCAGGCCTTTCTTCGGCAACGTATTACGGCCCCCAATTCGCTCTTTCTTCCGAAGCGATTCCAGAAAAGCATAGAACGGTTGGCAGTGCAATTATTAACAGTGGATCAGGGATCGGGATTGCTTTTGGGTTTATCTTATCGAGCACATTAGTTCTGGATATGGGAATGAAATGGACCATTCCCTTTTATATCTTCGGCATACTAACAGTTCTTGTCGGAATCCTGATTGCGGCACTAGTTAAAGAAAAAAATCCTGAAGCAATAGAAGAAAGGGAACAACTTGAGAAGACTTCCGTTAATACAGAAAAAGTGTCGGTAATATCTTTACTTAAAAACCGTAATCTACTGGTTACTTTTCTTGTCTTATTCTGCTCCATTTATGGCTTTACGGTGGTTGTCACATGGTTGCCGAAGTTTTTGGAGACCGAAAGAGGCTTTCACGGCAGTCAAGTCGGTTTGATAGCGGCTTTGGTTCCATTGGCTTCAATACCCGGAGCCCTCGTTGCAAGTTATATTTCGGATCGCTTAGGTCGGAAGAAACCTTTCGCTTTTGTACTTATTCCAATTGCAGCGATCGCATTATGGGCAACTGTCTATGTGCATAGTACAGCACTGTTGATCACTGCATTATTGATTTATGGGCTATTTGGTAAAATTGCGCTGGACCCACTTCTAATCGCATCTGTTTCTGAAAACGTTCACCAATCAGCGTACGGGGTTGCCTTCAGTCTCTATAATTTTATAGGGATGATCTCGTCTGTTATTGCCCCATGGTTTGTGGGCTATCTTGCCGATAAAACAGGCAGCATGACTGCTGGGTTTTACTCAGCGGTGATCGTTCTTGGCGTAGGGTTCGTCCTTATGATGTTCTTTAAAGAAGTCCCGAAAGTAAAAGTGAAGGATGCATAAATAGCGTCTAGGGAATCGCATTCAGGATGTAAATAGGTTACATACAGAATTTTGAAGAATAAAAAGTAACCGTGATAATTTAGAATCAAAATCGAAAGGGCAGATGAATATGAAAGACTTAACAAGTGAAGTTGCTCACCTCGTCGATTGGTTAGGTGGATTTGGGAAGGATCCCGAAGGCGGTGTTACGCGATTACTCTATACAAACGAGTGGGTTGAGGCGCAAAAAGCGTTAGAAAAAGCGATGCAAGAAGATGGTTTGACGACTCGTTATGATGATATCGGCAACTTATTCGGACGTTTAGAAGGAAGTAAGTATAATGAAGAAACCATTTTAACGGGCTCTCATGTCGATACGGTTAAAAATGGCGGAAAATTAGACGGAGCATTTGGTATTTTAGCCGGAATTTTAGCGCTGCGGCATTTACAAGCAAAATATGGACAGCCTCTCCGGAACCTTGAAGTTGTATCATTTGCTGAAGAAGAAGGAAGCCGTTTTCCATATGCTTTTTGGGGCTCGAAAAACCTTGTTGGAATTGCAAAAAAGGAAGACGTTGAAAACATTGAGGATTTCGATGGTGTTCCCTTCGTTGACGCGATGAGAAAAGCTGGTTTTAATTTTAGGGATGAGTCGAAACCGGTGCGCACTGATGTAAAAGGCTTTGTTGAAATTCATATTGAACAAGGAAATGTTTTGGAAAACGAACGGAAGAGTATAGGGGTTGTCCATAGCATTGTCGGGCAAAGACGTTTTACAATTGAAGTAAAAGGTGTAGCGAACCACGCAGGCACAACGCCGATGGGATATCGGAAGGATGCTGTTTATGCAGCAAGCCAAATGATCCAAGGTGTGATCGACAAGGCAATCGAATATGGCGATCCACTTGTTGCGACAGTAGGCAAAATCGAAGTCAAACCGAACATTGTTAACGTTGTTCCGGGTAATGCCTTATTCACATTGGATGTACGGCATACAGAAAAAGAAATACTTGTAAAGTTTACTGAGGAACTCACTACAATTATCAATCGTATTTCCACTGCCTCCGGTGTAGAGACGACTATCGATATGTGGATGGACGAGAATCCGATACCGATGGATCCACAAATTGTGGGTGCCATTGAGAAACAAACGAAAGAAAAAGGATTGAATTACAAAATGATGCATAGCGGTGCTGGCCATGATTCCCAAATCATCGCGCCGATCGTGCCGACAGCGATGATTTTTGTGCCAAGCCGCGATGGAATTAGTCACAATCCTTTGGAGTATACAAGCCCGGAAGAGTTAGCAACAGGTGTTCAAGCATTGATGGAGTCACTATATGTTTTAGCCTATCAAGAATAAACAAGAGCAAAGTGAAGGCCCCGACAAGTGTAAGATCATCCAGCTATGTGGTAATTTTTGCTGTAAAGCTGGATTATTACGGAAAAGAAATCACCAAACTATTTCCAACAGTTCGGTGATTTCTTTCTTTAAGTGTAGGGATTCGCAGGAAGTAGATGACATCGTACCATGAGTAATCATTCATTGTATACATTCATCATCTCCTCAGCAATCTCTTCAGTAAGCGCTAAAAATCGTTTGGAGACCGATGACATATAACGGTTCCGAAGGGTAATGATACTTAGTTTGGTCTGCAATACGGGAGAAGCTATTGGACGGAGACTAGGTAAATCCGGGGAATTGAAGTGCTTGTAACAACTTGGTACAAAACAAATCCCTGCACCTTTCATGACCATCAATAGCATCGGTAATATTTCTGTTCCCCGATAAACGATATTAGGCGTAAAACCGCTATTTTGGCATGCCTCGATCACATCATCTGCAATTCCAAGTCCTTGTGAAGTGGTCGGTAAAAGAAATCGCTCGTCTTGAAGATCTGCTATTTCAATAGAGTCTTTTTCCCATAGATGATGATTTGGAGGAAGAGCCAAAAGCAGAGGTTCTTCGAGTAATGTTGACGTATGGATGTCTTCTGCCCTAACTGACGTCCGAACAATACCAATATCAATGGAGAGGCTCCTCAATTCGTTGAGAATATAAGAAGAATTGCCTTCCCATACATGTGTAACAATGTGAGGTGTGTCTTGTTGAATTCTTTTTATGACGTTAGGAATGATAAACAAATTTGCAGAAGTAATACAGCCTATTTTTACGGTACCTCTAATACCTTCATGATACTCGACCAATTGCCTTGCTGTATTATCCGACACGTCAAGCAATTCCTTACCTTGTTCATATAAAAACTTGCCACTAGCCGTTAACTCTAGATTTTTGCCAGAGCGGTTAAATAAATTAACCTCTAACTCCTCTTCAAATTTCCTTATTAAAATACTTAAAGGCGGTTGTGTCATCTGTAGGGCAGCAGCCGCTTTTGTAATACTTCCTTCTTCCACGACTTTAATAAAACAACGTAGACGATGTAGATTCATTCGAACGTCCTCCTCTTCTTGCATTCACAAAATATATGGTAAATATATATTATATATATTTTACATTATACAAAGGTAAAGATATACTATTTACACAATCACGAATATTAAGAAAAAATGAAATAAGTTTTTTCTTTCTTTTCAATTGGATAATTAAAAAAATATAATGGGGGTTTCTCGATGACTACTAAAAATACGCATCAATCATCTAAAACTGCAAAACTAGCTGAATTGGATAAAAAACACTTTCTTCATCCAGCTTCAAATCCGAAAGCTGTAGTCGACAATGGACCGGCTGTTATTTTTGCAGAAGGGAAGGGCGTAACAGTTACAAGTACGGATGGTATCGAATATATCGATGGCATGTCCATGCTTTGGAATGTCAATTTAGGACATGGCAACCAGGAGCTAGCTGAAGCAGGAAATCAACAATTGTCCACGCTTGCTTGTACCTCACAATTTAAAGCGTTTTCCAATGAACCTGCAATTCTCCTTGCGGAAAAGTTGGCCTCATTAGCTCCTGGAGATTTAAATAGTGTGTTCTATACTTCAGGCGGGTCGGAATCAAATGATACAGCGATTAAACTTGCACGCTTTTACTGGGAGCTAAAAGGTAAACCGGCAAAAAGAAAGTTCATTGCACTCAATAATGCCTATCACGGTGTAACGGTAGCTGCACAAACGGCGACGGGACTTTCGGCATATCACCACTTCTCAGGATCCAATATTGAGGGGGTTGTTCGTGCAACAGCTTATCTATTGGATAGTGAAAAAGGTGATAAAAATGCCCCGAATTATGAAAGTTCAATAAGAGCGACGATTGAGCGGGAAGGGGCAGATACGATTGCCGGCATAATTATTGAACCTGTTCAAGGAGCAGGCGGGGTGAACATTCCGCCAGACGGTTACTTGCAAGCCGTTCGTCAACTATGTGATGAGTTTAATATTCTATTTCTTGCAGACGAAGTGATTTGTGGTTTTGGTCGTACCGGAAAAATGTTTGGGGTAAACAATTGGGATGTTGTTCCAGATATGATGTCGATTGCCAAAGGTTTGACAAGTGGTTATGGTCAACTTGGTGGCGTGATGCTAAATGATGAAATCAAGCAAACTATTTCTAGTTTTGATGCGGTTGTTCCACATGGTTTCACATATAGCGGACATCCAACAGCCTGTGCCATCGCATTGAAAAATCTGGAAATCATAGAGCGGGATCAAATCATTGGTAATGTGAAAAGTATGGAACTTGAATTGAAAAAAGGATTAAAGTACTTAGAAGAAAAGCATAGTATCGTTACAAATTGTAGAGCGATCGGTTTATTGGCCGCCTTTGAACTTTATGAGGATCCAGCTAGTGGAAAGCTGTTTGATCCGACTGTATTTCCGGCAAACGCAGTGGTCGATGCGTGTTTTGAGCGACAATTGATTTTAAGAGCACTTGGTGCGCATAACCAAATAATTGCGATTGCTCCACCACTTATCATTAACAAAGAAGAAATCAATAAAATGATTCAAATTATTGACGAAGCGATTACTGCTTTTAAAGAAACACTGAACTGATTAATAAAGTAGATTCCAATAGGAGGTTTTAAACCGTGCTTTATATAAACGGTGAATGGCGTGAGACAGAGAACAAATTGGATGTGATCAATCCGGCAACTGGCAAAGTGATACGAAACGTTGCGACAGGTGGAAAAGTTGAAACGAAAGAGGCGATCGAAAGCGCTAGAGAGGCGTTCAGATCATGGGGCAAGACGACCGGGAACGTACGTAGCAACTATTTGTCCAAAACGGTTCAATTGATGAAAGAGAAGTCTGAGGAATTAGCTGAAACAATTACACTTGAAAATGGTAAACCGCTACCGGACGCGACTCGTGAAGTGGCGGGCGCCATCGCGTTTCTAGAATGGTATGCGGAGGAAGCGAAGCGGATATATGGAGATACAATTCCTGCCTCCGATCCGGATAAACATTTAATGGTACTTCGTGAGCCTGTAGGAGTATGTGCAGCCATTACTCCATGGAATTTCCCATTATCGATGATTACAAGAAAAATTGCACCTGCCCTTGCTGCAGGATGTACAGTTGTTTTGAAACCGGCCGATGTGACGCCGCTTTCTGCAATTAAAGTATTCGAATGCTTCCATGAAGCTGGATTACCTGCCGGAGTGGCCAATCTAGTCATCGGACCAGCTGAAGAAATCGGTAATGAGATGACGAGTAATCCGGATGTTCGTAAAATTACCTTCACGGGCTCCACCAGAGTCGGTAAGCAACTGATACGTGATTCAGCGGATACTGTCAAGAAAATATCGATGGAGCTTGGTGGTCATGCGCCTTATATCGTATTTGAAGATGCCGATATTGAAGCGGCAGTTGACGGCGTCTTAACATCAAAATTCGTCAATGCGGGTCAAACCTGCATCAGTACAAACCGAATTTACGTCGAGGAAACTGTAGCGGAGGAATTTTCAGCAAAATTAGCCGAAAAAGTATCAAGGTTAGTCGTAGGGAATGGCTTAAAGAATGGTGTAAATGTTGGTCCATTAATTAATAAAGCGGCCCTCGAAAAAGTGGAAAATCATGTAGAGAATGCAGTGAAACAGGGTGGGAAACTCATTTCAGGCGGCAATGTTTTCACACATAAAAATGACAGCGGTTACTTCTTTGAACCTACTGTTATTCAATATGCAAACGATCAAATGCAAATTACGACAGAAGAGACATTTGGACCGGTTGCCCCCATCTATACTTTTAAAACGGAAGCTGAAGTTGTCGAAAGGGCCAATCATGCTGAGTATGGCCTGGCCGCTTATTGCTATACAAAAGATTTAAGTCGGGGATTGCGCATGATGCGTGCATTAGAGTATGGAATTGTCGGTATTAACGACCCGGCTCCGGCAGTCGTGCAAGCTCCTTTTGGCGGTGTGAAAGAAAGTGGTATGGGGAAAGAGGGCGGCAAATATGGCCTTGAAGACTATTTGGAAGAGAAATATGTGTCCATTAATATGAAATGAACGGAAAAAAGACGAACCATTTTGTGGACCATAAATAGACTGCAGTAGACTTATTTACATCAACGAAGATCTTCCAGTAGAATAGCAGGTTTATGGAGAATAAGTCTACTCAGTTTTTAGTTTCCCAAAAGAAAGGAAGTATTTAGAATGACACAAGCACACTCGACAAATCATATACAGGAAATTGTCATCCGCAATATTGTAAAGGAAGATTTAGATGCTGTTGCAGAGCTTTCGATGAAGTGTTTTGGGCCCGATATGTCATTGAAACGTGAACATATTGAAAGTCAGTTAGAAATATTCCCGGAAGGTCAAATTTGCTTAGAGTATAAAGGTGAAATTGTAGGTTCGGCTTTAAGTTTAATTGTGAATTTTGACGATTACGGAGAAAAGCATACTTATTATGAAATCTGTGATCAAGGATTTATTCGTAATCATAATCCGAATGGGCGCAATCTATATGGCATTGAAGTCGGAGTGAATGAAGATTTTAGAGGAATGCAGTTGGGGCGTCGTCTCTATGAGGGACGAAGAAGGATATGTAAAGAATTGAACTTAGATAGTATCCTGATCGGTGGTCGAATGCCATTCTTTTATAAATATGCGGAACAGATGAGTGCAGACGAATACGCACAAGAGGTCATGAAAGGGAATATATATGATCCTGTCTTAACATTCCAAATGAAAAATGGGTTCGAGCTGAATAAAGTGATTGCCGGATATTTACCTAAAGATGAAGAGTCATTGGAATATGGAGCATTGATGGAATGGAAAAATGAGGATTTTACGCCTTAATCCGTGTTTGTACCTATATCGCTGGTTACTTTAGTTTGGAAAAACAGGCATGGGCTAAACCGTTCATCTACACTTGTAATGTACTTGGAAATGAAAGCGATTTCTTTTCGAGTGCATTACAATTTGAATTAGGCATGAAACTGATCGAAAAGGAGCGCTTGATGATGGAGATAGCAGATAAAGTAATTTTGAGCGAGGCAGTGTTTACAGGATTAGAAAATGAAGCAAGACCAGCTGCCCTTGCTATAAAAGGCAACAAAATACTAGCAGTAGGTGCAAAAGAGGAAATTCTATCATATATCGGTCCGGAAACGAGAGAGTATCATTTTGGGAATCAATTGATTATGCCTGGATTTCATGATGCGCATCTTCATCTAATGCTCGGTAGTCTTTTTACGCATGCAAGTGTTGATTTATCGGACGCTCGTTCTTCCGAGGAAGTGGCTATTCTTGTCAAGCAATTTGCCGATGAAAGGCCAGAGGATGAGTGGATTTTTGGTTATGGTTGGGACCAAACGAAGTGGGGTGTTAAAGAATTTCCGAATCGGTTTTTATTAGACAAAGCGATTAGTGACCGACCGGTGATTCTTTTTCATGCGGAAGGCCATTATACATGGGTGAATAGCAAAGCATTGCAAGTTAGCGGTGTAACGAAGAAGACGACGAATCCGGATTATGGAGTGATTGAGAAAGATAATAAAGGAGAATTAACGGGGATTCTCATTGAAACAGCTACTAATCTAGTAGCGGATATCGCACTTGCGCTGCCTGAGGAAAAGCAACGAGAACTTTTCGAGGCATTTTTGAAGCAAGCTGCGAGATTAGGTGTGACATCGGTTAATGATTTATATGCGAGCAGTTTCGATCGGCTGAAAAATTTGAACATGTATCACGAGTATGATAAAGCAGGAAAATTAACAACGCGGATTCATCTTTATCCTGCTTTAAGTGGGAATATCGAAGAGGCTAAAGTGATGCGTGATAAGTATAGATCAGAAAAATTAAAGTTTACAGGGCTAAAGCAATTTATTGACGGCGTAGTGACAGGGCATACCGCTTACATGCTCGATCCTTATTTAGATCGTCCCAAAACGAAAGGAGACCCCGCTTTTCCCGAAGAAACAATTAGAAATTGGGTGTTAACCGCTGATAGGGAAGGATTTCAAATTCGTTTTCATGCGATTGGGGATGGGGCGGTAAGACTCGGTTTAGACCTTTTCGAGGAAGCGCAACGAATAAATGGAATAAGAGATTCCCGTCATGCGCTAGAACATATCGAAGTGATTCACCCAACGGATATTCCTAGATTTAAGGAAATAGGTGTCATTCCTTCTGTACAACCTTCACATTTAGCACTCATGCCAAAAGAAAGTCATACATTGCGTGTTGGCAAAGAAAAAGATCCCTATACTTATCTTTGTAGAACTTTAAAAGACGCTGTAGATCATATAGCTTTTGGTACGGACTATCCTATTACAACGCTGAATCCGTTTAAGGAAATTTATTATGCTGTAACGAGATTAGATTTCACAGGGGAATCTAAATGGAATAAAAAAGAGCAAGTGACATTAGCTGACGCGATAAGGGCTTATACACAAGGGGCGGCCTATAGTTCTTTCAGAGAGAATGAACTCGGAACCTTAGAAAAAGGGAAACTCGCAGATATCATTGTGTTAGATTGCAATCTATTTGATATTTCAGTAGATCAGATACCTACAATTCAAGTGGAACTTACGATGATGGACGGAAAAGTTATTTATACTAACAGCGCCAATCAATAGGTTATTTCCGCCTTTCAAAGCAGAATGCTCATTTATATTTACTGAATATTCCGTTAAATTAATTTGGAGTTATTTTGCAACAGCTATTTTGTTCAATGCCTATACATGAGGAGTTGGTTGAATGAACGAAAACATTAAATTGTCGAGATCACTTTCACTGACCGCTTTAGTTGTATATGGAATGGCTTTTATGGCTTTAACTACGGTATTTAGCACATATGGTATAGCATCTCAAATATCTCATGGGATGGTTGCCGGATCGTATGTTCTAGCATTGGTAGTAATGATGTTTACGGCTTATAGTTACGGTCAAATGGCAAAAGCATACCCTGTTTCCGGATCAGCATATACGTATGCACAGAAAGCGTTGCATCCTTATGTGGGCTTCTTAGTAGGTTGGGCTATTTTAATGGATTATCTGTTTATTCCGATGGTCAACTTTTTATTATTTGGGATTTTCTTCTCTGCGGCAATCCCTGAGGTTCCATCCTATGTGTGGATACTTCTTTTAATCATCGTAGTCACGTTTGTAAATATTAGAGGTGTCAAGCTAGGTGCCAGCATCAATATGCTAGTGATTGGTTTGTCCTTATTATTTCTTGCCGTTTTTTGTCTATTATCGATTAAATCAATCGTGCAGGGAGAGGGAACAGGAGTATTAGTTAACCTGGAACCATTCTTTAATACCAAAGAATCGTTCAAATATATTGTCGCAGGTGCTGCCTTGTTGTGTTTTTCTTTCTTAGGATTTGACTCGGTTTCTACTTTTTCTGAAGAGGTGAAGAACCCGGAAAAAAATATACCGCGTGCAATTTTTCTAGTAACGATTATTGGTGGGTTATGTTTTATCATTGTATCCTATGTGGCGCATAATGTCTGGCCAAATTATATGGGTTTTAAAGATCCAGATTCTGCTGCCTATGAAATCATTTTTTTGATTGGTGGAAATGCGTTGCAAGCGGCATTTTTAGCAATAACTGCATTGGTTGTCTTTGGTTCTGCTTCTGCATCGCAGGCAAGTGCTGCACGTGTTTTATATGCAATGGGTCGAGATGGACAATTACCTACTGGCTTTTTTGGAAAGCTACATGAAAAAACTAGAACACCAGTGAACAACATTTTACTAATTGGCGTGTTATCGTTATCGGCTTTGTTTTTAAGTTTAACCTTTGTTGCATCTTTTATTAACTTTGGCGCACTGCTCGCGTTTACGGCCGTAAATCTATCAGTTGTTGCATTATATTTTGTGAAAAGAAAAGAACGTTCATTTAAAGGAGTTTTCTGTTATTTACTGATTCCTTTAATAGGCGCATTAATGACTACCTGGCTACTTTTAAATTTGGATGGATATTCCAAAGTTCTCGGGGGAGTTTGGTTTTTAATTGGTGTTGGCTATCTATATTACATGACGAAAGGATTTAAAAAACAGCCGCTCCTGTTAAATAGCGATGAGCTTGTTTAACTTACTCTCAAAACCAGTAGATAATATGGAGAAAAAAATTTATAGAATGAAAGCAATTTCATCTAACTGCAAAATAGTAGTGAAAGATCCGGGGGTGGGTTGGAGGATGGAGAAAACGACGTTGAAGCGTTCACTCGGTGTTTGGGCCCTTGTTGCACTAGGGCTAGGCTACATGACACCGACAATTGTCTTCGATACATTTGGAATTGTCTCGAAACTGACAAATGGAGTTGTACCGGCAGCGTATCTTGTTGCACTGGCCGTCATGGCATTAACGGCGATCAGTTATGGAAAAATGGTGCGGGCGTTTCCGCAGGCGGGTTCAGCCTACACGTATGCGCGGGAAACAATGGGACCTCGATTAGGGTTTCTGGTTGGCTGGGCTTCGTTACTAGATTATTTATTGCTGCCAATGGTGAACGCCTTAATTATTCGGATTTATATGGAGTCCCTTTTTCCAAATGTTCCGGTATGGATCTGGGTTCTGTCTTATGTTCTTGTCGTGACGGCCATTAATGTTTACAGTATGGAATCGACATCAGGCTTAAATATGATCCTTGTTGTTTTCACGCTTGTCCTCATTGTCATGTTCATTATTCTTGCAACTGTCCAGTTTACAAATGGAATGGGGGAAGGCACGCTATTTACCATTAATCCGTTGACGAATGCGAATGTGGAGTTGGTGGCCATCTTCACTGGGGCAACAGTCGTTGCGTTTTCGTTTATTGGATTTGATGCAATTACGATGTATACAGAGGAAGCGAAAGACGCATCGACGGTTCCAAGAGCGATCTTATTGACCGTGATGATTGGCGGCTTGATTTTCTTCATCGCTTCTTATTTCACACAAGCATTATTTCCGGATTTATCGATGTTCAACACATTGGATGATACATTACCTGAAATCGGCCTATACGTTGGTGGAAAGGTATTCCAACTGATCTTCATAGCAGGGGCATTCGGAGCTACAGTCGCTTCAGGGTTAGCTTCGCATGCGAGTGTATCACGTTTACTATTTGTCATGGGAAGAAACGGTGTTTTGCCGAAAAAATCGTTTGGTTACTTACACCCCAAATTTAGAACACCTGTCTTTACGATTGTTTTCACAGGAGTCGTATCATTATTTGCAATCGGACCGGATTTGGAATTAATTGCTTCAGTCATTAACTTCGGGGCATTAATTGCGTTTACATTCGTTAACTTATCGGTCATTGTCCATTTCTATATTAGACAAAGAAGGCGGTCAGGCAAGGACACGCTCAAATACCTAATTATGCCTTCGTTAGGTGCTTTGAGTACAGGAATTCTCTGGTCACATCTGCATGCCGATGCATTTATTGGCGGTCTCATTTGGATTGTAGTGGGAATCGTCTACATGCTATTCATTACAAAATTCTTTAGAAAAGAACTTGGCAGTATGGACACTATTGAAAGTGTTGAGCCGCTGGATGAAGAGCCGATTAACTCAAGTGAACTTGGCGGATTGGAAGCAATTGAAGGAGTTGAGTTCGTAGATAATGGGGTGATAAAAACTAGATAAGGGCAAAGAGTGAAAGAGGAGTATAGAGGAAGATTACTCATAAGTAAATTCCCCTCTTTTTTAGCACCAAAGAATACGAGGAGAGATTATTTTGAAAAAAAAAATCCGACAGTATATTGATGAACATAAAGAAGAATTATTTACAACCATTCAAGAAGTTGTCCGTATCAAAAGCATTGTTGGAAATGAACATGAAATGCAGGCGTATATGAAGAGGAAATTTGAGGAACTCAATTTGACTGTGTATGAAATTGAACCGGTGTATGAGAAAATTTCTTGTCATGAAGCCTTTATCGACTCGGGTATTCCGTATGCGAATCGGAAAAATGTGATAGGCATCTACAACGGGAAGAAAGAGGGGAAGTCCTTAACGATTCATGGACATGTAGATGTTGTTTCCCCGGAACCGTCATCGAACTGGACGATGGATCCGTGGTGTGGGGATATTAATGGTAACAAGTTATATGGCCGTGGTTCTGCCGATATGAAAGCGGGACTTATCTCAAATTGGTTCGCCTTGAAAACGCTGATCGATTTAGACTATCCAATTGCCGGGGATGTTCAGCTTCATTCTGTTATTGAGGAAGAAGCTGGTGGAGGCGGTGGAGCTTTAGCTTGTTTAGAAGAAGGCTTTATAACAGATGGTTATATTTCAACAGAGCCACATAATCTAAATTTGACAATTTCACATGCGGGAATTATGTATTTCCGGGTTCTTGTAAAAGGAAGGATTGCACATGCGGGCTTGGCTCATGAAGGGGTTAACGCGATCTCCAAAATGATGAAAATCGTCAGTGCATTGGAAGAGTTAAACGAATGGCGTGCTAAAAATGTGAAATTTGAGTTGTATGAAAAAGGATCGGGTCAATCCGTCCACTTGAATTTAGGTGTTTTGAATGCGGGAGATTGGGCCTCCACTGTTCCAGGGGAAGCGGTGCTGGAAGGGCGAATCGGATTTATCCCTGGAGAAACTCGCCAAGAGATTAAAGAACTAATACATGATACGATTAAGAAAGCAGTGGAAGGGGATAAGTGGATGGAGGAAAATCCACCGCTTCTAGAATGGTTTGGTTGGTCCACAGATCCATGGTATCAAGACCCGGAAGATCCTTTTGTGCAACTGTTCCTTGAGAATGCGGAGAGTGTGATGGATCGTAAAGTCAATATCATTGGACGGGCTTCTGCAAATGATGCCAGGTTTACCCAATATTACGGTAAAAAAGGCCTTTGTTTTGGACCAATCGGTGAAAATATGCATGGTCCAGATGAGTGTGTTCATTTGGATAGCGTAGTAGAAGTGACGAATGTGTTGGCGAACTATATAATTCGTTGGACTGAGAGTTAACCGTGAGTCTTTTCGTATATGAAATCAGTCTTAATTCTATTTACGAGATTTAGATAGTCACCCACAAACGTTGTTGTCTTAACGTTTGTGGGTGACTTTATTTCCCTGGAAATAACGGGAATGATAATTGAAAAGACAAGCTAGATTTGTTAAGTTTGTTCTAAAATTTTAGATAATCGTTTCACGGCTTCGGATATCTGATCTTCATGAATGTTTGCAAAGCCGATGACCAAACCGATGCTGCCGGTAGCGCACTCTTTTTTAGACAACATGAATCGCTTCATCGAATAGATTTCCAGTTTCACTTGTGTTGCCCTCTTCATAATCTCCTCATAGCTTCGTGACGTATGAAAATATGCAAGAAAGTGGAGGCCTGCCGGGATGTCCTCGATCTCGACGGAGGTGCCGAACGTAGTTTGCAGCTGCTTGATCAGCAACTTTCTTTTCAATTCATACTGGTGATTCATCCTTTTCACATGTCTGTTATAATCCCCGTTTTCGATGAAATAATGTAGTGTGTATAAGCCTAACGTGTTACTGTCCTGGATGAGGTCCGCATTGTGGTCGCGGTACTCCCTCAACATTTCTGGGGGCAATACCATATAGCTGATCCGCAAACCGGGTAACATCGTTTTTGAAAAAGTGCCTGTGTATATGACCCGTTGGTTGCGGTCCAAGCTTTGTAGTGAAGGGATATTATCCGTTTCATATTTGAATTCACTATCGTAATCATCTTCAACAATATAGCGATTCTCTTGTTGGACAGACCAATTGAGCAGCTCGATACGCCTTGAAATAGGCATGATTTTTCCTGTGGGAAATTGATGGGAAGGTGTTACGAAGACGAATCTCGCATGGGACGCTTCAATTTGCTGAATGTCAATACCTTCATCATCCAATGGAATGGGGCGGACATCGAATTCCATTTTCTTTAACATCTTGTAAAAACGAGAGTATCCTGGATTCTCGATGGCAACAATCGTTTCGGCGTTTTGCATGCTCATGGCATTTCGGATTAATGATTGGGTTCCTGCTCCAATGACAATTTGTTCGGGTTCACAAAGAATTCCACGCGTTAGTTTAATTAAGCGGGCAATGGATTTTCTAACGAGATAAGGTCCTTGCGGATGTGTAATTTCGCTCAACTCGATTTTATGGTTTTTTATCGCTTTCTCTTGATATTTCATCCAATCTTTAAAAGGGAATGAGGAGATGTCGGCTGTCATATGGGACAAAGAGAGCCATCCTTCTTTATCGGCTATCTTTTCTTTTAGGTCTGGTGGTAATTTGTTTTGCTGTTGATCATCTTTAATGATGAATTGGGCAATGTTTTCAACGTAATAGCCTTTTCTTTCCAACGAATAAATATATCCTTCAGCAAGTAACTGTTCATACGCGTTTGTGACGGAATTCACACTGACATCCAACTCTTTTGCCAAGTTTCTCTTTGAAGGCAATTTTTCATTTGACTGCAGCTCGCCTGCGAAAATGGCGTTCTTGATACCTCTATAGATCTGCTGGTATATATATTTTTCTTCCCCTTTACTTTTATCCAAAGTTAAAAAGAACATGAAACTCCTCCTTGTATCTGGTACCTAAAGAAACTGTAATCTGGTTCTTTTTATTGTACCAGATAAACAGGATACTAAATATATAATTCTGACAAAAGGAGTGGTAGTGATGGTTTTAACAACTGGATTTACTGAGGAATTGCAAGCAAAGAGGAAAAAATACGTTCCACAAGGTGTGAGTAATGGAAATCTCAATATTGCACATTCTGCCTCTGGTGCGACGATTACAGATATCAATCAAAAAGAATGGATCGACTTTGCGGCCGCAATCGGGACATTGAATGTGGGGCACAGCCATCCGAAAGTGACGGCTGCAGTCAACCAACAGATTGAAAAATTTTTGCATCCTGGATTTAACGTTATGATGTATGAAGGCTATATTCAACTGGCAGAAAAATTATGTGCAATAACACCAGGAACGTTTGAGAAACAGGCGCTTCTATTGAATTCAGGAGCAGAAGCTGTCGAAAATGCCATTAAAGTTTCACGCAAATATACAGGAAGACAAGCGGTCGTCTCATTTGTCCGTGGATTCCATGGTCGCACGAACTTGACAATGGGGATGACCAGTAAAGTGAAGCCGTATAAATTTGGATTCGGGCCTTTTGCGCCAGAGATTTACCAAGCTCCTTATCCTTACTTGTATCACAAACCGAGCGAAATGACAGAAGAAGCATATGTAGACCGCGTGATCCAAGAGTTCAAAGACTTTTTTGTTGCAACGGTTGCACCGGAAACGGTTGCTTGTGTTGTGATGGAACCTGTCCAAGGTGAAGGAGGTTTCGTTGTCCCGCCGAAGAAATTTGTGCAAGCGGTAAGCGAATTCTGTAAAGAACATGGTATTGTTTTTGTAGCCGATGAAATTCAAACAGGTTTTGGACGAACAGGTACAATGTTTGCGATGGAACAATTTGATGTTGTCCCGGATTTGGTCACGGTATCGAAATCTTTGGCTGCAGGTTTGCCATTGAGCGGTGTGGTTGGAAGAGCTGAAATTTTAAACGCTGCATCACCGGGAGAGTTAGGTGGTACCTATGCGGGTAGTCCTGTTGCATGTGCCGCTGCGCTGGCAGTCATTGATATTATCGAAGAAGAAAATCTGTTAGCAAAATCGGAAATCCTTGGGCAAAAGATCGAGTCAAAATTGATTGAACTGGCTGAGAAGCATAGTTATGTCGGAGAAATTCGCCGCTTAGGCTCAATGGTTGCAGTTGAAATTGTTAATAACCGGACGGAAAAGCTTCCGAATAAAGAAAAGACGAGTGAGATTGTGCAATATGCAAATGCGAACGGTCTACTGCTTCTTTCAGCAGGATTAAAAGGGAATGTCATCCGTTTTTTAGCGCCACTTGTCATTACGGATGAAGAGCTATCGAAAGGACTGGACATTTTGGAAGAAGCGTTTAACTAACAGCTTAGATTAAGGGATGGGTGAATTTAATATATGAATAAGGATTTTTCAAAATCAATGTCTACCGGAGATGTCTTATTCTTAGCATTGGGTGCTATGCTTGGTTGGGGGTGGGTAGTTCTTTCAGGAGAATGGATTGCCGGAGCAGGATTTTTAGGAAGTATTATCGCATTTTTAATAGGTGGACTGTTGATCATCTTCATAGGCCTTACTTATGCTGAATTAGCGTCGGCGATACCAGAAACCGGTGGTGGTCTCGTTTTCGTTTTGAGAGCTTTTGGTAAGAGAAGTGCCTTCGTAGCAGCATGGGCTGTCTTGTTTGGTTATGTTTCTGTCATCACATTTGAAGCAGTGGCATTACCAACCGTTATCGATTACGTTATCCCAGTTGAACATAAATTGTTTTTATGGAACCTGGGAGGATGGGACGTTTATCTAACGTGGGTACTTATCGGATCTGGTGGAGCAATTGTTTTAACCGCTTTAAATTATTTTGGTATTAAACCTGCTGCAATATTCCAATCTGTCTTTACAGTTGCTATTGTGGTAGTTGGTGCTCTTTTAGTATTTGGTGCACTAAAAAATGGCCAAATGTCGAATATGGAGCCACTATTTAGAAATGGAGTAGGAGGCACGATGTCCGTACTAATTATGATCCCGTTTCTATTTGTAGGGTTTGACGTTATTCCGCAAGTGGCGTCTGAAATTAAAGCACCGCCCAAAATTATAGGCCGTATTTTAATTATTTCAATCATTAGCGCTGTTGTTTTTTATTTACTGATTGTATTTGGAGTAAGTGTCGGATTGACAGAATCTGAGCTTTCTTTATCTTCGTTAGCGACAGCTGATGCGATGGTGAATTTATTTGGAAGTCAATGGTTTGGTACAATACTTGTATTGGGCGGTGTCGCGGGTATTGTCACAAGTTGGAATGCGTTTATCATCGGTGGAAGCCGTATCATGTATGCGATGTCCGCACGTAATATGATTCCGAAGTGGTTTGGATATATTCATCCGAAATATAAAACACCTACAAATGCAATCGTTTTCCTAGGGATACTAGCATTTGTGGCACCATTTCTTGGTCGACCTGCACTAGTGTGGATAGTGAATGCAGGGGGAATTGGAATCGTTTTCGGATATTTACTTGTCTCAATCGCATTTTTAAGATTGAGGAAAATAGACGTTGGTTTAGAAAGGCCTTATAAAATCAAATATTATAGATTTGTTGGTATAATGGCCATACTCTTAAGTATTATTTTTATTAGCTTCTATTTGCCAGGCATGCCTTCCGCTCTTGTGTGGCCAATTGAGTGGCTTATCGTAGGTGTCTGGTCTCTAATCGGTCTTAGTTTGTGGTTTATACGTCCTAAAGAAACGACTAAAGGAGTGGTAACAAATGTCAACGACTTTTGAAACAGCTTTTAGAGTAAATAATCCTGCTACAGGTGAGCTCATCCAAGAGGTCACGCGACACACGGAAGAAGAAATTAACGTGGCACTAGAGAAGGGGCATAAAGGTTTCAAAACATGGGCAAAAGTCCATGCACATGAGCGTTCACGATTGTTGAAAGCCTGGTCTCGGAAAATTCAAGACAATAAAGAAGAAATCGCGAAAGTGATGACGATGGAAAATGGAAAGCCTTTGCGTGAATCATTGGGCGAGGTGGACTATGCAACGAGTTATATCGATTGGTATGCGGAAGAAGCGATCCGCATTTATGGACGGACCATTCCGGCATCTTCCGAAACGAAACGAATTGTTGTGAGCCGGCAACCGATCGGCTTAGTTGCGGCAATCACGCCTTGGAATTTTCCAGCGGCGATGATGACTCGAAAGGCGGCACCTGCATTAGCGGCAGGCTGTACATTCATCGTAAAAGCGGCAGAAGAAACGCCGTTAACGACGATGACACTCGTAGACCTGGCGCATGAAGCTGGGATTCCAAAAGACGCTATCCAATATGTGAATGGGAAAGGGTCTGTCGTCGGAAGATTATTCACAGAAAGTCAATTTGTGCGGAAAATTACATTTACAGGTTCTACGCCTGTCGGGAAAGCGCTGATCAAAGGAAGCGCTGATACGATTAAACATGTGACGATGGAATTAGGGGGGCACGCTCCGTTAATCATTGCGGAAGATGCAGATCTTGATTGGGCCGTTGCTCAAACGATCATATCCAAATTTAGAAATGCGGGCCAAACTTGCGTCTGCGTCAATCGAATTCTTGTGCACGAAAATGTCGTGGATACCTTTGCGGAGAAGTTTACAGCAGCCGTTTCCAAACTGAACGTAGGTAACGGGTTGGACGAATCTACAGACGTCGGACCGATTATTAATGAAAAAGGGTATGACAAAATTGTCGCACAAGTACAAGACGCAATTGACAAAGGGGCAGAAGTGCTAACCGGGAATGAATATGAAATCGATCGGGAAAAAGGGTATTATTTTGTCCATCCAACTGTCTTGAAAAATGTTGATGCAAGCATGGAGATCATGCAGGAGGAAACATTTGGTCCAATCGCGCCAATCACGAGTTTTAAGACGCTTGAAGAAGCAGTCGAAATCGCGAATAATACGCCATATGGCTTGGCAGCCTATTTCTTTACGAATGATTATCGGACTGGAACGTACTTACATGACAATCTGGACTTTGGCATCATCGGTTGGAATGACGGTGCACCATCCGCCGCGCATGCTCCGTTTGGCGGTATGAAAGAAAGTGGAATTGGCCGTGAAGGTGGCATCGAGGGTATCGAGCCGTATTTGGAGACGAAGTATTTGTCGATCGGGAATTTGACTCAATAATGAATTTGTATTGAAAACATAGCATTATCTATAGAAGCCGTCCGCTTCTTGACCAATGTGGTTAAGAAGCGGACGGCTTTTGCTATAGCTTTGGAATGCTGTTGCGACACCGATTACAATTTCCCAATCGTTACAGGGCGGATTTGCAGCGCAATTTGTATCAGTTGACCAACTAACTGCTGTACACATTCTATCGTTGTACTGTGCCCAAATGAAATGCGGATAAACTCTTTCGCTCGTTGGGGATCGACTTGTAATGCGAGCATCGCTTTCGAGGAATGTTGCTGTCCGACTTGGCATGCGCTGCCTGTAGAAATCGCGAATCCATAGCGATTTAATTCCAGCATTATGAGTTGACCTTCTACATTATTCACGCCGAGCCCAATGATTTGGGGAAGTTGTGTTTCTGCTGTACTCGCCTCATAGATAGTGAACAGTTCAGAGTGTTTGTTCAACTCATCCATAAAAATAGAACGGAGTGCTTTATATTTTTTGGTATCGTAACTATTCTTTGCACATAATATAGCGGCGGTTATAAAGGACGCAATTCCAGGAACATTGACAGTGCCCCCTCTAAATCCTGCTTCATGCACAAAGCCGGGAAAGACAGGAATAATCCGGTGACGTGGATGGATGTATGCGGCACCGACTCCTTTGGGACCGTACACTTTATGACTCGATACGGTTAAGCTATCGACGATTTTTGCTATTGGTTTCAAGTCCATCTTCCCAAAAGATTGGACGCAGTCGCTATGCAAAAGAATCTGGCGACCTTTCAGCAATTTCGCGATTTTCTCCAGCGGTTGGATCACACCGATTTCCGGGTTAATATGCTGGACACTCGCTAAAATAGTATCTTCTCGCAGCGCCTTTTTGAAAAACTGAAGATCGACCTGACCGGATGGATCGAATGGCACTACTGTGACAGCGAAGCCATCTTGTCGTAAATAATCCAATGCCGAATCAATAGAAGGGTGTTCCCCTGCGGTTGTGACAATGTGATTGCCGCGATGGCGATTTGCTTTTGCGAGTGAAATGATAGACAGCAAATTGCTTTCAGTTCCACCGGAAGTGAAATACACGCCAGCTGTCTGTACGCCAAGCAAATCGGCAAATTCTTGACGACAAAGTGCCAGCATGTTTTGAGCTTCTCCTCCCACATCATGCAAACTACTTGTATTCCCATAGCACTGTTCGGAAAGTTTAACGAATACATGGGAAGCTTCAGGATGAAGCGGTGTTGATGCCGCATAATCAAAATAATGCATGATTTTTTCCTCCAATCAATTACGCCTCGGCGTAATTGCGTCCAGATTTTGAATTGAGCAAAGCTCAATTAACTCCTTTCAAAATCTGTGACATCCGCCTTAGGCTTTATCTTCATTCAGCGGGTTTTGCTGAACGAAGATAAAAGTATATATCTATCTTGTCATATTTCGCTTTTTGTGTAAAGATAGGTGTCAAGACATATAGAAAGCTAGGGAGGATACTTGTGAAAAGATATCAGTGCATCATCGTTGGAAGCGGCATTGCCGCTATGCAACTTGCCAATCATCTCAGCAATCGGTTTCCCATACTCCTCATTACAAAATCTGGTTTACGTTCCAGCAATTCGTATCGTGCACAAGGAGGTATTGCTGCAGCTATTGGAAAGAACGACGCACCATCCCTGCATTATGAGGATACGATTCATGCAGGATGTGATTTTCATAATGAAAAAGAAGTCCTGGATCTTGTGGAAAAGGGACCTTCGCTCATTAATGAGTTGACGCAAAGTGGACTCCGATTTGACGAAAATCCTACTGGACAATTTTCCTTAGGGATGGAAGGTGCGCATAGTCGAAACCGAATTGTGCATTGCGGCGGTGATGCTACGGGAAAACATGTCATGGATCATCTAATGACGACGCTCAGCTCCCACATTGATGTATTGGAAAATCGGCTGGTCTATGAGTTGGTCATTCATCCGTTAACGAAAAAGTGCATCGGTGTAAAGCTGAAAGATGATCTTGGCAATAACGAGGTCTATTGGAGTGACCACGTTGTGTTAGCCACTGGCGGTGTAGGCGGTTTGTTTTTGTTCACTTCAAATGATCCCTCCATCACGGGAGATGGGATCGCACTTGCTTACCAGTCAGGGGCGGAAATTTTAGATATGGAATTTATCCAATTTCATCCGACTTTACTGTATGTCAATGGACAAACTGCAGGATTGATTTCTGAAGCGGTCAGGGGAGAAGGTGCAAGACTTGTTGACGCGCAGGGGAACGCAATTATGAAAGATGTGCATCTGCTTGGCGATTTGGCACCGCGCCATGTAGTTGCAGGAGAACTGTTTAAGCAACGATCAATGGGTAGAGAGGTCTATCTGGACATTTCGATGATCAATGCAATTGAAGAGAAATTCCCAACGATTACGGCCATCTGTCAAGCACAAGGGATCTCAATTGAGGATGGCAAAATTCCTGTTGCGCCTGGGTGTCATTTTTTAATGGGGGGCATTGCAGTCGATACGGTCGGTCGAACTACTGTTGAAGGATTGTATGCAATTGGTGAAACGGCAGCAACAGGTGTCCATGGTGCCAATCGCCTTGCGAGTAATTCTTTATTGGAGGGGCTCCACTACGGCAAGAAATTGGCAGCTTATCTAAATGAACAAATGTTGCACAGTCAGTCGGAACCGATGAAAATCGATTTGACAAAGCGTACAACTATCACCAACTATTCATTACCTGATAAACAGCAACTGAGGGAAAAAATGATGGCGTATGCGGGAATCATTAGAAGTCAGTTGGAGCTTGAACAGCTAAGAGCATGGTTAAACGACTATGACTCTGTTGGGCGTATTGATTTTTCTTTAGACGATAGTAGCAGCGAGGACATTCAATTGTTGTTCATGGTTCAAACGGCAAAACTGATCGCCCATGCGGCTTTGTTGCGTGAGGAAAGTAGGGGAGCACATAAGCGGGAAGACTTCCCGGATGAAGATGAGCGTTGGCGGAAAATTCATATTGTCCAATCAAAAAAGGGAATAGAAATGAGGGTACCACATCGTGAATACGATCAAGTTGAAGTCCATGCTTGAGCAGTTTTACATAGAGGATATCGGAGACAATGATGTATCAAGCGACTTTCTATTTCCGGAGGAAGTAACGGGGGAATTGCAGATTGTCGCTAAAAAGGAAGGTGTTTTTTGCGGTAGGAAAGTGATTGAAGAAGGGTTATCTGTCGTTGATTCATCCACCAGAGTTGTCAGTCATATAGAGGATGGCGGAAAGATTAAAAGTGGTACCTTGATTGCGACGGCGACAGGATCAGTTCGTAGTCTATTGAAAAGTGAACGTGTGATTTTGAATTTGATTCAACGGATGAGCGGGATTGCAACAGAGACCAATCGTGTGGTGCAAAAAATCGAAGGAACCCGAACGAAAGTGTGTGATACGAGGAAGACGGTTCCGGGTTTACGCATGCTCGACAAATATGCAGTTCGTACCGGTGGTGGTGTTAATCATCGCAATGGCTTATATGACGCAGTGATGTTAAAGGATAATCACCTTGCTTTTGCAGGCTCTATTTCGAGGGCGGTTGAAAAGGTGCGGGCGTCGCTTGGACATACTGTCAAAATTGAGGTGGAAATTGAAACGTTCGAGCAATTACAAGAAGCGATTGCTGCAAAAGCCGATATTATCATGTTTGATAATTGTACGCCCGAGGCAATCAAGGATTGGCGGCAAATTGTTCCGGATTCAATCATTACCGAGGCATCTGGCATGATTACAGATGAGACGATTCGTGCCTATGCGGAATCGGGTGTCGACTATATTTCATTAGGTTACTTGACACATTCTGTAAAGGCACTAGATATAAGTGCAATTGTAAGGATTAGCGAATAATAATGGAGGGTTTCGGATGTCTATATTACACTATTTTGAAGAAAAAAAGAGTGGTACATTGCCGGAGCATTACAGGAAGCTAACTCGTAAGCAAATGGAAGCGCGTATTCGGGAAATTAAAGAGCAGCTTGGGGAAAAGCTCTTCATCCCGGGCCATCACTATCAGAAAGAAGAAGTGATTCAATTTGCCGATGTGTCCGGCGACTCGTTGCAACTCGCTCAACTTTGTGCAACGAATGAAAAGGCCGAGCATATTGTTTTCTGTGGTGTCCACTTCATGGCGGAAACGGCAGATATTTTAACGAATGATCAGCAAAAAGTGTATTTGCCGGATATGCGTGCGGGCTGTTCGATGGCCGATATGGCGGATATCTTTCAGACGGATCGTGCATGGGATGCACTTACAGCAATGTTTGGTGAAACCATTGTTCCGCTCACATATGTCAACTCAACGGCGGCTATCAAAGCGTTCGTTGGGAAAAACGGCGGAGCGACAGTGACATCTTCGAATGCGCATGCGATGGTCAAATGGGCATTTACGCAAAAAGAGCGGATTCTGTTTTTACCAGATCAACATCTTGGTCGCAATACGGCATTCGATATCGGCATTCCGCTTGAACAGATGGCTGTTTGGGATCCCATTCAGGATAAGCTAGTCTATGAAGGGGCGCTGGAAGACATCAAAGTGATTTTATGGAAAGGCCATTGTTCTGTCCATGAAAACTTCACGGTGAAAAATATTGTAGATGTCCGTCAACAGCACCCGGATATGCAAATTATCGTTCATCCAGAATGCTCCCGCGAAGTCGTCGCAATGTCTGACGACAATGGTTCAACGAAATATATTATCGATACGATTGAAAAAGCCCCATCAGGTAGTAAATGGGCGATTGGAACAGAAATGAATCTAGTGAATAGACTCATTCAGCAGCATACAGATAAACAGATCATATCCTTGAATCCAAGCATGTGCCCCTGTTTGACTATGAACCGTATTGATCTGCCACATTTGTTATGGAGTTTGGAAAGCATTGTGAACGGGGAAAAAGTGAACGTTATCACGGTTGATGAAGAGACGACAAAAGAGGCGATCAACGCATTGGAAAGGATGTTGGTGAGGGCATGAAGAGGTAAATACTAAAAATCACGGATAAGTTGTGGAAGTTATTCATAAAAATGAAAGTCGCTAATTAGTCCGGATATTTACGGATTGATTAGCGACTTTTCTGCATTATCCCGTTTCAACTTCTATTCGTGCAAGTGCATCTGGATTTTAGAATCATCGGTTGAAATGACAGCGCTATGCGTTAAAAGCTTGGCGGCGTAATAATCCAAATGACTTCGAGAGAATCATTACCGATATTTCTCCAAGCATGCGGTAATCGACTTGAAAAATTAATCGTATCTCCCTGATTGAGAATAAACGTGGACTGATCAACGGAAATTTCCATTTGTCCTTTGAGAATAACGACACATTCTTGCTCGCTTTCATGAGAGTAATGATCGCCACTACCTCCGCCGGGTTCAACTACAGAATAAATAACTTCTAAATTACCCTTCATTTCAGTCAATAAATAATCAATGGTTTTCCCATCAGGATAAGTCATTTCTCTTCTATTTTCTTTCCGAATAATGGATACAGATTGTAATGTCTGATTCTCAGTTTCAAACCCATGAAAGAGTGAAGAGACATTTATATCTAATGCACTTGCTATTTTTTGAATAGATGCAATTGAACCTTTCGTGATATCTCGCTCAAACTGACTAATAAAGCTAGCAGTAAACCCTGTTATTCTAGATAATTCGTTTATCGTAATCCCCTTAGCTTTGCGGATCGAGCGTATCTGTTCACCAATGGATTGCTTATTTTGTTGCAAATTAAAAAACCTCCTTGAATAAAATTTCAGATTAATCTATAATTAATTAACACTTAATTAAATGTGAGTTAATTAATTCGCATGTAATTAAGTGAGTATGAATATATTTACAGTATATCAAAGGTTAATAGAGGAAGGTGAGCATGCCGAAATTATTAATGCCAGTTAAGCGTAAGCAAAAGGATGTCTGTAAGAAAACAGATTCGAGTTGTTAAATGGCAAGGATGAAAATTGATAACTCTATATTTTAAAATGAAAACTCAATTTTAAAAGGGGGATTCTTATGGGTGAATTAATTTTTAGTTTTGCTTATGGAAGCGCTTTAATTATTATGGGATTCATTACACGATTTTTTCTAAAGAGAATGGAGGCAGAGGCTCGCCAGACGGAAGGTGTTGAAAACATTGAAGGCCTAAAAAATAATGACAACTATAAAAAGGCGGTGTAGCAAATGGTTTTTATAGTGGGAATCATTGTTTCTTTTTTAATTTATGTATTAATTGGTGTGGTCTTATCGAAAACAATCAAAAGCTCAGAAGACTATTATGTTTCTGGCAGAAGCGGGACAACCCTTATGATCACCGGGACACTTGTGGCCTCATTTTTGAGCACAGTTTCTTTTATGGGGGAAGTTGGTTTCTCCTATGAAGGCTATGCTATTCCATTACTTGTTCTCGTTATTTTTAATGCCAGCGGTTATATATTCGGGGTCTTCTTATTTGGCCGCTATTTACGTAGAAGCAAATCACTGACTGTCCCTGAATATTTTGGTAACCGCTTTCAATCTAAGAAAGTGAGAATAGTTGCTGCGGTAACGACAGTTCTTGGTATTGCAGCTTACCTAGTTGCAGTCACTCAAGGCGCTTCAATTCTCTTAGCTGAAATTTTTAAAATACCTTATGCAATGGCACTGGTGGTGATGTGGGTTGTGTATGCTTCATTTACCATTCTTTCAGGTGCTAAAGGGGTTATGGTTAACGATACGATTATGTTTTTTATATTTTCAATTGCAGCCTATATTTCCTTTCCATTTATTATAAAGTCGACTGGTGGATTTCCGAACGCGATTATTAACGCGGCAAATAATATTGAAAAGCCCGATTTGTTCAGCTGGCATGGAATCAGTGGGCCTAGTGCATATATGGGAACTCCGACTGAAACAATCGTCTGGGCTATTATTTTAGGATTAGTTTGGGGTTCAGTAGTTGCGATAAGTCCATGGCAAAGTAGTCGTTATTTAATGGCGAAAAATGAACATGTAGCGATTCGATCGGGTGTATGGGCAACAATCTCAATTCTTACGATTTATTTATTCTTGCATATTAGCATAACAACCATTAACAACATTAAAACCGATATCAATCCAACAGAAAAAGTCTTTATATGGGCAGCGATGAATATTGTGCCTACATGGCTTGGAGTCATTATTGTTAGTGGGATTATGGCCGCGGCTTTATCCTCTTGTGCCACGTTTTTACAGTTAATAGGGAATAGTGTTGCTCGAGATATGTTGGAACAATCACGTAAAAAACACTATACGGATAAAGAATTATTAAAAGTTAGTAGAATTTCTATGATTATCGTAAGCATTGTAATTTTATTAATAGGATTATGGCAGCCACCGTCTGTCATGTGGATTGGTTATTTTGCAGCGACATTGTTTGCAGCATCTTGGGGACCTGTTGCTTTTTCCAGTGTGTTTTCTAAAACGGTGACAAAAGAAGGTGCTTTTTGGAGTATCATAGTCGGCTTCTTTGGAGTTATCTTTGGTGAACTATTAGGCATGGCTGTTGCATTGCCGGTCTATTTAAACCCAGTTATTATCGGGGTTATTCTAAGTGGTATTACTCTTATAATAGGTTCAAGATTCGGAGAAATTACCGCAGCTGAAAGAGCTTATCAAGCAAAATTGCTACAACGCCCTATTGAAGATAATGAAGCGAAAGAAATGTTGATTACGCGTAGGTATCCAGCATACTTGATGGCGAGCGGTGTAATTATTATAGTAATAACATTTGTCTTCTATTACTGGCCGATTTCGCAAAGCTGAGTGATTTCTATTTTATTATTGCTAAAAGGTGGAGGAGTGGATAGTTAATGGCTCAATTTAAACATTTATTTACAAAAGTGCAGATCGGAAATACGGAAATTAAAAATAGAATCTTAAGCACAGCGCACCAAACAAACCATGTCATTGATGGTATTCCTACGGAAGACTTAATCGCTTATCATGAGGCTCGTGCAAAAGGCGGAATTGGCTTAGTTATTCTAGAAGCGGCAGCTGTTCATCCTTCAGGTATGCTGACGACGAATACAATAGCAGGGTTCGATCAGAAAGTTGTAGATGCTTATTCCAAACTTTCTAAAAGAATGCAGCAATATGATACGAAAGTTTTTTCACAGCTGTTCCATGGAGGGAGAGAAGTCGTTTCAAGCGATTACCGCAATGCTGCTTGGGCTCCTTCTGCTGTTCCCAGTTTACGATTTAGCACAATGCCGAAACCAATGAGCCTGGAAGAGATTGAAAAAGTAATTGAAGGATTTGCTCTTTCAGCTAAGTTGGCAAAAGAAGGCGGCCTTCACGGTGTGGAAATTTGTTGTTCACATGGATATCTTCCTGCACAGTTTTGGGCAGCTCATACGAATTTAAGAACGGATCGATATGGTGGTTCTTTTGAAAACCGCATGCGATTTATTGTTGAAGTCATTGAACGCGTATGGAAAGCAGTAGGGGAAGATTTTACAGTTGGTATTCGTATGAGTTCTGATGAAATGACGATGGATGGAACGAAGATTAAAGATGCTGTACAAATTGTTGAGTACCTTGTTGATAAGGTTCGACTTGATTTTATTAATGTCACTGCAGGAGATTCAAGTACATTTGCGGGGTCAACACATATTGTACCTCCATCGCCAATAAAGCAAGCTTATCTGTCAGCAGATAGTTTTAAAATTCGGATGGCTGGTGCAGTTCCGGTATTTGTTGGTTCAAGAGTTGTCGATCCCGTTCAAGGGGAACAAATCATCAGTACGGGTAAAGCGGATATGGTCGGAATGACACGCGCTACGATTGTTGATCCTGATATGCCTAATAAAGCGCGGCTAGGCGAATTTCATTTAATAGACGCATGTATTGGATGTCTGCAAGCATGCATTGGCCATTATCATAAAGGTTTGCCAATCAGTTGTATCCAAAACCCACAAGCAGGTAAAGAAGCAGAGATTCTGCCGTTGTTAACACAAAAATATGATAAGAAATCTGTTCTTGTTATCGGCGCTGGGCCAGCTGGAATGGAAGCCGCTATTACAGCTGATACACAAGGTTACGATGTAAAACTTGTCGATCAAAGTGATGCAATTGGTGGTTTGCTTAAAACGATGCGCAAAGCCCCCATGCGCCAAGAAATGGCCGAATCGATGCTAGATAACTATTCAAGGCAATTAGCGGTTAGTCAGGTGAATGTGGCGTTAGGAAGGAAAATGACCGTTGAAAAAATAATTGAAGAAGCGCCAGACGCGATTATTTGTGCGCTTGGTTCAAGACCATATCTCCCACAGGTGGAAGGAATAGACGATCCTCGGATTGTTACGGTAGACGATCTGTTCAACAAAAAAGATATCAAAAAAGATATCAAAAAAGCTGCCAATGCGGTCGTGTTCGACTTTGGCGGTGATTGGTCAGGGACGGAATCGGCACTTCACTTGGCCGAAAAAGGTTGTGAGGTTACCCTTATTACAGCAAGACTGCATGTGGGCGAGGAAGTTCATCAATATCTTCGTAATGAATATATGAAGAAACTTTATGAATTAAACATTGCTATTAAAGAGCATCATGATTTTGGCGGTATTAAAAATGGCAAGGTCGTGATAAGAAATTTATTTACACATACAACAGAAGAAGTGGATAATTATGAAATAATTGTTTTGTCTTTAGGACGTGTACCTAACATTGAATTGTATGAAGAGATAAAAAATCTGGCCCCATTTGTAGGTCAAATTGGAGACTGCTTAGCACCACGTACTATTGAAGAAGCAACATTAGAAGGATTGTTAACGGCGCTACAAATTGAAACTGAAACGGCCAAGCAAGTGGAAGAAGGGGTTGAAATTTAACGGCAGTTTTTTATTATCCAGTCAAATGAGTTAAAAAGCCAAAGGGAAATTGAAATTCCCTTTGGCTTTTTAACTTGTTTTGAGCTTTTGGAGCAGTCTTGTACTAGAAGAATTAGACATCAGAAATTTTGGGTATACCATAATTAGTGAGACGTCATTCAAGAAAATCATGATTGTGTATCGTAGCATGGAGGGATTTGTATGGAATGGAAAGGGCGAAAAGGTAGCGCCAATGTGGAAGACCGAAGAGGAGGCAGGAAAGGCGGAGTCGCGATTGCGGGAGGCGGTATCGGAGGAATCATCCTTATCTTGCTGTTCACTTTTCTTGGAGGAGATCCTGGCGAATTGTTAAATGGTTCGCAAATCGGTGGGACTGGCAACACCGTTCCTTATGAAGAAACGGCTGAGGAGAAAGAGCTGGCTGAATTTGTGTCGGTTGTTCTTGCAGATACGGAAGCCATTTGGTCTGAATTATTTCAAGAGCAAGGGATGACCTACGAAAATCCTAAATTGGTGTTATATACGGACATCGTTCAATCCGCTTGCGGGACAGCCAATTCGGCAGTTGGACCCTTTTATTGTCCGGGAGATCATAAATTGTATATCGATTTAAGCTTCTTTGAGGAACTTCGTGATCGATACCAAGCACCGGGCGATTTCGCGATGGCCTACGTCATTGCCCATGAGGTGGGGCATCATGTTCAAACTCTTTTAGGAACGAGTGATAAAGTGAATGCGCTCCGCTCTAAGTTAAGCGAAAAGGAATTCAATCAATACTCGGTCCGATTGGAATTACAAGCCGATTATTTTGCAGGAGTATGGGCGCATCATGAAAAAGAGTTGAATGTTCTAGATGAAGGGGATATCGAAGAAGCGATCAATGCTGCAAGTGCTGTCGGTGATGACCGGCTTCAAAGACAAGCCCAAGGCCGTGTCGTCCCTGATAGTTTCACACACGGAACTTCTGAACAAAGAAAACGTTGGTTTTCGAAAGGCTTTGAAAAAGGAACAATCAACGGAGGCGATACCTTCAACGCTACGAATTTATAGTATAGCTGTTGTGTGGAATTGAATAAAAATTATAAAAGAAAAAGACTGTTTCACACTGTACCAAGTTGCAAAAACCCGCTATGAACATTATTCAATCAATGTTCATAGCGGGTTTTTAATCAATAGACAGTAGGGAAGTTTTTTACTGTATACTTAGAAGAGAATTAATAGATAGAAAACTTGAAGGGGGCTTGTTTGATGTACGCAATTACTGTTTCTGAATTTGGAGGGCCTGAAGTATTAAAGTATGTTGAGGTTACGAAGCCGCTCGTAAAACCTAATCATTTATTAATAAAAGTAGAAGCAACTAGCGTTAATTTTGCAGATATCAAGGCTCGTTATTGAAATAAAGATCGTCAACCGCCTTTTATCCCGGGTCTCGATGTTGCAGGCACAATCGTGGAGGTTGGAGAAGGGGGCGGAGGTTTTCAAGAGGGGCAACGAGTGATTGCATTTCCACAAGGCGGATCGTATGCAGAATATGTCGTTGCCCATATAAATCTGACATTTGAAATACCTGCCACTCTTGATTTTACAACGGCGGCAGCGTGCCCGATCGTTTCATTTACTTCTTACAAGTTGTTGGCAGATGTAGGACGAATGACACATGGAGATAAAGTGCTCATTCACGCGGCAGCGGGTGGAATCGGGACGACGGCTATACAACTTGCGAAGCTTCTTGGTGCCAGTACAGTCATCGGAACTGTAAGCAAGGAAGAAAAAGTGGCTACTGCCCTTGAAGCAGGGGCCGACTTTGCCATCAATACTTCCAGAGAAAATTTTGTGGAGAAGGTCCTTGAAATCACCCAAGAAAAGGGAGTGGATTTGATATTAGATTCAATAGGGGGGAGAGTAACCGAACAAAGTTTATTATGTTTGGCGAAATACGGGAGATTAGTTAACTTTGGAAACGCAAGCGGAGAAACAGCTACGATTCAAACAACAGATTTGACTGCCAGTTGTCGATCTATATTGGGATTTAGTTTCGGGACAACTCGAAAGCATCGGCCGGAGACCGTACGCGATACCGCTAAAAAAGTCTTCGAGTTTTTAGAAAATGGGAGTTTAAAGATTGTAATCGGGGAAAAGTTTCCGCTGGAAGAAGCGGGCAAGGCGCACAAGTTGATGGAAGAGAGGGGAAGTACGGGGAAGATACTCTTAATCCCAGAAACTTCTACAATAAGATATTGACCGTTATTCAATACTGTTGCCGAGCATATTTTCAAAAATGCTTGGCTATTTCTACTTCTACAGAACGCTGATGTGTTTTCTTCGACGTGGTACAAGCAAAAATTATGTGAGATAGGCAAAGTGATGTGGTTAGTGAATAGAAAACTCATACGTATACAATATAAGTCGAGTGTGTCAAGAATTTGATGAAACATGGGGTATTTCGAGTAAAATCAATGAATCGTAAAACGCATAATCCTATGCTATTATGGAAATGTCGCACTTAGACTTTAGATATGAATTGAATTGGCCTGATTTATCTTCATTCAGCGGAAAACTCCCACCTCTAAAGGTGAAGAGATGAATGCGATTTGTTTTCCTGCTCCACGGGTGTTCAAGCGCCCGCTGAACGAAGATAAGGCCTCCGGCGGATGTCACAGATTTTGAAAGGAGTCAATCGAGCAAGCTCGATTCAAAATCTGGACACAATTACACCGAGGCGTAATTGATAAAATTAACCACATTTAACTATAGAAGGAATGATTGTATGTTACATGCAAAATTGGAGACAAAAGTATTGGATGTCTTGAAGGAGAAAATACAAATGATCGAGACGGACGAAGGTGCCATCTACTTAGTGGGGCCTATCAAATTGCCCGTCAATCTACACGGAGAAACGGTCGTCTTCCAATGGTATTGCTGGCTGAACCGTTGCCAGGCTACGGAAGATTATCAAGAAATTATCGATCAGTTATCATCTGCTAATTTGGCGGAATACCAACAGTCCAGCGTACTCGTTTACGGGGACTTTGAAGAATCGGATGATGCTTTGATCCGGATGCACTCGATTTGCCATACTGGGGATATCTTTGGAAGTAAAAGATGCGATTGCGGTTATCAGTTGAAGCAGTCCATGCAAAATATTGTAGATCATGGGACGGGAGCTCTTTTCTATTTAGCCAATCATGAAGGGCGTGGGATTGGTTTGTTCAGTAAGGCGATGGCCTACGTATTGCAAGAAAATGGTTACGATACGGTGGAAGCGAATGAAAGTCTTGGATTTGTCGACGATTCAAGAAATTATGAAGATGCTATCCGTGTGCTGAAGACACTGCGGGCAAAACCCGTTACACTGATGACAAATAATCCAAAGAAACTGGAAGCACTCCAAAAAGCTGGACTTCCGGTATCCGGGCGTGAACCGCTATGGGGCGATAAATCTGAGTACAATGAGAAATACTTACAGACGAAAATATTGCGGTCCGGACATTTGGGGGAAGAAGGGACACCCGAATGACAAGTCATGAATTTTACATGAACTTAGCTTTGGAGAATGCACGTGCTATGAAGGGACAGACAGATCCGAATCCACTTGTCGGGTCTGTAATTGTCAACGAGAACCGCATCGTGGGAATCGGTACGCATTTGAAGGCTGGCGAGCCGCATGCTGAAGTCCATGCCATCCGGATGGCCGGAGAGAAAGCGAAAGGCGGCACAATCTATGTCACGCTAGAGCCGTGTTCACATTATGGACGAACCGGTCCTTGTGCGATGGCAATTGTGGAGGCTGGACTTCAAAAAGTAGTCATT
Source organism: Sporosarcina soli (assembly GCF_042655805.1). Classification (NCBI taxonomy): domain Bacteria; kingdom Bacillati; phylum Bacillota; class Bacilli; order Caryophanales; family Caryophanaceae; genus Sporosarcina; species Sporosarcina soli. The sequence continues at coordinate 62,002 of NZ_JBHSNO010000002.1, read as the reverse complement.
GCCACGTTAGATCCGAATCCGATCGTCGCAGGCAATGGCGTGAAGATTTTGGAAGATGCGGGCATTGAAGTGGTCGTTGGCGTCATGGAAGAAGAGTCGCGGAAGATGAATGAAGTGTTCAACAAATTCATCGTGGAACAGCAACCATTTATGACGATGAAAGCCGGCAGCACATTAGACGGGAAAATTGCGACGCACACCGCTGACAGCAAGTGGATTACGTCAGCCGAAGCAAGGGAAGATGTCCATCATCTGCGCAATGAACATATGGGCATTTTAGTCGGCGTCAATACGGTTATCGAGGACAATCCAGAATTGACGACAAGGATTCCGAATGGGAGGAATCCGATTCGCATCATTTTGGACTCCACTTTACGCATTCCAATGGATTCAAAAGTGGTGACAGATGGACAGGCAGCAACGTGGATATTTACTGCACAGACGTATGACCAAAAGGCTAAGGATGAGCTGGAGAAAAGAGGAATTTCCATTTATCATACATCAGGCATTACGCATGTGGATCCGAAAGATGTCGTTCGTATACTCGGGGAAAACCAAGTCTCCTCTGTTCTGATTGAAGGAGGAGGTACAATACATGCTGCTTTCTTGGAAAATCAGCTCGTCGATAAGGTGGAAATCTATATCGCGCCTAAGCTGGTCGGAGGCACACAAGCTCCTACATTTTTGGAAGGTGCGGGCGTCAATCTAATGCAAAATGCTGTCGATTTGGAAAATCTCCAGATTACGCAAATAGGGAAAGATTTCAAGTTCACGGGCTATCCGAAATACAAAAGAGAACTAGATTGAAGGTGTAGGATGATGAAATTCGGTTTTGATATTGATGACACATTGATCAATTTGAGGGAACATGCTTTTCATATTTATAACCGCAAGTTAAATCGGAATGTTGAGGTCGATCTGTTTCATAAGCTAGACAAAGTTGAAATCCATGAGCTTTTTGACATGACGGCCCAACAGGGGAGTGAAATGTGGAACAGTTCATTAGAGGAGATCTACTTTACATCATGTCCGCCATATCCGGACGCAGTGGAGACTTTGCAAAGATTGGAAAGCGAAGGCCATGAAATCTATTATATTACCGCCAGACCGGAAGCCTATGGGGAGCGTACCATGCAATGGATGATTGACAATCAGTTTCCCGTCGATCAGGATCGTTTTTATTATGGCATGAATGATGAGGACAAAGTTCATATTATTAAAGAGTTGGAACTGGATTATTATTTTGATGATAAGCCAATTATTATAGAAACTTTAAGAAATCTCCCTATAAAAGTGTTCACGAAGAGCCAATCCTATAATCAGCATTTAGAGATTCCCCGGATTACCAATTGGTCGGAATTAGACGACTTACTCCAGAACGGGGATTAATTTCAAAATGGAAATGGCTATGCTATAGTAGGGATGATGAAAGAAGGTGTGCGTATTGCGGAGGAAATACGGAAGACTGCGAAAAAAAGCGAATGTTGTCGTCTTCCCTGGAACATTTGAAAAACTTGTAGAAAAAGGGTTGACCTCCGTTGAAAAAGGGGAGTTTGAGCAGGCAGTCGAAGCTTTTGACCAGGCAATTGTTTATGAACCTGACTTTCCGGAATTTCTAGGTCCTTACGCGGTAGCCCTTTATGAGACAAAAGATTTTGAACGTGCAAAAGAAATCGCTGCAAGGCTTTTACATAGTGGCACTGCCAATTACATCGATGTGATGGAACTTTATTTGACGATCAGCATCCAGTTGCAACAATACGATGAGGTTGAAATGACAATCGGGACCTTGATTGATGAAGGCATTGTACCGGATGCATTGCTGAGTAAATTCCGTTATTTAAGAGAGCTGAACGGAAGACTTTCGGAGCGTTTTGCAGAGGATGAGCCGAAAATTCAAACAAAGCCGCTTACACTTGAGGAATTTTTGAAATTAGATACGCTAACTCAGCAATACGCATTGGCGTCGCTAGAAGGAACGGATCTGAATGACATGATTCCATTGTTAAAAGGAATTGTGGAACTCCCCGAAGTTGCACCGCTTATTCTTACTTTCGCATTGACCTTATTACACCAAGCGGGTTATGAAGAAAAAGTGACCATTCGAAAGTTCAATCGTGAACGGGTTGTGATTCCTGCTGAATTGACGATGCCTGGACAGGACAGCATGACATTGGAAGTTTTGGATGAGATTGAACGGTTACTGTTCAAAGAACCGTCTCGTTTGGAAATGGCAAAAGGATTAATCGAAAAGTTTACAATCACGTCTTTTCCGTTCGGTTGGGGGAACTATGAACCGAAGGAAGTAGCAGAAGCTTACTTGAATTACATAGAATACTTATTCACAGGGGAAAGTTTTGCCGAAACAGAACTGTCCTGTTACATTCAGCAAATCGACAATGATTCGGACCTCCTGTGATGAAGGAAATCAGTTGAAAGATGAAGAGACTGTGATATACTAAAATGGTTGTCAATTAAGTATATACGTACGAAAAGATATTGGCCAAAATGATTCGGAGGTATTTGATTATGTCAGTTAAATGGGAAAAACAAGAAGGAAATACTGGAACGCTCACAGTGGAAGTACCTGCAGAAGAAGTAACAGCAGGTCTTGATAAAGCGTTTAAAAAAGTAGTGAAACAAGTACAGGCTCCAGGCTTCCGTAAAGGAAAAATGCCTCGTCAGCTGTTCGAGAAAATGTACGGTGTAGAATCACTTTACAATGATGCACTTGATTTCATTCTTCCGGAAGCATATGCAAATGCGGTTGAAGAAGCTGGCATTGAGCCGATCGATCGTCCGGAAATCGATATCGAACAAATGGAAAAAGGAAAAACGCTCATTTTCAAAGCGGTCGTTACGCTAAAGCCTGAAGTGAAACTTGGGGATTACAAAGGTCTTGAAGTGACACGTCAAGAAACAGAAGTAACGGATGAAGAAGTTGAAGAGCAATTGAAAGATCGCCAAAAAGCATTTGCTGAAATGGTCGTCAAAGAAGACGGCGCTGTTGAAAACGGCGATACAGTGAAACTGGACTTCGAAGGATTCGTTGATGGCGAAGCATTCGAAGGCGGAAAAGCTGAGCAGTATGACCTTGAAATCGGTTCAGGTTCATTCATTCCAGGTTTCGAAGAGCAATTGGTCGGCCTGAAGCAAGGTGAAGAAAAAGACGTTGAAGTCACATTCCCGGAAGAGTACCATGCTGCTGAACTAGCTGGTAAACCGGCTGTTTTTAAAGTGAAAATCCATGAAATCAAAGCAAAAGAAGTTCCAGAACTTGACGATGAACTTGCAAAAGAAATTGACGAAGAAGTTGAAAGCCTAGATGCACTTCGCGTGAAGTTGAAAGAGAAGACTGCAGAAGAGAAGAAATCAGCTTCTGAAACAGCTCTTCGTGATGACCTTGTAGAAGCGGCTGCACGAAACGCCGAAGTCGATATCCCTGAAGTGATGATTGACACAGAAGTGGATCGTATGTTGGGTGAATTTGAACAACGTCTTCAAATGCAAGGCATGAACTTGGAACTATACTTCCAATTCTCTGGGCAAGATGAAGCGGCTCTTCGCGCGCAGATGAAAGATGACGCACAAAACCGCGTACGTGTATCATTGGTACTCGAAGCAATCGGCAAAGCTGAAAATGTTGAAGTGTCAGATGAAGAAATTAACGCTGAACTTGAAAAGATGTCCGAACAATTCGGCATGGACATCGAGCAAATCAAGAAAACGCTTGGCGGTACGGCAATGCTTGAAAATGATCTTCGCTTCACAAAAACAGTTGAACTTCTTGTTGAAAACGCGAAAATCACTGAATAATAATAAACAATATGGACAAGGTACGGAGACCGTACCTTGTTTTTCATAACATAAGGTAGGAACAATTACGCAAAGGTTACATAGTACTAATTAGTTGATAAAAATCGGGGAATCTTGTAAGATTGTCACTTGAATAGGGGTGAGCATGATGTTCAAATTTAATGATGAAAACGATAACTTTAACTGTTCATTTTGTGGGAAATCCCAGGAACAGGTCCGGAAATTAGTCGCAGGGCAAGGTGTTTATATTTGCGACGAGTGTGTTGAACTTTGTGCTGAAATCGTAGAAGAGGAAGTCGGACTTGAAGAAGGGTTCGAGTTAAAAGACGTTCCGAAACCGAAAGAAATACAAAGTATCCTTGATGAATATTTAATCGGGCAGGACCGCGCAAAAAAATCACTTGCCGTTGCTGTCTATAACCATTATAAACGTGTGAATTCGAACAGTAAGATTGATGATGTCGAATTGTCAAAATCGAATATTGTTCTTATCGGACCTACTGGGAGCGGGAAAACATTGCTTGCTCAAACGCTTGCACGTATTCTCGATGTTCCGTTTGCTATCGCGGATGCGACATCACTTACAGAAGCTGGTTATGTCGGTGAAGATGTTGAAAACATCTTGCTGAAGCTGATCCAAGCTGCAGATTATGATGTGGAACGTGCAGAAAAAGGTATTATTTATATTGATGAAATCGATAAAGTTGCACGTAAATCCGAAAATGCGTCCATCACACGTGACGTATCTGGAGAAGGCGTTCAACAAGCATTATTGAAAATTCTTGAAGGAACCGTTGCGAGTGTGCCACCGCAAGGCGGTCGCAAACATCCGCATCAGGAATTCATCCAAATCGACACGACGAATATCCTCTTTATCGTAGGTGGCGCTTTTGACGGAATTGAAGAAATCATCAAACGTCGTATTGGGCAGAAGGTGATTGGCTTTGGAGCAGAACCGAATGCGGTTACTGAAAAGGAATCTTACCTCGCTAGATTAATTCCAGAAGACCTTCAAAGTTTTGGACTCATTCCGGAATTTATTGGTCGACTACCTGTTCTTGCAAGTCTTGAACAACTTGATGAAGAAACGCTCTATCTAATATTAACTAAACCGAAAAACGCAATTGTCAAACAATATCAGAAGATGCTTGAGCTTGACAATGTAACGCTTCGATTTGAAGATGATGCGTTGATTGAAATTGCGAAAGAAGCGATTGAACGGAAAACAGGTGCACGAGGACTCCGTTCAATTATCGAAAATATTATGTTAGATGTCATGTATGAATTGCCGTCACTTGATGAAGTGACAGAATGTATCATTACAAAAGCATCCGTCAAAGGAGAGGCAAGTCCAATCCTCTTGAGGGAAGATGGTACTTCAGTTGACTTGGATACTGAGAAGAATTCGGCGTAACGCCTGAAGGATGAAGCTGACTCCGACGACGCGCGTACAAATGCGCTTATCGGTTGTCAGCTTTTTTACATAATCGAACCGGTTATGAAGCAGAATACATACTTAATTGGAGGTGACTTCCGCATGCCGGTGAGTACAAAGAAAAATATACCTTTACTTCCACTGCGCGGTCTACTGGTTTATCCAACCATGATTTTACATATAGATGTTGGAAGAGAGCGATCCGTCTTTGCGATTGAGCATGCCATTGCGCAAGATAACCTCATCTTCCTTGCAACCCAACAAGAAATTGAAAATGAGAATCCGGAGTCGGAAGATCTATACCGCATCGGTACACTGGCAATAGTGAAATCGTTGACGCAACTCCCGAATGGGACGTATCGTGTTCTCATTGAAGGGCTTGAAAGGGCGGAATGGTCGAATTATCAAGAGGCAGATCTCTATCCGGTCGTCGACGTGGTGACTTATCCGGACGACGAAAAAAGGGATGCGGAAACCGAGGCATTATCCCGTACATTGCTCACCTATTTCAAAAAGTACTCGAAAGTTTCGAAAAAAGTGACGAAAGAAACGTACGATTCAGTTGCAGCCATTTCAGAACCTGGAAGACTGGCAGATATGATCGCTTCTTACTTGCCGCTTAAACTCCTTGCAAAGCAGGAAATCTTAGAAATCCTAAACGTCAACGAACGTCTTGAGTGGCTAATCAGCCGCCTTTACAATGAACAAGAAGTTTTGAAGTTAGAACGTAAAATCAATGAACGTGTCAAAGAAGCGATGGAGAGAACTCAAAAAGAGTTTTACTTGCGGGAGCAGATGAAAGCGATTCAAACCGAACTCGGAGATAAAGACGGAAAAGGCATAGAAGTTGCCGAGTTAACGGAGCGTATCGAAGAAGCCTCTATGCCTGAAGGGGTTAAGGAAGCCGCAATGCGGGAGCTTGGCAGATATGAAAAAATTCCATCTGCTGCCGCGGAGAGTGGAGTAATTCGCAATTATATTGAGTGGCTCGTGACGTTGCCATGGTCGGATGCGACAAAAGACCAATTGGATATTAAGCGTTCAGCAGCAATATTAAATCGCGACCATGACGGTTTGGATTCGGTGAAAGAACGTGTTCTGGAATATTTAGCTGTCCGCCAACTAACAAATTCTTTGCGTGGTCCGATTCTTTGTCTGGAAGGACCGCCGGGTGTCGGAAAGACATCGTTAGCGCGTTCCATCGCAGAATCTCTCGGTAGGAAATTTGTCCGTATTTCCCTTGGAGGCGTGCGCGACGAATCGGAAATTCGTGGTCATCGACGAACTTATGTCGGAGCGATGCCGGGACGGATCATACAAGGTATGAAAAAAGCCGGGAAGATCAACCCTGTATTCCTTCTTGACGAAATCGATAAAATGTCCAATGATTTTCGTGGAGATCCATCTGCCGCCATGCTTGAAGTACTGGATCCGGAACAAAACCATTCTTTCAGTGATCATTACATCGAAGAACCTTATAATTTGTCGAATGTGCTGTTCATCGCGACTGCGAACGATCCAAGTGCAATTCCGGGACCACTTCGCGACCGGATGGAAATCATCTCGATTTCCGGATATACCGAAATCGAGAAGAATACCATTGCAAAAAATCACCTAATTCCGAAGCAGTTGAAGGAACATGGTTTGACTAAGTCCCAAGCTCGCTTTAACGATGCAGCCATCATGGACATCGTTCGATATTATACGCGTGAAGCAGGTGTACGTGGCTTGGAGCGTGAAATTGCCGGTATTTGCCGGAAAGTCGCCAAGCAGATTGTCACTGGGGAAAAGAAAAGTGTAACGATTAGCCCGGGAACACTTGAATCGCTGATCGGAAAAAGGAAATTCCGATACGGGCAGGCCGAAACGATCAACCAAATTGGCGTTGCTACCGGATTAGCCTATACGCAAGTCGGTGGCGATACATTACAAATCGAAGTTTCATTATCACCTGGAAAAGGAAAACTCATTTTGACAGGTAAATTGGGGGATGTCATGAAGGAATCGGCACAGACGGCGTTATCTTATGTCCGTTCAAAGACCGAAGAATTCGGGATTGACCGGGAATTTCATGAAACCTGCGATATTCATATACATGTGCCCGAAGGGGCGATTCCAAAGGACGGTCCATCTGCAGGGGTGACCATTGCAACGGCCCTTGTTTCAGCTTTGACGAAGCGACCGATTCGGCGGGAAGTCGGCATGACAGGCGAAATCACTCTTCGTGGTCGCGTGTTGCCGATTGGTGGAGTAAAAGAAAAAACATTGAGCGCACATCGAGCAGGCTTGACGACGATTATCTTGCCGATTGAAAATGAGCGCGACATCGAAGATATTCCGGAAAGCGTCCGGAAAGAATTGACATTCAAACTTGTTTCCGACGCGGAAGAAGTGCTGGACATTGCATTGGAGGCCGCAATTAAATGAAAGTTCATAACGTAGAAATGATCATGAGTGCCGTACGACCGGAACAATATCCTGAAGAGGGCTACCCTGAGTTTGCACTTGCAGGTCGCTCGAATGTAGGGAAATCCTCTTTTATCAATAAAATGATCGGGAGAAAAAGTTTAGCGCGCACTTCATCGAAACCTGGTAAGACACAGACACTAAATTTTTATAAAATTGAAGAACAGCTCTTTTTCGTCGATGTACCGGGGTATGGCTATGCAAAAGTTTCAAAATCATCCCGTGAAGCATGGGGGAAATTTATTCAGCAATATATGACCGAACGGGAACATTTACGGGCAGTCATTCAAATTGTGGACTTACGTCATCCGCCTACTGCCGATGATTGCACGATGTATGATTTCTTGGTACATTACCAAATACCTACCATTGTCATTGCGACAAAAGCAGATAAAATCCCACGCGGAAAATGGGAAAAACATAAGAAAATTGTACGGGAAACACTTGAAATGCGAAGCGAGGATCCACTTCTGATCTTTTCTTCTGAAAAGGGGATTGGTGTCGAAGAAGCATGGAAAGAGATCGAAAGTAGAATGTAACCCGCCTTACCAAAAACCCGGAGACAAAAGCGTTCTACCGGGTTTTTTCACTGGAGAAACTTGGTGCTTTATTAAAAAAAATACATCCTGTTGTACGGATGCAAATCCATTGCTTTGTTTTGGTGAAAGGCTTAGAATTAGATTATAATAATTCTAAAAAGGCATGCTCAACCGTTCATAGTCATATGTTGTTCACAAATTGACCATAATGAAGTGAAAGCTGTATGTTATAATGGAAGCATGAAATAGAACGTGAGAGGTGTGAACACCTGATGCATACTATCGTAGTCGGTGTCAATCACCGGACGGCTCCGGTCGAAATAAGAGAGAAATTGTCTTTTATTGAATCGGAATTGCCGCAGGCGATGCAAACATTGCAACAGCAAAAAAGTATATTGGAAAATGTCATTATCTCGACATGTAATCGGACTGAAATTTACGCGGTAGTCGACCAGCTACATACAGGCCGTTACTATGTCAAAAAGTTTTTAGCGGAATGGTTTAATATGCCAATTGAGTCGTTCTCATCCCATTTGATTATTCATGAGCATGATGGTGCGATTGAACATTTAATGCGCGTTTCTGCAGGAATCGATTCCATGGTGCTAGGTGAGACGCAAATTTTGGGGCAGGTCCGGAATAGCTTCTTGGGAGGCCAATCGATCGGAACGACTGGCACGGTTTTCAATGAACTATTCAAACAGGCGATCACGTTTTCAAAACGCGCTCATACTGAGACGGCAATTGGTGAGAATGCTGTTTCGGTTTCCTATGCCGCTGTTGAATTGGGGAAAAAGATCTTCGGTTCGTTGGATGATAAGCATATCGCTATTCTTGGCGCTGGGAAAATGGGCGAGCTGGCCGTAAAAAACTTGAATGGCAGTGGTGCTGGAAAAGTGACGGTTATCAATCGGACAGTGTCCAAAGCGGAAGAGCTTGCCGGTAAATTCGGCGGAGTAGCAAAACCGATGAGTGAATTGCAATGTGCGCTTCTTGAAGCCGATATCCTCATCAGTTCAACGGGGGCAAATGGATTTGTCATTGATGTGGAATTGATGAAGCTTGTCGACAGAATGCGCAAAGGAAAACCGATCTTCATGGTCGATATCGCAGTGCCGCGCGATCTGGATCCGCGCATTGGCGATTTGCCGAATGTCTTCCTTTACGATATCGATGATTTACAAGGGATTGTTGAAGCGAACCTTGCGGAAAGGAAACGTGCGGCTGAAGAGATCGGTGTGATGATTGAAAAAGAAGTTGTACAGTTCAAAGAATGGGTCACAACGCTCGGTGTCGTACCTGTCATTTCTGCGCTCCGTCAAAAGGCGAATCTTATCCAAACGGAAACGATGACTAGTATTGAAAACAAAATGCCGAACTTAACGGAACGCGAGAAAAAAGTTTTGAATAAGCATACAAAATCAATCATCAATCAATTGCTGAAAGATCCGATTTTGCAAGTGAAAGAATTGGCAATGGATGCTAATGGGGCAGAAAAACTGCAATTATTCCAGCAGATTTTCGGTATTGATGAGGATGTCGTGAAAGAAAAAGAAGTACTTGCGAAACAGGCGAAAGAGCGGTTGAAAAGCAGAGCGGAAAGAAAAACGGTAATGCAACCGGACCTGACTTATTAGGAGCTTGTCGATGAGGTGTTTCCGCATCAGTGTGATACACTAAGGATGCATGGGAACACCTTTTTTCATTATTAGAAATAAGCAGGCCTGCGCTTTTGCTTTTAGAAAGGCAGAGGTTTATCATGGCTGAAATGGCGATGGCGAGGCTGCACGAATTGATGGTTGTACTATACGCCGTGAGCCTCGTCTTTTACTTTATTGATTATTTGAATAAAGACAAGATTGTACATCGATGTGCCTTTTGGATATTGTTTATCGTCTATCTATTACAGACTACTTTTTTAATCATGAATATTATTGAAAAGCAAAGGTTTCCGGTTCTTACATTCTTTGAGGGCATCTATTTTTATGCATGGCTGTTAATTACGGTGTCCATTATTCTGCACTTATTTTACAAAATCGGACACGCAGTCTTCTTCCTAAATGTTATCGGTTTTATTTTTATGACGATTCATACATTTGCGCCGACGCAAATAGAACAATCTCCACTTGGAGAGGCACTCATTTCAGAACTTTTGATTATTCATATCACATTTGCAATACTATCGTATGCCGCATTTGCGCTCTCTTTTGTTTTTTCGATTCTCTATTTACTTGTCTATAAAATATTAAAGAAGAAGAAATGGTCGAAACAGTTTGGAAGATTACCATCCTTACACCAAACGACAATCAGCACGAAAGTGGCAATCTATACAGGGATTCCTTTGCTACTCGTCAGCTTGATCTTAGGGATGCAATGGGCACATGTAGCGCTGCAGGAATGGTCGTTTTTCGATATGAAAATCATTGGTTCGTTTTTCTTGCTTGCGGTTTATAGTTCTGTATTATTTTTCATGCGGAGTGGTAAGCTGACGGGAAACGACTTTGCATGGGCGAATGTATTCGCTTTTCTTTTTGTAATCATTAACTTCTTTCTAGGAAGCAGGTTGTCAGAATTCCATTTTTGGGTATAAGACAAGTCGAAAGGTTGGATAAGGTTGAGAAAAATCATCGTAGGTTCAAGAAGAAGTAAACTGGCATTAACGCAAACAAACTGGTTCATCGATCAGATGAAAGCTGCCGGTGTCCCTTTTGAATTTGAAGTGAAGGAAATCGTGACAAAAGGCGATCAAATTTTAGATGTCATGTTATCGAAAGTAGGGGGGAAAGGCTTGTTCGTCAAAGAAATTCAACAAGCCCTTTACAATAATGAAATCGATTTTGCAGTCCATAGCATGAAAGATATGCCGGGCGTCCTTCCGGAAGGCCTTGTGATCGGTTGCATTCCTGCGCGTGAAGATGCGCGTGACGCGTTCATTTCAAATGGACATGTGAAATTCATGGATCTCCCGGCCGGTGCAATCGTAGGGACATCCAGCTTACGAAGAAGTTCACAACTCCAACTCCTTCGCCCGGATTTGGAAATCAAGTGGATTCGCGGTAATATCGATACACGACTGAAGAAATTGCACGATGGGGAGTATGACGCCATTCTACTTGCGGCTGCAGGTATGAAACGGATGGGCTGGAGTGAAGATGTCATTACGGAATACATGTCAGTGGATGAATGTATCCCGGCAGTAGGACAAGGGGCGCTAGCAATTGAGTGCCGTTCGGATGATGAGGAATTGCTTGCTGAACTGGCAAAATTAACAGATGAAAAAACATGGAAAGAAGTCGAAGCAGAGCGTACGTTCCTGACAGAAATGGATGGTTCTTGCCAAGTGCCGATTGCCGGTTTTGCAACATACGATGGCAAAGAAGTAGAAATGACTGGTTATATCGCAACACCGGATGCGAAACAAATCTTTAAGAAGACGGTCAAAAGTGTAGATCCTGTTGCTGTAGGGACAGAAGTGGCGCAAGCATTACGTGCGGAAGGTGCTTCCGAAGTCATTGAGAAAGTGAAGGCGGAAATGGATGCGTGATGGTCAACCCTTACAAGGAGAAAACGTCATTTTTACTGGGACACCCAAGTCCGAAGAAGTGTTCGACCTTGTAAAGCAATATGGAGGAACACCAATTTCTTTACCGCTTATTCAAGTGAAGGAATGTATCGACCCGACAGACGAGCTCCGATTGAAAACTTGTCCGACATATGATTGGCTTATTTTCACTAGTCAGAGTGCGGTTGCGGCAATTGCTGCTAAACTCGATCGGCATCATATTCCAGCGAAGTCGATTCAAACGAGAATTGCAGCTGTAGGAACAAAAACGGCAGAAGCGCTTGAAAAGCTAGGGCTGACAGTAGACTTCATCCCGACCATATTTAGTGCAGATACATTCGTCCAGGAATTCAATCCATCTGGAACGTCTATCCGCCGTATTTTGTTTTTACGCGGTTCCATTGCAGGTCCGACAATCAAAGAAGGTTTGCCTTTTGAAGTGGATGAGTGGACGGTCTATTCAACTGAACGGGCAACCGATTCCATTGGTGTGCTGATTGAGCAATTGCGACGAAAGCAGCAAAAGGCTGTTCTTTTTGCAAGTCCCTCCGCTGTGAAAGTGTTTGCAGAGGAAGTGGCACCAATAGTAGGATGGGACGGTTATACGATCGGTGTCATCGGACATGTGACGGAAAAGGCGCTGATCGATGTAGGAGGAGTCGCCCATGTCCGTCCTGATACATACACATTGTTGAATCTTATCGAAGCATTAACGAAGCGAAAGGATGGATAATTTTGGAGAAATTACAATTCAGACGAAATAGACGTCTACGCAATACAAATGCATTACGTTCAATGGTGAGAGAAACGGTCTTGCGGAAAGAAGACTTTATCTATCCGATATTCGTTGTCGAAGGAGAGAATGTGAAAAATCCGGTATCTTCCATGCCGGGTGTATATCAGTTCTCTTTGGATCGTCTAGCGGAAGAAATCGATGAAGTTGTTGAGCTTGGCATTCCTTCTGTCATTCTATTTGGCGTGCCGGAAGAGAAAGATGCAATGGGCACAGGTGCTTATCATGACCATGGAATCGTTCAACAAGGGATTCGTTTTGTAAAAGAACGCTATCCGGAATTGGTCGTTATTGCAGATACATGCTTATGTGAATATACCGACCATGGACATTGTGGAGTTGTCGAAGGGGAAAAAGTATTGAATGACCCATCACTAGAATTGCTTGCCCGAACTGCGGTCAGTCAAGCAGAAGCTGGTGCAGATATCATCGCTCCGTCAAACATGATGGACGGCTTTGTGGCGGCCATCCGTCAAGGGCTTGATGCGGCAGGATTTACCGATATTCCAATCATGTCTTACGCTGTGAAATACGCTTCAGCCTATTACGGACCTTTCCGGGAAGCAGCGGATTCGACTCCACAATTCGGCGATCGTAAAACCTATCAGATGGATCCCGCGAACCGCTTGGAAGCAATGCGCGAAGCCGAATCGGATGAAGCCGAAGGGGCAGATTTCCTAATTGTCAAACCTGCCTTGTCTTACTTGGATATCATTCGAGACGTCAAAAATAACTTTGTTTTACCGATTGTCGCGTATAATGTCAGCGGTGAATATGCGATGGTCAAAGCAGCGGCACAAAATGGTTGGATTGACGAACAGCAAGTTGTTCTGGAGACGTTGACAAGTATGAAGCGTGCAGGGGCAGATATCATCATGACCTATCATGCAAAAGATGCAGCGCGCTGGTTGGAGGGAAAGTAAATGGGTAGAAATTATGAGAAATCTAAACAGGCATTCAGTGAAGCTGTCAATCTGATGCCAGGAGGGGTAAACTCACCCGTTCGTGCGTTTAAATCGGTCAATATGGATCCGATTTTCATGGGAAGTGGAAAAGGCGCAACAATCACGGATATCGATGGCAATGAATACATCGATTATGTCCTATCATGGGGACCGCTTATTCTGGGGCATACAGATCCGGATGTAGTGGCAGGTATTAAACGAGTAGCGGAAACAGGCACAAGTTTCGGAGCATCGACACTTGTCGAAAACGAATTAGCGAAAATTGTCATTGAACGTGTACCGTCCATCGAAATGGTGCGTATGGTGTCATCCGGAACGGAAGCAACGATGAGCGCATTGCGTTTAGCGCGCGGATATACGGGACGCAATAAGATCTTGAAATTCGAAGGTTGCTATCATGGTCATGGGGACTCCTTGCTGATCAAAGCAGGTTCGGGTGTTGCGACACTCGGTCTTCCGGATAGCCCGGGCGTACCGGAGTCAATTGCGAAAAATACCATTACCGTTGCGTATAATGACTTAGAAAGCGTCAAGGTGGCATTTGAACAATACGGTGATGACTTGGCGGCTGTTATCGTTGAACCGGTTGCAGGCAATATGGGTGTCGTTCCTCCTGAGCCGGGATTCTTGGAAGGGTTACGGGAACTAACTGAGAACAACGGAACATTGCTCATTTTTGATGAAGTGATGACAGGCTTCCGTGTCGGCTATAATTGTGCCCAAGGTTATTTTGACATCACGCCGGATATTACTTGTCTTGGAAAAGTGATCGGCGGAGGACTGCCTGTTGGTGCGTACGGTGGAAAACGTGAAATTATAGAAAAAATCGCGCCTGCAGGAACGGTGTACCAAGCTGGGACGCTTTCAGGAAACCCGCTTGCCATGACGGCTGGTATCGAAACGTTGAAGAAATTGACACCGGAATCATATGATCACTTCATGAAACTAGGCGATCAGCTGGAAGCTGGCTTCCGAGCGGCAGCAGAAAAATATAATATTCCGCATACGGTGAATCGTGCCGGTTCAATGATCGGCTTCTTCTTCACGAACGAAAAAGTGTCGAATTATGATCAAGCGAAGACGTCCGATCTTGAATTATTTGCAGATTATTATCGCCTTATGGCAGAAGAAGGGATCTTCCTCCCGCCTTCTCAATTTGAAGGTATGTTCTTATCAACGGCCCATACGGAAGAACATATTGCGAAAACAGTTGAAGCATTCCATACGGTATTTGCACAACTCGCTCGGTAATCGATCGGAAAAGGCTTTCCTGAACTTGCTAATCAGGAAAGCCTTTTTCTACTATGCAGATCATGTACCGCAAAAAGTGCGGTATGGGGTTGTTGATGGAGATTCTGGTATCATGGCATATTCAGCTTGTACATCTGTATGGTCGTATGGGTTCGAAAGAGCATCGAGAAGCCGATGCATAACAGTGAAGTCATCCCGTTCGACCGCTGCTTCATGTGCGGCTTCCACCAAATGATTACGAGGAATGATCGCCGGATTATTGTTTCGCATCAATTGTTGACTAGACGCAGTCGATTCATGCTGTCTGCTACGCCGGGTTTCCCATCGCCCATGCCAGTCCGTGAATTCCACAGTGTGGAAAAATTCCAGTTCTTCGAGCTTGTTAAACGTTAAGGCAAGAAACGTGTTCGTATAATCTGCATGATGAGTTTGCATGACGTTCAAAAGATCTCTAATAAGCTCCCTGTCTTCGGCCTCTTCATTGTATAGGCCTAATTTCGCTCGCATTCCGGAGAGCCAATAGGAATCATAACGCTCTGGGAATTGTGAAAGGGCTTTTTCAGCAATTTCAATCGCTTTTTCCTGTTCAGTATGGAACAATGGTAGTTGCGCCTCGGCAAATCGGGCGAGATTCCACCCAATAATCGGGGGCTGGTTACCGTAAGCGTAGCGGCCTTGAACGTCTATCGAACTGAAGACCGTTTTCGGATCATACGTATCCATAAAAGCACAAGGGCCATAATCAATGGTTTCCCCGCTAATCGTCATATTGTCCGTATTCATCACCCCGTGAATGAAACCGACAAGTTGCCATTTTGCAACCAGTGAGGCATGTCGTTCCAATACCCGTTGAAAAAATGTAAGATAGCGACTGTCATCCGATTCAATTTCAGGATAATGCCGCTGGATGGCGTAGTCAGCTAGCGTACGAAGTTCCTCTATCGTGCCCCAATTGGCAGCGTATTGGAAAGTGCCGAAGCGTAGATGACTGGCGGCGACACGGGTGAGAATGGCGCCTGGTAACTCCTTTTCGCGTACGATCGACTCACCGGTAGTCACGACAGCTAAACTGCGCGTCGTGGGGATTCGAAGCGCATGCATCGCTTCGCTGATGATATACTCCCGCAACATCGGTCCTAATGCCGCACGTCCATCCCCTCCGCGTGAAAAAGGGGTGCGCCCCGAGCCTTTCAACTGAATA
This sequence comes from Sporosarcina soli, assembly GCF_042655805.1. NCBI lineage: Bacteria > Bacillati > Bacillota > Bacilli > Caryophanales > Caryophanaceae > Sporosarcina > Sporosarcina soli. The sequence continues at coordinate 45,974 of NZ_JBHSNO010000002.1, read as the reverse complement.
TCAACTCGTTCACCTGAAGGCGTGATTTGTTCACCGATGAGCATCGCACGACCGTCCCCTAGCATCGTAAAATTCCCGAATTGATGGCCCGCATATGCTTGCGCCAGCGGCAATGCACCTTCAGGCATCCGATTGCCGGAAAAAACGGCGATGTTCTCTTCGCTTTTCAAGCCTTCAGCATTCAAGCCGATAGACGTTGCAAAAGAATCATTCAAGATGACCAAATTTGGTTCCGGTACGGGATTTGGCTCAAGTTTCGAAAAAAAGGATTGCGGTAGACGTGCATAACTATTGTCAAAATTCCATCCTGTTGAAATGGATGCATCGTTTTTTGTCATCGAATCACCTATCTGCTACTGATCATTTATAGCGTTTAATTTGTTCATTTGTACGTTTATTATACGCATTTTGCAATATAAATACTTCTTTCAGGATTTTGATGTTTCTACCATTATATGAAAAGAAGGTTTACTAAAATCACTCAATATGGAATAATTAAGGACACAATGTATGGAAATAAAGCCAAAGGTCGATTAAAAAGACAATATGGCGTATGATTAGAGGAAAAGATGTAGGTGACATATGAAAGCATATATTCTAAAAATAACATTTGAAGACATTTCTCCACTTGTGTGGCGACGTGTGATTTTACCAGCGGATGTGACCGTGAATCGAATACATGAAACCATTCAGCGTGTTACAAATTTCCAAAGTGCTGGAGATCCTTATCATTCCTTTGCAGTGGAGACAGAGGAAGATTATATTACAAATAATGAATTTATTTCAGAGGAATACAAAGGAAAGTCATATTTCGGTAAGGCGGTCAAACAACCGACACGTATGAAAATCGATTCGTATTTCCAAAAACATGGGGAGTTTATTTATAATTATGATTTTGGAGATGGTTGGAAGATTCGTGTGACGCTTGAAGAGACGGTAGAGGATTATTATTTTGGCTATCCGACGCTATTGGATGGAGAAGGAATGGCGCCACCGGAAGATGTGGGCGGTCCACCAGGATTTGCGGCGTTTCTAGAAGTGTATGCGGATCCAACCCATCCCGATCACGAAAAGACTGTCGAATGGGCTGAAAGTCAATTGTATAGGCCTTTGGACTTTTCGATGGTGAACGAGATCTTAAAAACAGTCAAATATAAAAAGACGGAATGGGCATTCATTGACCATGAAAATTACAACGTCAAATCGGATAAATACCGTATGCCGAATCAAGTGCAACCAAGTCCGAAGCCCAATCAATTGAAGACCAGTCCGATACCAAATGCTGAGCGGATCATTCAATATGCTATTGCCTGTGGGAATTTATATGGCTATCTCGAATATCCACAATTTCTGGAAATTTATAATGGCCAAAATGAGCCAAACATATCCAGCCAAGATTTCAAAGCTCTTCTAGCAGATCCTCGATACGCTAAACTGCTAAAGAAAGACCAAATTACTATACAGCCCAAGGCATTGGCTCATCAGGCAGCAGATGATGGACTCTTACAAAAAACGGCTGGGAAACCATTCTATGTGCCTGAAAAAGAGGAGCTTTTACGCTACGTAGACGGCGACTATTATGAAATGACGGACTTTCACGAACATTTTATGGAAAAACTCGCGAAAGATTTTTTCGGTGGCAGTACAATCATGGTGAAAGGGATATTGGATGACTTGGTTGCTAAACTGCAAGCTGCAGAAAATTATTCCCAAATCGTGACGCAACAGTTTATTAGACGATTCGACATGAAAGATGTCATGCAGATGAATGAATATGCCTATATGATCTCCATGATCGCTAATACTACGCGCATTTGGGAAAATAGAGGGCATACGCCGTCCGAGCTTTCCGCCATGGAAAAAATTCATTTGAAATCAATCCAAGATACAGCATCAAATGGCATTTCCGATAAAAAGATTGGCCGAAATGATCCATGCCTATGCGGAAGCGGGAAGAAATATAAGAAATGTTGTGGAAAATAACAAAGGAATTTCATCTATCGAGTTCATGGATATCAACAACCTCTCGCGGAGGCGCCTTGGAAAAGGGAGCCTCCGTTTTCCTGTATTTATCCTCCAATCCTTTCCGAACAAATCCGTAGCACATAATGTTATCGTGAGGAAGATTGTCTTCTTGAAAAAGCATTCTTTTTTCTGTAGAATAAAATGGTTGGATAATATTTCTTTATAGGGCGTAATCTGCCCTTATACCACTATATTACCCATATCCTCAAACGATAAACTTAAAATTACTAGAAAGCTAGGGGAACGAATGACGGAAAGAACGAAAAATAAAAGTATCAAGCAATTGATTCAGTCGACCGTTGCAGCTGTCCAGATGGATATTCGTTTAAAGCCTGATAGCTCTGGAGTGAATATGAGCTATAATTTTATTCTCGATTATGTGGGATTTGATACACAGCGTTTGCAGCAAGCAAGAAACGAAATGCAGACCCACATCCCACTTGATGAATATATCAAGATATTGACGCTACATGAGCTAGGCCATGCAGTGGATAGGGAGGCATTGATGGATTCTTTGCCGCGAACAATGGAAATATACAAAATGAAAAAAAGCCATCCATTTCATCAGCAATATGAGGATCTCGAATTGCTGGAGATGATCATTGAAGAACATAAGATGAATATCCTTTTCGAGGAAACGGCATGGATAAACGCAGAAGAGTTGAATCGGATTTATCGGATTGTTGATTGGCATAGCTTTGAAAAAGTGAAAACGCATAGTTTGTTAACGTATCAGGAACTTTATGAAAAGGATTTAGCACTTTATAATCGACTTGTGGCGGAAAGCAGTGAGCCTGCCGCATCTTAAGCACTTCGAATGCTTGTTGTCCAAACAATCCATAAGCGAAAATCGCTATTCTGTCGGCGATTGTCCAGACCCCCAAAATCCCTCTGCATATGATTCAAGATAGGATTGAATTGTGGGTAGGGGGATAACTATGCAGTGGATAACGATTATACTATTGGGCATTGCTGCCAATTTGGATAACCTTGTCGTCAGTCTTGCTTATAGCGTGAAGCAGACCAAAATTCCGTTTGTATCGAACTTGACGATTGCAGGCGTATCGATGACTGTCACTTATGTTTCAGTAATCGCAGGGAATAGGATCATCGAGTATATATCGCCAGATACTGCCAGCCTGATTGGAAGCTTGTTACTTTGTGTTATAGGAATATGGACGATTATCCCTCATCCTCCAAATGGGGATGCGCCTGAAAAAAATCCTGCATTGATTGACAGAAACGGAGACAAAATTGTTTCGTTTCGTGAGGCGTTGATGCTTGGAGTCATCCTTTCTGCAAATTGTTTAGCCACTGGAATCGGAATTGGTGCAAATGGGATTTCAGCATTAGGGGCTGTGCTCTCGATCGGTTTCTTTTCCCTTGTGACGATAGGGTCGAGTAACCATTGTGGAAAATTGCTCTCCCGAACGCCAATCGGGAAATATCCCTCAACGATTGCCGGTGGATTACTCATTTTCATCGGCATTTTTGAGATTTTTGTCTGAAGGGATTATTTCTCTGTATGGAGATGGTAGATTGTAAAACACTTCAAATTGTCGCCCTGAATATCGATTAATTCAGAATACTCATTTGTTTCTACTTCTAAGTATGGTACCCTTAACTAAAAAGGGGGATTCCGATTGGCGTATTTTCGTACAGAAGATCATGTCGACTTATATTTCGAGGAAGAAGGAAAAGGGAAGCCGGTTGTACTGATCCATGGTTGGTCCGCATCTCGAAAGCATTTCAAAAAACAAATAAACGAGCTGGCAAAACATCATCGTGTTATCTGTTATGATCTCCGTGGGCATGGGGACTCCAGTAGAGTCGAACAGGGTTTGACGATGGACCAATTTGCAAAAGACTTAAGGGATTTGATAACTTATCTGAAATTGGAAGATGTCTCTTTGGTAGGTTGGTCGATGGGCACACATATCATTTGGGAGTATGTGAAAAACTATGGATGCGACAATATAGAAAGTCTCTGCTTTATCGATATGACACCGAAGCTGTTGACAGATGAGGAATGGGATCTTGGGTTATTTGGGGATTTCGAGCATGAGAAAAACTTAGGGACATTGGCGAGCATTGCAACAGACTGGGAAACGCACACACAAGGTTTTGTTCCTGCGATGTTTGCGCCGACTTTCGACGATCCAGAAATGCTGCAGTGGTGTTTTGGGGAAGCGGAGAAAAATACCCCTCATGTGATGCTCGCCATGTGGATAGCGATGGCACTCCAAGATTATAGAGAGATATTGCCGAAGATATCCGTTCCTTGCCTCATCACATATGGAGCTAAAAGTTTCTATCGCAAAGAAACGAGTGAGTATTTGCAAGCGCAGATTCCAGATGCAACATTGGTTAGGTTCGAACAGAGCGGCCATGCACCACAAATCGAAGAAGCTGAAAAATTTAACGATACGCTGCTCAAATTTCTAGGTAAGGTGCTAGCAGTATAAAAAGATAATTGTTCCTTTCAAATAGCGGTATCAATTCCTAACACGATTGTACACTGTGTTAGAAATTGATACCGCTTACAAATTTCGGTTGTCATAACGTCGGTCGTTAAGAACTTTGACTAAAGTAAAGTTGTAGAATATTAAGGTTGTCTAGTACGCAAGTAAGGTTGTTTTCAGTTTTTTCATTTCCAACTCGACATACGCTTTGCTATAATCATAACCGATAAGTGCGATAAAGTTTCCTAAGTGATCTACGATCGGAGCAAAACTTGTTTTCCATTGACCGTAAACATCTTGATACAATGGCGTTACTTCTATGCTTCCTTTTTTGGCCGCCTCAATCGCCTTCATCATTTCTGGCGGGCATTCATAGACTTCGCCTGGCTCCATGACAAAATCTTCATCAGAAACGAGATGAATGATTTCTCCGTTTGGCTGAACCGCAAAAAGAAATACCCATTGAATGATTCCTTCTTGTTTTCTAATCATTGTCAGCTGACCACGCAGCTTCTGAAAGGCCGGATTTTCTGTGGAAATATTGTTTTTTAACGCAATCACTTCCTCCGGTTGAATAATAGCAGCCGTGACGATAGCAATCGAACGCAGGCGTTTGTCCAATTGGTCTTCAAGCACTCTCCGTTTAGTAGTAGGGGATAAGTTTGCTTGTGCTATTTTATCGCGAATTTTTTTATACTTCCGGCTCATCGTCGGCTGACTGATATCTAACACTTTAGCAGCAAGTTTAATGGATTTGTATTGCTCCATTGCCATCGTGATTAACTGATCCTCTACGTGTTCCATCGCCTCGTTCAATGGCATGAGATGTTCAAACATCGGCAGTGCTTTTACCGTGTCTTTCCCTTTAGGAATCAGCTGATGAACAGTATGGGCGTCAATCTCTTCCGTTCGGCTCGTAACAACGAGGCGTTCGATCATGTTTTCTAATTGTCTAATATTACCTGGCCAGTTATAGATTGAAAAAACATCAATCGCATCAGGTGAGATGGTAACGGCTCGATTATGCAATTGATTAAACTTCTGAGTAAAGTGATAAACCAAGTATGGGATTTCTTCTACCCTTTCTCTTAATGAAGGAATTTCAATAGGTACGACATTTAAGCGATAATATAGATCTTCCCGGAACTCCCCTTTATCTACCATTTGTAGCAGAGACTTATTCGTAGCGGCAATGACTTGGATATTTAATTTTATTGGCGTTGACCCGCCTACTGGTGTTATTTCCCTTTCTTGGAGGGCCCTCAGCAATTTAACTTGAAGATTGAGCGGCATCTCACCAATTTCATCCAGAAAAAGAATGCCATGATTAGCAATTTCAAATTTTCCGGGAGCGCCATTCTTTTTGGCCCCACTAAAAGCCCCGTCTTCATAGCCGAATAATTCAGACTCTAATAAGGGTTCTGGAATGGCTCCACAGTTTACCGCGACAAATGGTTTTGAATGTCGAGAACCTAGCTCGTGGATTGTTTTGGCAACAACTTCTTTTCCGACGCCCGATTCCCCTAATAACAGTACAGTAGATGAAACTTTGGATACCATTTCGACCGTGTGAAGCACATCTTTCATTTTTTTACTGTGAGCGATGAACGGAACGGTGATATTGTTTGGAAGTTCTTGATCCGTTTCAGAGCTGGGATAATCTCTTTCAGCAAGTATATTTTCCTCGGTAATTTTTTTAAATCCCCATGCGAATAAATGTTGTTCTTGCACTTCATGACAGGTGACCAGTATGACTTTCCCATGCCAGGAAGTTAGGGTATCTGACTTTTGATATGAATTTATCAGGTCTTTAATAGAAGATTCTCCGAAGAAAGTATCTTTTTCGAGTTCAAATAGGTTCTTTCCGATAATAGAATCTGTATCAACCTCCCAAAAACCCTCCATTTCTCCGATTTTTTCAAGAATATTCCCTTGGCTATCAGTTATTGCAATGCCATCATAAATAGCTAGTAACATGGAGTAGAAGACATCCACTTTCCCTTTAAATGACGTATGATCCATCACTATACACTTCCTTTTCAAATTATTAGGTTCAATTTAATTTCATAATTGATTGAGTATTTCTGAAATGAATTTTTATTTTTGTCAAAACTCCTATTTTTCTAGTATTTTATTGTTGGTACAAAACTTGCAGTAATATGTTTCATAATAAATAGAAGGGGTGATTTACTTGACTCAAAAAAACACAATACAAGAAAATTTGGATTCACAAGACGATTTTATCCGGAATTTGTACACGGATCTCGATAGCAGAATCCAAGATTTCGAAAAAGGGAGTGCCAGAATTGAAAAAATGAAATTAGGTGATGCAAAAGGGACTTTGTTTATTGTTAGTGCGATTGTTGTCTATCTAGTAGTAGTAATTGCGGGGTAGAACAATTATGAATTTGTGGTTCAGAAAATTTTAACATCTAAAACAATATAACACATAAAAGGAGATAGTGACAGGTGGCCAAAGAACAATCGTCCATTTCAAAAGATGTCGCTTTTGGTTTTCTACCCGCCCAGAAAAATGATCGTGTATTCGGATTATGGGATTTAATGCTTATCCAGGTTGGAATTGGTGTTTCTTGTTTTTGTTTGCTTGTTGGTGGTTATACTGGCATGATGGTTGGTGCAAAAGAGGCAATTGCTACAATATTATTCGGGAACGCGTTGCCGGTTTTCTTAATTATTCCGATTACAATCTATTTTGCACGCTATGGTGTCGATACGTTTATTGCATTTCGTAGTTCGTTAGGGTATCTGGGTTCGAATATCTTTTATTTCATTTTCATGGTTCTGACAATTGGCTATATGTCTATCGCACTGTTTATGGCAGGTCAGGCACTTGTTAAGATCGCAAGTTTCCTAAGTCTCCCGGAATTCTTTACGTTAAAGACGACAGGCGCACCATTTTTCGCTATCCTGTTGTTCGCTTTTGCATTTCTCGTAACATTTAAAGGACCGTTATTTATCCGGAAATTCAATATGATTGGCGTACCTGCCATTCTATTAGTCATGCTTGGGCTAATTTCAATTTTGATCTTTGGACAAGGGATGGATAAAATATTTTCTCTAGCACCGGCCGAGCCATATGAGGATACGACACGCTCCTTTATCACTGCTTTGGAGATCAATATCGGACTGGGCTTTTCTTGGCTACCTTATCTGGGGCAATATAGTAGACTTGTTAAAAGTGAGAAGTCTGCATTTAAAGCGGGGTTTTTAAGTTACGGTATTCTCGTGAATATCGCAGCTGTTTTGGGAGCGCTTACAGCGTTGGTCGTCGCATCACTTGATCCGACGGATTGGATGTTTGCTATTGGAGGGACGTGGGTGGGACTTATGGGTCTTGTTCTCCTTACGCTTGGTAATTTAACGGCAACCATTTTCTTGATGTATTCGCAAGCAATTAGTTTTAAAACAGTTTTCCCGAAAAAATCGTGGCTTTTCGCATTGGCTACAGCGGTTCCGACTGTATTTTTACTACTCAGTTCCGTTTTTTACGATGCATTTAACTCTTTTATCACAGTAATTTCCTATATTATGGCCGTATTTGGCGGCATTGTCATTTCTGATTTCTTCTTTGTCAAAAAGCAGCGGATTTCTTTTCAGGATCTTTATGATACGAAAGGTAGTTACTACTACTGGTGCGGTATTAACCCTTCCGCAATCACGAGCTTTATCGTTGGCACGATTGCCTATTGGAGTCTTTATAACCCGATTTTAGATAAAGTAAGTGGGTTGTTCCTTTATATTTCAGCCGGAATACCTGCCTATTTTGCAGCGGGGATTTGTTATTACATCTCTTCAAAATACATTTTTGCTTATAAGGTGGATCGCGAAGAGCGTGAAGCGATATCTGTTCCCGCTAAAGAAAATGTTCTTTGAAGGCTCGTATGGATCACGAATGTTGGCATTTTAAAATGTCCAACATTCGTTTTTTTTATTTTTAGAATTGAATAAGTAAAGTGGTTTAATTGGATGAATATTTTCATTATTGAAATTTGTGTTTAGAAATGAAAGATTCTCTGGTTATATTTTCATTACTTTGATGGAAAGAAGCATGATTAACTAGGTTCAGTAGTTTTTCTAAGTTTGGCACGCAATTTGCATTATATAGTTTTTGAAAAGACGGAAAATATAACTTGTTGAAAAAGGGAGGAGATTCATAATGTTTAAATCTACGAATCTAGATCAATTCACATTTCCTTGGAAAAAAGATACGTATCGTTACTCAAATGATTTAGTTGAATTAGAGAAAGAAAAAGTGAACTTTGTTAAAATCACTCCGGAATACAAAGCACAAATAAAAAGCAAGCGTGAAAAACTGAAGGCACAGGAAAAAGTTCGTTTCTTATCTTTTCCACATACAATTGAAATGCAGTGGGAGATTCTTGAAATGTTAATCGATTTGGCAGTTGAAAAGTATCCAGAACATTTCAGTATTGAAAGAAATGGCGATCATTGGACCTTCCGAAATTTTATCCTCGATGAAAAAGAAGAATTCATTTTCGGTGATGACACAAGCATTCCTTATGAACCGCTCGATTATATTGGTCGTCATTTCCATAATGACTTTGTATTGATGGTCAATCGGGAAGACAATCTTCACTTGGAAGTTGCTCAAGTTTCATTTGCTGCCTTGTTTTCACCACATTGGAATCTCGGCATGACATTTGATGAAATCCATGGACCCGTTCCGTTTGTATCTAAAGACGGCATTGATCTTACGGAAAGGGTACGCAAGTTTTTATTAACGATCGAGCCAGGAAAACCGAGAACAAGGGTGAATTGGAATTTGATGGCGGATCGCTGGGATGTCAATTATGAAACTATGGATGTGTGGGGACCACAACGAGGAAGAGTAACGAGTGAGAATGCAGGTGAACTCGTTAATATCCGTGTTGAAGAGCAATGGTTTATCCGCATGTCGAGAAGTAATGCCATCTTATTTGTGTTAGATACACAATTTTTGCCGCTTGAAGATTTGGTGAAAAGACCAAGTTGGCTTGAATTAGCTTACAGCAATCTTTCGGATATACCAAAGCCAATGGCTGACTACAAAGGGATGACACCGTTTTTACCACAGTCATTAGAATACTTAAAAAATCTTGTTGAAAGTGTAAAAGTAAAATAAGAAAAGAGGTGGAAGAACGATGTATTATAACCCGGTATTATTTGATAGATCAGAAACTATTGTTGAGCAGTTTACAATAAATCCGACAAGAAAGAAGTATCTCATCATTTTCGAACAAAATGAAATAAAAGTTATCAGAGCTTTTATAGATGAAGTTCAAAAAAAGAAAATAGAGCACGACTTAATTGTTATTAGCGGGGAAGTCAATCAGAAAGAAATTCAAAAAATCCTGTTACAGCAAAAAATGGGAACTCAACTCTATATCTCCAGTACGTGGGATAAGGCAGCGGCTATTTTTTCGGAGGCTGTGGAAGCCGGTTTTACAGAAGATGAAATCCAAACAGTCATTCAAGGTCCGAAAAAAAAATTTCTCTATTGTATGAAATGTTTCAGCTTAAATGAAATACAGAACGAAAAAGAGGCAGAGTGCATGCACTGTGAAGCGATGTTGGAAGTGGGACCTTTTTTCTCTATAGTTCGGAAAGGATATATTGGCTATCCGTTCATTCCACTATAAGAACTTAATGTAAGCGGATTCAAATGAAGTCAGATGAATGTCAATAGGGGTGATTGTATGAAAATCTATGGAAATGTAGAGATGGTTGTGAAAAAAATTGAACAGATTACAGAGAATGTTAAACGTTTTTATCTTTATCCGACAACGAATGATAAGCCGCTACCGGCATTTACAGGTGGGTCACATATTACAACCTATGTGAAAGACGGGGATGAAGTCATCGAAAGGCAATATTCACTCGTTAGTCATCCGCTTGAACGATCACATTATTCGATTTCGATTCGGAGGGACGATCATTCAAGAGGTGGGTCTGTATTTTGGCATGATCGAATCCAAGAAGGGAGTCATGTGACGGTCAGTTTACCAAAAAATCATTTCACATTGACCTACCGCGCGAAACACCATGTCTTCTATGCTGCGGGGATCGGGATTACTCCGTTTTTAACGATGATGGAGGATTTGGAACGGGATGGAAAGACGTTTGAACTGCATTATGCGGCAAGGACGAAAGAGCTCTGCGCCTATTATGATTATTTAAATGAAAAATATCCTGGAAAGTGCACTTTCTATTTTTCAAGGGATGAAAAACCCGTTCGGATGACTCCGGATACGATGGTCAATCACCGCATAGGCTCACATGTTTATTTCTGTGGCCCTGTCAAAATGGTAACCGAGTTTAAAGAGGCAGCGAAGACTTTCGGCTATCCAGAAAAGTCGATTCACTTTGAATTGTTTGCGGCTGTAGAAGGACCGAGACATCCTTTTGTAGTGGAGCTGGTTCAAAGTAAAAAAGTGCTTGAAGTAACTCCGGATCAAACATTACTGGAAGCGTTGTTGCAGGAAGGGATTGACGCCCCTTATTCCTGTAAAGCGGGTGGTTGTGGCCAGTGTGAACTTGAAGTTGTGGCAGGAGAAATCGATCATCGGGATATCTTTTTTAGCGACGAGGAACGACAAGAAAGAAGTATCATTTTATCCTGTTGTTCAAGAGCAAAAGAAGGCGAAGAAAAACTGGTTTTAAATGTATAAAATAAAATTGTAATGGAGGAATTGACAATGACTGTAAAAACAAAAGTGATGGAATTAAAGATGTTTATAAATGGAGAATGGAGAACTTCCAACAATAAAGATATCCATGAAGTACTGAATCCTGCGACAGGTGAATTGATTGCAACGGCACCTAGGGCAACGATAGAGGAGACAAAGGAAGCCATTCAGGTAGCGAGAGACACATTTGAAAGTGGGGTCTGGTCAGACCTTACAGCGCAGGAGCGGGCAAAGTACTTATACAAAATCGCCGATAAGATCGACGAGAGATTTGAAGAGTTAGTGGAACTTGAAGTGATGAACAATGGGAAACGAAAAGCTGAGGCGGAGTTCGATGTCGGTGACGCAGCTACGTGTTTCCGCTATTATGCCGGTTTGATCACCACACCTTCAGGTGAAACATATAGTGTGCCGGAACCAGTCCAAGCAATGGTCGTGCGTGAACCGGTGGGGGTTGCCGGTCTGATTGTACCATGGAACTTTCCATTGTTAATGAGTGTTTGGAAAATTGCCCCTGCCCTCGCTGCAGGTAATACAATCGTCTATAAACCGGCTGAAATCACGCCTGTAACAGCCATTAAGTTATTTGAAATCCTCGAAGAAGTAGGAATCCCGACAGGTGTTGCTAATATGGTATTAGGCAAGGGATCAGTCGTTGGCCAAACCATCGCTGAAAGCAAAGAGGTGGATGTCGTTTCCTTTACAGGTAGCACAGATGTAGGTCGTCAAATTATGAAGGCTGCTGCAGGAAACTTGAAGAAAATTTCCCTTGAGCTGGGTGGGAAATCTCCAAATATCATCTTTGCTGACGCTGATTTTGAAACGGCAGTCGATTACGCATTATTCGGGATTTTCTTTGGAGCAGGTCAGGTTTGCTCCTCTGGAAGTCGTATACTTGTCGAAGAAAGCATCTATGACAAATTTGTTGAAAGCTTTATAGAGCGTGCACGTAAAATTAAGGTCGGACCAGGAATGCAAGAAGGAGTGGACGTTGGCGCTATCGTCAGTAAGCAGCAAATGGAAAGTATTCTTGAATATATTGAAATCGGTAAAAAAGAAGGAGCTACATTAGCACTGGGTGGAAACCGCCTGTCTGAAAATGGGCTTGAAAAAGGTAACTTTATCGAGCCAACAGTCTTTACAGACGTGACACAAGACATGCGAATTGTCCAAGAAGAAATTTTTGGTCCAGTCGTTGTTATTCAAAAATTCAAGGATGAAAAAGAAGCGATTCAATTAGCAAATGATTCGGATTTTGGCCTCGCGGGAGGAGTATTCTCCCAAGATGGAGCGAAAGCGCTCCGGGTTATTAAAAAGGTGCGTGCAGGCATTACATGGATCAATTCCTACCATCCGACTTATGTTGAAGCACCTTGGGGAGGATATAAGCAAAGTGGAATTGGTCGCAGCCTTGGAACTTACGGTCTCGAGGACTTCCAAGAGATAAAACAAATCAATATTAATCTTGCAGTCGAGCCAGTTGGTTGGTTTTCATAAGCACCTTTTCTTTTGAATACTTTACTCGAATACAAAGACAAGCCCTGATTCGATAGTGGATACAGAGCTTGTTTTTGTAGTGCTTAATTGGAAATCTATAAGATCTTTCGTCATAAGTTGTCGAAATTATAACTTTATTTTGACTATTATATTCTTCGATAGTAGGATAGTTCTTGAATGATTGAAAAGTTAATATGGTACGTCTATGCGGTTAAGTCTGCATAACACTAGTTCTATCAAAAAAGAGATCAATCGTGAGGTGAAGTGGAAATGGCTCGTTATGAATATGGCGGAGATGAGTTTATTTTTGTGGAATTATCCGAGGAAATGGGATTGGAAGTCAATTTCCAAGCAATGGCGATTACTGAAAAACTGAAAGAAGAGGAACTACCAGGAATCGTGGATATTTGTCCTTCAAACGCATCATATATGGTCCGTTTTAATCCGGATAAAATACATCCCGACGTGCTCATTGCAAAACTGCAGCATTTAGAGGAAACGGTCTCCATTGATGATATTGAAATTTCTTCACGGATTGTCGATGTTCCGATTTTGTTTGATGATCCATGGACAAATGAGGCGTTAATGCGCTTCAGGGATCGCCATCAAGATCCAAATTCGACCGACTTGGAATATGCGGCTCACATCAATGGATTTGACTCGAAAGAAGAATTGATAAAAGCGATCACAGATTCCCCTTACCTCGTATCGATGATCGGCTTTGTTCCAGGGTTGCCTTGGTGCTACCAAATGGTTCCGAGAGAACGGCAAATTGAAGTACCGAAGTATGTTCGTCCGCGAACGTATACGCCAGAAAGAGCGTTTGGTTTTGGCGGAGCATTTGCAGTCATCTATCCAGTGGAAGGGGCTGGAGGATACCAGTTATTCGGAACAGCAGCAGCGCCAATATTTGAAAAAGAGCAACGTTCCCCTGATTTCAAAGAATCGTTAACATTCCCAAGACAAGGGGATATTTTCAGATATCGCAGTATCGAGATGGACGAGTATGAGAAAATCCGCGAAACGGTTGAAAAGGGAACTTACCGTTATTTAACAAAAGATATTACTTTCAAACCGAAAAACGTACTGGATGATCCAAAAGGCTTCTCCGAAGATGTATTAGGGAGGTTGTATGCATGATCAAAGTCATTAGTCCCGGTTTGCAGACGACAGTTCAAGACGGTGGACGTATCGGATTTTATGAAGTCGGTATGCCCCCGTCCGGCGCGATGGACAAATACTCCTATACGGTCAGTAATTTGCTTGTCGGCAATAATGAAAACGCTGCCACTTTGGAAATTACGTATTTGGGGCCCGTTCTGGAATTTCAGGAAGATGCGCTTATCGCGCTCACGGGGGGCGAAATTCCTCCGAAAATAAATGGGGAAGCCGTACCGATGTGGGAATCTTTCTCCGTCAAAGCAGGTGATCGGCTGAGCTTTGACTTTGTTAAACAGGGCGCCAGGGTGTATCTTGCGGTGGCGGGCGGGATTGATGTTCCGGTAATTATGGGATCCCGTTCCACATATACATTATGTGGAATTGGTGGTTTGGAAGGCAGGCCCCTCCAAGCGAATGATCAACTGGTCATCGGTGCAGATCGTCTTCATTCGGTACAAGCTGGCGCGCGGGTTGCAGATGAATTGATCCCGACGTTTTCGAAAAAGCACGAAATTCGAGTGGTGTTAGGTCTTTGCAGCTATCGATTAACTGAAGAAAGTAAGGAACGCTTTTTCTCCATCGATTGGAGCGTAACACCGGAAGCCAATCGGGTCGGTTATCGGTTCAAAGGGGAACGTTTGAATTTTGTTGAACGTGAACAGCCGTTTGGTGCGGGAAGCAACCCGTCCAATGTAGTTGACCTTGGTTACCCGATCGGATCGATTCAAGTACCGGATGGTGTTGAGCCGATTGCCTTGTTGAATGATGCTGTAACAGGTGGAGGATATGCCACGATAGCGACCATCATCAGTACAGATTTAAATAAAATGGGGCAAATCAAGACGAACGAAACTGTAAAATTCGTTTCGGTGAGCATCGAGGAAGCACTTGCAGCGAGAAAAGAAGAAAAAGACAAATTGAATGCAATAAAAGAACAACTTTACTTAGGAGCGGGAGGGGCTATTAATGAGTAATCATCAAAAAATACTTGCAGCAATACCCGGCATTTTTTTCCGTAAACCGTCACCAGAAGAAGCCGTCTATGTGAATGAAGGAGATGTGGTGAACGAAGGGGATACAATCGGTTTGATCGAAGTGATGAAAACCTTTTATGAGGTGAAAGCGGAATCGGCAGGAGTCATTGAAAGCTTTTTAATCTCGAATGAAGAAATTGTGGAAGCTGGACAAGAGCTTGCCTTACTAAATGGAACAAAGTAAATGACAATTGTGTAAAAGTGAGGTTTTGCAAATGCTTCGAGTAGATTTAAATTGTGATATGGGTGAAAGCTTTGGTCTGTACGATCAAGGAAATGATGAGGAAATGATGCAATACATCACTTCTGCAAACATTGCATGCGGCTTTCATGCAGGAGATCCACATGTGATGAGAAAGACAGTTGAACTGGCAAAAAAGTACGAAGTAGGCATAGGGGTGCATCCGGGTTTTCCTGATTTACTAGGATTCGGAAGAAGGGATCTTGCATGTACTCCGTCTGAAGTGAAGGATTACGTAACGTATCAGATGGGTGCATTGAGGGAATTTGCCAAAGCATATGATGTTAAACTCCAACATTGTAAACCACATGGTGCCTTATTCATGAAAGCGATGGGAGACAAGCAAATCGCACGGGCGATTCTTGAAGCCATTCATGACGTTCAATCCGATATGATCGTCTTTTCGTTAAATAATTCCGTATTCATGGAAGAGTCGATAAGAATGGGCATTCCGGTTGCAAAGGAAGCCTATGCCGATCGAGAACACACGGAGGATGGATCGATTGTTTTAACGAGGAAAGGTTCAGTGATTACAGACTATGCCCAAATGGCTGACCGTGTCGTGCGCATGATTAAAGAAATGAAAGTACAGACGCATGACGGAAAAGATGCTTCTATCGAGGCTGAAACGATTTGCATCCATGGGGATACTCCCGGAGCACCACAATTAGCAAAAGCCATCGTGGAAGCTCTGTCGAACAACGATATAAAAATCGTGCCGGTCAAGCATATTATCCAAAGTTGAGAAATGGAGGTGATGAATTATGAAGATGGAGCATTCCTATACGTTTAAAGGAATTTCGAGAGAGACGTTATGGAAAACGATTCAAGATAAAGAAGTTTTACGAAAAGCTTTGCCGGGTTGTAAAGTATTCGAGGAAGTTGAGGACGATGTGTTTCATAGTATTCTAGGCATTAATATCGGTCCGATAAAAGGCGAATTTACAGCGGATGTTCAACAAGTGGATAAGCAAGAACCGGAATGTTATCGCTTGCTTGTTCATGCAAAAGGGAAACCTGGCGAGATTGAAGCGGATGCAGCTATGCATATGGAAGAGACTGAAGATGGGGTGAAACTTACTTGCAATGCAGCTGTGGAAGTAACGGGTCTCCTTGCATCGATTGGTCAGCGTATCGTAGGAGGCGTTGCAAAAGTGGTGATCGGACAATTTTTCAAAGATATAGAAAAAGAGACAAAACAAATGGCTGAAATGTGATATCCATACAAGCATTAAGTCCGGCGAAAAAAGGATAAAGGCATAAGGGTTTCCCAACAGGTACTATCCAGTTCTTTTACTATTATGGAGGTGTAATAGATGGGCATTCAAGACGTATCTGTAGGTGTGACAGTGAACGGGAAAGAAAGATGTGCCGAAGTGGAACCACGAACTCTGTTAGTTCACTATCTCCGGGATGGACTAGGGTTGAAGGGGACTCATATCGGCTGTGATACGAGTCAATGCGGAGCCTGTACAGTGATGGTGGATGAGGTTGCGGTGAAATCTTGTACGATGTTGGCTGTCCAGGCTGACGGAACGGAGATAACGACAGTTGAAGGGTTAGGCACTGTAAAAAATCTGCATCCGATTCAGCAAGGTTTTTGGGAAGAACATGGCCTACAATGCGGTTATTGTACGCCGGGTGTCATGGTGGCCATGGTAGCACTGTTAAAAGAAAATCCAAATCCGACAGATGAGGAAATCCGTATAGGCCTAGAAGGTGTCATTTGTCGTTGCACGGGCTATCAGTTTATCGTCAACGCGGTCAAACATGCGGCAAAATTGATGGCTGAACAAAATATTGAAATCGAGGAGGTGCTGTCGTAATGATCAAACATGTAGGTGCGCGGTTGAAAAGGAAAGAGGATCCAAAGCTTCTAACCGGCAATGGGAATTTTGCGGATGATATTCAATTACCCGGACTTTTGCATGCAGCCATTTTACGCAGTCCTCACGCACATGCCCTCATCCGAAAGATCAATATTGAAAAAGCTTTACAGGCACCAGGCGTTGTAGCCATCTATACCGGAAAAGACCTGGAAGGAAAAATCGGAAGGATCCCATCGTCATGGTTAGTGCCAGATGCCAATTTAAAAGAAGCACCTCAATACCCGCTGGCCATCGATCGGGCTCGATATGTCGGGGACGGGATTGCCCTCGTTATTGCCGAAGGACGTTATGCCGTACGGGATGTGCTAGATCTAATTGAAGTGGAATATGAGACGCTTCCTGTAGCTGTCAACCAGAAAGAAGCAATGGCGGAGCATGCACCTCTTGTCCATGATGATATTGAAAATAATGTCGCTTTACATTGGAAAGCAGGAGAAGTGGACGACGCGGATATTGATGGGGCGGAAGTGGTGATCCGTGCGAGTTTTAATGTGCAACGGGTTGCACCAAGCGCGATGGAAACAAGGGCCGCAATTGGCCAGTATAACCCAGGTAGCGGGGAATTGACACTCTGGTGCACTTCACAAAACCCGCATATTCATCGGATGGTGTTATCGGAAGTGTTGCATATATCCGAGTCGAAACTACAAATCATTGTGCCGGATATGGGTGGAGGTTTCGGTGGCAAAATCGGTGTGTATCCGGATGAAGCTCTCATCGGTTATGCTGCACGTGATTTAGGAAGACCGGTCAAATGGGTTGAAGAGAGAAATGAGCACTTTTCTGCCTCGAACCATGGTCGGGATGAAATAATCGATGTGGAATTGGCTGGGAAATCAGATGGTACATTAACCGCAATACGTGTGAAAAATACGGCGAATTTGGGTGCCTATCTATCTACGATGGGACCTGGAGTTGCCACCATCGACTTCGGTTTAATGATTACAGGTGCTTATGCCATTCCAAAGGCCTCATGTGAAACATTCGGAGTCTATACGAATACCACACCGACAGATGCATACCGGGGCGCGGGAAAACCAGAGTCCACGTATCAGATTGAACGTGCAATCGATTTATTTGCAAAAAAGATCGGCATGGATCCGATTGAAATAAGGCGAAAAAACTTCGCGAAAAAGGAAAATTTCCCATACACGAATGCACAAGGGCTTGTTTATGATAGCGGCGACTATGAAAAACCGCTGAATAAGGCGCTTGAGATGATAGATTATAAAAAATTGCGTGAAGAACAAGCGAAACAGCGGAAAAAAGGGAAACTGATCGGTATCGGTATTTCAACGTACGTGGAATTATGTGGATTCGGACCTTCGGCTGTCGCCGGGGCAATCGGATTTCAGGGCGGTGTATGGGAGAACTCGACAGTGCGGGTCCACCCATCAGGTAAAGTGAATGTCTACACAGGAACTTCTCCGCATGGACAAGGTCATGATACGACATTTTCACAAGTTGTCGCGGACAAACTGGGTATTCCAATGGAAGATATCGATTTTATCTTTAACGACACGAAGGCGATTTCGATGGGATGGGGGACGTATGGTTCACGTTCAGTAGCGGTTGGCGGAGGGGCTGTCTCAATGGCTGCTGATCGGATTGTCGACAAAGCGAAGAAAATCGCTGCCCATGAACTCGATGTATCTGTAGACGAAATTGATTTTTCGAACGGAGTTTTTCAAGTGAAAGGCGTTCCAAGCAAGCGACGTACATTCAAAGAAATTGCCAAATCTGCGAACATGGCTTGGAATTTACCACCGGATATGGAACCATCGCTCGAAAAACAGGCATTTTTTGACCCATCAAATTTTGTTTATCCTTTCGGTACACATGTTGTAATTGTCGAAGTTGACAAAGAAACAGGCGAAATAGAGATAAAGCGCTATATAGCGGTCGATGATGTCGGACGTGTCATTAATCCGCTCACAGCTGAAGGCCAAGTACATGGAGGGATCGCTCAAGGGGTCGGGCAAGCCCTTTGGGAAGGGATTGTCTATAATGATTCCGGTCAACTTCTGTCAGGTTCGTTCATGGATTATGCGATGCCAAAAGCACGCTTTTTCCCGCGAATAGAAAATGCATTTACCGAAACACTCAGTCCTGTTAATCCGCTTGGCGCTAAAGGAATCGGAGAAACCGGGACAACCGCATCGATTCCAGCCGTCATGAATGCAGTTATCGATGCATTAGAGCCATACGGAGTGAAGGACATTGAAATGCCGCTCACCCCTGAAAAGGTTTGGCGAGCCATTCAAAATGGGGAGGGGAACTAATTGATACCCGCAAAATTCGATTATGTTCGTGCAGTCTCAGTAGACCAAGCTATCAAATTATTACAGGAAAGTAATGGCGAAGGCAAAATCATGGCTGGTGGTCATAGTTTACTTCCATTGATGAAATTCAGAGTGACCGAACCGGGCAAAATCATCGATATTAGCCGCATTGCCGAACTGAAAGGGGTGCGGATTGAAGGAAACCGGATAATTGTCGGAGCATTGACAACGCATCATGAATTGGCGACTCACCCGATCGTTCAAGAATTGGTTCCTGTATTGGCTGATGCCGCGAGCCAAATCGGTGATATTCAAATTCGGAATCGCGGGACGATCGGTGGTAATATTGCCCATGGCGATCCCGTTGCAGATTTGCCTGCACCTGCGCTTGCTCTGGAAGCAGAGCTGCATATTCAAGGGGATGAGGGGCAAGAGGTAATGAGTGTAGATGGGTTCATTCTTGGTCCGCTCATTACACTATTACCTGAAAACAGTGTCGTAACGAGTGTCAGTTTCAAAATCCCTCCATCACATACAAAATCGACATATCTCAAGTTTTTCCATCATGCTTCCGGGTATCCTGTTGTGGGGGTTGCGGTTGTGGCTGGGGTGGATAAGAAGGGGTTAATCGATTTTGTCAGAGTGGGAATTACCGGTGTAGGTGAAGTTTCCTATCGGGCATCGTCTGTGGAAAATCAACTTTTGGGACAACAACCAACTGAAACGATTATTCAATCTGCAGCGGAATTTGCAATCGAAGATGGGGAAATGGGCAGTGATCTATTCGCTTCGGCAGAATACCGGGCGAATATTTGTAAAGTATATACTGCGCGTGCTTTGAAAACTGTCCTTCTATAAGTACGCACGATAAGGAAGTGAAAAGGCTTGAGGCTTTTATAGTGCCCGGTCTTTTCATTTCTTGACTCTGTTCCATCAAGTCAAATTCGGGGGTGATTGTTATGCATGAAAATGCATTAGTATTGAAGGCTTTACATAAAGCGATAGAAGCACAAAAAAAATCAGCATTGGCGACAGTTGTAAGAGTGTACGGATCGGCCTATCGACGGGAAGGTGCGAAGATGCTCATCGACGAAGACGAAAATAGAACGGGAATGATTTCTGGAGGGTGTCTTGAAGCGGATGTCGCAGAAGTTGCAAAAGAAGTGATCGAATCCGGGACACCCATATTGAGAATGTATGACATGGACGAAGATCTTGTATGGGGCCTTGGTCTAGGCTGCCCTGGCAAAGTGGAAATTTACATTGAACCAGTTTCCTAACTTAATATTAGTTATGAATTTTATTTGCCAATGCGTATACGTTGTTAGTATGCATGGCTGAAAGGAAGGCGGAGCATGTCTAAACAATCAGCATTTGAGGCTTGGTCAGCTTGTATAGAAGCCGAACAAGCCGGGGTACTGGCAACGATTTTGCACACCGGTTCTCCTTTAACCGAGCAGGAATCCGGTCGTCTTTTCATTTCCGATGAGGTTGAGCCGATTGGTGACCTGGGCGAGGCAGAGGTTAATGAACAGATCATTGAAATTGCTTCTCAAAAATTAAAAGAAAACAATCCAAAATCAGAAACTGTCAACCTTATTTTATCGGATGGCAAGGAAATTTCTATTTTTATAGATGTCTATATGCCCCCGATTGAACTGATGATCTTCGGGGCTGGGCATGATGCGATTCCGGTCGCCAATTATAGTGTCTCCTTAGGTTTGAAGACGACAATTGTCGACTCAAGGTCATTTTATAACAGTGAAGAACGCTTTCCGGGAACGAATCGAATTGTAACAAGTGAAGAGACGTTTAAGGACAAATTAACAATAGGAAATCGAACGTATATTATTGTCATGAATCACCATTTGGAAAAAGATCAAGAAACATTAAAGTTCGTCTTAAACTCTTCTTCACCATATGTAGGGTTACTTGGACCACGCTCTCGGAGAATGAGGATGCTAGATGGATTGAAGGAAAGTGGCGTCGTTTTTTCTGAACAGCAACTTGCACGTTTATATAGTCCGATTGGTTTGGACATTGGCGCCCAAACTTCGGAAGAAATTGCCATCAGTATATTGGCAGAAGTGATCGCGGTCAAAAAAGGACATACAGGCGGTTTTTTACAAGGGGCTGAAGTTATTCACCACCATTCATTGAACTAGCGAAGTAGGAATACTATTTTGAATCATGAAAGGACACACAATGAAACCATCTATTTGTGCAATCATTCTTGCTGCTGGAACTTCGAGCAGAATGGGCAAGCCGAAACAAATGCTTCCTTTAGGAAATGATTCAATTTTGGAGCATGTGATAAATTGCTCATTACATGAGAATTTTTCTGAAGTCATTGCGGTGATTGGACATGAGGCAAATACGATTAAAGAAAATATTTTGATTGATAGTGAGCGTTTTCGCTGGGTAGTAAATGAATCCTATCTTTTAGGACAAAGTTCATCTTTAAAAGTCGGAGTAGAAAATTTAAAGAAACATCATTCGAATATAATGGTGTTTCTTGGAGATTTACCATTTCTTTCAACCAAAACCATTCATGCGATCTACCAACACGGAGCAAAGCGGTTGGAAGAAACAGATGCGCCATTTATAATTCGACCGATGTATAACGGGGATGTGGGACATCCCGTATTTTTTGGGAATATCGACAGACATTTATTTTCCCAATTGCAAGGTGATACGGGTGGAAAGGCGATTATTCATCAAATTTCTGATCGTATCTTTTTGAAAGTGGAAGACGACGGGATTCTATTTGATGTTGACACGCTTGCTGACTACGAGAAAGCGAAAAAGATTGCCAAGCATCTCTTCTGACCAGGAATTATTTCAAGCAATTCCTGCTCACAAGGAAGAGATGCTTTTTTATTATTATAGAAAGTAAACTGAATATCTGTCATGTACATAATTTGAGGAAATGTCGGAAGTGTTTGTCTTGAGTGAAAATTGGGATGGATTCTAAAACGATAATGCTCTAAAATGAACAAAGAGGAAATCGTTTTTATACATAGAAATGAAATGATCGAATGGAGGAAGAAATAATGACGAAAAATGCAATGATCATAGGAGGGGGAATCGGGGGTCTCATTACGGCTCTTACACTTCACCGTACAGGCATGTCAGTGAAAATTTTTGAAAGTGTTTCCGAGATTAAACCACTCGGTGTCGGGATTAATCTCTTACCACATGCTGTCCGAATTTTGACAAATTTAGGGCTTGAAAAGGAACTGGCGGAAATTGGATTGCCGACTGGAGAACTATTGTATGTCAACAAATACGGACAGCGGATCTGGCAGGAAGCGAGAGGGTTGGAAGCGGGCTATCTTTGGCCGCAATATTCCATTCACCGTGGTCGATTGCAAATGATGCTGTTGCAGGCGGTAAAAGATCGTCTCGGCGAAGAATCCGTTATCACCGGGCATCATCTCGAATCATTCCAATCGACGGATGATGGAGTGGAAGCGCACTTTATCAATCGGAAAACAAATGAAAAACTAGGTTCATATCAAGCAGATGTCATGATTGGTGCGGACGGTATCCATTCAAATGTGCGGAAGCACTTCTATCCGGAAGAAGGATTACCAAAATTCAGCGGTCGGATTTTATGGAGAGGTATTACAGAAGCCGAGCCGTATCTAACGGAGCGCTCGATGATTATGGCCGGTTTTCAAGATCAAAAATTTGTAGCGTATCCTGTCACACCGAAAAATAATCACACGGGCGAAGCGCTTATTAACTGGATTGCCGAACTACATGTCGGGGGAGATGTGCCTCCAAAAAGTGACTGGAACGAAAAAGTCGATAAAGCAATATTTGCACCGTCCTTTTCAGAATGGGATTTTGGTTGGTTGAATGTTCCTGAACTCATTGAGAAAACAGACACCGTCTATGCCTTCCCAATGGTTGACCGTGATCCACTGTCTCAATGGACGTTTGGAAAAATAACTCTTCTTGGCGATGCAGCCCATCCGATGTACCCAATTGGCTCGAACGGTGCTTCCCAGGCAATACTCGATGCCGATGCGTTAGGACAGGCATTCCAACACGAAAAGGATGTGAAACTTGCACTGCGCGCCTATGAAGAAGCACGTCTTCAACCGACTGCTTCCATCGTGGAAAGCAATCGGAAAAACGGACCGGAAGTCGTTATGCAGATCGCGGAGGAACGTGCACCGCGAGGATTTGATCATATCCATGATATTATTTCGCAACAGGAGTTGGAGGACATTTCCAACCAATACAAACAGATTGCTGGCTTCCATCAGCAAACGTTAAATAGGCATCAACATGTTTGAGCATATCGTTCTGCTGAAATTTTCGACTGGAACGACGCCTGAGCAAATCGATGAGCTTATTTGTAGAACGAAAAGATTGAAAGAGTGGATCCCGGGAATTGCAGATATCCAACAGGGGCATAATTTTTCCAAACGAAATCAAGGCTATCAAGTCGGCTTAACCGTTCGTTTTGAAAGTGGACATGCATTGGAACAATACGGTCCACACCCGAAGCATCAAGAGGTTTTGGCCTATGCAAAAGAAATCGGTTTAGTCGATAGTATAATTGTGGATTTTGAGCTATAAAAAATGAACCCATCATGATTGAAAATGCTGACATAGTAGGCACGAAAGAACCACCTTCACACACACGGTGGTTTTTTCATGGCTTTCTATAACCCTTGCAATGCGAGGTACATCGTAGTAAGCTATAGCTAACAAGAATATGGAGGGGTTGGATGGATAAGGAAATGATGAAAGGGAGTATCGACCTTCTGTTACTATCCCTTATACAACAGCGTGATATGTATGGATACGAGATGATTCAGGTCATGAAACAGTTGAGTGAGAACACGTATGAGATGAGCGAAGGCACTCTCTATGCCGCCTTGAAAAGGTTGGAGAAAAAAGAGTGGATCGAATCTTATTGGCATCTGACGGACAGCGGAAGGAGGAAGTATTATCATATTACGGATGCGGGCAAACAAGCGCTTGATCAAAAACGTGAAAATTGGAAATGGATGGATGCGCTCGTCCGCAAAAGTTCGGAGGGATTGATATGAATTCTGCATTCCACCGTTTCGTCGATAATATCGTACAGCAGACAGACGCACCATTGGATGAAAAAGAAGATTTATATGAGGAATTGCTTGTTCACTTGGAATTATCCTACGCAGCATTGCTGAGGGAAGGCTATTCCGAACAAGAGGCAGAATGCAAGGCTATGGCCAGTTTTGGGGATGAAAAACAGATTGGTAGCCAAATTCAGCAGGCGATGTTTCCATACCGTAAACAGATGTTGTTGGCGTTAGTGATTGCCTCACTTCTATTTTCGTTTGCGGTTTATATTAGTCAATTAGTGGTGGAAGGGGATGCTTTGATCACTTGGCTTCTTCTATCCGTATCTGTCAGTGTTTGCTTATTGGTTTTTTCTTTGCAACCGATATCCTTTTTGAATAGACGCGCTTGGATCAATAGCCTTCTGCTTATTCATCTGTTCATCTATCTACTAGGCGTCGGATTCGCTTCCAGTGTAGATGCTGCGATTGCGGCCCCTTTGACCTTTTTGGCATGGGGAATTTTACTGCTGACGATTGCCCTTGTTTATCGCACAACGATTTTTGATTACCGAACGAGGAAGCAAAAGTTAAAGAAGCAAGTGATGATTCTTCATGCGTTGAATATAACGTGGGGGATTTTCATCACTAGTGCAACATTGTTTTTTCTTTGGGCATTTCTTGCATTTTCAACAGGAGAATTTAACCCGCGCATCCTGCTTTTCCTTTTGCCTTTACTCATCTGGATCATTGCTTATATCGTTCAAATAATCTTATTATCTAAGGAAAAGAAGAAAAGTGCGTATATGGTAGCGCTACTTCCGTTTATCGTCGTCTTGGCGTTGCTGTTTTGGTGGTTTGGAGGGATCATTAGATGAATAAAATTAAAATACGGAAGCCTATCGTTTTGCTCCTGATCCCGATCTTGGCAATTACGGTTCTTCTCATTATTTTCGGTTTTGTTTTCCAAAAGTCTGAAGATGAAAAGCAACAAGGACTTACGCCGATCTTTGATGTTTCTACTAAAGGTACAATCGCTTATGTCGCATACTATAAGGGAAAAGCAGGCATCTATCTGAAGCATGCTGAAGAAACATTTGATAATCCGGTCTTGCAGTTGGATACGAAACAATCGATACTCGATATCGTCTTTACGCCGGACGGTTCTTCACTTGCGTTCGTATCGGCAAATAAAGACGTCCAATCACGTCTGGAAAGTTCGGTCCATCTGTTGTCCCTGCAGACATTGACATCCGAAAAGCTTTTTACAGACCTTGCGCTTCTGACCGAACTTGCCTTTGACCCGCAAAACGAAGATGTGTTGTTTTATTTGCGTGCCGGGACTTTTGAAAATTATTCCCCGATTGCAAGTGCACATCCCCATGAGTTCGATCTGTATAGTTATCAGATTTCCGATCAATTGCGGCAGCAGTTCACGGAGTTGTCCAAATACTCGATGCGCTCGTTGACAATTTCGCCGGATGGGAAAATGGCCTATGTGCAAATGCCTGATGATGCGCATGTTGAAACGGCGGAGGATACGTTTGAGATGAAGCAAAGAGTTTTTCAAATTCCATTGGATGCCCCCGATGACCTATCGGTTGTGAGCAACAATGACTGGGAGAAGGATATTTATGATTTTGTGATCATGCCGGATCGCCATTCCATGATTTTTCAATCGGTCAGCCAAACAGGGGCAGAAGGAATCTATGAGTATGAATTGTTTTATTATGATTGGGATAATGATGAGGAAAAACAACTGACCTATTTAAAACAACATACAAGTCACCCCATGATCAGTCCACAAAATGGCAAAGTCTATTTTATGGTCGATAAACAATTCGGGAAACGGAAGGCGGATTATCAACTCTATCAAATGGATGCAGATGGCGAAAATTTAGAAAGCATTCCTCTCAATCTAGAGAATCATTAAATGATTGTATGTTTGCAACCGCAGTGAAATAATTCCCGTATATTATCCGCCTTTCTTCAATAAACTGTACTACCAACCACTAGAAAGGATGGAGGATTGAAACGGGGAATTTACTATGCGGCCGCGATTGTCGTCGGGATTGGATTGGGCATTCTGATCACCACCATTATGATTTAAAAGCAAAAAAAGCTTACAAATGAAACAAATCAGTCATAGATGAAAATGACTGGTTTGTTTTTTTAAAGGTTATGAACTAGGGAGTGACTTCCCCCTGTCCAATCATGCTATAATCATCTTATATTCATAACATTCGCAAGAAGAGTTATTTTTCGTTTTCAGGAAGTGGTTATTCAAATGTAATGTTGTGAGAGAAATTGAGGAGAAGGGGCATGAGGAGCGATGAACACAATTTTTTTAGCGGGGCATTCAAGACTACCGTCCGGAATGGCAGCACAAAATATGTACGAAACATTGACCATTACTGCAGAAATCGATAAGCAGTATGCTGTAATCGTTTCCGCAAGCTGTACGCTAGCAACGATCCATGGACAAGAGTTCGTGCAGCAATTATTAAAAGGGCATAGCTTACAAAATGGCATTGAAGGGCCCGTGGAAAGTGTACGCAATCATTATTTGGGAAAGGCGGGAAATGCCATTATTGCGGCTTTGAAGGATTTACATAAGCAATATGAAACTTCTATCGTCCTGAAGTAAGAACAATCTTGCAAGCGCAATGCAAACAGAATAGACTGGTACTGAAGAGCGGGAATGCCGTCTAGTTACTTCAAAAACAATTCAACGGTTAAAGACCAGCAACGGACCTCAGGATGCTGGTCTTTTCCTTTATCTTTTGTACGAATATTGCTGCTCGTAAAACAAGTCGATAGGCACAAATAATCCGACGCGTCCGTGTTCTTCATGATCCAATGTAGCAAATACGACACCGATCACTTGGCCTTCACTATTCAAGACCGGGCTCCCGCTATTGCCTCGGTATACAGGCGCTTCCATCATCCGAACAGGTTCTTCCCAATCTTTTAACTGGATCTCTCCCAAAATGGTTCCCTCATTGGCAATGCCCGAAAAGCGCAACGGATTACCGATGAAGATAACCGGATCATCGGCTGTCATATGCGTATCCTCAGCCAGTTGCAATGAAGGGAGATCCAGCCCATTCACTTCCAAGACGGCTAAATCGATGGACGGATACGTTTCGACCACTTTCGCTGTAAATCGACCGTCTTCTGGGAACGAGACTGTGACGGAGTTATTTCCTTCAATTACATGATAGTTTGTCAGGATCGTCCCTTCACTGGAGACAGCAAACCCTGTACCTTTACTGCCGTCTGTATTTACAACAACAACGGATTTTTTATAGGAAGCGATATCATCCTGTGCAGATAATCGTGCGGAAGTTTTGACAAATTCAATGGCAGGAATCGAATATACTTCGAACAGCACGACAAATGTATTCACTACCATGACAATGGCAATCAACCAAAATAGCCATTTGGGAAATGGACGTCTGGATTTGTTCTCCATTTTTTCACGGCCCTCCGGAGAAAGGGCCTCTCGTTGTGCTTCTAACACTAACGCTTGCAGTTCTTCATCATCTAGTACTTCCAGTTCCTGTTGTTTTTCTTTTGAATTCATAAGCCACATCCTCATTTAGAAGATCATTCTCACACTATTAGTATACACAATTGCAAGAATAGGAGGGCCATTGAAGAAAAAAACGGGGAGGATAAAATTTCACCTTACCCGTTTTTTCAGCTTAACAGTTAGATTTGGATGATGAATGGAAGAATCATCGGTCTTCTCTTTGTGCGGGCATATAACATCTTCTCCACTGCATTTTTGATCTTGCGTTTTAAATTTCGGGAGTTTGCCTCTGTTTCCCGCCATTCGGCAGCGGTTGCCATGACTAACTGATTGACTTCGCTGATGAGATCCGTTGAATCGGGATCGAAGACGAATCCGCGGGAAATAGTATCCGGATCTGTAATCAGTCGGCGATTCGATTTGTTCAATGTCACCATGATGACGAGCATCCCTTCTTCGGATAGCAGTTTACGGTCCCGCAAGACGATTTTCCCTACGTCGCCAATTCCTAAGCCGTCAACAAAAACTTCTCCAGCTTCAACACTGCGGGTTTGGCGGGCGACAGCATGTTGAATATCGACGACATCCCCGTTGTTGATGATGAAGATATTATCGCTGTCAACGCCTACCGATTCGGCCAATAACTTATGCATATATAGCATTCGGTATTCCCCGTGAATAGGAATGAAATAAGTCGGTTTCATCAATGTGAGCATCAGTTTCAGTTCTTCCTGATGCGCGTGTCCGGAAACGTGCATGCCCGTTGTCTGTCCAGAGCCATAAACGACTTTAGCTCCCAAGCGATATAAGTTATCGATGATGCGAGCAACATCTTTTTCATTTCCGGGTATTGGGCCCGCAGCAACGATAATCGTATCACCAGGTAAAACGGAAACACCACGAAAAGTGGAACTGGCCAAACGTGACAGTGCCGCCATCGGTTCACCTTGACTTCCCGTACAAAGAATGGCGACCCTCTCCGGTGCTAATCGGTTGATTTCCTGCGCTTCGATCAACATGCCTTCAGGGATCGTCAAATAGCCGAGTTCTTCCGCAACGGATACGACATTGACCATACTCCTGCCAAGCAATGCCAGTTTTCGATTCGTCTTTTGCGCGGCATCGACAACTTGTTGTACACGGTGGACGTTGGAAGCGAACGTCGAGATGAATATTTTTTGATCGGCTTTACGGAAAGCATCTTCGATATGATCGCCGACTACGCGTTCAGATTGTGTGAAACCTGGCCGTTCCGCATTTGTGCTTTCCGATAAAAGAAGCAAAACGCCTTTTTTCCCGATTTCAGCCATTTTATGAATATCGGGATATTCGTCATTCATCGGCGTTAAGTCAAACTTGAAGTCGCCTGTATGGACGACCATTCCTTCCGGTGTTTGAAACGCGATTCCTAAACAATCGGGAATACTATGGTTGACTTTGAAAAAGGTAGTGGTGATTGTGCCGAATTCTATTTCCGAATTGGCATTAAGCTGTATAAGTTCCGTACGTCTAAGCAGTCCGTGCTCTTTTAGCTTTATTTGGATTAATCCAAGTGTTAATCTGGTTGCGTACACGGGCATTGGCAATTGTTTCAGCAAATAGGGGATGCCGCCAATATGGTCTTCATGTCCATGTGTCACAATCAATGCCCGGATTTTCTCTTTATTTTCCTGTAAATATGATATATCTTGGATGATCAAATCGACGCCTAAAGTACTTTCATCTGGAAACTTGGAACCGCAGTCGATGACGATGATATCATCCGCGTATTGTAATACATACATATTTTTTCCGATTTCATTGATACCGCCCAATGCAAAAACCGATAATGTATTGTCCGCCATGTTTAACGTAATACTCCTCTCACATTCACAATTTGTTTTAAGTATTCCCTTTGTGTTGGCTTTTATGTTGGATGAATCAATGAATTTCCATTGTTTATGAAATCAATGATGAGGAATTGCTTTTCGATGATCGGGACACACTACAATACGAAGATAACTGGAGGTGGAGAGAAATGTCGAAGAAGAATAATCAGAACAAAGGGAGAAAAGCGTCGAGTGTGACGCCGCAAGGCAATATGAATACGGAATTTGCAGCAGAACCGAAATCCAAACTGGAAAATGCGGCTAAAAAGAAAAACACGAAATAAAGTGAAACTTCAATCAGTGGGGATTTTCCTCATCCCCCACTGATTGAGGGGAACACAAGCTAAAAGCGTCACCGTTAAAGCGGGATAAATTTTTGTCACCAGAAGAAAGAAAACCAGCCTGTTCACACCGAACCAGGCTGGTTTTCAAGTCGATGCTATTCAATTAATCGTTGGGAACGTGATCACTAATTGGCCATCGATATTGATCACTTCAATCAATGCATCGTTAAATAAGTAGGGCGTGTCATTCTTATCTTGTGGCGTCACTTTTTCATAAATATTATTGACGGATAATACCGGGAATGTCACAGGAATAAAGCGACCTTTGCTAAGTGTTTTCATATTGCCCATTAAAAACACTTCTTTGCTAGAGGCGGCAAAACTTAAATGACCGATCTCCCGATTCGAATTTTCGGAATGCAAAGAAATCCCTTGCAATAAAGAGATAATACACAAGATGAAATCATTGATGATTTCAGCCGGCAACTTTTCAAACCCGAATTGTGAAAATAAGGAATTGAATCCATTTCTAAACTCTTTAAATGAAAACAGATTCTCAATTTTTCTGCGCTTCTTTTCTTTTTCAAGATTACGGATAATTTCCGTACAATTGTCAAAATAGGACTTTACATAGCCTGTCATCTTATCTCGATGGATGAGAAGATGACTCAGTTCATGGATGACTTTATTGTCATTTGCCTTATCCTGAACGAATAGTAAAAAACTGAAAAGATCTTTTTCATCAAAATTTCTTTCAGAAAACTTATGGTAATAGTACTCGAATAACTGTTTTTCTTTTTTATCCAACTGTATTCTCTCCTAACAATATTGACACACAATCAAATCTATAAAGATACGATACTCTCACTACCATCATAACATGTCCGTACTAAGAAATTAAAATGCAATGATTTTCCACTTATCATTTATGCACCCAAGCGATCAATCGTCCGAAGCGCTCGGCAAATGGCAAGACAATTAGGGAAGTGACACAATTGAAAATAACGCTTGCGTGCGCCAATTGTGTAGCGGTTTGGTCCGAGAGGAGGCCGCTCCCAAGCGCCAAATAGGAAAGGAAAGGCCATACGAGTAGGACGCCTCCTATGTTAAGCCATAAATGAGCAAAGGCTGTCAGTCTTGCTTCTTGTCCTGCTCCGATACTCGCCATTAAGGCAGTGGTACATGTGCCGATATTCGCACCGAGCATAATGAGAATACCTGTTTCTAAAGGGAAAATGCCAGCATTTAAAAAACTCATTGCGATTCCAGTAACGACGGTGCTCGATTGAATAATGGATGTGATGATGATGCCGATGATAAAAGCGTATAGGACATGTTCACCCATCATTAGCAAAAGTTTTTGCATAAATGGAATGTCCATTAATGGACCTGCCAACCTTTCAAAGCCATTCATGGCGGCGAAAATACTGGCGAGTCCAATAAAGATGAACCCCAAGCTCTTGATCCATGGGATTTTGAAGAACAGACAAATGAGACCGATCCCCACGAAAGGAATGATGAAGCTCGTTAAATTGAAAGTAATGAATTGTAACGTCAGTGTCGTTCCGATATTGCTGCCTAAAATGATGCCAATCGTTTGGGGAAAGAGTAAAAGCCTGGTCGATACAAGGCCGATCATGATGACCATGACGGCGGAACTACTTTGTAAGACGCCAGTCATGGCAATTCCGGCAAACATTCCCTTCATCGGTGTATTGGTCATTTTTTTTAACCATTGTTCCATTTTCTTGCTACCGAGAATAAACAGACCGGCTCGCATTAACGTAATCCCGAGTAAAAACACGGCGACGAGTATTATAAAAGCACCTAAAAAAAGCATGTCCTTCACCTCATTAACTAATCTATGGTTTTCAAGTTCAAACAATTCGTAAAACAGAAAAGAAGAATTCAGATCTATCCCACCTTATAGCTCCGCTCTTTGTAAAGTACGGGACATCGAGGTGGAAATGGACTACAATAGAGAGATGTGAACTTTGAAACAGATAACGCTAATCGGAACAAAAAATGACGCCTTAGGACAATTACCTCCTAAGCTAACGCACCGTATTTAAAACAACAACAATTGCTAAATAAAGAAAAAACAAAAGTCAGTTATTCTAATAGGAATACTGACCTTTAAGCGTTTGTAGAAAGAAGGCCCGCGCATGAAACAACAAATATCCACCCAGAATGTGCTACGATGCGGTCTGGGTGTGACAGATAACGCACGAAAAGGAATTATGAAATTTGCAAAGGATGAGCATGCATTCTTTTCGATGCAAGAAGCCTTTGATATACATATCGAAAAACGTCCGGAAAACAGACAAGGCAATCTGTCGTTTTCCTTTTTCTTTGATAATCAAACGAATGACGCATTAGCCAAACGGCTCGATGATCGAGTGGCTGTCATGGAATGCGTCTATAAGCATGATGGCTTTCTGGCAACTGGTTTTCATGTTAGAGGTAAAAGGGAGCCGGTCCGAACAAACCGCCGTTTAGCGGTACGGCTGAAGTTTCAAACAGGACGTAATTCGGGTGCCTCTATGCCTGTTGAATTGTATACAGGATTACGGGAACTGCCGATTGCAGAGGAACGGTCAGATTATGTGAAGAAAAGGATTGCCAGTTGGGAAGGATATTTGCGCATCCAAGAACGGAATGCAGATGTTGAAGATGTTGTTGCTACGATTTCGAATGCGAGTCTCAATGAAAACTTCAGTAAGGTCCGCCTTGTCTGCAAAGGATTGAAAGGCGAGGATTGGCAGACGATTAAAGGGTTTAGTGCCAAAAAGAAAGGAACTTCACAAGATATAGGGAATGTGAGTAAAGTCGATCGGTCCAAAAATGTTATTGAAATTGAATTGAATCGACCTTATCAGGAGTTGGCAAGAAAGAACCAATGGCATCCCAAAGTGCTTAAGGAAGTTGTTTTTAGCAATTTTGCCGAACTCAGCCAAGTAAGGCGATTACGAAAAGGATTTAAAGATCTGCAAGATGGACTTGCGGCGAATCCGAACTTGGAAAAAGTCCTTTTCGAAGAGCGGCCCGTTGTTCGTATTTCAAAGACAGAGAAAAACCTGGAGTTCCATAATAATTTGAATGAATTCCAACAAGAGGCTGTCGTTGGCGCAATGACTGCCAATGACCTTTATGTCATTCAAGGACCCCCGGGGACCGGGAAAACAACGGTCATTTCGGAAATTTGCTATCAGAATGTCAAAGCGGGATTACGTACACTCGTTGCTTCCCAAGCGAATCTGGCGGTCGATAACGCGCTCGGCCGATTACTTTCTCACCAAGACATCCGGATTTTACGATATGGACGGACGGAGAGTATAGAGGAAGAGGGCAAAAAGTTTATCGAAGAAAATGTCGCTTTGAATTGGAAAGAACAGACATTACAGGCAGTCTATGAACAACTTGACGCCCATATACAAAGGGAGTCACAGTTGGAAAACGAACTAAAGGATCATGAAAAGCAATTACAAGCACTTCAAGTAAAATTGTCCTCGCTGGAAGAGCAAGTGAAATTGAAAAAAGCGGCGGAGGAGGAGTATGCTGAACGCTCAACTGAAATCGAGAAGTTGACAAAAAGTGTAGGCCTCTTAATGGACGAACGTGATAAAACGATCGATAGCCAAGAAAAATTGCGACAAATGGTCAATGAACAGATGGAACGGATCGACCAACTCGAACGGGAAACCGAGTCGCGGTCTATGTGCCAAGAAACGGTTGACCAAATGGAAGAACTTGCGCAAGACATCAAAAAACTTCGGCAACTTGTCACTTATCGTCAAACATTGCAACAGATTGGAGAGACGGTCCATACGCTTGCGACATTTCAACAAGCACTTGAACGGAATCAGCGCAAAAACGCCGATTTAAATAGATTAGAGAAAGAACTACAATCGATTACCAAATTGACCATCCTACAGGAGAAATTGGATTTGGCATCATTTGTACCTCCGTTTGCCACTGCACAAAAGATTACCGAGTTGAACCGGCTGATTCACAGCATTAAAGCCGATGCCTCAACTGGGACTTATGCGGAGTGGAGGGAACTGACGAACCGTTTGGAAATCGCAATTGAACGGATGCAGCTTCTGCTAAACCAAAATGGTTTTAGAAGTCCAGCGACGCGACGGCCCCCTAACCAAAAGTATACGACTGTGAAGGATATTCATCAGTTGATTGACCAAACAGGGCGATTTTTAGTCAAGCCGTCCACAAAGCAAATTTTGGCTACCCGCAATTACTCTGCAGAGAAATACGATACGCTTGAAAAAATCGCGATTGCACGAGATATTTTGCATGAGCGAATGGGTTACGCTAAAACGACGGCTGCCGGTTTTCAGCATGTGCATCACATGATGGAGGATTCGAAAAAACGGTATGCGGTCATTCATGCGGAAATGATTGCGTCCGTGAAAGAATCCATCCATACAATTGAAAAAGAAAGCAACACTTTGCAAAAAGATGCCGAACATCTGCAAATGGCACTGACGGACCTTCAGCAAAAGAGCTCCAAGCTGCTTGCACAACTTGGAACAATTGATGAAAAAACTTCGATCGACAATCTGAAAAATGAGTTGGTTGAAAAAGAGCAGGTCTATGCAGCCTATCAAGAAACGAAAGCGATACTCGCACAATATGCATTAGAACTCGAGCAGACGAAGCACAAAGTCGAAGAACTCACAGGACAAATCAATAGCCAGTCGGCTGCCGTCGATGAATTGAACAAAGAAATTGAAAAAGGGAGCGCAGTTATGGAGGAACAAAAACTGCACCTTGCGAATCTGAAGGAAATCATCGTACAGCAACCCGAAATGGAACGTAAGGAAACCCTGACAGAAATCGATTCACTTACCCAAACAGTCGAACAGTTGGAACTTGAAAAAGCCCGTTTACCGATTACGCAGACCTTGCAGGAAGAATGGCTATCCCTTCTCGAGGAGGCCAATGACTATGATTTGGATGAAATCCGAAAACTGTATGTACGGCATGCCAATGTCATCGGGACAACTTGTGTCGCCTCGGCCCGGCGTGACTTCATGGAAGACTATCCTACATTCGATGTTGTCATTATTGACGAAGTGTCGAAAGCGACACCACCAGAATTATTGCTTCCGATGTTAAAAGGGAAAAAAATCATTTTAGTCGGCGATCATCATCAGTTGCCACCTCTTGTTGGTCAAGAAACGATGGAGGAATTTCTGGAGGAAATCGAGGATCGTGAAGAGAAGCAGGAATTGGCGAAGCTGTTGAATGAATCGCTATTCGAACGGCTGTTCAGGACTTTGCCGAAGCAAAACAAAACGATGCTTGCTATCCAATACAGGATGCATGAAAGCATTATGGAAACCATCACGCCGTTTTATGTGGAAGGGGATTATCGCCTCCGATGCGGATTAACGGATTCCGATACGATGCGTGACCATTTGCTGGAATCCCGTTATGTAAAGCGACATGACCATTTACTTTGGTTCGATATGCCAAATGAACCTGAGTTCTTTGAAGAGAAAATGAAAGGCGGAACAAGCCGTTTCAACCCATCCGAATTGAATCGGATTCGCGATCTCCTACAGGATTTGGATACAGCTACTGAACGGGCAAAGGCAGCAGGTAGAATGGCGCCGGAAGCTCAAAAGAGCGTCGGTGTCATTAGTTTCTATGGTGAACAGGTGAAGCGGATCGATCGGTTGATTCACCAAGAACTCATTCCGAAACATTTGCATTGCAGAACGGGATCCGTGGACAAGTTTCAAGGGATGGAAATGGACGTCATCATTTTAAGTTTCGTACGGAATCATGCCGATAAGGGCGGGGACATCGGTTTTGCAAAAGATTATAGAAGGCTGAATGTCGCATTATCCCGTGCGCGGGAATTGCTCATCATTGTCGGAAGCTCGGAGATGTTCACCGAGCGGACGAAACATGTCGATTCGAGGGAAATGTATGGACGTTTGCTTAAAGACGTCCAAAAGAACAATGGCCTTATGGATGTAGAAGGGAATGTGCAAGGATAATGGATGACTTGAAAAGGCAGTTAACAAAGGAACTTCAACAGGATTTGAATGTTAAACTCCTTAAAACTTTGACATGGAGTTTGCCCGTCCATTCCATCGAAATTGCCTACCAAACTGTAAAGCGGACGAAGATGGATATTTTGATGAAAATGATGCTCATCGCTTTCCAAAAGGGAGCTATTGAAACTGCTGAGGAGCTAAGTGAACTTCTACTCGTAGACGCCCTTTTTATCAACGATTTGATCAGCTTGATGACAAGGACGAAAATTATTGAAAAAAAGGCTTCGACATTTGGATTGACGGAGAAAGGCGTTCAGCAGCTTGCAACGGGTATTTTCGTCCATGAGCCGGAAAGCGCCACGACAAAGGCGCTTTTCAGTGCTTGCCATCAAAATTTCTTGCAAGGAGAATTAAAATCGGATCCTTCGGAAGAACTCGGAGTCTATCGTTGGAAGGATGAATTCAACGATTGGGAATTCGACTCGCTAGAAGATTCTCTTCTACGAAATGCACTCCTATCGATGAATGTGGAATCTGACGAGGGCAATGCCCAAATCGTCGTATCGGACATCATATCGGCAACTGTCGAACAAACTGTTCATATACCTTGTCTGGAATTTCAATTGTATAACAAATCGGAGGATTTATTTTATGTCCGCGTTTGGAACACACTTTTGCAACAGTGGGATGAAACGCTTGAAACCCAGTTGAATGACCAAGAACGGAAACAGTGGCGGAAGGAGTATTTGGAGAAGTATGATAAAGAAATGAAAGGGACTGATTCAGAAAAAATCACATAGTTCATGAATGGGGAAGGGGGATAGAAATTGAGGCTTCAAGAAATTATCGAGATCGTAAGGGAATACTTTTTACTGGCATTCATAGCCGTAATTGTTTTTGGGATACTCTTTTTTCTTGGATACTTCATTGTCTATAAGAAGCTTTTGGGAGGAAAGAAAAGCCTATCAAAGAGGCGGCTACTTTTTTGTGGCTTGTTTATAGGTTATCTGATCATGGTGATTGGTGTGACCTTTTTGAATAGGGGTTCAAACTATGAGGGACGTATAGTCTTAGCTTTTCTTAGTTCATATCGAGAAGCTTGGTATAGTTTTAGTGTAAGGGACTGGCAGTTTTTACTTTTAAATATATTCATGTTTGTACCGCTTGGTATACTATTGCCATTACTCCATTCGCGTTTTCAAAGAGCCATTTGGACAATCGTAGTAGCATTGTTATTTACTTTGTCGATTGAGACATTCCAATTTATCACAGGGTATGGCATTTTTGAGGTGGATGATCTATTTAATAATCTATTAGGCGGCATCATTGGATATGGAATCGTCATGGGTTTCATGACACTTAAAGAAAAGGAGATAAAGCGATCCTTTTACTACTTTTCGCCTTTATTGGTAGTGATCCTCTCATTCGGGAGCATCTTTACCTACTACCACTTGAAGGAGTTTGGTAATCTATCGATTACGCCCATTCATAGATCTGATCTGATACAAGCAACAATTACTAGGGATATTCAGCTCAATGAAAATAGAATGGCAGTTCCCGTTTATAAAGCGCCAAGCTATACAAAGGATACCGCTGATGACTTTATCCTAACTTTTTTTGAAAGAATAAATCTTGACACATCGAATACAGAGGTTATTTCTTATCAAAATGAAATTCTACATTGGATTGGAGAGGAGAGATCCCATAGTATATGGTTCCGATTTTTAGATGGAAGTTATGATTATACGGATTTTTCAAGCTTTAGAGAGGATAAAGGGCCTGAGGATGTAGATGAAGAAACGTTAAAAGAAAAAGTAAGACAATTTGGCATCGATCTTCCACAAGACGCGCATTTTCAAAAAGTCGATACAGGCACTTATGAGTGGATGGTGGATAAAAAGGAAATAGAAAATCAGCTGGTAGATGGTTTTTTAACGGTAACTTATTATAACGATGACACAGTGAAGAGCATTGTCAATCGCTTAATAACCTATGAAAAGGTTAGGGATGTGCAAATTAAGAGCGAACAAGAAGCATATGAAGAAATTTTGAAGGGGAAATTTCAATATTACTCTGAAAATAAAAGGATAGAAACCTTACAAATCGATCAAGTGGAAGTAAGCTATCATTTAGATTCCAAAGGCTATTATCAACCCATTTATGCTTTTCATAGTACAGTAGATGGAGTAGGTACGATTATTTTAATTCCGGGAATTTAGAGATTGAATGGCTACATGTTACTACCTCCAACGTAAATTTAGAAGCCTATCTATAAGATCACAACTCTTAATCTAGTTAATTATGATAAAATGAAAATGCAACTGAATATTGTAAGGGTGGTTGATTGTTGATCCTCTTTCCTTTATTGGAAAGGAGGTAATAATCATGGAGACATTTGTGCCTGCAGGATGAGGGGCATGCATCTGTTAAACGTGAGACGCGTTGAATTAGGCTACCTTCTCCGAAGACAAGAGGAGCTTTATTGGGACTATACGGCCTTTATGTGCAAAATTCATTGCTAGCCACACCATTTATGGACTTATTCATATGAGTAGGTCTTTTTTTATTTCAAAAAAGTGCATCTTTTTTTGAGGATAGGCTCTCTAATAGATAGGACGGTGAAAAAGATGACTGCTAACTATAAGAAAGTAAAAAGAGCGATAGGAGGGGATCAGGAAGCACTACTATTTTTGCTTCAACAACAAAAGGAAAAACTGTATCGCACTTCGTTTAGTTATGTTCGCAATGAAGCAGACGCTTTAGATGTTTTCCAGCAAACGGTGCTACTGGTAATTGAGTCAATTCATCAGTTAAGAGAACCGAAGTATTTCTCGACATGGTTAATGAAAATCTGTATCAATGTCTCACTCGAAGTCCTTCAAAAACAAAAGAAAGTAATTTTGATGGATGATCTTATGGTTTCCTCCCTTACCAGTGATATGGCCACGTCTGCTGAAAAAATAGACTTACTGGATGCGATTTTTAAGTTGGATGAAAAATATAAGACTGTTCTACTTTTAAAATATTACGATGATATGACCTTTGAACAAATAGCAGATGTACTTGGCGAACCAATCGGAACTGTCAAATCAAAGGGAAAGCGAGCGTTAGCGAAAATCAAGCCGATATTAAAAGGAGTGTATCTAGATGACCGAGCAAAAACGCGTCAAAGAAGCATTGAATGAAATTCCCGTTCCTTCTGAAAAGTTGGATATAATTTTGGCAGATGCTTTTAAAAATAAGGAGAAAAAGACGGTTAGATTCCCCTTTAAACGAGTGGCTAAATATACGGCAGCTGTCGCGCTTCTGTCGATTTGTACAATTACCTCTGCATATGTGTCTCCTGCATTTGCTAACTTTATTCAACAAATTCCAATCATTGGATATGCATTCGATCATTTCATCTTACAAGAAGACTATTATCAAGCATACGAGGAGATTAGTACGGATATTGGTTTGGTTGCAAATAGTAATGGCGTCGAACTAATAATCGAGAAAGCTTTTTACGATGGAAATACGGTGACACTTTCATATGTACTCCGAACAGAAGAGGATTTAGGCACCTTACCTCTGTTCGAAAAATTACCGACCGTCGAAGATAATTTTAGTGCAGGAGGTTATAAAGTAGATTATGTGGAGGGGGTCGGCTATGTCGGCATAATGACGTTATCAATGTTGGAGGATGCCAAGAAAACGGTAAATATAGTTTGGGAGCCAAGTACCATCTCTTCAGATGACAAGATCATAAAAGGAGATTGGCGGTTTGCTTTTTCTTTACATGCGATAGAAGGAACATATATCCCCATCCATGAACGAGTAAGTAAAGACGATGTGGCCATTGAACTAATAGACGCGGTTAAAACAGATGTCAATTTAACCATCAACTATTTACAAGATGTCGAACCTGTTGTTCATGATAACTGGATGGCTGTCGAAGCGGAGCTACATGCAATTGATAATTTAGGTAATGAATATCAAGTGCCGTATAATGGTGGAATAGGCACGGACGGCGGGGATTCCCGCGAAGACATGACTTGGAATGGAACGATTCACGGCCTCGATCCAGAGGCCACATCCATTACGTTTTATCCATTCGCCCATGTCAGTAATAACATAGATGATTCTAAACGAATTGATTTTGAACCAATCATTGTTGAATTGGAGTAGCAAGAAAATCTTAGTGTTCCCATTTGCATGGTCATAATGGTTTGGATGAAACGTTTATTCTTCTTTGGGCTTTTGGCTATATTTCATCATAAAGAGAATTACACCTTGGTGAATGCATCATTTCTTAGGAATGAGGATGTGTTTAGATGGCTGTAATGAGGTGTGTGAAGGAATCTACCGTACCGTATGGGATGGGGGATTCATTCAGAAAGAACAGAAAGCATATTTGAATCATAATCAGTTATTTAAAGAACTGATCAGCAATTTTTTATGGAGTTTCTTGAAGTGTTTTTCCCAGTACTCCATGAAAGCATTGACTTTGAGTCGATTACTCCGCTATCTGAGGAATTGTATACAGATCTCATCAAAGGGGAAAATCGGCGCGTGAATATCGGGATTGAGTCGAAGTTGAAAGGCGATAATACGCTAGTCGTTATTCAAGTGGAGCCGCAAAGTTATTACCAAAAAGATTTTCACCAGCGTATGTATCTTTACTTTAATCTACTTTACAAAGAGTACAGAATTCCTATTTTACCAATTGCCGTCTTTAGTTATGATGAAAAACATACAGAAATTAATCAATTTACAATCGTGTTTCCTTTCTTCCATGTGCTAACCTTTAATTTCTTGATGTTGGAGTTGAAGAAAAAGAATTGGCGGGACTATTTGAAGTCTAATAATCCAGTAGTAGCGGCCTTGTTAGGGAAAATGGGGTATCAGGAAGAAGAAAAAGTTCAAGTGAAGTTGGAGTTTTTACGTATGATGACCAAGATGGAGCTCAACCCAGTCCGTGCTAGATTCATCAACGACTTTTTCGAACAATATTTGAAGCTCAACGAAGAGGAGGAGGAAGAACTGATGCAAGAAATTAGCCGTTTGGACAATGCAGAGGAATTTACAAAGTTGCCAAATTCTTAGGAAGAGAGAGGGATCGAAAAGGGATAGAGCAAGGTAAAAAGGAAATCGTACTTGAAATGTTAAAAGAGGGATTATCAGTCGACTTTATTGCAAAAGTCACTCATATGGAAATAGAGGCGATTGAGAAGTTGCGAAAAATGATCTGATTTTTATTTGAGTATCCGACATTGCTACTTTAAAACTTACGTGAAAATAAAACTACACTTATTAAGTCAATTTACTTAATAAGTGTAGTTTTATTTATGCGAATAGAAAGATAATTGTTTGACTTATAAGAACGTGAGTTCTATTATGGGGGAGAAGAAAATATTATTGACTGTGATAGAAAGATGTAGAAATTGAAAAGTTCATTTCAAACTTTGAAGAGGGAGGAATTCTTAAATGGGGGTAATGATTTTTTTAGATATTATGCCGGATCATATCGATGTAACCGAGTGGGAAAAGGTGTATGAAGAAACACTTGAAATCATAAATGGCTATCCATTTTTAGACAGTATTTTTGATGATCAAACCTATCATTGTAATTGGCAGTATGTTACGCGGACAGAAGAAAGAGCGATCGCGTTTGCGGATAATCAGATTGGGTGGCATACAATTGGCGATGAACGATCACTAAAAATGGCAGAATCATTGTGCTTGTAAAAAATCTACAATATTATCGGGAGTATTGCAGACGAGGTGGGAATTGTAAGGATCTTCTGTTTTCATCCATCTATGATCATCCTGGAATAAATGAGCACTTGGAACGGTTAAAGGTGGATAAGGTAAGTGTATTTGAGGCTAAAACGCAGGGAGAGCCTTTTCATATTCCTCTACTTGCAATCGCTTGTCTAATCGAAAGCCGGTTTCCCCAACATGCGATGGTATACGGAGATCTCTCGATTGGTCAGATGGAAAAAGCGGTGAAATGGGCAAATTCGATTCTGAAGAAACCGATTGAGCTGACTGAACGTGCTGATAATGAAAAGCTGTTGATGAGAATAAAACAAGTACTAAAAGATGAAGCTGCTGCATTGGAAGCTTTAATGAATTTGACAATGCGGGAACAAGATATGGAACTAGGTAAGTTGGTCCGAATGCACTTCAGCTCTGAAACAATTGCTGCTTATTATCTCTCGCAGTTTAAAAAGCACAAGATCGTAACATATGGATTCTCAACGGTGCTTTCCAATTATCTCAATAAAGGATTCAGTTTAGAGGGTGCCTGTGAATTATGTGTACTTGATCCGGACGGTTGTAACTTTGATGCACAAAAATTTGCAAAATCCGTCTTATCCATGCAATGGGCAATACATGAGACAAATCCGGTTGATTTGATTTCTACAAAGATTAACGCTTCGGATTCGGACAAGCCTAAAACTGTCAATTCAATGTTGGGGAAGACATTGTTACAAATGGCAGGTTTTCGTGAAGAGATGAAATCTAATTTATCCTTCGAAGAGGTTGTGCGGATTTTGTGTAATCAGCTAGGGCACCTTTGCAATATAGATCTGCTCGTTGATGAAGTGAATGAAAAAGATAGGAATTTAACTAATTTGCTAGAAGATTTCCACACTAAGTTTGATAATGATTCAGAGGGTGAAGTAGTGAATAGAATCCGCTATACGATAACTGCTGTAGAGGATTTAATCTTGTGGAAACCTGGGGACACCATTCATCCGAGTTTGGAAGAGGGGATCACTAAGGTAAAAGAATTTGTTGAAAAATTATTGGAAAGAGATAAAGACTTTTTCGAAGATTTTCAGAATATGACTGAGAATGATAAAATGAGGAAATTGATACAATTCAA
This sequence comes from Sporosarcina soli, assembly GCF_042655805.1. Taxonomy (NCBI): domain Bacteria; kingdom Bacillati; phylum Bacillota; class Bacilli; order Caryophanales; family Caryophanaceae; genus Sporosarcina; species Sporosarcina soli. Next base: position 3,026 of record NZ_JBHSNO010000002.1, on the reverse strand, counting down.
TCGATTTTTCTATATTCATAAAAGAGTTTGGGATGAAGTTGCACTGAATCTTAATGATTCAAGAAGAATGCATAAAATCCTAGGTGTATTATCGATTCAAGCAGATGAAATAAATATCAATAAATTATGCAAATATCTGGTGAATAATCAAGCGTTATTTCAAGCCTATTTTTTTGTGACTCCGGTATAAATTTTGTGTCAGGTACCTACACCATTCGAGATTGTCTTGGTACCTGGCATAATTTTATTATTCAAATGTAAGTTGGCTTGGGGCATCGTTTACAGGCAAACGGTAAACGGATTCCAAAAGATTTATTTATACTTGCTCACGGTTGAATAAGATTTGCAATTAGATTATCTATACTCTTCATATAATTGAAATAGGAAGTGAGGATGAAAGGCAGTAATGAAATCGCTACAATTAAAATCACTGCTAGGATAACTTTGGATTTAACTCGCACAAGAGAAGCTAACGTTATGATGGATGTAGCTAAAAACGTAAGAGTCACAAACCAAAATGTTTTTATATCATTGATATTATCATGCAATAAAGCTATTCGCAGCTCATTATCTTTTGTGATTGGAATGACATGGGTTTCTTTTTTGAACATTCCGCTTTGAATCAACACTTTGTTATGATCAGTTTCAACTCCGTGTCCTCCGGGATAAAAGTCAAAAAGAAAAGTCAGTGCAAGCATGACCATCCATATGATTAACAATAAACTTGTTATGCGCTTGCGATTTTTATCCGAGCTTTTTCCCTTTAGATCTTCTAAATTAATACGACCACTCCTTTAAGTTCAGTTTTCAGACGAGTTGTATTGTTATTGTATTCGACTTTTAGGTTTTAAATAATCAATCAATTAAATAGAGAACTGTAGAAAGGCTAACGGGCAAACTACTTTATTAAGAACGGTTGTATCCTTTTAGGACTTAAACCGTATAAAGAAGTGAAAGTTATCTTCTTTATGATAAATAAAAAGAAGTGAAAGTTATCTTCTTTATGATAAATAAAAAGAAAGGAGTGAGTAAAATCAAATCCTATTTTAAAAAATTAGCCTTATTATTTTCGATGATTTTACTAGTTGGTTGTTCTGTGTTGAATAAATCTTCGATTGAATTAACGAATAAGTCCGTAGAAATTCACATTGCTGAAAATGATATACAGCAGTTCGATGAATTAAATCAAGAAAGGGAAAGCTTCTCAACAGTTTCTCTTAGATATCATTTTTCTATAAAAAATACAGGCAATCGAACTGTCGGTGGAATTGAAGAAGTTGATCCAGTGACCTATCAAATTAACGACGGTTTAAGTTATATAATTGAACCGAGTGAAGAATTATTGAACACTTCCATTGAAATACTTGGATTTAATCTCTTCGATGAATCGGAAAGAGCAGCGAATAGTCTCGGTACAGGTTGGTCGATTAACCCGATGCTTAAAAAAGGTGAAGTTGGAGAGAATTATTTGGATTTTGACTTAGGTGTAAAGGAACAAACAGATCAATATAATGTTGTACCTTCGATGGAGCAACTAAACATACTAAAAGAAACAGCATTAAATTCCACTTTGATTGTAACAATAAAAGATGAAGAAATAGCCCGATTCAAGCTGAACGAATAAATCTGATTTAAAGCCAGGTACCCGCCAAAATGATCGTCTTGGTACCTGGCATGTTTTATTTACGGGAATCTTTTTCCTCACGTATCTCTTCTTGCATCCCTTCGATGCTTTCTTTCCTTCGTTCGTTTTTCGCTTTGATAGCGGCACGTTCTGTCCCTTCCGCGAATTCCATCGCTGCTTCTGCAGCTTCCATATTACTGATCGTTTTCTTCATCCGATTGACAGTCGTGTCCGTATCGTTCGGTCTTGGGGTAAATTTAGGCATTGTTGTCCTCCTTCATTTTTTAGGAAACCTTCAGGAGATAGCATTCCCGAATTTATATGAACTATTTGTCACAATGGCAACAGATGATGATGCCTAAAACTTATATCTGGTTTTTCGTTTATCAATCGCACATTTTGATTGACGGTTCGGTTATCATTACGTATAATACCTAGTAAATAGATATGTTTAATTAAAATTGAAAGTAATATTGAAAGGAAGTTGAATATGATCAGTCAATCCATTTCAATTATCCATAATCATTTACAGTTATCAGGAGTGCTTCATCTGCCTGAAAGAAAACAGCACGGGAAGGTGCCGCTCATTGTGCTATTGCACGGGTTTATTGGGAGTAAGGTTGGAGAGCATCGGTTATTTGTCAAAGCAGCGCGTTATTTCACGGGAAAAGGATTTGGGGTTTTCCGTTTTGATTTTAGCGGCTGCGGGGAAAGTGACGGTGATTATGCCGATGTGACGGTCACGAATCAGTTGGATGAAGTACAAACGGTTTTGGATTATGTATCGAAATTGAACGCGATCGATGAGCAGAACATCATTTTGATCGGTCATAGTCTTGGCGGAGCGGTCGCTGCGTTAACGGCTTCTCGGGATCGACGGATTCGCAAACTTGTTTTATGGTCCGCTGTCGGTACTCCATACGAAGATATTACAGAGATTTTAGGTGAACGGGCAGTGAGCATTGCAAAAAGAAGCGGGAAAGTGGATTATCAAGGCTTCTATGTCAGCCGTTCCTTTTTAAATGATTTGAAAAACCATCAACCTCTTGAGGCAATACGTTCTTATGATGGCGAGGCATTGATCATCCATGCAAAAGAAGATGAAGATATCCCGAAAGAACATACTGCCCGTTATTTGAAATCCTTACAACAAAGAGGACAATCCAAAGAAGTGAGCACACATTATATTGAAAATGCTGATCATACATTTTCAAGTTACCAATTCGAGGACGAGTTATTCGCACAATCCGCCGAATGGTTGGAAAAATGGCAAAGACAACTCAATTTAAAAGCTGTGCTTTAATGCATAATAAAAATAAAAAATCACTGGAATTGATCTGCCCCGTAAATGTTAGACACCAAACTAACATTTACGGGGTGTTTTTATGTCTAAATATACAGT
>NZ_JBHSNO010000001.1:0-621411 GCF_042655805.1 Sporosarcina soli | reverse complement strand
TAATTGTACAAAAAAAGACCCTGTAGAGTAGTCTTTTTTTTAAGTGTCTACTCTACAGGGTACATATTAAGTTCGTATGTGACTTTTTTAACGGTTATTGTATCAGCCGAAATATCCATGGAGGCTTTTTTCAATGGTATGCAATAATACCGTTTTTTTCGCCATGGATATTTGGCTTTCTTGTCTGTCTTTCGTAGTTGACGGATCGTTTCCCGATTCGCGACATATTTGTCCGCAATCGCTTGAACTGTTTGGGAATGAAGGTGATAGGTTTGTTTTCGAATGGATTGAATGTCGGTTTTACTTAACCATTTACGAAACGAGAAATAATAGGAAGTCGCTTCTCTCACAATATCATTCCAAACAGAAGCCGCTTCTCGTTGCATATCCCTTAACTCTGCATAGAGTTTTTCATCATAAGGAATTTTAAAAGAATGAGTGACAAACAAGAACTTCCCCTCCTCTTCACTTGTTTGAATAGTTCAATTATACGGAACATACGTTTTATTAGCAACTATTATGAGCGCCTAAAGCACGAAAAAGTCGAAACATTGACCTATCTAAAGATAGACCTGTTTCGACCTCACTTTCATCCCACCTCTAAAGAAGTGGGCTTTCTCGTTCGGAAAATCTATAAGAGGATACCATATTTGTCACACTGAAAGTATGCTGACAGAGCTTTGTTGAAAAGTAATTTGTTTGCAGAAATCGAAAAAGCCGATTCCAACAAGGAAATCGGTTTTTTGATGCTATAATATATCTCTTCACCTTTTAACGAGTTCTTGACGATGAACCCGGTATGCGACAGCTAGGCAGATGCCTAAGAAAAGAACAAAGTAAATAAGAATGACGAATAAAGCAACCCCAAGGCCAGCTTGTATTCTGCCATTATAATAAAGCATCACTCTCAAGCCGTCGACCATATAGCGTGCGGGTAAGATATTGCTGAAAAAGTGATGGATGAATGGCAATGTTGCAATTGGAACGGCTCCTCCACTAGAGAAGATGCCCATAATATTAATAGGGAACATGACCAACATTCCCCATTTTCCTAAAAATAGTGAAATCATTTTAAACTGGAAGTGCATCGTTAGACAGCACAAAAATGTAAATAAGAAAATAAGCCAGATGCTCGTCGAATGTGAACTTCCGAAAACACCAAATACAGCGATTTGTAACACTGCAGCCACAAGCGCAGATAAAATAACCCCTAATAACATACTAGCATTCATGACTTCCGTTTTACTTAAAGAATAGCCTTCACTTTTAACACTCGCGCTACTAGTTTTTAGATAACCATTGATCATATTTACGCCCATTATGCCTGAAATGGACGTGATGAGAACAATCATAAAAGGGGTCATCCCATTATTTGTACGTTCTGGAAGCCCTAATGCATTTGTCAGCGTATATTGTAACGGATTGGCTAACAAGATTGCGTTTTTAGGGGACAGTTGGCTATTGTTTTGGATCAATTCTTCTTTTAGATGGCTACTAATGGTGGTAGAGGCGGTCGTCACGAGTGTTTCTAGTGCACTTGTCGCAATCGTTGTTGTTGTACGGCCTCCACCTTCATTAATGAGTAATTCTAAATGAGCAGGCTTCACTTCCGTTTTTCCGGTCATCAGAGCATCGCGAAGTTCAATGATTTCTTTGGAATAATCTGTTGGGATAACCAAGGCACCGTATGCTTGATTATTTTTCAATTCTTGTATCGCCGCTTCCTTATTCGCTGCCACTTTCCAGCTAAATGTATGTCCATCTTGTTTTTTAATCAGATGATCAGCAATTTCTTTACCTGTAATGAAAGAAGAAATGCCTTCATCTTCATCTACAATAATGAGAGGGAAATCGGTCAAGCGGGGGCTTGTACCGCCAAAAACAGGTAGATAAATGCTGATCATGCATAGCATAAGGATGGCAATGATCCAAATAGGCATCCATGTAGACGATATTTTCAATAACTTTTTCAAGGCAGCATTCCTCCTCGCATGATACTCAGCTATCCTTTAAAATATGCCCAAACTTGAACGTGAATAAACGATAAACGCTTAAGAGCATGCTTTAGAATAAAATGCTTCAAGAAAGTAGTGATAGAGTCTTTAGAAAAATTGAGCAAGATACAAATAATGGTTTCTATTTGACGGATGCAGTAGAGGTATCTAGCTCATTGGTAGGGAGATTGAACTCCCGCTTTTTCCTAACTTTTAACGACAAGAATAGGAGGAGCAATAAAATAAATAGTAAGGCCATAAATGCGTAGTTGTAGGTGTTTGTAACATCTTTTACAATGCCCACAAGCATGGGAATCACACCACTAATAAGGTAACCACCAAATTGAACCATCGCAGTCCATTGGCTGGCATCTATTGCGGTAGCGGTTACGTCTAAAGGGAGAATCATGGCTAATGGAAATAATCCTCCAGCGCCGATTCCCATTAAAACAGCCCCAATCATCGGTGAAAGGCCTCCAGTAAGTAATAAAATAATCCCTATGGCAGAACAAGAAGCGGAGAGAATAAGCCAAGGCTTTCGATTCACGCTTTTATTGATTAAAATCGGGATGATTAAACTACAAATCATTTGCATGATGGAAAAAATAGTGACGACGGTTGCCGCATAACCGGCACTAAAACCAATTTCTTGTACTTTGGGAGCTAACCATGTTGCAAGAGAATAGTATACGCCGGATTGAAGGCCGAAAATGATCATCAGCAGCCAAGCATATCGATTTTTCCAAGGCAAATGCGTTTTTGGATTGACAGATTCCGTTGCTTCGCTTTTCGTTTGAGTAGATCGTTTAAGGATTGGGAGCCATACGATGATCCCGATGACTGCCAATAACGCCCATATTGCTAAAGCAACGTTCCATGAATGATGGAATGTATGCATGACTGGAACGACCAATCCAGCACTTAAAGACGCCCCAATCCCCATACCGGCTGAATAAACCCCAATCATAGAAGATGTCGCTTTAGGAAAATGTTTTTTAATATAACCCGAGATTAGTGGTCCAGTAATGGCGATTCCAATTCCAGCAAATACAGCAGTCAGTAATAGCAACAGTGGAAAGGTTGCAACGAGGCGCAAAGCTGTGGATACCCCAATGACTAAAACCGATATTGCAATCGTCATCTCAAGTCCCCATCGTTTACTCAGCGTTCCAGCAATAGGGGCAAAAATGCCCATACAAAAAACAGGAAGGGCAGTAAGTAAACTAATCGAGATGCTGGACATATGCAAATCCGCTTGAATATTTTTTAAAACGGGTGAAATTGACGTAATAGATGCCCGCAAATTCATGGATATAATAAATAAAGCAAAGATACTCCAAATCAGATATAGATTTTTTGGTTTTTTCATTATTGCAAACACTCCTTTTGGTATAACATGAAGATTATTTGGTATAATATAGTTAACTTTTTTAACTAATAATAAACTATGGTTAACTTTTTAATTTACTATAATATACTTTATTGGTGTGGTCAATAGAAAGGTGTGGAAATATGAGTGAGGAAAACATTGACTTATCAAGTCAAGTAGGGAAGAACTTAAGAGAAATTAGAAAAAGCAAAAGGATTAGCATTGAAGAATTGGCGAGTGTAAGCGACATTAGTAAACTAACATTAGGAAAAATTGAAAGAGGGGAGGCAAACCCGACACTTAATATTCTTTGGAAAGTAGCCAGAGGATTAAATATACCCCTCGCCTCGTTAGTAGATTTCCAAGAAGAGAGTGAAATATACCGATTTGAAACCAATCATTATTTTGCAGGGCAACATAATGATTGGTTTATCACGCCAGTATGTAAAGCGTTTGGAAGTGTTGAATGGCATCGGGCGTGTATCGAACCAAATAGTGAGTACAGTGAATATCATTTAGCGGGCTCTGAAGAAATTGTACTTGTCTTAAATGGTCAGTTAGAAATGGAAGTAGGGGGCAAAAACCATCAATTAAACAAGTGGGATGTTTTAAGATTTAAAGGTGAGGAACTCCACACTTATAGAAATTGTTCTGACGAAAGAGTCTATTTAATGTTGTCTTTAACCTATGCGACTCCGTAAATCGAAAGAGAAACTTCATCTGTTATTGTTGGTATTGCTTGTCTTTTAGGAAATTATTAAGTCAAAGATACATAACCAAACTTTGGCTTCTCTCCGTTAGCGCTATCACGGAGCCATTTTGGAGGCAGAATCAGCCGAGAATTCGGCTGATTCTGCCGCTTTTTCGGTCTGTTTTTAGAAAAACAGACGACGATAGCATGAATCCCAATTTGGCATGCTTCTTGCAAAATATAAATGCGAATGACATAAACCAAAGGGAGGAATGTTTTATGAAGTCGGCAATTGAAGGCAAGGTCAAAGAAGAAGAGGGACTTTTCATGAAAGCAGCCGTAGTTAGTGAATTCAAAAAAGGGCTGGATGTGCAAGATGTGCCGAAACCGAAACCAGGTCCAGGTCAGGCACTTGTTAAAATTGAAGCATGCGGTGTTTGTCATACAGATTTGCATGCGGCACATGGCGATTGGCCGGTAAAACCTAAGTTACCGCTTATCCCGGGGCATGAAGGTGTCGGGGTTGTGGAAGAGATTGGCGAAGGGGTTACCGCAGTGGAAGTGGGGGATCGTGTCGGAATTCCATGGCTCTACTCGGCGTGCGGAGAATGTGATTATTGTTTGAGTGGGAAAGAAACACTTTGTCTCAATCAAGAGAATGGGGGGTATTCCGTTGACGGGGCATATGCGGAGTATTGCCTGGCAGCCGCGGATTATGTGGCGAAAATCCCGGATAGTTTAACTTCAGTTGATGCGGCTCCGATTTTATGTGCGGGAGTCACGACGTATAAAGCACTTAAAGTGTCCGGGGCAAAACCAGGTGACTGGGTAGCGATTTACGGAATCGGCGGATTGGGGCATGTTGCGCTGCAGTATGCAAAAGCGATGGGCTTCAATGTTGTTGCTGTCGATATTGCCGATGAAAAGCTCACGCTTGCAAAAGAATTGGGAGCTGATGAAACGGTGAATGGGTTAAAAGAAGATCCAGTTGAAGCAATTCAATCACGTCTCGGTGGCGTGCAGGCGTCGATTAGTGTTGCAGTCACCAAGAAAGCATTTGAACAAGCTTATCAATCGGTTAAGCGGGGTGGTACACTTGTCGTTGTCGGATTGCCAAACGATGAGCTGCCGATTCCGATTTTCAATACTGTATTGAACGGTGTCACAGTAAAAGGATCCATTGTAGGCACGCGGATCGATATGAAAGAAGCACTTGATTTTGCAGCACGCGGCAAAGTAAAAGCACAGATTGAAACGGCGCCACTTTCCGAGATTAACAATATTTTCGGCAAAATGGAGCAAGGAAAGATTAACGGACGAATTGTCTTGGAGTTTTGATAGATCGCTCGATAAATGGCAGATAGGATGTAAGTGCTCTATTTTTATATAACGACCGGGAAGCCGATGGTAGCTTTCCGGTCTTTTTTCATTGTCTAAGCGGTAGCCCTGTGCTTTTCTTATGTTTCATTTAAATAGTAGCGGATTTTCCGCGTTGAGATGCCCAGTTTTGCAGCAGCCTTTTTGCGGTTACCAGCCGTTTCTTTAAGCGTTTTTTGAATTACTGCAGTGGCGGTACGCTTTTCCATCTTTTTCATGGTATCAATGAGTTCATCAAGATGATGGTCCTCTTGTCCGTGATAAACATCTAGGACTTTTTCGGAAAATCGCTTCCATTCATCGGGAAAGTGAACGGCTTCTATTGAAGGTGCTTCTGATAAGGATTGGTTTTGAACCCCTGTTATTTTCGCGGGCAATTGGTTTGGCGTGATGACCGCTCCCTCGGTTGAAAGGACAGCAATTTGGCGGACCATGTTTGCTAATTCACGCATATTTCCAGGCCAATTATATTGCTTCATCAGCTCGATTGAATCCGCAGAGAATGTAATGTTCTCTCCGGATTGTTTCAAAAATGAGTCGACGAATAGTGGAATGTCCGCTAGACGTTCTCGCAATGGGGGAATGACGAGCTTTACGACATCTAGCCGGTAGTATAAATCTTCCCGGAATTCTCCACGTTGGACGGCTTCTTCAATATTGACATGGGAAGCGGCGACAATACGGGCAGATGTGCGTTGGGAAGTTGTCCCGCCTATTTTTCTGAATTCCCCTGTTTCGAGTATCCGTAACAGTTTTACTTGGGTAGAAAGGGAAGCCTCAGCGATTTCGTCCAAGAAAAGGGTGCCTGAAGAGGCGGCTTCAAAATAACCGACTCTCTCCGCTGAAGCGCCAGTGAAAGCCCCTTTCACATGGCCGAAAAGTTCACTTTCAAGGAGTGATTCGGGCAGCGCTCCGCAGTTAAGGGCAACACAGGAACCTGATCGGTTACTCGCGGCGTGAAGAAACTTTGCTAGCACTTCCTTGCCGGTTCCTGTTTCGCCTTGAATGAGTACAGTAATTGGTTTCGGTGCAATTTTAAAGGCAAGTTCGAACAACTGGTGCATAGAGGGGCTTGTGCCGAGAAAGCAACCGACGTCACGTGCAATTCGTTCATAATCGGCTTCTTCAATCGTTCCGCTTTTTAGTTCACCTAGTAAACGATCAACCAATTGGTCAATAACGTCAATGTCTTCAAACGGCTTTTCGATAAAATCAGCAGCGCCATATTTCATGGCATCTACTGCTATTTTCACTGTACTGTAGCCGGTCATGATGACACACGGGCAGGCCGGCACTTTTGCTTTCAGCGCTTTTAAAATATCAATTCCGTTTCTGTCCGGCAGGCGCACATCGATAAATGCAAGTTTGAAGGAAGATAAGTGAACGAGCTGATCAAAATCATGTCCAGTCGTTACTTGTGTTGTTTTGAAGCCTTTCAGTTGAAGCAACCGTGATAAAAATCGACCGATTTCCATTTCGTCTTCGACGATCAAAATATGTGTCATTGCTTTACAACCTTTCACGAGATAGTGGAATCGCCAGGGTAAATGTCGTTTTATCGCACTGATTCGTTTCAACGGACAGTGTGCCCCCATGCGCTTTCGCAATCCCGAAGCTGACGGATAAACCAAGGCCGGTGCCACGATCGGCATCCTTTGTTGTGAAAAAGGGATGGAAGATATCGTCCAGTATGTCCTGTGCGATGCCCGAACCGTTATCTGTTACACATAAAAGGGCTGAACTATCTGTTGTTTTTGTTTGGATCCGAATTTTTTTGGGACCTACTTGTTGTTCTTCAAGTGCATCTTTCGCGTTCATCAATAGGTTGACAGCCACTTGACTTAACTGTTGCAAATTGCCGCTCAAAGTTGGGAGGCTGGGATCAAGAGCAATGTCGACTGAAATCTGCTGTTTTTCAATTTGCTGACGTGTTAAATGAAGTGCCTCGCTGACGGCTTCATTCAAAGAACAAGGTTTAAATGAAAAATCATCTTGGCGGGAAAAGGCTAACAGACTGCGGATAATCGTCCGGCAACGTTTACCGCAGCGATCGATATCTTCGAGTAATGGCTCCATTTCTACGTTATTTGACTGGGTTCTAAGCAATAACTGAGAATTGCCGATGATTGCTGTTAGTGGGTTGTTTAGTTCATGTGCCACACCAGCCGCCATTTCCCCGATAGCGGCAAGTTGTCCAGAATGCATCAGTTGCACTTCCATTTGACGTTTTTCGGTTACGTTTTTACGGTATAAGATAACAGCGTCAATGGATGCATCCATTCCCAAAAGCGGGTACCAAGAACAGTCATAAATTTTGTTTTCATGATGGAGCTCAGCAGAGTAGGGCCTTTTCGTTTCAATCGTTTTCTGAAATGGATCTTCTACGGAACGGGTAGCTTTTGCGATAGCTGTTCGTATGTTCTGACCGATATCAAGCGGCCAGTCCAACTGAGCGGCGTCGTTTCTTGATACAACCGTGCCATCGGGCGCAATGATCAAAATGGCATCCGAGACTGCTCGGAATGTTTCCTCCCAACGTTGTTTTCCGGCCAGTACCTCACTAAAGAGTCGCGCATTTTCCACACAAACGGCAACCTGATCGGCTAGATTGAAGAAGAAAGCTAGGTCTTCTTCAGTGCACTGAAAATGGGAACGACTGCCAAGTGACAACACGCCAATCGTTTTTCCGTTACACTTCAAGGGAAACAGATGGACAGAGGCTAGCCCTAGACGCTGAAAACCTTCTTTTTCAAAAAATGAATTACTGTTGTCATCGTGGTAAACCGTATTGTGGCCGAGTGTTAAAACGTCATGATAAAGGGAGTTGTTTTTAGGAAAACGGGTGCCTTTTGCAAGATACATGTCGCTCTCCGGGTACACATAGCTTAGGACAAGTTCGTGATCATTCCCAAGCGCTGTGCTTACACGGTCAATCGGATACACATTTTTTAATTTTATAAGCATGTTTTGCAACATATCTGATACCGAAAAATTTGACGTAAAACTACTCATTACTTCATTGATAATTTCAAGCTGACTATTTTTCTTTTTCAATTCATCGACTGTTGTTTTTAGTTCTGAATAATAATTTCGCTTGGATGATTGGACGCCTGTCAATAAATCGATCATTTGATGTCTTTCCAAAATATCACCTACAAAGCCCGCTGGAGAAGAAGGGTGACTTCTTCCGCGGAAATATCTCGTGGATTTGTAATCATGCAGGCGTCTAGTAAGGCTATTTCACTAATCGCAGGAATAGCCGATTCCTCAAAACCCATTTCCGAGAGTGTAAGGGGCGCACCGATATCAACCGCAAGTTTGCGGACATGGCGAATAGCCTTTTCGCTAGCAGCTGCTGTACAGAGCGTTCGAACATCTTCCCCCATCAATTCAGCCATTTCTTTAAACTTTACAGGTACCGCCAATGCATTGAACTCCATGACATGTGGAAGGAGGACAGCGTTGATATCCCCATGTAAAAATGGATAGCGACCACCAATCGAATGGGCCATCGCGTGCACGGCACCGAGGATGGCATTGGAAAAGGCAAGTCCGGCATGAAGGCTCGCCATTGCCATCATTTCTTTTGCTTCTTTATTGTATCGGGAAGCAACAGATGGACGTAAAAATTGAGTGGACAGTTTTAATGCATTTTTGGCATGCACATCTGTTAGCGGGGTTGCAGCTACGCTAACAAATGATTCAATTGCATGTGTTAACACATCGAGCCCTGTGGAAGCCGTGAGTCGGGCACTCTTCGTCGCAAGTACGTCGGGATCGATAATCGCGATATCGGGTACGAGAGACTTTGAAACAATTGTCATCTTTATTTGCCGTTCTGTATCAACGATAATGGAAAATTGTGAAACCTCTGAACCTGAACCAGCTGTTGTAGACACCATGACAAGTGGGGGAAGCGGTTTTGAAATCCGATCTACGCCTTCGTAATTACGGAGATGGCCTCCATTCGTTGCAAGAATGGCCGCGGCTTTAGCCGTATCAATGGCACTGCCGCCACCGATTCCGATTAGCGCATCACATTCATGGTCGAGATAGCGCTGCGCACATTCCTCTGCTTCCGATGCTGTTGGATTAATGCTGACATTGGCATAAAGAATTGATGAAAGTCCTGCTTCTCGGCAGCTTTTTTCGGCATACGCAGCCCAACCCGCATCGGTCACTCCTTTGTCCGTCACAATCAACACATTTCGAGCACCGAGACGAGCACAGCTTTCACCGACCTGATGGATAGAACCACTTCCAAAAATCACTTCAGGCATGACAAATTTAAACATCCCAGCACACCACCTTCATTAACAGTTATTTCAACTATTGTAACACTCTCTATCTTGAAAAAAACGATAGCTAGTAAGTTATCACCGTTGTAAAAAACGATGGTTAGAATATTCGGATATCCATTGCCATCATAGAAAAAGAGAAATTCAAAGTGAAATCGCCATTTAGGCAGTATGTACAATGTTACAGTTGCAATCAAATCATGCGTTTATTGCATGATACATTCAGATAACTCGTCTATTTGAAACTATTTATTTCTGAATCTTATGCATATTAAACATACTCTTCTTTAAAAATCGAAAGTATACTACATACACATTAGCTGATTTCACTAACAAAGTAGCAGGGAAGGCAATTCATTTTGAGTATGAAGGGAGAGAATAGTTATGAAAAAAGCAGATATCATCATCGTTGGTGGTGGAGTGATGGGATCGAGCACGGCCTACGCTTTGCGGAAAAACGAGTTCGAAGGGAGGATTTTAGTTTTTGAGAAGGATCCGTCTTATCAATACTCATCTACAGCGCGAAGTGCCGGTGGATTTCGTCAGTTGTATTCGACATCGATCAATATTCAATTAAGCCGTTTTAGTTTGCAAGTCTATAAAAAATTTGCTGAAGAGATGGAGGTTGATGGAGAGCAGGCTGAAATCGATTTTAAACAACGCGGCTATTTATTTTTAGCAAAAGACCACATGCTACCTGCTTTAGAAAAGCAAATGGTCCTGCAACATGCACAAGGTGTGCCTTCTGAAATACTCAAGGCCCATGAATTGCTTGACATCATTCCTGAATTAGAGACGGGGGACCTTGCTGGCGGTTTGTTTTGCAAGGAGGATGGTTATCTGGATCCATATTCTGTGATGCAAGCGTACCGGAAAAATGCACAAGTTTTAGGCGTGGAATATATTTCTGCGGAGATTGCTGCATTATTGGCGGAAAAAGGTCAGATGACAGGTGTGCAACTCGCTGATGGCACAACCTATTCTGCCCCAATTGTGATTAACTGTGCGGGCGCTTGGGGGCCTGCGTTAAGTGAGAGACTCGGCTTGCCATTACCGGTCGTTCCTTTGAAACGCCAAATGTACGTACTCGATGTAGCGAAGCCATTGGAAAAAATGTTGCCGCTTACAATTGATCCGACTGGCGTATATTTCCGACATGAGGGAGATAAAGTTGTAGCCGGCTTCTCAGAAAATGTCAAACCGGGCATCGATTTCAAATGGCAACGTTCCGGATTTGATGAGTTGTGGCCAGTATTGGCGCATCGTGTCTCAAATTTTGAAACTCTTAAATTGGAAACGGGCTGGGCCGGCTTATATGATCACAATACACTCGATCAAAATGCAATTATCGGGGAGCACCCACAAATGAAAGGGTATTATGTTGCGCAAGGATTCAGTGGGCATGGGATGCAGCAAGCACCAGGGGTAGGTCTCGGATTGGCCGAACTGATTTGCAAAGGCAAGTATGAAACGATTGATCTGACACCGTTACGAGTTGAACGATTTGCGGAAAATGACCTCGTTTTAGAAGATGCCATCGTCTGAAAAGAAAGCGCATTCAATCGGTTTCTACATTAGATTAAGCATTCCAAAATCGTTGTCCTGAAGGGAGTTATCAAATGAGCATACAAAAAGAGGGCATGAAAAGAGAATATGGTTATTTGCAAGGCGCATCTCGGAAAACAACGATTACACAGAAAAAAGGGCAATACGTTTCTGGCTATTCGGTTGGCATACTTTACCTGGAGGATTGTTGGTATCCAGTTTTACCAGGTAATGTTGCAAATTTAAGCACTTATGCATTTCCGGTAAGGCTAAAAAAAGTTCCAAATTGCACGACTTCCAGAATTCTAAATGGCGATCCGACATTAAAGGACAGTATTATCCAGGCTGCAAAAGAGCTCGAGGCGGAAGGAGCAAGGGCTATCTCCGCGGCTTGTGGATTCTTTGGAAACTTTCAAAAAGAAGTCGCGGCTGCTGTTGATATACCCGTCTACCTATCCAGTGTTGTACAAGTCCCATGGATTGCAACCGGCTTAAAACCGAATCAAAAAATAGGTATTTTGACTGCTTATGCGAAAGGGATCACGCCTGACTTCTTAAAGAATTGCGGCATACAAGATTTGAATGCTGTTGTCATCAAAGACTTAAGTGAATATCAGGAGTTCTTGGCAATTATTCAAGATCGAGGGACCTTTGATCATGAGGGAGTCCGTTATGAAGCTGTCCATGCAGCGAAAGAGTTGGTGAATCAGGATGGTGACATAGCTGCCATTTTGTTGGAGTGTAGCGATCTCCCGCCTTATGCAGCTACGATTCAAAGTGAAATTGGTTTGCCGGTATACGATTTTATTACATTGATCAATTGGATTCATCATTCAACCAGTCAAAAACCTTATGACGGCTTCATCTGAAAAGTGGGGGTTCGTTCATTCCTTTAGAAAAATGGAGACGTTACTGAAACGGGGGATTTCATTTGAAAGATAGTTTGAAAATTGGCGCTGCAATTATAGGGGTGATGATTGGTGCAGGTTTTGCCTCGGGTCAAGAAGTATTTTTGTTTTTCACCTCCTATGGGTGGGTTGGCCTTGTAGGTGCAGTCATTTCTGGAATCGCTTTCGGATTAATCTTTATGCAGGTTGGAAAGTTAGGGAATATTATGCAAACGACATCACATGAAAAAGTGATTAATAAAATATGTGGTCGGTATTTGGGAAATGTCCTTGATATTGTTATGACGGTTTACTTATTCGGGATATTGGTTCTCATGGTTGCGGGTAGTGGGACGTTGTTTGATCAACAGTTTGGACTCCCGAAAATTGTAGGAAGTTTGCTTATGGTGATCCTGACAATCCTTTCTGTTAATTTGAATATGAAAAATATCTTAACGATTTTGGCGGCATTTACGCCTATTTTACTCATTGCGATTATAGGATTAGGAATCTATTCAATCTTAACAACGAATTTAACACTAGTTGAAATTGAAAGTATGGTAGATCCTTCGCAATCAGCGGCTCCCCATTGGTTACTTGGCACGCTACTCTACATATCAATGATAACAGCCACTGGGTTTGCGATGCTCACTGTCATTGGAGGGAGTACTGAAAAACAAAAAATAGTAAATCATGGTGGGGTTTTAGGCGGAGTTGGATTTGGCGTTTTCATCGTATTATTCCACATAGCCTTGATGAGTAAGTTTGATCAAATACAATATGTCGAAATGCCAACATTGCTTTTATTTGCAGAACTTTCCCCATGGTTAGGCTTTGCTATGGCAATTCTGATTTTTGGGATGATCTTTAACACAGCAGTTGGTATGCTTTATTCATTTTCCGTTAGATTGACGAGACCTGATCATCCGAAATTTAAACTGCGCAATGTATACATTGGGGGAATCGCATTTTTATTAAGCTTTGTCGGATTCACAAAATTGATCGGGTTTATTTTACCGGCTATGGGCTATATCGGATTCCCGTTAATTGGAGGAATCATTATTAGTTACTTTAGATTTAAAGAAAAGGCTCGTGAAAAGCAACCTGTTATTACCGAGCAAACAAATTGAAATGCAAAGATATTCACTTGACTTCTAGGGGGGATGAAGTTGAAAAAACGATTGGAAGAAACAGAGATTTTAAAGTTTATAAAGGACGGAGATCAATTATTGGTCGGAGGGTTTGGATTATCTGGCACACCTCTTACACTCATTGATCGATTGGCAGCCTCGTCTCTAAAAAACTTGACTGTCGTCAGCAATAATTTAGGGGAACCTGGTAAAGGTCTAGGGAAATTGCTCACAGGAAATCTATTGAAGAAGGCAATAGGTTCCTATTTTACAACCAATCGGGATGCTGTACAAGCATGGGCTGATGGAAATTTGGAAATCCAGCTTATTCCACAAGGCACCTTGGCGGAGGCGGTCAGGTGTGGAGGCGCGGGGATAGGTGGATTTTATACAAAAACAGCTGTCGGCACTCAATTGGCTGAAGGAAAAGAAGAAAAGATAATCGACGGTGAACGCTATATTTTTGAAAAAGCCATAAAAGGGGATGTGTCCTTGATTAAGGCTCAAAAAGCGGATCGTCTGGGCAATTTAGTGTATGACCATACAGGAAGGAACTTTAATCCTGTTATGGCGACTGCAGGGAAAATCGTCATTGCTGAAGTCGATGAAATCGTAGAAATCGGTACATTGTCACCATCCGAAATTGTAACGCCCCATGTGTATGTAGACTATATTGTGCAGAGTAACTATGCGAAAAAAGGCGGTGTTTACGTTGCGTCAAGCTGACCGTATCAAAATTGCGAAGCGTATTGTCCAAGAGTTAGAGGAAGGACAAACAGTCAATTTGGGCGTCGGGATTCCTACACTCATCCCGGACTATTTGGGGGACAAACATCTGATCTTGCAATCGGAAAACGGATTGCTCGGGATGGGGCCGACTCCGCCTGCGGACGAAGTGAATATGGATCTGATCAGCGCAAGTAAAGCCCCGATCACAATGGAAATAGGCGCTTCCTTATTCGATAGCTCCAGTTCGTTCGCGATGATCAGAGGCGGGCATATCGATGTAGCTGTGTTAGGAGTGCTACAAGTGGATCAGACAGGGGAAATTGCCAATTGGGCAGTACCTGGTGAAACCATTTTAGGTGTAGGAGGTGCTATGGATCTCGTGGTAGGTGCCAAAAAGATCATTATCGCAACATCTCATACTTCCAAAAATGGTGAAGCCAAGTTTGTGAAAGAACTTTCTTTTCCGACGAGTGGGATCACTAAAGCGGATCTTGCGGTATCGGAACATGCGGTGTTCAAGTTCGAGGAAGGTCGCATGAAGCTAGTTGAGATCCTATCGGACATTTCTATTGAAGAATTGCAAGAAATGACAGAAGCAGCGTTCACCTACGATCGCTTATTAGTCAAAAAATAGAGGGCACATACGGAGGAGCATCATATGAAGCAAATTACAGTTGTTGGTTCGGGTGTGATGGGTAAAGGAATCGCTTATACGAGCGCGATATCGGGGTACAAGGTCTATTTGAACGACTTGAATGCCGCTATTCTGGCAAAAGCGAAGCAGGAGATTGATGACTTATTGGATACAAGCTTTCGCGGTGGTTTTTTGAAAGAAGAGCACTATGAAGCGGCGAAAAGGAATCTATTATATGAAGCGAATCTAGAAACCGCTGTGAGGGATGCCGATTTGGTGATAGAAGCGGTCTTGGAAAAAATGGATTTGAAAATTGAGGTGTTTCAGAAGCTTGATCACATTTGTAAGCGGGAAGCGATTCTTGCGACAAACACTTCGACAATGAGCCCGACTGAAATCGGTGCACAAACAAGCCGTCCGGATCAAGTCGTCGCCATGCATTTCTTCAATCCTGTTCATAAGATGAAGTTGGTGGAAGTGATCAGAGGTCTGGAAACATCTGATGAAACTGTGGCATTTGTTAAAGATATTGCGCAGTCCATGCGAAAAGAAGCCGTTGAAGTGAAAGAATTTCCTGGATTTGTCACATCGAGAATGAACTGTTTGATCGGCAACGAAGCGATGAACATGTTCATGGAAGGGGTCGCTTCTGCTGAAGACATCGATAAGGCGATGAAATTGGGTCTGAATCATCCGATGGGACCATTGGAACTGGCCGATTTAGTCGGACTGGATACGAGATTGCGTAATATGGAGTACTTATATGCCACGCTTGGTGAAAAATACCGACCTTGTCCCATACTCGTCAAGTACGTAAAAGCGGGGCGATTAGGGAAGAAGAGCCGCAAAGGTTTTTACGACTATACCTAGGAGGGAAATGGAGATGGTGGATTACATGAATCTTACAGTAGAAAAAACAGCAGGCGTCATGTGGCTGACGATCAACCGACCGGAAGCTAGAAATGCATTGGATGCCCAAACATTAACCGAAATCAATCAAGTATTCTTGGATGCTGAATCGGATAACGATGTACGAGCTGTTGTGATTCAAGGAGCTGGCGGCAAATCATTTGCAGCTGGAGCGGACATTCAACAACTTCATGAACGGAATGCGTTGGGGGCCCTTATTCCAGGGATGCAAGGGTTATATACGCAAATTGAAAATTGTTCGAAAGTGACCATTGCGGCAGTAAATGGCTATGCCTTGGGCGGGGGCTGTGAGCTTGCATTAGCTTGTGATATTCGTGTAGCGACAAAAAATGCAAAATTTGGCTTGCCAGAGTTGAATTTAGGGATTATTCCAGGGGCAGGTGGTACGCAACGGCTTTCAAGAATCGTCGGAAAAGGCCGAGCGCTCGATATGGTGTTAACCGGAAAAATCATCGACGGGGAAGAAGCGGAGCGCATCGGTCTAGTCACTTATTTTACGGAAGAAGCAAGCCTGATTGAAAAAGTAGAAAAAGTGGCATCCGATATATTGAAAAAAGGTCCCGTCGCAGTTCAACTCGCTAAATTGGCGGTTCATAAAGGCTATGACGTCGATTCCAGTACTGCCATGTGGATCGAGAAATTATCTCAAGCGGTAGCATTCAGTACAGAAGATAAAAATGAAGGCACATTAGCATTTTTAGAAAAAAGAGAAGCAGTTTTTATGAAGCGATAAGGAGAGGTCACTATGAATTTTGAGTTTACAGAGGATATTGATTTTCTAAGAAGGAATGTCAGAAAATTCGTACGGGAAGAAGTGGAACCCGTTGCCATGGAAATCGAGGAAACCGATGCGATCCCGAAAAAAATTGTAGAGATGTCCAAAGAAATCGGGCTCTTCAGCCTCGGGATACCTGAAGAGTATGGCGGACTTGGGCTGGATATGGTAGGTAAATGTGCAATCTATGAGGAGCTTGGCAAAACGCATAACGGCTTTACAACGCTAATTGGTGCACATACCGGTATTGGAACGGTCGGTATTGTCGAGCTCGGGACAGAAGAACAAAAGCAGAAATACTTACCGAAAATGGCTTCCGGGGAATGGATTGGCGCTTTTGCCTTGACGGAATCGAGTGCAGGTTCGAATGCAGCGAATTTAAAAACGACGGCTGTTAAAAAAGGCGATCATTATGTCATCAATGGATCCAAGCATTATATCACCAATGCGGTGGATGGCCATGTCTTCACGGTCATGGCGGTAACGGATCTGACAAAAGGTGCGAAGGGAATCACTTCTTTTATTGTTGAAAAAGATACGCCTGGGTTTATCCTCGGGGCTGTGGAAAAGAAAATGGGATTGAGAGGCTCTCACTCTGCTGAATTGTTTTTCGACAATATGGTAGTCCCGGCTGAAAATGTGTTAGGGGAAGAAGGAAAAGGCTATATTAATGCATTGAAAATACTGGCGAACGGCCGTGCAGGATTAGCAGCAAGAAACCTAGGCTCATGCGAAAGATTGTTAGAACATGCTTTGGATTATGCCCACGAACGGGAGCAATTTGGTCAACGCATTATTGATATTCAGGCCGTTCAACATATGCTGGCTGAAATCAGTATGCAAATCGAAGCATTGCGCTCGATGACATATCGCGTTGCGTGGATGACAGATCAGAATATGCGAGTCGTCAAAGAAGCGGCTATCGCCAAACTTTTCGGGTCTGAAGTCTATAACAAAGTGGCGGATCTTGCGTTGCAAATTCATGGTGGGATCGGCTATATGAAAGATTACCCGATTGAAAGATATTACCGGGATGCACGGATTACCAAAATCTATGAAGGTACTTCTGAGATTCAAAGAAACATCATCGCAGGTGAACTGAAACGTGATTATGCACAGAAGGGGCTGTAAAAAAATGCGTCATACCTATATTGTTGAATCGGTCAGGACGGCAATCGGGCGGATGGGTGGTACGTTGAAAGACGTCACGGTCGATCATTTGGCGGAAAAAGTGATTCGAGAGCTGATGGCAAGAACGAACAAGAATATTGAAGTGGATGAAGTCATTTTAGGACAGGCGAAACAAAGTGCGGATACGTCCAACTTGGCGCGTTTGGCAGCGCTAAGGGCGGAATTGCCGATTACAGTTACCGGTTATACGGTCCATCGCCAATGCGGATCGGGTCTGCAGGCAATCAATAACGCGGACCAGCAAATCAGACTCGGCTTATCGGATGTCGTCATTGCGGGTGGGGCAGAAAGTATGAGTACGGCACCTTATTATATCCGGAATGCACGTTATGGTTTTGGTGCTGGAAACGGATTGCTCTTGGATCCAAACACGGAAAGCCAGCCGTGCTCGCAGCCGGCGGAAAAATACGGAAACTTGACGATGGGTTATACTGCTGAAAACTTGGCTGTCGAATACCAGATTTCTCGGGAAGAGCAAGATGAATTCGCGATGCGAAGCCAGCAACTTGCAGAAAATGCCATAGTCGAAGGGCGTTTTAAAGAAGAGATCGTCCCATACGAAGTGAAAGAGAGGAAGGGCAGCATTTTATTCGAAGTGGATGAACATCCGCGAAAATCCACAAAAGAACAGATGCAAAAACTTCGGCCGGTATATAAAGAAGGTGGGACCGTCACTGCAGGAAATGCAAGTGGAAGAAATGACGGAGCGTCGGTTGTCCTAATGATGTCCGAAGATAAAGTAAAAGAATACGGATTGAAGCCGAAAGCAAAAATCATCGCACAAGCCGTCAGTGGCGTGTCGCCTGAAATCATGGGGATCGGTCCAGTCACTTCCACGCAAAAGGCTTTGGCACAATGCGGCCTGACAATCGATGACATCGATTTGATTGAATTGAACGAAGCGTTTGCGGCTCAAGCATTAGCTGTGATCAAAGGTGCCGAAATGGACATCGATAAAGTGAATGTTAATGGAGGGGCAATTGCACTAGGCCATCCGATCGGGGCTACAGGAGCCGTATTAATGACAAAGTTGTTGCATGAAATGCCACGTAGAGGCTCGAAATATGGCCTTGTGACACTGTGTATCGGCGGTGGGCAAGGTATTACGACTATCGTTGAGAACTTACAATTATAATATTTCTTGAAATCCTATCAAAAATAAGGAGGGCGGACTTATGAATATCTATGTCCTTTTAAAAAGAACATTTGACACAGAAGAGAATATAACTTTAACGAATGGCATCATTGACGAAAGTGAGGCAGAATTCATCATCAATCCCTATGATGAATACGCAATTGAAGAAGCGATTCTTTTAAAAGATCAACATGGAGGAACTGTTACCGTACTATCAATCGGCAATGAAGAGTCAGTGAAAGAACTGCGACTTGCTCTTGCGATGGGATGTGACCAAGCTGTTTTGATCAATACGGAAGATGACATTGAAGAAAGTGATCCGTTTACAACATCTAAAATTCTAGCACACTATTTCAAAGGAAAAGCGTTTGACATCATTTTAGGAGGAAATGTATCGATCGATAAAAGCTCAGGGCAAATCGGCCCGCGTCTGGCTGAACTATTGGATATTCCTTACGTAACCACGATTACGAAAATAACGGTCGATGGTAAAACGGCTGTTATTGAGCGTGATGTGGAAGGGGATAGCGAAATCGTTCAAACTTCGCTCCCATTACTTGTTACGGCACAACAAGGATTAAACGAGCCGCGTTATCCGTCATTACCTGGGATTATGAAGGCTAAGAAAAAGCCGCTAGAAGAATTGGAATTGGATGATTTGGATCTTGAGGAAGAAGATGTCGCTCCGAAATCCAAGATCATTGAAGTGTATCTTCCACCTAAAAAGGAAGCGGGCAAAATCTTGGAAGGTGAGCTTAAAACGCAAGTGAAAGAACTATTTACGTTACTTCGTACAGAAGCGAAAGTCATATAAGGGGGAGGAGTACGAATGGCTAGAAAAGTGTTAGTGTTAGCGGAAATCCGTGACAATGCTCTTCGCAATGTTACATTCGAAGCGATCGCAGCCGCAAAAACAGTTGCTGAAGGTGGTGAAGTCGTCGGTATGTTGTTAAGTGATCGAGCTTCCAACTTAGCATCGGAATTGATCGCATACGGTGCAGATCGAGTCGTGACTGTCGAGCATGATCAATTGTGTCACTATACAGCGGACGGCTTCGGACAGGCATTCCTTCAAGTACTCGAAGCTGAAAAACCAGAAGGGATCATCATGGGACATACAGCCCTTGGAAAAGATCTTGCGCCCAAAATAGCTGCGAAAATGGAATTGGGCTTAATTTCAGATGCCACTGCTGTTGAAGTGGTAGACGAACAAGTCATATTTACCCGTCCCATTTACTCTGGGAAAGCATTTGAAAAGAATAGTATTTCAGATGGCATTGTGTTTGCAACCATTCGTCCCAACAATATACCTGCACTTGTAAAGGACGGGACACGCACTGGCGAAGTGAGCTTGTTCAATGTTGAAATTAAAGATCTTCGTACAATCATTAAAGAGATCGTACGGAAAACTTCAGAAGGTGTCGATTTATCTGAAGCGAAGGTGATTGTTGCCGGTGGTCGAGGGGTGAAAAGTGCAGACGGTTTTGAACCATTGAAAGAACTGGCGAAAGTGCTTGGCGGTGCAGTCGGTGCTTCCCGTGGCGCATGTGATGCCGAATACTGCGATTATTCCCTGCAAATCGGGCAAACCGGAAAAGTCGTGACACCTGATTTATATATCGCTTGTGGAGTTTCAGGAGCCATTCAACATTTGGCGGGTATGTCCAATTCCAAGGTCATTGTTGCGATTAACAAAGACCCTGAAGCGAACATTTTCCCAATCGCGGATTACGGCATTGTAGGAGACTTATTTGAAGTCGTTCCTCTATTGACGGAAGAATTTAAAAAAGCCCTCGTTTCGGTTTAATCGAAACGTAAGAATGGATGGCGGAGGAGAAATAGCATGTTAGCATTTTTGAATTTACTCGCTTTCCTTGCCATGACAGGCTATGCAATGTATTTGTTCGTCTATCTTGTCTACACCCGTTATTTATTTGTAAAGCTTGGCAAAAAAGCGACGTTTGAACCCAATCTGAAAGAGCGGATCAATACTGTGCTCGTCAATGGGTTTGGCCAACGGAAATTATTTAAAGACAAGAAAAGTGGATGGATGCATTTGGTCTTGTTTTATGGATTCTTTATCATCCAAATCGGACTAGTCGAATTGATTATAAAGGGATTCATTAGCGGGTATGCATTTCCTTTCGGTACTGCACATAAATACTTCAGCCTCTTACAGGAGTGGACTACTTTTTTGATGATGTGTGCGGTGATCTATGCTTTTTACCGTCGCTATATTGAAAAGCTGAAAAGACTGCAATGGAAACGGGATCGCAAGGCAGCGTTTGTCATCATTGCCCTGTTCACATTGACGCTATCGATCCTGTTATCGCTAGGTTTTGAGAGAGTGATGTTTGGGCAAGCGCCTGATTTCGTGTATGCGCCATTTTCGAGCATGATTACGGCGGCATTTTCCGGAATTGGTACGACAGCGGGCGCCGTTTTGTTCTATGTTTTTTGGTGGGTACATATGGTATCCGTCTTTTCGTTCATGGTATTTGTACCACAATCGAAGCAAGCACATGAGTTGTTCGCTTTGGTCAATCTATTTTTCAAGAAAACGGGAGCTCCCGGAAAACTGCAGAAAATCGATTTTGAAGATGAAGAAGCGGAAGTGTTCGGCGTCGGAAAAATCGAGGATTTCACACAGTCGCAATTGATCGATCTGTATGCATGCGCGGAATGCGGACGGTGTACGAATATGTGCCCTGCATCCGCAACCGGAAAAACTTTATCCCCGATGAACTTAATCGTCAAAATGAGGGATCATTTAACAGAAAAAGGAGCTGTTGTCACATCACGCAGTCCGTGGCTGCCCCGTTCCATTTTCGGTTCCCCTGCACTTTCGCTAGCAACAGCTGGATTAGCAGCACAGGAAACAGCCGCAACGATTGAACTGCCGGATTTGAACGGCGATGTCATTACGGAAGAGGAAATTTGGGCTTGTACCACTTGCCGAAATTGTGAAGATCAGTGTCCGGTAGCTAACGAACATGTCGATAAAATCATCGACCTTCGCCGTTACCTGGTCTTAACGGAAGGAAAAATGGACGCTGATGCACAGCGCGCGATCCAAAATATCGAGCGACAAGGAAATCCATGGGGACTAAACCGGAAAGAGCGGGAGAGTTGGCGCGAGCTACGGGATGATGTCCATATTCCGACTGTCAAAGAGTTGAAGAAACAAGGGGAGGAATTTGACTATCTATTCTGGGTCGGTTCAATGGGCTCTTTTGATAATCGGAGCCAAAAAATCGCTTTATCTTTTGCGAAACTGCTCAATGAAGCTGGCGTAAGTTTTGCGATTTTAGGCAATAAAGAAAAGAATTCGGGAGATACACCTAGACGCCTAGGAAATGAGTTTCTTTTTCAAGAGCTGGCGACGCAAAACATTGAAGAGTTCGAGAAAAACGGTGTGAAGAAAATCGTGACGATCGACCCGCATGCATACAACATCTTCAAAAATGAGTATCCGGACTTCGGTTTGGAAGCGGAAATATACCATCATACGGAGCTGCTTGCGGAACTCGTCAAAAGTGGCAAACTCGAGCCGAAAAACGAAGTGCATGAAACAATCACTTTCCATGATTCCTGTTATTTAGGCCGCTACAACGAAGTGTATGACCCACCAAGGGAAATCTTAAAATCCATTCCTGGTGTCAAACTGATCGAAATGGAGCGAAGTCGGGAAAATGCGATGTGTTGCGGTGCTGGTGGTGGTCTCATGTGGATGGAAGAACATACAGGCAGCCGCATCAATGTTGCGCGTGCCGAACAGGCAATCGCGACAAAAAGTTCAACCATCTCCAGTGGATGCCCTTATTGTTTAACGATGCTCGGGGACGGAACGAAAGCGATGGAAGTGGAAGACGATATTAAAACGATGGACATCGCAGAAATTTTGGAATTGGCGATTTGATACTTTAACTTGATGCATCAAATGTTATTACGCCGAAAATTGAATTGAAAAGGGGTGTCCTTGTTGCCGCTTCATATTGTACAAATATTGCCAATGTATCATCCCGATGGCGATAGAAGGTTACAGCAACTTGCGAATGTAAAAGTATTCAAGGAGTACGAAGAGCAGGCAATTATCACCTATCTGAAAGAAAACGTTGTCGACGGCATCGTTCTCAGAGCACCAGCGAAAATCACTGCGGAAATATTGGACAACTGCCAGCATGTAAAAGCCATTTCAGGAGCCGGTATCGGCCTGGATAATATTGATGTCGAATATGCAACAAGTAAGGGCATAAAAGTTTTACATGCTCCGAAGCTGAATAGTCATGCGACTGCCGAACATGCTGTTGCTCTACTGTTAGCGGTCATGAAAGATATTTCCCTCTTCCATATTGAAATGCAAAAAGGAAACTTTTCCTTCAGGGATGGGAGATATACGACTGAATTACGCGGAAAAACATTGGGACTTGTAGGCTTCGGATCGATTGCCCAAAAAGTGGCGACCATTTTGAAAAATGGTTTCGAGATGAACGTCTTGGCTTACGTCCGTACGATTTCACCTGAAAGGCAGCAGCTAGCCGATTCGCTAGGTGTGACCGTCACAACCTCCATTGAAGAAGTCTTCAGACAAAGTGACGCCATCAGTCTTCATATACCACTAACGGAGCAAACGAGAGAATCCATCGACCAAAAATTGTTTGCCATTATGAAACCGTCCGCTGTGCTGATCAACACTGCACGCGGTGGCATTATCAATGAAGCGGATTTAGTTTCAGCCTTGAAAAACAAATCGTTTTCGCGTGCGGGCGTAGACGTCTTTGCGGTTGAACCTCCTGCTGATAACCATCCGTTTTACGAAGTGGATGAAATCACAATCACACCGCATATCGGTGGTATCAGTGTAGAAGCAGCCAAAAAGTCATCCGTCACAATCGCCGAAAATTTAATAAAAGCGATCGAAGGGGAAGAGTTGGACGTCATTGCGAATTTAAGCGCGTTTCGAAAATCAGTGAAAAGCTAGAAACAGCATGGGGCACGGACTGCAAAAAGCATAGGAGTGGTAGTTGATGAAGACATTTAACATTGCGCTAATACCGGGCGATGGCATCGGTCCTGAAGTCGTTGCGGAAGGTGTAAAAATACTAAAGGCAATTGAGTCATTAGACTCGGAAATCTCATTCACTTTCACAGAGTTCTCTTGGGGATGTGAATATTATTTGGAAAATGGCAGGATGATGGCCGAAGACGGGATCGAACGGCTTCGGGCATTCGATGCCATCTATCTAGGAGCCGTCGGTTATCCAGGCGTACCTGATCATATTTCGCTATGGGATCTGTTACTCAGAATCCGCAAAGAATTTGATCAGTATGTCAACATCCGGCCGATTACGCTCTTGAATCCATCCTTGACGCCATTGAAAGATAAAACGGAGAAAGAGATCGACTTCCTTGTTATTCGTGAAAATAGTGAAGGTGAATATGCGGGTGCAGGTGACTGGTTATTTAAAGGGAAACCCGAAGAGGTTGTGCTACAAACCGGTGTGTTCTCACGTAAAGGGACGGAACGGATTATCCGTTACGCCTACGAAGAAGCAAGGAAATCGAAGCGCACGTTGACAAGCATTAGTAAAGGAAACGCATTGAATTATTCCATGGTTTTCTGGGATGAAGTCTTTGAAGAAGTGGGGAAAGAATATCCGGATGTCCAAACATACTCGTATCTTGTAGATGCAGCCAGCCTTTATTTTGTCACGGAGCCTGAACGTTTTGAAGTGGTCGTCACTTCCAATCTATTCGGCGACATTTTAACAGATATTGGAGCAGCAATTACAGGAGGAATGGGTCTTGCAACGGGCGCCAACATTAATCCGGAGCGCAACTTCCCTTCCATGTTTGAACCGGTTCATGGATCCGCTCCGGATATTTCAGGAAAAGGGATTGCCAATCCGATTGCAGCCATTTGGTCGGTCAGCCAGATGATGGATTTCTTTGGTAAAGAACAATGGGGAGCG
Organism: Sporosarcina soli; assembly: GCF_042655805.1. Taxonomy (NCBI): domain Bacteria; kingdom Bacillati; phylum Bacillota; class Bacilli; order Caryophanales; family Caryophanaceae; genus Sporosarcina; species Sporosarcina soli. The sequence continues at coordinate 596,754 of NZ_JBHSNO010000001.1, read as the reverse complement.
ACGATCTTAGCGACGATAAAAGAAATCCTGAAAGAGAAAGAAAGTCTTACGCCAGATTTAGGTGGTACTGCTACAACGCAAGAACTTGGCGATCGTATTGTCGAAATACTTTGTATACAAGCGGCAAAAGAAGGGGTCGCTCCATTATAGAAAGGGGGTAATGATGGTGTTTCAATCGAAAAGGATGGGGCAAGTTCCTCCTTATTTATTTGCAGATATCAATAAGAAAAAAGCCGCGATGATTCAATCAGGCATCGACGTCATTGATTTGGGGATTGGCGATCCGGATCTGCCGCCGCCTTCGCATATTGTTGAGAAACTAGCAGAAGAGTTGCAGGATCCAAAAAATTTGAAGTATCCCAGTTTTATAGGTTGTGCGGAGTTCAGACAAGCTGTTGCGGATTTCTATAAACGTCATTACGATGTAGAGCTTGACCCCGAAACGGAAGTATTGGCATTGATCGGGTCGAAAGAAGGGATTGCTCATATTGTCCCTACACTCATCGATCCCGGCGATTATGTGTTAATCCCGGATCCGAGTTATCCTGTCTATCGAATGGCTACTTTGCTGGCAAATGGACGTTATTATGAAATGCCATTACTCAAAGAAAATAATTTTGAACCGGACTTTAGCCAAATACCTGCTGACATTATCGAACATTCGAAACTGATGTTTTTAAATTATCCGGGCAACCCTACTGCAGCGACGGTGGAACTTGAATTTTTTGAACAGGCAGTTGCATTTTCGAAAGAACATCAAATTCCGATTGCTCATGATTCCGCTTATCATATGGTGACGTTCGGGGACTATAAAGCACCTAGTATCCTTCAAGTGGATGGAGCAAAAGATAGTGTGGTCGAATTCGGTTCATTGTCAAAGACGTATAGTATGACCGGATTTCGGATCGGCTATGTCGTTGGGAACAAAGCCATCATCAAAGCGCTTGCCGATTTGAAAGGCAATACGGATACCGGACAATTCACGCCGATTCAAAAGGCTGCCGCCTTTGCGCTGAACAGTGATCAAAGCTGTATCACAAAGTATAACCAAGTCTATGCGGAACGGATGGCTGTGGCATTGGAAGGGCTAGCGTCCATTGGTATAAATGTCGATCCGCCAAAAGGGAGTTTCTTTATTTGGGCGCCGGTTCCGGAAAATTATACTTCTACTGAATTTGTAACGAAAGTATTGGAGAAGGCAGGTGTGATCCTTTCATCGGGCAATGCCTTTGGACCTTCGGGGGAAGGGTATTTCCGGATGTCTTTATCTGTTCCTTCTGATCGATTATTTGAAGCGATCAAAAGGATTAAACAAAATTTACAAGTAGTAAACCAGTAGGCAGAGAAATAAACCAAACTAATTAAAATTGGAGGAATTGACATGCAAAAATTATCCGAAATGAATACAGTAAAAAATGGTGGAAATGAGATGCAACAATATCTTAACTATATTAATGGTGAGTGGAGCCAATCATCTTCAGGCAAGTTTGTATCGATTTTAAATCCTGCAAACGGCGAAGTCATTGGAGAAGTGACACAATCTACAAAGGAGGATGTGGATCGTGCAGTCCGCGCAGCGAAAGAAGCTCAAAAATCTTGGCGGTTAGTGCCAGCTCCTGAACGTGCGGAGTATTTATATAAAGTTGCTTTTCTATTGAAAGAGCGAAAAGAGCAGTTGGCTCAATTATTGACAAGTGAAATGGGCAAAGTGATTGACGAAGCAAGAGGAGAAGTACAAGAAGCCATTGATATGGCATTTTATATGGCCGGGGAAGGGCGCCGGCTTTACGGAGATACGATTCCGTCTGAACTGCGCAATAAATTTGCTATGAGCGTCCGTGTTCCGGTCGGTGTTGCGGGACTTATTACACCTTGGAATTTTCCAATTGCCATTGCGTCTTGGAAGTCACTACCAGCACTCGTGTCAGGGAATGCAGTTGTCTGGAAACCGGCGACGGAAACGCCGATCATTGCGAATGAGTTTGCTAAAATCTATGAAGAATCGGGACTACCGCAAGGATTGCTGAACCTTGTAAATGGATCAGGAAGTGTAGTCGGAAATGCAATGGTTGAACATCCTGATATCGATTTAATTTCCTTTACGGGTTCCAATGAGGTAGGGAAAGCGATCAATGGCCGTGCGGGAGAACTGTTGAAACGGACATCGCTTGAAATGGGTGGTAAGAACGCTGTCACTGTTTTGGAAGATGCGGATTTGAATCTTGCTGTTGATGCTATTTTATGGGGTGCCTTTGGAACAAGCGGGCAAAGATGTACCGCGACGAGCCGCATTATCGTTCATCAGGCGGTGAAAGCCGAACTTGAGCAAAAACTAGTAGACCGAATTGGAGAATTGAAACTTGGAAACGGATTGGATGAATCGGTAAAAGTCGGTCCCGTCATCAATCGTTCGTCCCTTGAGAGAATTGATGAGTATGTGAAAATCGGACAGGAAGAAGGGGCAACACTTCTTGCAGGTGGTCATATTGTCACTGAAAATGGGCTAGCAAGCGGAAACTTCTATGCGCCTACGATCTTTACAAATGTAACGTCGGAGATGCGGATTGCAATGGAAGAAATATTTGGGCCGGTGTTATCCATCATTTCTGTCAATAGTTTGGAAGAAGCCATCGAAGTGAATAACAACGTAGAATTCGGGTTGTCCAGTGCTATTTTTACAGCGGATGTCAATCGTGCATTTCAAGCGATGCGTGATTTGGATACAGGTATCGTCTACATCAATGCCGGAACGACGGGGGCTGAAATCCATCTGCCTTTTGGAGGGACGAAAGGAACAGGGAATGGACATCGGGACTCCGGAGAAGCTGCGCTGGATGTATATACAGAGTGGAGATCCGTCTATGTCGATTACAGTGGAAAACTGCAACGAGCACAAATTGATAACTACTAATTTCAGCCTGTTGCCAAACGCTCGCATCCGTTGTTGAGGCCTATAGGAAGTAGGTCATGCATCCGTTTCCAATCGAACAGCGGAGGGTTCAATTTGCCATATTTTTGCGTTCTTTGCAGAAATTAAGGCCCCTTCTTTTAGGATGCGGCGCCATAGGATGCCTTCATTAATCGCTTGTTCGCTCATGAACTTTAGTTCGATTCGCGTCTTCGCTCGACTTCGCGCCTAGGCTGACAAGCGTTTTCAATCAGGCTGAAAGATTTCCTAATTTACAGCGTATGCCACAAAAAAAGAGGTAGATAAGTCGAAAAACGACTTATCTACCTGAGCCGCTCTCCTGAGATATTGAGGAGGGCGGCTTTCCTGTTTTACGGTTGTTCCATCGTATACGGAAGTGCAAGTTTCGCGTTTTCATGTTGTTTCAAAGCTAAGTAGAGGAGCACGCATTGGTGGAACGATTGGAAATCAATCGATAATAATTCTTGCAGTTGCTGGAGCCTATAGATAAGCGTATTGCGATGAATGAATAATTTCTTCGCTGCCTGGCTCGTGTTCAATTGTTCCTCACAATAAACGATGAAGCTGCTGATCAGCGCTGCACCGTTAGGATGTTTATCTAATTTCTCGACATATTGATCGAGTGTTTGTCTTGCTGGAAGTTCTGTTTCTTCGATTAAAGCCAAGGATAATAGTTTCCAGTCCTCAATGGAAATGATCGATTCTGTAAAGTGATGCCGTTTCGCGATTGCTAACGCTTTACGGGATTGTTCATAGGAATGGATCACCCCTTCAATTGTCGAATAGCAATTTCCGAAGGAGATTGTAATGGAGCTCTCCAAATCTCTCGACTCTACAAAACGTTTTAAAGAATGGAAGGCATAGTCTAGTTTTTTCATCAAACCACCTGTATCCTCGGTCTGGACATGTTTGAGGATAATCCATTGCTGCGCATTTAATGGCGCGACAATATCATTTTCATTGTCCATCAAAAGACTCCTGATAAATAAAAATAGATCCTGTTGAATTTTGTTAAATGTATTTTGGAAAGAAGGAAAGGGGGGGTGATTAGATGCTAGTGGAATTTCTAATAAAATACACCGTCTAGGCAAAGAAAGCGAAATTCCAAGCATATCAGCATAACTGTAAAGCTTTTCTACATCCCTTCCTGTTTTAGAAGTAAGGAGATGATGCGAAAAGTCCTTTAGTGTATCCATTTGTAATCCGACTGTTTTGGAACGGAATCTTTCCATCAGCAGCATCTCGATATGGGCTTGTACAAATGATACGTAACGTTCAACGTCTTTAGGTTCTCCTATAAGTCCGAGTACGCCAATTGTTTGTTGTTGGAATTGTAATGGCGTCGCGACTCCGGGTAAGACATTGTTCAAGGTAGCGGATTGTTCTTTTGAAAAAAACATTACTTTCCCTGATTTTGTAACCTCCGCTGTTGCCACATGGTGTGTACCGAGGCGATGGCTATCTGTACAGCCGATAATAAGTCCAGTATCATCCGTTATACTGATTGGGATGTCCAAAATCGAAGAGAATTGTTCAACAACTGATTGGGCAATATGCTCAAAGCTGCGCAACTTCATCACTCCTTGCTTCTATAGTCAGTAAATAACTGAATTTTCTAACCACCTATCATCTTATATTATATAGTAATGATAGATGTTAGCGCTACCATTAATTCAATATTGAAAAATATGGGTTTTATTGGAATATAGGAGAAGGGATTTTCTGGATTTATAAAATCAAAGTGTCCACAGTCCGTTACTTATAAAAAACACGGGGTTCCATTCACCCCGTGTGCCATTACTTCTATTTCTCTAACGCTAATTTCATTCCCTTTTGATAATATTCGTTCATCATCTCTTCTGGAACCATGCTTCCGCCAGTACCCCAAACAATATGTGTACCCTTATTCATTTTTTCTGTTAAATGATGCTTCAGCAAATAATCGGTTCCTTCTTTACATAATTTACTTGGTCCAATCATGCCCGCCAGTGCGGAAGGTTCTAAACGGATGCCCTCTGTATCGACTAATTCCTTCAGCAGCTTATACAACTGTTCATCACTAACCGTGTAATTACCACTTAAAAATGGTTCCATTGTTTTGCCTACAAATCCAGATGGTCTTCCCACAGCCAACCCATCTGCGTCTGTCACATTATCAATACCGAAATCTTGTACAGCAACTTTATCATGAAGACCCGTCATCAAGCCGAGCAACATACATGGAGAGTGAGTAGGCTCCGCAAAGAAACAATGCACATTGTCCTGGAATAATAACTTTAAGCCAAAAGCGACACCGCCAGGACCACCGCCTACCCCGCATGGAAGGTAAATAAATAAAGGGTGATCCTTATCGATTGTGATCTCTAATTCTTCTAATTGTTTTTTCAAGCGGGATGCTGCTACTGCGTAACCTAAAAATAAATCATGGGAATTTTCATCATCCACAAAATAGCATGTAGGATCTTTTTCCGCTTGCATCCGACCTTCCTCTACCGCTTTACTATAATCCGCTTCATATTCAACGACTTTAACATTTTTGCTTCGGAGCAAATCTTTTTTCCATTGTTTTGCATCAGCTGACATATGAACGGTTACATTAAAACCGAGCTTGGCACTCATGATGCCTATACTCAGCCCTAAATTTCCGGTTGAGCCTACCGCGATGGAATATTGTGAGAAGAAAGTACGAAACTTGTCACTATCTAAAATTGAATAATCATCCTGAATCGTTAACAACTGATGTTGAAAAGCGAGTGTTTCAGCATGTTTGAGGATTTCATAAATGCCACCTCTCGCTTTAATGGATCCCGATATAGGAAGGTGACTATCGCACTTTAGCAATAGTTCGCCTACTAGAGGTTGTTGATAAAGTTGTTCTAAGAATTGCTTCATGGAAGGGATTCTCACCATAGGAGATTCGATAAGACCGTTCATTTCTTTTGTTTCAGGGAAGACCTTGGCGATATAAGGAGCAAAACGCTTCAACCTTTCCTCCGCATCCCTTACATCTTCTTGAGTAAGAGGGGATTTGTCCATTCCTCTTTGGAATTTTTCAATATGGGGATTGGTCCAAAACACTTCCTTCAGCGAAATAAGCTCGTTTAGAAGTGGGTGTTGATCTTTCCATGCTTGTATATCTTTGCCTTCGATTACCTTCATCTGTCTGATCCTCCTAATTTCTTTGTAATAAGTGACATGTTAAAATATAATTTAACAATATTAAATTTATTTTAACACACAAGCTCTTTCTTGTTAATTTAAATTTAATTTATTAAATTTTACTTAACTATTTGAGGAGGAGTCATGATTATGGAAAACATAGATATTGGTAATAAAGTTAAAAAGTATAGAGAAGCTAAAGGGTGGAGTAGTAGGGAATTAGCAAAGCAAGCCGACATTACACCTTCAATGTTAAGTCAAATTGAACGAGGTTTGGCGAATCCCTCCATCCAAACCTTAAAGATTTTAGCCAAAACGCTTGACGTTCCAACATTCAGTTTTTTTCTAGAAGAAGTCAATACGGGTGATTTAATCGTAAGGTCGGGAGAACGTAAGAAAATGATCATTGATAATCTATCTTATGAGTTACTGTCACCTGATTTTACGGGGAATCTGGCCACAGCGATTATGAATGTCCCTCCGAATACTTCTTCATCAGAAAAGCTACTAGAACATAAAGGAGAAGAAGTCGCTTTCATTGTAGAGGGGAAAATTAAAGTCTATTTGGACGAAGAAGAATATCTATTGGAAGCAGGCGATAGCGTGAAAATACCAGCAAATTTGAAACATAAATGGGAAAACAATTTTACACAGCAGGCAGTTGTATTATTTTCAGTTACACCACCTGTGTTTTAATGCCGTGAAAATCTTGTAGATACAAGTAAAAGAATCGAAAAGCCGGCTTTCTGTAAGTGTTGATTCACGACTTACAAAATGCCGGCTGATATCGTTTATCGTACAGGTTCAATCAATCAAGCTTGAATGAAAAGTTCGTGCGGAATGTTTCTCAATAATGGGGTCGGTTCACCGACACTGTACAGGTGCAATTCATGCATCGCTCTCGTACAAGCGGTGTAGAAAACTCTGCGTAGGCTTTCATCCCGGTATACATGCTCCGAAGCATCATAAATGATGACCGCATCAAATTCAATGCCTTTAGATAAATAGGATGGTACGACGACCACTCCTTGCTCGTACTCCAATGAATTGCTTTTCAATAGTTTGATATCAGCGATTTCGGAAAGGGCATCATAAGCACTGCTACTTTCCTCGGCGGATTTACAGATGATCGCAATGCTATTATAACTACGAGCTCGCAACTGTGCGACTTTAGCAATAATGGAACGATTGAGTTCTGCATGATTGCCCAATTTCTTTAGTTCAGGCCGTTCGCCGTCGCGATTGAAGGGGATAATCTCTTTTCCATTTGGAATGAGACTTCGTGTAAATTCGATGATCGGTTTAGTGGAGCGGTAGCTTCGAGCCAGATTGATCACTTCAGTCTCAGCAGGCCCGTATAGATTGGTGAGTGTGCGAAAATCAATCATTTCACTTGCATGAGCGAAGATTGCTTGATTGAAATCGCCCAGCACTGTCATCTTGGCTGCCGGGAACAATCGTTTCAAAAACTCGAATTGAAAAGATGAATAGTCTTGCGCTTCATCAACAACGATATGTTTAATTGAACGATTCGTCTGAAAGCCTTGAATGAGTTCGTTCAACAGTAAAAATGGGGTAGCGTCTTCGTAAAATAATTTGCCTTCGTCCACCGTTTTCAACGTTGTTTCACAGATGATGGGCCATTCCTTTGGTATCTCGCCATCAATCCATTGTTGAATATACAGTGGGTCAGTAATAAGTTGCTTATAGATCCCTTTGATGTCAATAAAATCAAATGCTCGGATCCATTGTCGTAAAGGCTTCAATTTCTGTAGAACAATCAATTGGGCCAGGGCTGCAGGCTCCATCTCGTAATCGGCAATCGCATCTCTTTTAAACCCTCGTTTTTTGGCTAAATAGGCATGCGCTTGATCGTATTCCTCCTTGCTTAGTAATTCAATTCTTTCCTGTACCCACGGTTTCGCCCGTTCGATCTTTTGGATTTCCTTTAATTTCTCCAACAGCCATTCTTTTATCTTTTCAAGTCGATTATGAAAGCGGAGGGAAGGGGCGTAACTGTAAAACTTTTCGGCTATTTGTGCGGCAGTGACAATCGATTTTCCTCTGAAAATCACATCGCTAAATAGCATTCCGGATACCTCTAATGATTTACGATAGGCTTCCATCGCTTCGAAAAAGAGTGGCGATGCTTTGAAGCGAATGCTTGCCAGTCTTGAACTGTAAGAAGGGGATTGACTAGCCGTTAAAACGTACTCCAATTGATCGTAAGGATTTTCAACTTGAAACGCATGACCAAGTCGATGATTTATATACTCCTGGAAAGTGACTTGTTGCATATTTTCTTCACCGAGTTCAGGCAACACATTGGATACGTAGCTGTTAAACAGCGTATTTGGCGAAAATAAAATAATTTGATCCGCATTTATATTGTCCCGATGTTTGTATAGCAAATAAGCAATCCGCTGGAGAGCGGCTGATGTTTTCCCACTGCCCGCCGCACCATGAACAATTAGAAGTCTGCCTTGTTCGTGGCGGATGATCCGGTTTTGATCTTGTTGAATGGTGGCTACGATATTATGCATATGTTTGTCGGTGCCTTTACCCAATACTTGCTGTAAAATCTCATCTCCAATTGTGAGACTCGTATCGAACATCGATTGCAGAACGCCGTTGCGGATGAGGTACTGCCATTTTTTCTCCAATCTGCCTTGGATGACACCGCCAGGCGTGGCATATTGAGCAAAACCGGGTTGGTAATCATAGTAGACCGTCGAAATCGGTGCTCGCCAATCATAGATCAGGAAATCTTCTCCACTGTCATTTGTCAGTGTAGCGATGCCAATATAAATGGTTTCTTCAGTGGAAGTACCATCTTCGATAAAATCGATCCGACCGAAGTAAGGGGACTCTTTCATACGGCGTAGCGTGGACAATCGTTTGGATGCATGCCGATGTGTACTTTGGCTTACAGAGAGTGCCTGCGCCTCTTGTCTTAATCCAATGATGGTTTCAAGATAATCGTCAAATGTTTCCACATTCACCTTAACCTCATCCCAGAAATGTTTGCGAATTTGAACTACTTCATTGCGCTGCCGGGTAGTATCTGTTTCCAACTTGCTAATTTGTTCTTGGATAATCTCCATTACATCGTTTACTCGCTCTTGCTCTTGTTGAAATTTTGATTCCATAGCAAACACTCCTTAAAAAAATGATGAAAAGGGTTGACTAACGAATAGTTTGTGCGTTATACTTAAAATAAGGGTAAATATATGAAAAGAGATAAAAATGTCTATCCATATAAATTTACCATAAGATATAATTCATTTCAATATAGAGGAAAGAATTTGCTATGATTATCGTTCTTTTCGATGGTTTCTCTGTTCACTATAGTTAGACCTAAAATAAAAGACATTAATAATTTTAGGCGCTCACTATAGTTCTCAAAATGTACTTATCAATATTCTATCGACCTATACAGCCCCTTCCCAAGATAAATTGGGAAGGGGCTTTTTAAGGAGCAGTCCCAACTTTGCACATCGCTCCGACTCAATTTTGAAAACAGTCCCAGATGTTGTATGCGCAATATTGGGAATATTGTTGTATAGTACTAGGAGAAGGGGTCATTGAATAAGGGGGATTGTTGGAATGAAAGAAAATACGAGACTGACAGGCGTTAAAGCTTTACGTCAGCATCTCGATATACATACGGTCAGTGCGGGCTTAGTTGCGGCAATCTTTGGGTGTACAGGTCCTGCTTTGATCATCATTGGGGGCGCGACAAGTGGCGGATTGACGTATGTGGAGACGATTAGCTGGATATTTGCTGTTTATTTTTTTAGTGGATTACTTGGCCTATTTTTATCAGTCAAGTATCGTCAGCCGATCGCAGGTGCACATTCTATTGCAGGAGCGGTTTTAGTGGCTGGTGCTTTGACGCATTTTTCGTTACAAGAAGCAATCGGGGCTTATTTAGTTGCCCATCTACTTGTCATTTTGCTTGGTGCGTCCGGCTTAATTGACAAAGTAATGCAATGGATCCCGGTTCCGATTGTCATGGGTATGATTGTTGGTGTGATGATTCGTTTTTCGACGGAAATGATTACATCCATTACTATTTCACCAGTGCTGGCAGGTTCTGCAATCCTCGCTTTTCTATTTTCTACACGTTTTTTGAAAAAAGTACCACCTGTTTTATCCGCTTTGCTCATCGCGGTTTTGTTGGCCATCTTGATGAATGAATTTCAAATTCAAGACACGCAGCATGCATGGATCCTTCCTCAACTGATTGTACCGACATTTAGTTTTGATGCCATTGTATCGATTGGAATTCCGCTTGCGTTATTGATCATCTGCACCGAAAATGCCCAAGCATCCGGTGTGTTAATGGCTCAAGGGTACAAGCCGCCAAATAATGCGATGGCGATGTACGGTTCCATTGTTGGCCTGATCGCTTCGTTTTTCGGTGCACATGCCATTAATATTGCTGGACCGATGACGGCAATCTGTTCCGCGGAAGAGGTAGGGAAAAAAGAAAGTCGGTATGCTGCTGCAGTTGTAAGCGGAGGATTATTTTCGTCTTTTGGCTTGCTTGCGGCAATCGTCGTTCCGCTTGTCATTGCCATGCCTGGTGTAATTGTGAGTGTCATTGCTGGACTTGCCATGCTTGGTGTTCTTATAAATTCCCTCAAAACGGCTTTTTCGGACAACCAATTTCAAATGGGCGCTTTTTTTGCTTTAATTATTGGGATGTCAGGTGTGACTTTCTTCAATATCAATGCACCTTTATGGGCGATTGTTGGAAGCTTATTCGTTTCTTTTGTGGTGGAAAAAGAACATTTTGTCCGAAGAGCAAAAGTGGAGAATCCAAAAATAATAGAGGCAACAGAAAAATAAGGAAGATTCTACTGATGATTGAGGTAGACAATGAAAGCGGCTATTCATCGGATAGCTCGCTTATTTTTGCATCAAAAAAACTAATTGGCAAAGGCATTCGGTTTGACATTCACCAAATCAGGTAATACATTAAATGTGAATATATAATCATATAAGCATATATAATAGATAAATGGAGGTGGAAAAGTAAATGAATGAAGGCAGTCAAAATGAAGAGACGTCTGTTGGAAACACGCAAGATTTAGATGAAGAAACGTTATTTGTTGTATCCCAAACCTTTAAAGCACTTGGCGATCCAACAAGAATCCGTATTTTAAACCTATTATGCAAGCAGGAACATTCCGTGAATGATATTGCAAATACTTTAGGATTGAGCCAATCGACTGTATCCCATCAGTTGCGTTTCTTGAAAAATTTACGATTAGTTAAATTTAGAAGGGAAGGGACAACGATCTATTATTCAGAAGATGATCATCACATTATGAATTTATTAAAGCAGGCAATTGAGCACGCAACACATAATTAGGAAATTTTCTTTTTACAAGTACTGACAATTGAGGAGGAACTTAAATGGGGCATGAACACGACCATACACATGGCGCAAATAAAAAAGTGTTACTCATATCTTTTTTCATCATTGCAACTTACATGATTATAGAAGTGATAGGGGGCTACTTAACAAATAGCCTAGCTCTTTTAGCAGATGCCGGCCATATGCTAAGTGACGCGCTTTCATTAGCGATTGCGTTGATCGCGTTTAAATTAGGGGAAAAGGTAGCGAGTGAAAGTAAGACATTTGGCTACAAACGATTTGAAATTTTGGCTGCTGTCCTAAATGGGGTAACATTAATCATCATTGCGTTATTCATTTTTTATGAAGCAATCGAACGCTTTGCAAATCCACCCGAAGTGGCAACAACAGGAATGTTGATTGTCAGTGGCATTGGCTTGGCAGTTAATATTCTTGTTGCGTGGATAATGATGCGTGGTGGGGATGTAGAAGAGAACTTGAATATGCGAGGGGCATACCTACATGTAATCAGCGATATGCTTGGTTCTGTCGGTGCCATTGTCGCTGCACTGCTGATCATGTTCTTTGGTTGGGGCTGGGCTGATCCATTGGCAAGTGTTCTCGTAGCTGTGCTCGTTTTACGGAGTGGCTATTATGTGTCGAAATCAGCCCTACATGTACTGATGGAAGGTACACCGCAAAATGTAGATTTGAACGATGTGATTCAAACGATTGAAAAAACAAAAGGGATTCAAAGCGTTCATGATTTACATGTTTGGTCGATTACGAGTGGTTTAAATGCGCTCTCTTGCCATGCTGTAGTAGATGATGAAATTTCAATTGCGGAAAGCCAAAAATTGCTCCATAAAATCGAACATGATCTTGGCCATAAGGGTATTCATCATGTGACGATCCAATTAGAATCATCTGCACATAAGCATGACAATTCGATTTTATGTAAAGTGAAAGCTGAATCATCCGGCCACCATGGCCACCATCATCATTAAAACAAAGTTCGAGGTATGGGGCATTAGTCTTAAGAAAAAATAGGAAATAAATGAAAACTTTTTGAATACCATAGAAGGGTATGGTAAAATCATTTTAAGTAGATAAAAGGAAAGTAAACCTGTCTTACGACCATCATGTGAGGGGAAATATAATCATTCCTTTAGGGATGGTTATTATTTTGGAATTCTATATACCCTGTACGTGTATAAGGTAATAGAAGGATGTCGACGGAATAACGTCGCAAATTGTATAAATAGAAAGGTTGTGTACTTACCATGGAGCAACAAGAAAAAATGGTCAAATTAGCTGTGAATGGCGGCATATCATTCGGCTCAAAATTGAATGCCAAACAGCTTGTTGTCATTGCAGAATATATGTTAGAAGAGGATGAACTCGAGTTAACAACTTTTCAACAACTTTATTTCGAGGTGCTTGAGTCTGATCTTGAGTTCGTTCAAAAAAAATTCGAAGCGGTCGGTTTATCATGCTATCCAGTAGGAAACTTTGTGAAGAGCTTAAGGACCTGCAACTTTTGTAAAGGTGCAGAGCAAGAGGGAATGCCCGTTGCGATCGAGCTTAATCATCGAATCGCTGGAAAAGCGGTTCCGGTAACACTTCGACCCGCTTATACAGGGTGCCCGATTGGATGCGGCGAACCACTCGTCAATGATATCGGTGTCATGAAAATGAAAAATGGGTATAACTTGTATGTGGGGGGCAAGGCAAAAGGATTGGACGCACAAGCAGGTACAATCGTCATGGAGCAGGTACAGCCTGTGCAGCTGTATGAAGCTGTTGATAAAATCATTGCCACTTATGCTGAACACGGGAAAAAAAGAGAGAATTTCTTTAAATTCGTGAACCGCTATGGTGTAGAAAATTTGAAAAGTCAACTTACAGACAACCCGTTTGAATAAGAGTAGGGGTATCTTTCCGCCTCGATGTTCATTTACTTAGGCGCCATAATTATTGACCTGTTGAGAAGAAATTGTTAATATAGGGGTACGGGGTATCTAGAACTTTGAGAGGTGAAAGATATGTCAGAAACAACAAAAACAACTGTCCAGCCTAACAAGCAACAGCTTCTTAATCGATTAAAACGCGTTGAAGGCCAAGTGAGAGGAGTTCATCAAATGGTTGAAAATGACCGTTATTGTGTAGATATTTTACATCAAATTAGCGCAATCCAATCCGCGATGAACAAAGTTTCTTTAGCATTGCTAGAAGATCATACACATCATTGTGTAGTGAACGCGATTAAAGGGCAAGATGGTGAGGCGGCAATCAAAGAGTTGATGGATGTCATGAAAACAATGACAAAATAAAAATAGCAACACTTTCAATTTGACATACTATTACGGGGTATGGTAAATTGACACTAACAACAGAACAGGAGGCGTTTTATATGAAAGAAATCTTAAAAGTAGAAGGTATGTCATGTAATCACTGTGTGAATGCAATCGAAACAAATGTCGGGGAACTTGCAGGTGTTTCTGCAGTTAAAGTAGACCTAAACAATAATGAAGTTGCAGTGGAATTCGACAATGCAACGACACTAGCCAAAATCAAAGAAACAATCGAAGATCAAGGCTATGATCTTGTCTGAAATGTAAACAGGAACTTCCGCTCCTAACGCGTGGGGGATAAAAATGTAAATGTGATTGTACCTATAGGTATAATCTTTCTTTTTCAAAGTTATATACCCCCAATGCGTATGGAGAGACAAATGGCAACAACAGAAGAGCCATTACAAATTACGGGTATCAGTTGTTCAGCTTTTGTGAATACGAAATCGATTTGGATTATATTAAAATATTTTTTTGATTTTAATATACCCCCATAGTGTATATAGGGGATGAAATAACACAATTAAAGGAGAAGGAAACATGGAAAATTTAACTTTAAATGTACAAGGTATGTCATGTGGGCATTGTGTGAGCGCAATCGAGACGAGCGTTGGTAAATTAGCAGGTGTTAGCCAAGTAAAGGTGAAAATAGACGATGCCCAAGTGGAAGTGTCATTCAATGAATCGCAAGTATTGCTTGATACGATTAAAGAAACGATTGAAGACCAAGGATATGAAATAAGATAAGAGTGCTTTCAAGAGCACTCTCTAATTTTCAATTCAATATACCTTATGTAGGTATGGAAGAGGTGGAAAGCATCATGAGTACAGAAGTGAAAGAAGCGAGTATCCAAATTACAGGGATGACTTGTGCGGCGTGTGCGACACGTATCGAAAAAGGGTTGAACAAAATGGAAGGTGTCGAGCAAGCAAACGTCAACTTAGCGCTCGAAAAGTCATCGATCAAGTATGATCCGTCAAAACTGAGTGAAGCAGATTTTGAAAAGAAAATCGAAGCACTCGGCTATGGTGTTGTGAAACAAAAAGCGGCATTTGATATTACCGGAATGACATGTGCGGCGTGTGCGACACGTATTGAAAAAGGATTAAACAAAATGGAAGGTATTGCTTCCGCGAACGTCAATTTGGCGCTTGAAAAAGCGACCATCGAATTTAATCCGTCAGAAGTGACGATTGCAGATATTATTGCGAAAGTGGAGAAGCTTGGTTACCATGCACACCAAAAGCAAGATAATAAAGTGCAGGTAGATCATCGTGAAAAAGCCATTCAAGACCAGAAACGTAAATTCATTATTTCAGTCATTTTATCGTTGCCTTTATTATGGACGATGGTAGGGCATTTTTCATTTACATCTTTCCTGTACCTGCCGGCTATTTTAATGAATCCGTGGATACAAATGGCACTTGCGGCACCCGTGCAATTTATCATTGGAAAACAGTTTTACGTCGGAGCTTATAAATCGTTACGGAATGGCAGTGCCAATATGGACGTACTTGTTGCCATGGGTACTTCCGCAGCTTACTTCTATAGTGTGTATCAAGCGATTGTCACGGCTGGTACCGAACATGCGCCGCATCTTTATTTTGAAACGAGTGCGGTACTCATTACACTCATTGTGTTAGGGAAGTATTTTGAAGCAAAAGCTAAAGGACGTTCATCAGAAGCGATTAAAAAATTAATGGGCTTACAAGCGAAAACCGCGACTGTTGTGCGTGATGGTGTAGAAAAAGAAATTCCATTGGAAGAAGTCATGATCGGGGACACCATTATAGTGAAGCCGGGCGAAAAGATACCGGTTGATGGGGAAGTCCTGGTAGGTTATACCGCGGTTGATGAATCGATGTTAACAGGGGAAAGTCTTCCAATCGATAAAAAGCAGGGTGACATTTTATTCGGTTCAACGATCAATAAAAATGGTTTTATTCAAATGAAAGCGACGAAAGTTGGACGCGATACAGCACTAGCGCAAATTATTAAAGTTGTTGAAGATGCGCAAGGTTCCAAAGCGGAAATCCAGCGACTAGCGGACAAAATTTCAGGTGTTTTCGTGCCAATCGTTGTAGGGATTGCGATCAGCTCATTCCTCGTGTGGATTTTAATGGTTCAACCTGGCGAAGTAACACCCGCATTGGAAGTTTTTATTACGATACTGGTCATTGCATGTCCATGTGCGCTCGGTCTTGCAACGCCGACGTCTATTATGGCAGGATCTGGTCGTTCAGCTGAGTACGGCATTTTGTTCAAAGGTGGCGAGCACTTGGAGCAGACCCAAAGTATTGACACAGTTGTCGTTGATAAAACAGGTACTGTCACACACGGTAAACCTGTATTAACAGATGTTGTGCTAGCATCTGATCAAGAAGAAGGGAAATTCCTATCCTTAATCGGTGCGGCGGAGAAACAATCGGAACACCCATTAGCGGAAGCAATCGTGCAAGGTATTCAAGAGAAAGGCATCGAACTTGGTAACGTCCAATTTTTCGAAGCAATCCCGGGTTATGGTGTGCAGGCAACCGTTTCGGGTCAAGCTGTTGTCATAGGTACACGTAAATTGATGCAGCAATATGGCATCGACATCCAATCGGTTCTTCCAACGATGGAAAAATTAGAGAGTGATGGAAAAACGGCAATGTTAACTGCCATTAATGGACAATACGCGGGGCTAGTTGCCGTAGCAGATACGATAAAAGATACATCTCGGGAAGCTGTACGCCGCTTACAAGAAATGGGCATCAAAGTCATTATGATGACAGGTGATAATGAGCGAACAGCGCAAGCGATCGGGAAAGAGGTAGGCATTGACGCTGTCATTGCGGAAGTTCTTCCTGAAGGGAAAGCGGAAGAAGTGAAAAAGATCCAGCAACAAGGTAAAAAAGTTGCGATGGTCGGTGACGGTATTAATGATGCACCTGCACTCGCCACAGCTGATATTGGAATGGCCATAGGTACAGGAACAGATGTAGCGATGGAAGCCGCCGATGTGACACTTATTCGTGGGGATTTAAACAGTATTGCCGATGCGATCATTATGAGTCGTAAAACAATGCGCAACATTAAACAAAACTTATTCTGGGCATTTGGCTACAATACGCTCGGGATTCCAATCGCAGCGCTCGGTTTACTCGCTCCTTGGGTGGCAGGTGCGGCGATGGCATTCAGTTCCGTATCAGTTGTCCTAAACGCATTACGTTTACAAAGAGTTAAATTAGAAAGGTAAATAACTAACACAATACTTTCGGATTTCACATTAGAAAGTCCCAGTTTTTTAGTGCTGGGGCTTATTTATGCGAAGGGCATTCGTGCCTTGTGTATATAACTACAATAAACGGCACGGGGTATGTATAATCAATCATTAGAGGAAGGGAAATTGGAAAAGAGGCTATGAAATGAAACATAACATAACGGTTTATACAACTACACTATGTCCTGTATGCCGAATGGTGAAAGACTTTCTAAATGATTCTGAGATACCCTTTAAAGAGGTCAATGTGGATATCCGGCCAATTGCCATGATAAAACTTATCGGGAAAACAAAGAAACTCACAGTACCACAAACAAATATAAACGGAGAATGGATATCCGGTTTTGACCCAATCCGTATACTGAATGCAATGAGTGTGGAAAATGATATCTAACTAAAATTGTTTGACAATTCGTTCGTTTCGAGGTTATTCTTATTTAGAAGTCGTCATAAAAGAATTTGAAAAACGAATCAGTTAAAATTGAAATATGCTAAAAACAGCTACATACGAAGTGAGGAGAGGTTTTATATGATGATTGATACTGTTTTGGAATACAATGAGCAATTCGTTAAAGACCGAAAATATGAGGAGTTTCGTACAACAAAATTCCCGAACAAAAAAATGGTGATTGTCACTTGTATGGATACAAGATTAA
The DNA here is from genome assembly GCF_042655805.1 of Sporosarcina soli. Classification (NCBI taxonomy): domain Bacteria; kingdom Bacillati; phylum Bacillota; class Bacilli; order Caryophanales; family Caryophanaceae; genus Sporosarcina; species Sporosarcina soli. Next base: position 579,028 of record NZ_JBHSNO010000001.1, on the reverse strand, counting down.
TTGAACTTTTACCCCAGTCTATGAATTTGCGTAATGGAGATGCTAAAATCATCAAAAATGCAGGCGGTGTTATTTCCCATCCATTTGGCAGTGCCATGAGAAGTATTCTGGTGGCATTATATGAACTAAAAGCAAGCGAAGTTTGTGTAATCATGCATCATGGGTGTGGCATGAACAATATAAATTCAGTTGAAACGATAAAGAAAATGCAAGAAGGCGGAGTTTCTAAACAAACATTTGACACATTGGAGTTTGCCGGCATTGATATCGAGAAATGGCTAGCAGGTTTTGAAAATGTAGAAGATAGCGTTCGTAATAGCGTGAATATGATTAAGAAACATCCCCTTCTCCCAATTGGTACACCTGTCCATGGCCTAGTGATTGACCCGGAAACAGGTAAATTAGATGTGGTAGTAAAGGATGATGTACCTGTATAAACCACACTTAAAAGAAATTAGCGTTATCCAGCTACTATCCGATGATTGTATCTGGATAACGAAATAAGTAAAAGGCATTTGAGAATCAGCTCATTCCCAAATGCCTTTTAGTTTAACTTGATTCTGCAGAAGTCCTCCAATTCCATAAGGGGAGGGATTTTTGATGAAGGAGCATTAACTGCAGATTAAAAATAAACCCGCCGGCTATTTAGGTTCAGTACTTATTGGACTAGCTTTTGCATTAGGCTGGACACCCTTGTATGGGCCCGATTTTAGCGACTACATTAACACTTGTAGGTGCAAATCCATCACAAGGTCTTTGGTATATGGCAGCTTATGTTTTAGGTTTTAGTATTCCTTTTCTATTCATGGCATTTTTCATTACTAAATTCGCTTGGGTAAAAAAATACAGTTACTCCGTAATGAAAGTCGGGGGAGGAATTATGATCGCTATGGGAATGATCTTGTTATTTGATAGACTTACACTTATCAATTCATTACTCCAACCGATCTTCGGAGATTTCCAAGGTTTTTAGTTTTTTTTAGAATCCATTTTGATCAAGCTTATTCAAAATGGATTCTTCTTTTTACCCCTAAACTACTGAAGTGTAATAATTAATGAAATTAATATGTTGACATTTTACCCTGTGGGGTATATTATAAGTCATGTAATCAGTTCTCATGAACGCAAGTAATGAGAATCCTATACGGCATCAAGCAAACAGTCGTTATCCGGAAACGACTATTTTATTGCAATATATTATACCCATGCAGGTATAGGTAAAAGTGTCGTCATGATAATCAATCATCTAAGGGAGGTAAAGAAATGATTCGAGCAAATATGCAGCTAGATGCAAAAGGTTTAGCATGTCCAATGCCGGTTGTAAAAACCAAAAAAACAATCAACGATCTTGAAGAAGGTCAAGTATTGCAAATTCAAGCAACTGACAAAGGCTCAACGGCCGATTTAACTGCCTGGGCAAGTACTGTAGGGCATCAATATTTAGGTACAGTGGAAGAGGGCGATGTTCTTTATCATTACATCCGCAAAGGTTCTAATGAGCCGGAAGTGGAAAAGGCCTATGAACATACGATTTCACTTGAAGAATTGGAATCACGAAACGGTTTAATTTTAGACGTACGTGAAGCAGCTGAATATGCTTTTGGACATATTGAAGGTGCCAAATCCATTCCAATGGGAGAATTAGAATCCCGCCTTGCGGAATTGAATAAAGAACAAGAAATTTATGTGATTTGCCGTACAGGCAATCGCTCAGATTTGGCAGCACAGCTTTTGGCAAATAACGGCTTTACAAAAGTTTATAACGTTCTACCCGGCATGAATGAGTGGAACGGTAACTTAACAAAAGAGATATAGGGGGAATTTATTATGTCAGAAAAAATCGCTATTATTGCAGCAAACGGTGGAATGTTTGATGCTTACAAAGTATTCAATATCGCAACGGCAGCAGCAGCTTCAGAAAAAGAGGTACAAATCTTCTTCACGTTTGAAGGGTTGAACTTAATTCACAAGCAAGCCATGCATGCATTAGAAATGCCAGCAGGAAAAGAACATTTCGCCGAAGGCTTTGAAAAAGCGAATGTTCCCAGCATTCCACAACTCGTAGAAATTGCGCAAGATCTTGGTGTGAAATTTATTGCTTGCCAAATGACAATGGATGTAATGGGTCTGACAAAAGAAGATTTCGTGGATGGAATCGAAGTGGGTGGAGCTGTAACATTCCTAGAGTTCGCTAAAGATGCAGCGCCAACATTAACATTCTAATCAGAAAAAACTTCATGCAGTGGGGGAACTTCCCCCACTGCAAAAAAATCGACACTAATATACCTATGGGGGTAATTAAGAGATGACTGTAAACAAATGGACAGCAGCACAAGTTGCTCGAAAAGTAATTGATAATGAAGAACTTTTTATCTTGGACGTACGTAATGCAGATGCATTTGAAGATTGGAAAATTGAAGGACATAAATTTGAGTATTTAAATATTCCTTACTTTGAATTATTGGATGGTGTGGAGGAAATTCTACCGAAACTTCCGTCGGATAAAGATGTCCTAGTCGTCTGTGCGAAAGAAGGGTCTTCGGTCATGGTGGCGGAAATGCTAGCAGAAGCTGGTCGAGAAGTAGCTTACCTTGAGGGAGGGATGAAATCTTGGAGCAGCTACCTGGAACCGATAAAGGTGGCTGACTTAAGAAATGGCGGGGAATTATACCAATTTGTTCGTCTAGGCAAAGGATGCCTATCCTATATGGTAATTTCCGAAGGAGAAGCAGCCATTATTGACACAGTACGTTTTACAGATGTGTTTACAAACTTTGCAAAGGAAAAAGGTGTAGAAATCAAGCAAGTGTTTGACACACACTTACACGCGGACCATATTTCCGGTGGACGTCACATCGCAAATGAAACAGGCGCAACTTACTATTTACCACCAAAAGACGCGACAGAAGTGGTGTTTGATTACACACCACTCACGGATGGCCTAAACGTGAAAATCGGTGCATCTCAAATTGATGTAAATGCACTGTATTCACCTGGTCATACGATTGGTTCTACATCATTTATCATTGATGATCGGTTCCTATTGACGGGAGATATTTTATTTATCGACTCCATCGGTCGTCCGGACTTAGCAGGACTCGCAGAAGATTGGGTAGGGGATTTACGTGAAACATTGTATTCCCGTTACCGTGAACTTGCTGAAGACCTGGTCGTATTACCTGCACATTTCATGATCATTGAGGAATTGAATGAAAATGGAACAGTGGCAAGACGACTTGGTGATCTATTTAAAGAAAATCATGGTTTGAACATCGATGACGAAGAAGAATTCCGTCGTACGGTGACAGATAACTTACCACCACAACCAAATGCGTACGAACAAATTCGTCAAGTCAACATGGGTAAAATCGATCCTGACAATGATGAACAAACGGAAATGGAAATTGGACCGAATCGCTGTGCGGTTCGATAAAAAAGAGTAAAGGAGTCATTCACATGAACATTACAAAAACATTAGATGCAAAAGGACTTGCTTGTCCAATGCCGGTCGTTAGTACAAAAAAAGCGATGGATACGCTGAACTCCGGTGAAGTACTTGAAGTGCTGGCAACGGATAAAGGTGCACTAAGCGATATCCCAGCATGGGCAAAATCCGGTGGTCACACTTTATTGGAGCGAAAAACAGAAAAAGATGTTTTATACTTCTATATTCAAAAAGCATAACGAAAACCAAATAGCGAGTAGCCATCACTACTCGCTCATCTAAGTTAGAAAGGAGGGTGATCCATGGATTTAACATTTATCATCGTCGTATTTGCAATTGGATTTATCGGATCTTTTCTCTCCGGTATGTTAGGTGTCGGTGGTTCGATTATTAAATATCCAATGTTATTGTATATTCCACCTTTATTTGGTCTTGTAGCCTTTACAGCGCATGAGGTATCAGGTATCAGTGCTGTACAGGTACTGTTTGCTTCCCTTGCAGGAGTCTGGGCATATCGAAAAGGTGGCTATCTAAACAAGCAACTCATCATTTATATGGGAGGAGCCATCTTACTTGGGAGTTTACTTGGTAGTTATGGATCTAGCTACTTATCAGAACAAGCAGTGAATGTCGTCTATGGTATTCTTGCCGTCATTGCTGCAGTGATGATGTATGTACCGAAAAAGCCAGTAGATGATATCCCGCTAAATGAAGTGACATTTAATAAGCCAATCGCAGCCATCTTAGCTTTAATAGTAGGAATCGCATCCGGTATAGTCGGTGCCGCAGGCGGATTCCTACTCGTACCGATCATGTTGACTGTCCTGCATATACCAACACGAATGACGATTGCAACAAGTCTAGCCGTTACGTTTATTTCTTCGATCGGAGGGAGTGTAGGTAAACTCGTTACCGGTCAAGTGGCTTATTGGCCAGCCATTATTATGATTGCGGCAAGCCTGCTAGCAGCGCCACTTGGAGCGAAAGCTGGTAAGAACATGGATACAAAAGTTTTACAAGTTATTTTAGCATTTCTGATTGCAGGTACGGCAGTGAAGATTTGGTTTGATATTTTGGTGTAATTGAATGAAGCCCATGACAGAATCAAAATAAAAGACAGACAGAAATGTTATTTTTTCTGTCTGTTTCATGCTTAAAATGTGTAAGATTCGCCGTCATCTGGCACTAATACATTAGAAGAAATCCCTTTTTCATTCGTAAAGTTTCTTAATTCTTCTCTTGATAATGTCCAGTGATTGACCGCTTCCATATGGGTTGAAATAACTTTTGCATTTGGGGCAGCTTTATACACTTCATAGATATCCTCTTTTCCCATGACGAGTGAACCGCCTTCCAGAAATTGATTGTCTCCGCCATTTACCACAATGACTTCTGGTTTATGCGTTTCAATCACTTGTTGAACAGCAGCATACCAAACCGTATCCCCAGCTAGATATAACGTTTTTTCATCAGGGTGTTTGAAGACGACCCCACATACTTGTCCGGCAAGTTCTACTAGTGGGCCTCTCCCATGCTCACCTTTTGTTTTAATGAATTGGATGCCTTTAAACACTGTATTCTCTTGTAAAATCTCAATATTAGTGAAGCCGGCGTTTCGAATGACTGATGCATCCTCATCATTTTGTACAAACAATTGAATATCTTTTGGCAATGCTTCTATAGCCGCATCATCCCAGTGGTCTAAATGGAGATGAGTGACAATGACAGCGTCAAGATTGGACACGATATTATCAATAGACGTTGGTAGGCCAACTAAAGGATTGTTTTGATCTTGTCTTGGTGCAGGGGGAAATCCTGCTTGAGGTCCGAAAGGTGGATAAGCTCCTTTCTCTGCTAACATAGGATCAATTAAAAACTTTTTCCCAGCATATTGTACTACGAGTGTAGCATTTCGAATAAGTTGAATATCCATAATAACATCTCCTCTTTCCTTTGGTTCAGGTATAGTTTATACTATGGGCAATTAGGTGATACAGAGGAAAAATCAAGTCTTTTTACAGTTTGACTTGATTATTGAAAGGATTTGAAAAAATGTTGGATGACACGGATCTGCTTATCTTAGATGAACTATCTAAAAACAGCCGTATTACAATGAAAGAATTAGGTGAGAAAGTCCATTTGACCGGACAAGCCACTTCAGCGAGGGTTGCAAAACTAGAGGATAACGGAGTGATTGAGGGGTATACCATCCAAGTTAATCAAGACAAGTTAGGGTATGTTACTCATGCTTTTATCACGATCATGACAGAAGGCATTTACCATCAACCGTACCTGTCATTCTTAAAAACACAAGAACCCTATGTAATTCACAACTATAAAATCAGTGGGGATGGTTGTTATCTTCTCGAATGCAAATTTCCATCCAATGCAGAACTGGATCAATTCCTAGAAAATTTAAATAAGCACGTGAACTATAAGTTGTCGATTGTCATTAATAAATAATGCATTTTGATAAGAATGGGGGATTTCGACTTCATACACATCAACCATTGTGAGCAGCTTCAGTGTCCGATGTTGACAATATACCTGCAAGGGTATAAAATGGTGTTAGGCTTTTTTGATGCACAAAGTATAAAATGTCATTTTTTATGAACTGATTGTAAATCTCATCAAGAATAACAGCATAGTGGAGGTGAATACTCATGGAATACAATGATCAAATGAAAAATAGAGTCAAGCGCATGGAAGGGCAACTTCGTGGAATCTTGAAGATGATGGAAGAAGGCAAAGATTGTAAAGAGGTCATTACGCAGTTATCCGCTGTTCGCTCCGCAGTAGATCGAACAATAGGGGTGATTGTCAGTTCCAACTTAGTTGAATGTGTTCAAGAGGCTGAACAAAATGGGGTAAAAACGGACGAACTCATTAAGGAAGCTGTCAACTTGCTTGTAAAAAGCAGATAAAGATCTAATGGTTGACAGCCTTCTTTTCAGCAATTAATATACCTGTAGGGGTAAGGGTAAAAGAAGTTCTGAATAAAAAGGTTAATTTTTTTAATTAAATAAATACCTATATGGGTATAGAGAGGTGGTGTTGGATTTGGAATTTTTCAATTACGTCATTATTGCACTTTTCCTGTTTTTCATCCTACAGCGTGTTTTACCTACAAAAGGTGTGCGACATATCTCAACAACTGATTTAAAAGAGGAATTACGTAATAAGGAAAAGCAATTTGTCGATGTCCGAACACCGGGTGAATTTAAAGGGAATCATATTAAAGGCTTTAAAAATATCCCTCTCAACCAACTTTCTCAAAAAGCGGGTCAGGAGCTTTCAAAGGATAAAGAAGTGATTGTCATTTGTCAAAGTGGGATGAGAAGCAAAAATGCGAGTAAGATATTGAAGAAATTAGGATTTGCAAAAGTGACAAATGTAAAAGGCGGCATGCTTACTTGGCGAGGGTAGTAAGGTGAGTTTTTTGAAAACCTTTATACCCTAATAGGTATAGGAGAACTTCGTAGATTGTAGAATATTAATTTTATTGGGGGACTGTTAACGATGGCTGAATTAAAAACAAACTTGAATATTGTTTGGAATGGTGGAAAAACTGGAAAAGGTACACTTACAGCGGATTATCTAGAAACGGACGTTGCTATTCCGACAGCTTTGGGAGGCGGTGGGGAAGGGACAGATCCAAAAGAGTTACTCGTTTCTTCAGCAACAACTTGTTATATCGCAACGCTTACTTATATGCTCGAAACTAGAAAACTACCTGTAGTAGAACTTACAATAAATACGGAGGCTTCTATATCCGATAAAGGGTTTAACATAGCGCATGCTCCACAAATCGTTTTAGCTGCGGATGCAACAGAAAATCACGTACAATCTGCAGAAAGAGCGATAGAAGGAGCAGATAAAGGTTGTGAAGTCGGGAATTTGTTGAAAAAAGCTGGTGTGGTCATTGAAGTGCAAGGGAAAGTTTCTTTGAGATAGAAGAGACGAATAGAAAACACCATTTAATAACTAGAAAGAAGCACTATATACCAAATGGGGTATATAGTGCTTTATAAATAAAAGAAATTTAGCAATGGAAATCAGATGAGTACCGTGTCTAATGGCAAATACAAAAACTCTATAGAAAGGATGATGAAAAGATGAACCATTGGAATACACGTTTTATTACAACGAATTATGTTTATGGAAAGGAACCAAATGCTTTTTTATCGGAATTTCAAGAGAAAATCAAGATTTCCGGGGATGTCTTAGCCATAGCCGAAGGGGAAGGTCGGAATGCGGTTTGTTTGGCAGAGCAGGGGTTGAACGTCACGACGTGGGATTATGCGGAATCGGGGCTAGCCAAAACAAATAAGCTCGCGGATGAATGAGAGGTAGTTGCTTCGACAAAACTTGTTGATTTAAATGAAGCGCAATGGAGTGAAGAGGATTGGGACGCTATTGTATGCATCTTTGGTCACTTCCCATCAGAACTTCGGCAGAAAACCCTTGAAGGTGTAAAGGAAGCTGTAAAGCCAGGTGGTTATTACCGATTTTCCGAACAAGAAAGACCAGTTCTTTAGAGGTGAGATGAAAGTGAGGTCGAAACGGGTCTATCTTTAGATAGGTCAATGTTTCGACTTTTTCGTTCTTTGTACCACATAATAGTTGCTGAAAAAACGTATGTTCGCTATAATTGAACTATTCAAACAAATAGGAAGGAGGGAAATCTTTGTTTGTCACTCATTCTTTTAAAATTCCTTATGATGAACAACTATATGCAGAGTTAAGAGATATGCAGCGAGAAGCGGCTGCTGTTTGGAATGATATTGTGAGAGAAGCTACTTCCTATTATTTCTCATTTCGTAAATGGTTAAGTAAAACCGACATTCAATCCATTCGTAAACAAACATATCAGCTTCATTCCCAAACGGTTCAAGCGATCGCGGATAAGTATGTCGCGAATCGGGAAACGATCCGTCAACTGCGAAAGACAGACAAGAAAGCCAAATACCCATGGCGAAAAAAACGGTATTATTGCATTCCATTGAAAAAAGCCTCTATGGATATTTCGGCTGAAACGATCGCCATTAAAAAAGTCACATACGAACTGGACCTTCCAGCTTTGCTAACGAAAAATAAAAAGAAAGATTGGCATCAAAAATTTCCGAAGAAAAATCACTCCGTCAAGTTCCCGAATCTTTCTAAAGAAAACTTGGCAAACTGCAATTATGCTGAAGTTGTTTGGCGAAATGGGGCGTATTGGTTCTGTTATGCCATTGCGGTGCCTAAAAAGGACATTTCAACGTATCCTTTTAAAGCCGCCGGAGCAGATTTAGGCGAAATTCACGCAGTGACGGTCGCAACGGAAGAGAAAGCGTTATTAGTATCGGGACGAGCAATGCGTAGCATCTCGCAATTTCGTGCAAAAACGTTAGCAGAATTGAGTAAATTAATGTCTCGCTGTAAAAAAGGATCCCGTCAATGGAAAAAATACCAGCGAGCCAGAGCACGAATCCGGCAAAAAACCGCCAATCAATTGGTAGTGTTAGAACATCAAACAACGAAAGAAATCGTTGCTTTTTTAGAAGCAGAACAAGTGACCCATCTAGTCATTGGCGACGTTTCGGGTATTGAAAAAAATACCAAGAAAAAAGGTCCTCGAAAAAAAGGACGAACGCGGCGTCAACAACTCTCCTTGTGGAATCAAGGAAAAATAAAACAAAAGCTGACCTATAAAGCACAATTAAAAGGTATACAAGTGAAAGAAACGGAAGAAAGCTATACTTCGCAAGACTGCCCGTTTTGTCATGGACGCCATCAAGCAACCGGAAGAAACTTCAGCTGTTCTGTTCACAAAACAGAAATCCATCGCGATATCAACGGTGCGCAAAACATCGCACGTAAAAAGTATCCGATGGCTGCCAAAACCATCCTCTCGGTTGTCTATAAGCAACCGGTTTGGTTAAAAAGGCATCTATCGTTCGAAGACAGACAAAAAATAAAGCATCCCAACGATCTGCCGAAACAAGTGAAACGTATCGCCGAACGGACGGCGTAGTTGGCACAGACCTTGCCCTTTCGAGAGAGGAGTTCTTTCGAATGTTGTTCGCCCAAGTTTCGCCTCTGCCTTCTCAGATGGAGAAGAGCAAGTGAAATGTTTGCGAAAAAGAATCCCATTGCTTTAGCTGTGGGAGTGGTCAATTGACAGAGGTCTATTCACATTACCAGATCCCTTATAAAAGCGGCGGACCACAAGATCTGGATTTTCTATACAAGCCGGAAGAGTTTTTGAAAGTCTTTGCTGATTGGCGCATCGTTCATTTTTTCATGGGAGAGGTTACCCGCCATGAAGGTGAACTTCATAATGGACTGTCACATGTGATTCAGTTTGTCGGTCAAAAACCTGAGAAGGAACAGGGTTGAAGTGAAACTATTTGACCGGAAAATTTCATACAGCAAATCAAAAACGACTCTAAACGATGCATTTGAGTCGTTTTTTTGATGCAGCTAATTAAATTGAATGATTGTCCATTTTCATCAAACTTTCATAAACCTTTAGTATTGTTGACAGTGAGCAATTTTTGTCTAGGGGGTTCACATTGGCTATGTCAAGTACACAATTGTCCGTCGGTATGATCATTTTAAGTTTGGCTGTGGGTTTTTTCACTTATTACTTCGTAAGTGATTTAGCAAAGGATAAAAAGAAAACTTATGTGGGAGAACTTTTGGAGCAACTGATGAATTTTGTTATTTATATATGGGTTGGGAAAATTCTTTTAAACTTTTCTGTCTTTATCAAGGATCCCTTGTCAATATTAGCCTACCCAAGTAATTCAACTGCATTTTACTTAGCGTTTTTTGCAAGCGTGCTTACAATCACAATCAAATCCAAACGGCAAAAAATTAAAATCCCTCCATTTTTAAATGCTTTTCTCTATGTCTTTTTAATCGCGTCGTTTGTTTATGAATTCATTCAAATCGTATGGAATGACAATACATATTCAATCAGATATATGGGATTACTTGCTGTTCTTATTATTGTGGTCATCGTGATCCGTGATCGGATAGCAATTGATCGATTCAATCTCATCCTGTTAGTCGGTTGGACACTAGGTGCATTAGGAGTGGCTTTAAGTATGCCATTTACGATGGTCTTCGGCTATACAATATCCCCATGGTTTTTGGGTTTCATTTTAATCGCTTGTTTAACAATACTTACGTTAAAAAAAATGGAGGAAGGTGTAATGAATGGGAGGAATTGAGACGGATACGATATTAGTCGTGGGAATGTTTTTGGCGATAGGGGCGGGTGCTTTATCTTTTCTATCCCCTTGTGTGTTGCCGATTTTTCCTGCGTATTTATCGTATATCACAGGCATCAGTGTAAAAGAACTGCAGGGAAATCAAAGCGTTAAAATACGCAGTAAATTATTGAGCCATTCTGTATTCTTTTTGTTAGGTATTTCACTTGTTTTTATTGGTTTAGGTGTCGGTGCTTCGTTTTTGGGTCAATGGATTCAAACGTTATTAATCGGTGATTCAGGACTGCTGATCCACCGTTTAGCCGGCGTCTTCATTATCTTCATGGGCCTTTTTGTTGGTGGTTGGATCAATATTTCATTGCTCATGAAAGAAAAGCGTTTCCAATCCACTAAAAGGCCTGTTGGCTATTTAGGCACTTTTTTTGTCGGAATGGGGTTTGCTGCTGGATGGACGCCTTGCATCGGTCCGATATTCGGTTCCATCTTATTTTTGGCTGCAAGTGATCCAGGCCAAGGAATCTTGTATACGGTGATGTATGTGATTGGCTTTTCATTGCCATTTCTTATTTTAACGTTTTTCCTCGGATCGACCAAATGGATTGTTCGTCATAGTCAAGTGATCATGAAAACGGGTGCCATTATCATGATTCTGATGGGTTTGATCTTATTTACTGGTCAAATGCCACGCATCACCGAGTTTCTACTAAAGTTAGTGCAAGATACGTGGTTTGAAAAATTAGGATGAGAACGGGAGGAATGGTCAATGAAAAAGGCAATACTTTTGTTGATTGTAGGGGTAATGCTTGGTTGGGCTGTGTTTGAGTTTGTCAATTCATCTGATAAAGGCGAAGCTCTAAATACCTCCGAATATGAAAATGCGAATATCGGAGAAAAAGCGATTGAATCCAATGAAGTTGGAATTCGTAAAGGTCAATTAGCACCGGATTTTGAACTGAAGACATTAGATGGCGAGACAGTAAGGTTGTCGGATTATAAAGGACAACGCGTCATGCTGAACTTCTGGGCAACATGGTGTCCGCCATGCCGCGCCGAAATGCCTGATATGCAAAAGTTTCAGGAAAAAAAGGATGTACAAATATTGGCTGTGAATTTATCTGAAACAGAATCAGATCCCGGGAATGTTCAGAAGTTTATAGACGAGTTGAACCTGACATTGACAATTCCTTTGGATGACGAATCCGCCGTCTCAAACGAATATCAGGTGATGGCTTATCCAACTACTTATATGATTGACTCGGATGGGCGCATTCAATTTGTCACGTTAGGTGCAATGAATTATGATTTCATGGTACAGCAGTTTGAAATGATGCAATAGGCTGTTTCTGTGGAGTAAACTAGGAATAGAGGTGATTCGTGATGAAACAAACGATTATGGTTGTTGAAGATGATCAAATGATTCGAAATCTGATCGGTATCTATTTAAAGAAAAACAGCTATGAAGTGGTGGAAGCAAGTGATGGGGAAGAGGCGAAGACAGTTTTTCTAGCACATCGGCCTTGTTTAATCGTATTGGACCTCATGCTTCCCAAGGTAAGTGGTGAAGAATTCTGTAACTGGATTCGTGAGCAAGTGCATAATGAGGTTTCGGTCATTATGCTTTCAGCGAAAGTGCGAATTGATGATCGGATTACAGGCTTAAAATTAGGGGCAGATGCTTATATGACAAAGCCATTTGACCCCAATGAACTGATTGCGCAAGTTGAGGCGGTTCTTCGGCGTACGGGACAGTTCTGTCAAAAAATTGTCTATAAAGGATTATGTATCATGCCAAGAAAAAGGAAAGTTGTACTTTACGGTGAAGATGTGAAACTAACAAAATATGAGTTTAATTTATTGTATTATTTCATGCAAAATCCGGATATAGTACTATCACGTGAACAGCTTATGGAGCAAATTCACCCGAACATGGAAAGTAGTGTAATGGATCGTACCATTGACGCACATATAAAAAAACTTCGTGAAAAAATAGAGGATTATCCATCGAAACCGAAGCGCGTCCAAACGGTTCGGGGAATGGGGTATAAGTTTGTCTCGAATAAATAAGCGCTTAGCCCGACTCATACCAGCGGGGTTTCTATGGCGCTTAACATTTTTGAACGTGATAGTTGTCGTAGCGATAACTGCCCTAAGTGGTTGGGCGATTTATCATACCGCCTGCTTTCTAGCGGCAGAAGTGGGAGGCTTGGATACGCTTCGGCAGCAACGATTCAATCGTACGCTTTTTAACTACTTATGGATCTTGATCATCATAGCAATCTTTACGGGAAGTGTCCTTCATTTTTATCTAATCAAACGCTTTATCAAACCAATCCGAAGTTTGATCCAAGCTACGAAAGAGTTGAAACAGGGTCATTATCCTGATCCAGTGAACGTTTATAAAAATGATGAAATTGGTCAATTGGCTCTCCAATATAATGAGCTTATTGCACAGTTAGAGATGAATGAACAGCAGAGGAACAGGCTCGTTACTGACGTATCGCATGAAATCAGAACGCCCTTATCGAATTTGAATGGGTATCTGCAAGCATTGAAAGATGGAGATATAAGAGGAGATCAAGCACTATTTGTCTCCCTGTATCAGGAATCGAACCGATTGTCCCAAATGCTTGAGCAACTGGAACAATTGAAAGAATGGGATTACATATCCGTCCAATCGATTGTTGAAAAGGAAACCCATGAAATCAAAACTATCCTCCATCAATGCGTCGCGATGTTTGAAAGGACATTGGAACAAAGGAATATTCCGATTCGCCTTGAGATTGAACCGTGTAAGGTAGATATCCATGTCGTCGGAATCCAACAGGTCATTAGCAATTTGTTGGAAAATGCTATCCGCTATTATGAGGGAGATGGCACCATTCTAGTAGCAGGAGAAAAGCGAGGGAAGGATTACCATATTTCGGTTACAGGTCCTAGCAAACCAATACCAGAAATGGAAAGAGAAAACGTATTTAGCCGGTTTTACCGACTTGACGCTTCACGAAGCCGTATGACCGGCGGTTCTGGATTGGGGCTTGCCATTTCAAAGGAAATTATCGAACGACATCAAGGGGAAATTGGTGTTGACACGACGAATACGGGTAATACTTTTTGGATAGTATTACCCGGTTGAAATAATGGTATCAAATGGTTGAAAACGATACTACTAGGGGCTGTGATTTTCTATGATGGCTCTTTTAATTATAGGAGGCCAATCGAGCTCTCAGCATGTTAAAAACTTGTTCGCCGGCTGTCGCTCTTTATTTCAATGGGAAGGGTAAAGTGAGTGTGAATTCCGTCCCGATACCTAATTTACTATGTGCCACAATGGTGCCGCCATGTGCGTTAACGACCTCTTGAACGATGGAAAGGCCGAGCCCTGTTCCAGGCTTGTTGGAATTCCTGACTTTGCTTACCCGAAAAAAACGGTCGAAAATATAAGGCAAATCATTTTCTGATATTCCCCAACCCTCATCTTGAACGGTAATGACCGCATGGCTATCTCGTTGCCTCACCTTAATGACGATCCGCGCGCCCGGGTCTGAATATTTGAGTGCATTTTTAATCAGATTCATTAGAGCCCTTTCAATATAATGCACATCAATGTCAATATGAGGCAAGTCCGGTTCAATATCAAATTCAATCGTATCATAGTTGATAAAATTAGATTCAATCTCTTGGAGAAACGCCGTAGTATCTACTCGTTGAAAATGAAAAGGCTGCTCTTTCAAATCTATTCGGTTCAGTTCGGAAGCATTGATGACTAAGTTGTTGATGGAGGCCAAATGGTTCTGAATACGGTTGAAATACAGATCAAAATCATCCTCGCTGATCACCCCATCTTGAATCGCTTCTATATAACCATGAATGAGCGTAATCGGTGTTTTTAAGTCATGCGCAATATTGGCGAAAAGTAGTTTTCGCTGCTGCTCTGTCTCTTGCAGTTTTTTATTTGTTTCAATGAGTGAGATGTTTAGCCGAACCAACTGCTGGGTGCGCTCCTTCACTTTTTCCTCCAATTGACTGTTCAATGTCTGATAATTGCCGATCAACTTATTGATCTGCTGACTCATCGAATTGAAGGATTGGCTGACCAAGTTGAACTCATGGAGCGATTGTTGAGGAATCTCCGTTTTGAAATTTTCATTTTGAAAGGAACGGATTCCGCCTAGGATTTCTCGGACCGGCTTCGTGAAATTCCTCCAAATGGCAATTGAACACAAAAGGGTGAATAGCAATGTGAACATCATCATGTTGCGCATATGGTTGAAAATCGATTGCTTATGGGCTGTTAATTGCCGGTCGGTCAGGTTTTTAATATGATCTACAATCCCTCCTTCAGGGATAGCGAAAATCAATTTCCAACCGGTATGATCGATTGTCGAGGACAGGAAGATCTTATTCACTCCGTTGATGGATAGGAGAATGGGCTGTTCGTCCTCTGAGATTTTTTGTCGGACCTCTTTCGTCAAGGAAGTTAGATCGGTCTCCGCTTTGTCCTGAAAGGCGATAAATTCGTTATTTTGGTTCAGTAATATGGCGTAGGCGGATTCTTCTTTGAATTTCATATTGAGTAAATGGTCTAAGGCGCGATGTGTCGTTATGTCCGCGCCCAAAATGCCGAGTTGGTCCCCGTTGCGACCCAAAATAGGAACTGCAATGGAGAACATTTCATGCCGGTGAGTCAGGTCAATATACGGATCCGTCCAACCGACCGTGTTGCTATTTGCGGAATCATTCACAGCAGCAGTATAAAAAGCCTCTTTCGTAAAATCGACCTCCGCCATTAAAAAGCCATCCATAATTTCCTTTGGCGCATCCATTGCCGGGTAAATACGCCACGCCGAGGTTGGGGAAATATAATAAACTGCGGCAATGGCTTGATTGCTTTTGACGATTTGTTTCATCGCCCCTTCAATGCTTTTTGTCTGTTTGAGGCGCTCCACTGTTTCCGCCGTTAAGGGATAGGAGGCAGTCGTTCCTGAATTGGAGGAATCCCCTTTAACTGACTCCCAATAAATACCGCCAACATCTTGTTGTAAGTGGAGGGAATAGCCGGGCGGCACAATGGAAGATTCAAATGCTTCCTCTAAAGTCGCACGCAATTGCAGCATTTGTTTTTTATATCCTTCCAACTGAATGCTCGTCGCATTTGCTTGCTTGTTAATATTTTCTTTATATAAATAAAGGACGTGCTCGATGACATCTTTTTCAATATTCTCTCCCGTTATCGTGATGGAGTTTTTTGTACTTTGAATGATGAAGTAGGTAATGATAACGAGCGGAATAAGCGAAAGGAGAAGTAAAGTCCATAGCATTCTCCCTCTGAATGTAAAAAAAAATTATAAAATAGCGATTTAGCTTTTTTGAACAGACTCATTGAATTTATACCCTGCCCCTCGAAGAGTTAGAATGACACTTGGTTTTTTCGGGTTTTCCCCAAGTTTTTTCCGTAAATTCCCGATATGGACCGTCACTGTTTTCGTATCGATATTCGACTCGTATCCCCAGACGCGCTCTAGCAAATGTTCTGCACTCAACACTTGAAAAGGATGAAGCATGAAAAATTGCAAAAGCTCAAATTCTTTGGAGGAAAGATGGACTTTTTTGTTATGAATATAGCAATCGTGCCGGCTGCTGTCCAAAAGGATGGAAGCTGATCTGAAAACATTTGTTTCTACTGCGTCAATGTCTTGAATCTCGAGCAATTGTGATTCATAACAACGGCGCAAATGGGCTTTCACCCGTGCGATTAATTCATTCATCCCAAAAGGCTTGCCGATATAATCATCCCCACCGACACTCAATCCGATGACTTTATCAATTTCCGAGTCTTTGCAACTCAGAAAAAGTACAGGCACGTTCGTCTCTTGACGAATCCTTCGGCAAATTTCGATGCCATCCAGATCAGGGAGCTGCACATCCAGCAAGATTAATTGCGGATTGATTGACCTCACCTTTTCCAACGCCTCCTGTGCATTGCTCGCCTCTTCGAAGTTATACCCTTCTTTTTTTAAATAAAGACCAATCAGTTCACGAATTTCTGGTTCGTCATCCACATGCAGAATGGTAGATTTATTCATCATTTCGACCCCTTTATTTGGATCTCACCTTAATTTTTCTATTTCATTAGTCAACAGATGCGTGCTGAAATCAGCAGCAGAATAATCCTGTTAGGTATGGCGATACGTTTTTAATAAAAATTAATATTTATAGGGCTTTATCTCGTAGTATAACAATGTTATTTAATTCTGAAAAGAGTTTATTTTTACTTTATTTTTACTTTGAATTTGCTTTCATTTTACTCTATCTTGATATTCTCAGACTTATTAAGGCTTTCATTAAGAAAGGAAGGGTGGCCTATGAAGCATAGTAAACCATTGAACCGCAAAGGGAAAATGGCTATGAAGCGAATTAATGAAGGAGAAAAAATGGACGTGGAAGGTCTTCAATTACCAATTGGTTGTACAACAGTTTTTGACCCGGGATGGGAGGCGGATAGTTCAGAGGTTTCCGTATTCGGCCTTTGCCAGCCGATGGAGCGCGATCTCTATGGCTGTTACGGAGATTGCTGGTGGGCAGCGCAAGTACCGGACGGCTTGTCGAAATATCCGGAATGGCATCAGGATTGTCCAGCAGCCGTGCGGGATTGGCAAAAATTAAAGTTTATCGATGGGTAGGGGGGATCCGAGTGTTTCGAAATAAAAGAACAATGTTTGGTGTTATTTTGCTATTGCTTACTGTACTCGTAATTGTTACCGCTTGCACGAAAGATGACTCGCAGAAAAGTAAGGACGAATCAAAAGAGGAAGCGCGGGCACCGGGGCTTAGCTTAGCAAATGAAGAATGGAGCGAGACATTCCAGAATTCGTGTCTAACATGCCATGCCGTTGGTGAAAACGGAAAAGTGGAACGGATTAGTGATATCCGCAAAACGCCGGAAGGATGGCAGGACACAATTACTCGCATGCAGACGATGTGGGGAGTTCAGATAACGGATGAAGAAAAAGCGGCTATTGTTCAGGAGCTGAGCGATAAGAACGGATTAGCGCCGGGAGAAACAGAAAAAGTACTGTACTGGCTAACAGAAAGTGGCTCAACAATCGAACCGGTTACGGAAGAGTACAACAAGATTGAAAGTTCCTGTATCGCATGCCATGCCGGAGGAAGGTCTCTTGCACAGTACCGTACCGAAGACGAGTGGATGAAATTAAAAGACTTCCACATCGGGATGAGCCCAGCCATGATTTACCAAATGCGGACGGTGAAATGGGAAGAAGAGGCAGATCAAATCCTCGCCTATATGGCAAGTATCCATCCGTATGGTACGGATGAATGGGAGCAATGGAAAGACGAAAAGACTGATCATGAGATCGCTGGCACATGGAGGATTGTCGGCCGTCAGCCGGGAAGCGGACTATATAGCGGGCACTCGGAAATTTCAAAAAAGGAAGATATGTATTATGAGAAACGAACATTATTCATGCCTGATGAACAAGAGAAGACCTCTGAAGGAAACGTTCGGAAATATGCAGGCTATTCATTGCGCAGTAGTTTGAGTGACGGGGATGTGAAAATCCGGGGTGTCTTTAATGTAAAAGAGGACGGCGAGAAAATTGAGGGTCGGTGGAACGAAGTAAACGATAAGGGGAAATTTGCAGACGAAACGTACTATAAAGCGGATAAAACAGCACTTTTGGCTTCATGGCCAAGTTCCATTAAAACAGGCACAACAGAAACAATCCATGTTATTGGCGCAAAATTGCCTGACCAGCTGACGACTGATAGTTTTGTTGCATCTGATGGCCTAGTTGTCGATAAAGTCGAAAAGCAGGATGGCGACGATGTCTGGGTTACGGTCACGGCGAAAGAAACAGGCGAAATGATGCTAGATTTAAAAGACGGCGGACAACCCGTGAAAATCATAGCATTCGACAAAGTAGATTCCATTAAAGTATTGCCGGAAAGAGGATTGGCACGATTGAATTATACCGGTTATCAGCAGAGCGTTCAGTTTGAAGCGATTGGCTACACTACGGATCATAAAGAGATCGGTCCACTGTTCGTCAAATGGGAGCTTCAGGAGCAGAACGAGAAAAACGATGATCTGAAATACGTTGGCCAGATCGATGCTGACTCCGGGCTTTTCACTCCGGGACAAGGCGGTCCGAATCCCGAACGGACTTGGTCGTCCAATAATACGGGATACGTTACTGTTCAAGCAAGCTACCAGGATCCGACCACCAAAGAAAAAATGACTGGAGAGGGGACACTCTTTATTACACTACCGGACTATGTCTATATCAAATAGAAAGCGGTGATTCCTATTATACAAACGGCAGATCAATTATCCGTGACAAATCAGCTCATTTTCGAAGTCAAAGGCAAATCATATGTGTTTCAGGGACTCAGCGGCTTTATTAGTGAAATTTCACCCCTGGGCAAATCAATCTTGGAATTATTGAAAAGCGGCTCCAGATCGTTATGCGAAGTCGAGAAGCAACTGGGCGGACAATATGGGAAGGAGGAAGTCCAGTCGGCAATTGAGGAGTTATTACAGCAAGAAGTCATCCGGTTAAATGACGGTATAGGGAAGAATAGCCGGACACCTGGAGTTCCGCAAGGTGAATTACCGATCCAGACACTTGTTTTTCATCTGGTGAACGAATGCAATCTTGGCTGTACGTACTGTTATGCCGGCGGTGGTGAATATGGGGCTCCGATGAAAACGATGAATGAGCCGACCGCGGAAAAAGCGATCGATTTCCTTATCAAAGAATCCAAAGGCGCGCCAAACGTTTCTGTCATATTGTTCGGGGGAGAACCGACGCTCAATTGGAGACTGTTGACCCATGTTGTTGAATATGGGAAGAAAGCGGCAAAGCAGGCGGGAAAACAAATTGATTTTTCCATGACGACTAACGGAACGCTATTGAACGAGAGACGCATCAATTTCCTCGTCGAGCATAATATCGGCGTGTCGGTTAGCATGGATGGAGATGAAAATACTCAGGACAAATGGCGACCGTTCAAATCTGGCCACGGATCTTATGAAATGGTCAATAAAAATGCCCGCAAGCTGATTGAAAAGCACCATACGAAACCGGTCGCTGCTCGGGTTACATTGACAAAAGATTTCCCTCACGTGAAAGAGACGTTCACGCATCTTCAAAAAATGGGATTTCATGAAGTTGGGTTCGCACCGGTTTCCGAAACGGACGAGGCCTTTATTTTGAATAAGCCGGAGCTTTCTCGCCTGTTGGATGAATTTGAAGAACTTACAGAGATTTTTGTCCAAGAAGCAAAGATGGATCGTTATTTTGGTTTTTCCAACTTGGTGAATGTTCTCGTGGAATTGCACACCGGTGTCAATAAAGGCTATGGATGTGGTGCTGGGATCGGGTTTTATGCAGTCAGTCCTTCGGGGGACCTGTTTCTGTGTCATCGTTTTAATGAACAGGATGAGTACAAAATGGGAGATATCTATGAAGGGGTGGACCGGAGATTCCAGAAGACGTTGCTCGAATCGCTGCATGTAGACAACAAGACGACATGCTCCCGCTGTCCGCTAAAGCATACTTGCTCGGGTGGCTGCTATTACGAAGCAAAGGAGCGACAAGGGGAAATTACGGCACCGAATCTTCATTATTGCAACTGGATGTATCGCTGGTACACCATTGCGCTAAAGGCGTATGTACAAGTCATGGAAGACAATCCGACGTTCCTTGATCGGATCGCTGGACTGCCGCTTGACGATTGCCATGCTAATTAGAAGGGAGGCTGCATAGTGAAGAGAACATGGCTTTTTTCTATACTCGCCGTTTTCCTAGTATTTAGTTTGAATAGTTCAGTATTGGCTGCCAAAGAAACTGGGAAAACGAAAGAAATGCTTTATCTCACTGGTTATGAATATGTCTTTGCTGTGGATCCGGAAACGGAGGAAGTAACGGAAATTCCGGTAACCGGTATGACGAGGGATATTGTGTTTACGAAAGATGGGCATAGATTATTCGTTAATACGGACATCAGGCAAAAAGTTGCTATCATTGACACGGTGAAAAATATTGTCATTGATGAGTTAGATTTTACAAAAGATAACTATCGTTCCCGCATCTATGGAATGACTGTGGATCCGGAAGGCAAGCTGCTTTATGCTATGACGATGCGCTCAATAGTTGAAGGAACAGAATTGAAAACATTGCCTCCTGCCATCCTCGTCATGGATATAGAAAAGAAAGAAATTGTCAAGGAGATTGAAGTTCCATACGGTGTCCACGTGCTGCAATTTTATGAAGACGGCAGCAAAATCGCTGTTTGGGGCAGGGATCTATATGAATATGACATTGAGCAAGATACGTTGACACTGCATTACGAGTTGTTTGATCCTGATGATAAGAGTGCCGGCCGCAGCAACTACCTCTTACTGTGGCCGCGTGATCAAGAGACTGATAATCTAGCAGCTACAGTCAACTATGTGTACTATCCAGAAACAGGCGAGACGACGGAAGGCTTTGTTACATGGGATCTGAAAACGGGCGATGTGGAAAGAATCGAGTATAAGGAAGAACCGATCGGCTTTTTCTCAGGGATCATTTCAAGAGATCGGAAAACGGCATATGGAGGCATGAACATGCTTGCCAAGACCAATCTCTCGACATTGAAACATGATAAAGTCATTAAAACAAAGTTAGGCACGTCTTATGGCTTCAACATAAGTGGTGATGGAAAAACGATTTATGCAGGAGGAGGAGGTCCTGATGTCAATTTCTATGATGCAGAAACATTGGAGTATAGAGGAACAGTCGATCTGAAAACAGATGCGATGGATGTCCGTGTTGTACAAATAAAACAATGAATGGGAAGTGAAGCGATATGGAGTTGGCGCTCGCTGTCCAGGATGCAAAGCAACTTTCTCTGTTGGAAAACAGAGAGAGACTTTCCCCTATGGAGCAAGAAACAATAGCAATCTTGGAAGAGAACATCAAACGGAAATTTCAGCTGACAGAACCGGATCGTTTATATTTTGGATCAGAATTTTGTCAGTATCGAATTGCAGAGCTGACAGATGTCCAGAAAGCATATGAGTATACGAGAGAACGAGGTTACGCTTTCACATTTGTTACCCCGTATGTACCGGAAAATGGTATGAAATTGCTTATTCCCATCTTTGAATGGCTTGATTCACGAGAGGACGCGGTGGAAGTAGTCGTCAACGATTGGGGCATGTCCTATACAGTCGCCACGAAATACCCGAATCTCCAAATCGTCATCGGGCGCCTTTTGAATAAAATGATCCGCGACCCGCGCGTCGCCCATTTATACAATCAAAAGAACGCACCTGAACGGGCGAAATCTGTTTTTATGAATTCTTCGTTTGAGACGCCGTATTTCAGGCAGTTCTTGGAACGTTTGCAAGTCAAACGAATCGAATATGATTCGTTCATCCAGCCAATCGAAAAGTCGGTGGATCGGGAAGGGTTGGCGACATCGCTTTACTTAGGATACGGCGTTATCGCGACGGGACGCTCTTGTCTTGTCGGTACATTGCACAAGCCGCGGGAGGAAAAGTTTCAAGGCGATATCCAGTGCAAGCAGCAATGCTGCCACTACATTGCCCAAATGGAAAATACAAGGCAGCAGCTCGGTCAATTACCAGTGAGGACGATGCAGAAAGGGAATTCGGCCTTTTATCAGCAAACCGAAGAACTTGTTGGGAATGTCCTCGATTGGGCGGATGACATGCAGGTGGACCGTTTGATCGTCAGTCCCAAAATACCGGTGTAAAAGGAGGGGAACCAATTGAAAGTATTAGCACCGATCAGCCAGATCGAAGAAGTGGAGATGCTCGTCCATAATGGCGCAGAAGAATTTTATGCTGGATTCATCCCGACCGACTGGATCCGTTCGTTTACGAGCGGTGTCTGGATGAACCGACGTGCGACACAGGCCAGTATCCCAGCTGTAGAAGAATTTGCTAAATTAATCGAAAGGTCGCATTCCTTTAATATTCCAGTGTTCATGACTTTGAATGCACCGTATTATACGCAGGAACAGATCCCATTACTGCTTGATATTATCGGCGAGGCATATAAGTGTGGCACGGACGCTTTCATTGTCAGTGATATCGGTTTGATGATGGCCATCAAAGCGCATTACCCAGATGCCGGCATCCATGTGAGCAGTTTGGCTGCTCCGTTGAATAGTGAAAGCGTCAATTTATACCGTGAGCTTGGTGCGGAGCGCATTGTTTTTCCGCGCAGCTTATCACTGGAAGAGATGGCGGAGATCATGGACGTGGGCGGACGGGATCTTGAATATGAGTTGTTCATTTTAAATGATGGCTGTGTGTATGAAGAAAGCTTTTGTTTTACTACACATAATCAGGTCGGAGCTTTCTGTGCGACGCAAAACTGGGATTTCCAATTCGAATCGGCGGAAAATCGTGAGTTATCGTTGCGAGAGCAGGAAAAACTGGCCTCCCATTTGAAAGATTACCAGGATTTTGTTTGGTTCACCCATAGTTGCGGATCCTCCGTTTCAGATCACGGCATTCCACTTGGTCCATGCGGATTATGCGCATTGCCGGAAATCGCTGCACTCGGAATCGATTCGTTGAAAATCGTCGGACGTGAAGCGAATTCCATTCGGAAATTGGCCAGTGTGCAGCTCGTCTCGGAAGTTGTGAAATCCGTGCGCCAAGGGATGGAGAAGAAAAAAGTGCAGGAAAGGGCCATCGCCATCCGCAAAACACCCGAGTTTTGTGAATCGAAGTATATGTGCTATTACCGATGAACCGAAAACGGCATATGCTCCGGTGGCTCTGGCCCTTCTTTTCGCCACATCGTTTCGTGCTAGTTCTCGTATTCATCTTTGCCATTATAGGCACGGCACTGGAATTATCGTATCCCTATTTGTCGAAGGTGTTCATCGATGACGTGCTAATCCAGCCGAAGTACTCACTAAAATCCATACTGCTGCTGACAGTTGGTCTTACCGTTTTCGGCACCATTTTACAGCTTGTTAATAGTTATATTTATTTGCGAACGACATTGACAATTATTAAAAAGCTTCGGCTTCATCTGTTTCTCCATCTTGAACGGCTCCGCTATTCGTTTTTCGTTCGAACGAGGGTAGGGGATATTACGACACGGCTAAATGGGGACATCAATATCGTCCAAGGGACATTGACTGATGGGCTGCTCCAATTTTGCATGTCCGTTCTGACGTTGATGTTCATCACCGGCGTCCTGATCTACCTAGATTGGAAGTTATTTTTATTAACGCTGTTCATCTTCCCGTTGCTCATCGTTTCACTTTTGTATTTCCGACCAAAAATCACGAAGAAGACAAAACACATCCGTGAAAATCAAAGTGATATTCAAGGGCATATGATTGAAACGTTTGGCCAGATTCGCCTCATAAAATTACTTCGGGCGGAGGAAGATCGGAAGAACAAGCTTGGCGTCAAGATCGATCAGTTGAACCAAAATTCCTTGCAATACGCCATCATAGAGAGCATGGCGGGCGGAATTCCGCGAATTATCACTACAGGGATGTCATCGATCATCTTATTCCTCGGTGGAATGATGGTTATTGATGGAAGGATGACGCTCGGAAGCCTGCTTGCGTTCACGGCGTATTTAAGCCGCTTCTTCTCTCCGGTGCAAACATTGGCGGGACTGTATATCCGTTTCCAGAACATGTTTGTTTCGCTCCATCGATTAATGGAATATTTGCAACTACCCCTGGAAGATGACGAAGCGCATGCGACCTTTCCGACAAAAATAGACGGAGGTCCTCTGTTCCAATGTCGGGCGGTCGGGAAGCGATATGGGGAAAATAGTCGCTTATTCAAGGATGTAGATTTGACGCTGAAAGGAAGCCACTCGTATGCGCTGGTCGGACCGAGTGGATCGGGCAAAAGCACATTCATTGATCTGCTTGTCCGCTTGAAACGGTCGTCTGAAGGAGAGTTACTGTTTAGGAGAAGACCGATTGAGGACATATCTGTCGATGAACTCCGCAAACAGGTTTTCATTGTCGCGCAGGAGGTAGAGATTCTCCATGATACAGTCATGGAAAACTTATTGCTCGGCATTTCACAGGAGGAACGAAGGCAGATTACGAAAGAAGAGATTGTCCTAGTATGCCAGCAGATCGGCCTTCATTCTGAAATTCAGCAGCTGTCGGACCAATATGATACGGTGATCGGCGAACGAGGGAAAATGTTGTCAGGCGGCCAAAAACAACGGTTATCCATTGCCCGCGGGCTACTCAGGAAACCCGAAGTTCTCATACTGGATGAAGCGACGAGCGGACTGGATTATGAACTGGAGCGCGAGCTGTTCAAGCGGCTGCATACGTGGCAACGAACAGAGGAGGGGCGCATGCTGCTCGTAATTTCTCACCGGTTGGATTCGATTGATTGGGTGGATCGTTGGTTGCTGGTGCAACAAGGAACGATTTCGGAAGTGGATACGTATGTCCAAATGAGGACCGAGGCGAATCAATGGAATGAAGGAGGGGAGGCGAATCGTTATGGGTATTGTGAAACAAGCAAAACGAGTTGATCCGCTGATGGAATTTACAGGAAAAGGGATCAAAGTCGCCGTTCTTGATAGCGGCGCCAACATCTATCATTCACATATCAATCAAGAGCTGGACGGGCTTGCATTCCGGGTAAATCGAGATGGTTGGATTGAACTCCATGAAGATATTCGGGATTACCTCGGACATGGCACTGCGATTACGGCGGTCATACGCTACATGGCTCCAGATGCTGAGATTCTGGTTGGAAAGATTTTTGATGAAAAGTTGGCGTGTTATCCAACTGTCTTAGCAGAAGCGATTGACTGGGCAGTGGAGAAGCAAGTCCAGATTATCAACCTGAGCCTGGGCGTAAATCGCAGCCATCGGGTGATCGATGAGGCATGTGCGTCCGCCATTGAAAAAGGTGTAGCGATCGTTGCTTCATATAATGAGCAGTCTGGTTTGGTGTGGCCGGCGAAGTATCCCGGCGTCTTTGGTGTACGAGCAGGAGAAGTGCCACGTCCAGAATGGCAGTTGAACGCCCCTTATGACTTCTCGGCATGCGGATACCCGCGGGAATTGCCGGAAGACACACAAGTCTATAATATCCACGGGCATAGCTTCGCAGCTGCCCACTTCACCTCATGGCTCGCACGATGGTATGAACAACAGGAAGGGAAACACGTTCTAGAGGCAGTTTCTTACTTCAATCGTAACTACTTAGTTTCGCTTTAATAATAAGAAAATGGTTATGAAGTGAGGGGATATTGGGATGAATAGAGAAGAACTTATCGCACCGGAACAATATAATTTGGCTAGTGAATTTGAAAAGTATACGAATGGTACGGGAAAGAAAGCCCTAATCTATATCAATAAAGCAGGCGAAAAGAAAGAAATTAGCTACGATGAATTAATGGAAGCGTCCAATCGGGCAGCCAATGTTTTTACAGAAAATGGTCTTCGGAAAGGTGATGTTCTTCTTGTCATGATGCCACGAATGATTGAGGCATATGTGACCTATATTGGAGCGCTGAAAGCGGGGCTTGTCGTCATTCCAAGTTCAGAAATGTTGAGAGCATCCGATATTGAATACCGATTGGCGCATAGCGAAGCAAAAGCGATTGTAGCATTTGAAGCGTTTACAGACCAGTTCAGTGAAGTGAAGAATATGAAGGATGTCCAGCTTTTCGTTGTAGGTTGCGCCAAAAAGGAACAGCTTTCGTTGACGGAACTTTTGAAAACGGCGTCATCCGACTTTAAAACGCCTGCCACGAATCGTGAAGACACGGCATTTTTGTCATACACTTCAGGAACGACGGGAAAGCCTAAAGGTGTTGTCCATACGCATGGATGGGGCTACGCACATCTACGAACAGCGGGTGCTTGGCTCGGTATTGAAGAAGATGACATTGTTTGGGCAACAGCTGCTCCTGGTTGGCAAAAATGGATTTGGACCCCATTTCTTTCCGTGCTGGGCAGCGGAGCAACTGGAATAGTATATGATGGGAAATTCGATGTAAATACGTATTTGGAGCTTATCAATGCCTATAGTGTGAATGTAATTTGCTGTACGCCGA
Organism: Sporosarcina soli; assembly: GCF_042655805.1. Taxonomy (NCBI): domain Bacteria; kingdom Bacillati; phylum Bacillota; class Bacilli; order Caryophanales; family Caryophanaceae; genus Sporosarcina; species Sporosarcina soli. Next base: position 552,257 of record NZ_JBHSNO010000001.1, on the reverse strand, counting down.
CGGAATACCGATTCATAGCGAAAGCCGATAATTTACAGGATTACGATATTTCCTCCATTCGAAGTGCCGTTTCGGCTGGTGAACCCCTCAACAAAGAAGTGATTGCTATTTTCGATAAAACATTTTCACTGAACGTTAGGGATGGGTACGGACAGACGGAAAATACATTGCTGGTCGGGTCGCTATTAGGTATAGAAGCTCGTCCAGGATCTATGGGGAAACCGACACCTGGTAACAAAGTTGAAATTATCGACGAAGAAGGGAATCCGGTCCAATCAGGGGAAGTCGGTGATATTGCGGTACATGTTTCGACACCAGCATTGTTTAAAGCGTATTTAAAAGATCCGGAACGGACACAAACGCAGTTCCGTGGTGATTATTATGTGACAGGCGACAGGGCAAAAATGGATGAAGACGGTTATTTTTGGTTTGAAGGACGTAGCGATGATATTATCATTAGTTCAGGCTACACAATCGGTCCATTCGAAGTAGAGGATGCATTGACGAAACACCCTGCTGTCCGCGAATGTGCGGTTGTCGCAAGCCCGGATGTAGTACGAGGAAATGTTGTAAAAGCATTTGTTGTTCTTCGTGAACCCAAAAGGAAAAATGAGGAAGGGCTTATTCGTGATTTACAGGAACATGTGAAAAAATTAACTGCTCCTTATAAATACCCTAGAAAAATTGAGTTTATAGAGGAGCTACCTAAAACAGCTTCTGGAAAAACCATTCGTGTTGAATTGCGAAAACGGGAACAACAACAACAATAATTTGAAAGTGACTGCTTTTGTCTGTCGGATCATTCCGTATGTACAAAAGCAGTTTTAGTTTATGTGAAGGATGTATGTTTTCAAAAATGAGGAAGTTAGTTTCCGGTAAAAAATAAAGAAGAGGCTGTTCCAGAAAGTCAGTTTTCAATGAGTTTCTAAACAGCCTCTATCAATTAAGAAATCATCTAATTAGAAAAGTGTCACCAATCTAAAGAATCCAAGAACGTATAGACATCTTCATAGACGGTTTCCCGTTCTTTATCCAACGTAATGATATGTCCCGATTGTTCATACCACTTTAATTGTTTATCTTCTGTTTTCACATGATTGTAAATAATTTGCGCGCTTTCTTTATAAAGCGCATCATCTAAATAACCTTGTAAAATCAAAAGAGGGGAGGTGATTCGATTAAGTTTGCCACCCGTTTCTTCAATGGTTTGTTGAAGATCCGTTAAAGAGGGCATAGGTAGCTGTTCAAATTCTGTCATTTCGACTTGAATTTGTTCGTCGTTCTTGCCCTCAAATTTTTATAGCCCTTTGCGTAATTTTGTACGCGTAGATAAAGCTCTTCTTCCGTTTTCGTTTGAACGGGGGCAGACATCGAAACAATACCCTTTACGGGTAGTCTGATCCTACTTTTAAGGCGAGTAATCCACCTAACGAAACGCCCGCAACCGCAATTTCATCGAAACCTTCCGCATTGCCAGTAAAGTCATGCAGTAAAAGAACCGCCTTGTTACCTCCGCTATACGTAAAACTTTTAGGTGCAACTACTTTCATATTCTGTACTCCTTTGTGCCAATGAATAAAGTGATTTTGGTATCAATGTCTCTATTTCATCTTCACGATTAAGGTCATCGGAGATAAGGTCTTTCTGGTTGCGTTTGGATGTTAGCTTTTTTGTTTATGGCTAGTATCATAACGTAGGGGGATCTTATAAATAATTTATAGACTCCGTCAATATCGATGTTGTTTTATAGCGCTGTTTCGTCGGTTTTACCATTCCGACCACATCCGGTCTTTGTCAAGGACGATAAAGAACGTTAAGAGCGCCTTAGAATCACTTGCATTGAAATACTTTATTCAGGTGCGAAAGTTGAGTTAATAATATAAACTATCCACATAATTGCACTTACAACATATTCGATGTGTAATCTCTACTATATAATAATCATGTGAACAATTTTCTTGGAGTTCTTTCAGTGCTGTTTCCAGTATTTTGAGTTGATGCTTGCATTGTTCAATTTTATTCAAAAGTAGATCCGTCTCTTTCATCGTCACTCCCCCCTCCAAAGTGGTCTCAAATGTATAGAGTACCGCCAACCTTTTGAAATTCCTTTGCTTTATCGTCCAAGCCTTTTTCGATTGTAAGTTTTTCTTCTATCTGATTTTGATCTGCATATTTCCGTATATCATGTGATATTCGCATACTGCAAAATTTCGGGCCACACATCGAACAAAAGTGGGAAACTTTTGCTCCTTCAGCTGGTAATGTTTCATCGTGGTATTCCAGTGCACGCTCTGGATCAAGTCCTAAATTGAATTGGTCTATCCAACGGAATTCGAATCGTGCTTTTGAAAGTGCATCATCTCTTTTTTGAGCATTTGGATGGCCTTTCGCAAGATCAGCCGCGTGTGCTGCAATTTTATAGGCTATAACACCTTCTCGGACATCATTTTTGTTTGGTAAACCAAGATGCTCTTTCGGTGTTACATAACAAAGCATTGCCGTACCAAACCAGCCAATCATTGCTGCCCCGATTGCGGATGTAATATGATCATATCCCGGTGCGATATCAGTCGTTAATGGTCCCAATGTATAAAAGGGTGCTTCTTGACAGACTTCCATCTGTTTATCAACGTTTTCTTTAATCAAGTCCATTGGTACGTGACCGGGACCTTCAATCATTACTTGAATATCATGCTTCCATGCAATTTTCGTTAATTCTCCAAGCGTATCCAGTTCTGCAAACTGGGCTTCATCATTGGCATCGGCAATCGAACCTGGTCGTAAACCATCCCCCAAAGAAAATGACACATCATATTGCTTCATAATTTCGCAAATTTCTTCAAAATGAGTATACAAGAAGCTTTCTTTATGATGAATCAGGCACCATTGTGCCATTATTGAACCGCCTCTTGAAACAATCCCAGTGACACGCTTCACGGTCATTGGGATATAACGCAACAATACCCCTGCGTGAAGAGTAAAATAGTCAACACCTTGTTCTGCTTGCTCAATCAATGTATCACGGTAAACTTCCCAAGAAAGATCTTCCACTTTTCCATCTACTTTTTCAAGTGCCTGATAGAGCGGGACCGTTCCGACTGGAACCGGAGAATTACGGATAATCCATTCACGTGTTGTGTGGATATCCTTACCTGTCGATAAATCCATAATTGTATCTGAACCCCAGCGAGTTGCCCATGTCATTTTCTCTACTTCGTTCTCAATGGAGGATGTGACCACAGAATTTCCGATATTAGCATTTATTTTTACATGAAAATTCCTACCGATAATCATCGGCTCCGTTTCTGGATGGTTAATATTTGATGGGATAATGGCTCTTCCATGCGCGACTTCATCACGGACAAAATCTGCATCCATGCCTTCACGTATTGCGATAAACTCCATTTCAGGAGTAACGATTCCTTTTCTCGCATAGTGCATCTGTGTTACATTTTTACCTTCTTTCGCACGTAGTGGTTTTCTTTTCGGTAATTGAAAGTTATTGTTTTCTTTTTCGTTATTCGTTTTATAACCGTTATCTTCCGGCTTTAATTCTCTTCCTTCATATTCCTCTACATCCTCGCGTTCTAAGATCCAGTTTTTCTTTATTGTAGGGAGTCCTTTGCGAATATCCACTTTATATTTGTCATCCGTATATTTACCACTTGTATCATAGACTTGGAGTGGTTCATTCTCACTTTCGCCTCTATCCGTTATCGTCGGTGATAGTTGAATTTCTCTTACAGGTACAAGGATGTCCGGCCTGCTACCTTGAATGTACACTTTCTTGCTCGCTGGAAAACTTTCATAAATGTGAATTGGCATAGTCCCTATTTCTTTGTCCATCAAGTCAATCGTCTCCTCTTTTTTTAGTTTCTTGGTAGACCATAACTCAGTCCAAAGGAAGTCGTTCCTCATTCATAGAACATGAATAATGACACACGATTTATTCACAAAAAAGACTAGATCCAAGTAAATACGGACCTAGTCTCTCTAAATGAAACATACATATTGAATGCATGTCATCAGTAGAATTTAGAAACTTCCCCACGCTGGTATGAGCCAGATCAGGTCCAAAGAGTTAGGAAAACTTAAACGTTTTTTCCCTCTCAGCCCAGACTAACCGGACACCTCTAGTTCAATCTCATTAAATTATTTGGTCTAACAATTCGAAGTATAACTAATAATAAAAAAATGTCAACATTAAGTTCTATTAGTTTGTCTTATATTGTCCGCAGCCAGTCTTCCTAAAGGTGCATTAAATATTGTAATGGGTATGGATGTGGAAGTAGGGGAAACTTTAATAATTGAACCTAGAGTGAAAAAGTGACCTTTAAGGGTAGTAATTCCATTGGATAGAAGATCAAAGAAATGGCTGGGACTAAAAAAGTAACGTTAGGGTTAGGATTTAACGCTCCAATTCTCAATTTTAATGATGCAAATTTAGATGCTTGTGTCTCATCTTTTATTCAAGGTGGTTTTACCTTTGCAAGGCAGGCTTGTGTTTCTGTCCAAAGAATCTACGCACCAAAAAATATATATCCATTACTTGTTTAAAGACTGGTTGTGGAAGCGAAGAAACTAAATGTAGGTGATCCGCTTAAACCGCCAACGGATACTGGTCCAATGATTACAAAATCGATATCTATTGGGCTTTACTGATGGAAGATTGCACCAGAAACAGTTGAAGTGTGGATTAATAAGGTTTCCTAGCTACGCTACGATCACATTCCTTATGGAAGAGTTAAGTTCAGAGGAATAGGTAAAGAAGGTGTTAAATATGCTATTGAAGACATGACGGAATTAAAATTTATTAGTATTAATATGGGTAATCATTAATATATGTTTCGTTATGTGGGCCGCATTTAGTGACCTTTAGATTAGCCTTATTTGTTTATGCCTTATGAACTTAAATAAGAATCTTAATAGCTGGGATCTATTAATAATGTTATTATCTTAATAGCACAAAAACAAATAGGGGATTCGTCAATGTTTGAAAAGGTATTGGAAGCAGCTAAACGTCTAGAAGGTGTGGCCCATAAAACCCCGGTAATGACTTCACAATTGCTTGATAAGCAGACTGGAAACACGATTTTCTTAAAATGTGAGAATTTACAGCGCATCGGAGCGTTCAAATTTTGTGGTGCCTATAATGCTGTCAGTTCTCTGCCACAGGATGTTCGCGGGAAAGGGATCATTACTTACTCTTCAGGTAATCATGCCCAGGCTGTCGCTCTGACAGGTAATTTGTTGAAAGTACATACAACAGTCGTCGTCCCTTCGGATACGGCACCAGTGAAAATTGCTGCCGCCAAGTCCTATGGTGCCGATATTGTCTACTACGACCGGGCAAAGGAGAGGCGAGAGGATGTGACCCAACAGCTGATCGATAAAAACGGTTATATCTTTATCCCGCTATTTGATAATGAGGAAGTAATAGCCGGACAGGGAACGGCTGCCAAGGAATTAATTGAGGAGGTCGGAGAACTGGACTATCTTTTGGTTCCATGCAGTGGGGGCGGAATGCTCAGCGGCAGTGCTATTAGTAGTAAACATTTGCTTCCTCAGTGTCAGGTTATTGGCGTGCAGCCTGAATTGGTCGATTATGCAGTACGTTCATTCAATACCGGTGAACTCCACCGTATAGACAATCCGCAGACGATTGTCGATGGGCTACGAGGTACGTCATTAGGGAATCTTAATTTCCCTATTCTCAGAGAACTTGTCGACGATATGATCACTGTCAGGGACGAAGGTGTGATAACGACGATGCACTATCTCTGGAGCCGTCTGAAAATAGTCGTCGAATTAGCGGGAGCAGTCAGTCTAACTCCTTTGTTTCATCGTGATTTCTCAGTGGAAGGTAAACGTATTGGTTTCATAGTAAGTGGTGGGAATGTGGATGTCCGAAATGCCGGAGAACTGTTTGCGGAAATCAGAGATTAGAATTCCTAAAGTATAAAGAATTGCACCAACAATCAATTTTAATTCAAATAGTAAGATGATGAAATGATGGTACATATTGAAGTTGCAGCAGAACAAAAATCACAGGAATTGGTCTTGAAATTCCTTCTATTCCTTATCATCCCAATTTCCATTTTGATGAAGAACGTTAATTAAAGTTGGAATATAGATAGTTTTTGCGGTAAGGAACGAAATTGCTAAAGGGGGCTATCCATTCGCGCTATCCCCGCAGGAGTCGCTAACTTTCATTTTAAGCAACTAATATTCTCTTCAAAAACAGAAAGTCAATATCCAAAAAATCGTCCATTTTAGTAAAATGGAAGTGACCAGGCAACCATTATAGAAAGGACGATTTTTTATGTGAAATCTAAAGATTACCACTCATGATTATAACACACAGCTTCCATTCGCATTAGAGGAAAATAAATTAAACATATCTAAGTGACAACTGTCACCCCCGTTTAAACCCTACAATAACCTTCAAAGTTTTGCCATCTTTGACATACAGGCTCTAATCCCGAAACATCATTTTGCGCGTAGTAGATGAAATGCTAGAAGCAATTCCTAATGAGCAGCTTTTTGCTCATTATTCAGGTGGTGGCGTAGTTCCTGTCATCAAAAGATGATGTTAAAAGTCAGCCTTTACGCATACTCACAGAAAGAATACGCGTGTCGCGGAATCGAGAAATTGATCCGAGAAAACTTGCCAGCAATGATGGACGAATTATTTGAAACGATGATTCTGAAACTAATTGATGACAACATATCACAATGAAAAATTACTTCTTGAGCGAAACAAAAATCGAGTCCCGTGCCTAAAAATATTCTTTTGTGTGGAAAAAACCAACCTTTCGTATCTAAGGGAAATCGAAGAAAAAGATTCAGGAAACCCTTCAAAATAAATATGAAATCGCTCGAGCCATAGGCAATCGGCAGGTTTATTGGAATCCGATATGTGAAGAAATGCAAGCAAAAGCCAAAACTAAAACATCCCTTGAATGTAAGAGGAAAGCAGCTATCAACGCTCGACGTAAAATTGAGGAGTAATGTGAGTTCGGTCACATCAAGGGAAATCGTTCGTTCCGCAGATTTCTACTAGAAGTCTTGGAAAAGGTCCACATTGAATTCGGAATTGTGGTGTTGCACAATCTCCTGAAATTAACAGGCATACGCCAGCTAATTTTTAGAACAAAGACAAAAAGATACAAAAGAGGTGGAGAAAATTATTTTCTCCACCTCTTTTACTTTGAGGAAATATCAGACATCTCCATCTTTTTGTGTGCCCAGCATCGCTAAAAATGCGTGAAACGGATGATGAATAAAATCCGATAGATTACTTCAAGGAAAAGCCTTTACGATGCTCTATCGAATCAAGAAACTCAATCAGTATCTGATGGGAAGGTGTGGCTACTCCACATTAGCAGATACACCAAGCATCTTCAGAAAATTGGATTAGGAAGATGTATATATGAAAGGATTGGAAGCAACCAAGAAACCAAGAAGCCAAGGTGTGAAAATTCGCGTAGGGGATACTGGAGTATTTCCAAAATCCTAATATTACTCGTAGGCCTAGGAAACTCCTACTGGAGTTAAAAATCTGCAATTACGTGACAAAAATTTACGTCATCTATCTTAATTGAACGTCGTATACCGAATGGTTCGTACAGTGGTGTGAGAGGTCGGATATAGCACCCCACCTGCTCGATTTATGTCTATCTGGGTGTACCTGCACCTTGACACTGCTGATTTTTTCATAGCTTTTCGTCAAACAGCGGATTATTTATTAGAAAATTTTAAACCTTGTGTTGACAATGTATTTGTTTAGAAGTATGATATAAACAAATAGAAACATTGTTTTCTATATAAAACATAGGCTTCTTCGTTAAGAAGTCTAAAAATAGGGAGGAAGAACACATGGAGTTCACAACAGTAGAGGATTTTGAAAAGAAGTATATTGCGAGATTGGGAGATAGAAAGCTGGATTGGAACGTTTTAAAGTTCCAAGAAGAAGTAGATCCGAGATATCGCCGTGCACAAATGCGCTATATTGGACGCGGTGCGACAGCAAACAAAGATTCAAATGTAATTGAAGCAAACAACTTCACATTAAGTACGATGGTTTTACCAGCAGGTTCAATTGGTCCGTTGCACTTACACTCAGACGTGGAAGAAGTGTTCTTCATTTTGGAAGGTGAAATGACAGTACTTTTAGAGCATGAAGGAAAAGAGTATGAGATCAAAATGAATAAGCGCGACTGTGTCAGCGTACCGCCGGGCATACAGCGTGGAATCCGGAACGATGGAAATGAAGATGCAATGATGCTTGTTATGCTTGGTGCGGCAAAGCCACAACTACCGACATATCCAGAAGGCAGCGAACTTGAAAACATCCGCATTGAGCGTGCAAAAGAAAGAGAAGCGATTGTAGCACAGGCAGACCGCTAATTTATCGATGGGTCAACTAATCTTCATTCAGCGAATCTTTTTGTATCGAAAGAAAAGCGTTGTCTGTAGAAGACTGTCACCTTTAGAGGTGACAAAATGAAAGCGGTTTAATTATTCGGTGAAGTGGGTCACCAGAATCCAGATGTTCGGGTCACAAGTCATTCCAAGCTGTAGCGACAAAGCAATCGCTTCGTGGATTGACTTGTGCCAGCCACATCTAGTAGATGCAATTACGTTTCAGCGTAATTGATTACATAGTTTTATATTTTGCTCAACGGTAAAGGTCCATCGGCATGAACCGGAGAAAAGTGAGGGATTCAAAATGAATATAGATGAGAAAGTATACGACATTACAATAATTGGAGGAGGTCCTGCTGGATTATTTACTGCATTCTATGGAGGGATGCGGGAAGCCAGTGTGAAGATTATAGAAAGCTTACCTCAGTTAGGTGGCCAGTTGTCTGCACTTTATCCGGAAAAGTATATTTATGATATTGCTGGATTACCGAAAGTCCGTGCACAAGAATTGATCGAGAATTTAAAAGTACAAGTGAATATGTTTCCGACGACAATCTGTTTGGAGCAAGCTGTACAAACAGTGGAAAAGCAAGAAAATGGTTTTTTAAAACTTCAAACGAATCGAGGAATTCATTTTTCAAGAACGATCATTATTACGGCAGGGAACGGGGCATTTGAACCTCGACGGTTGGGGATTGAAGGCGCGGAGCAATTCGAAGGGAAAAACCTGCATTATTTCATTGACAACTTGAATAGGTTTACGGATAAAGAAGTGGCGGTATGTGGCGGGGGAGACTCAGCGGTCGACTGGGCATTGATGCTCGAACCGATTGCGAAAAGAGTTTCCATCATCCATCGACGCGATAAATTCCGTGCCCACGAACATAGCGTGCAAAATCTGAAAAGATCCAGTGTGGTGATTAAAACCCCTTATGAGCCTTCTGAACTGATCGGGGATGAAAGCGGTATCAAACAAATCGTCATTGAAGAGTCTAAAACTGAAAATCGTGAAGTAATCAATGTTGATGACTTTATCGTTAATTATGGATTCGTTTCCGCGCTTGGTCCAATTAAAGATTGGGGTTTGGAAATCGAGAAAAACTCTATAGTCGTTAACAAAAAAATGGAAACGAATATTCCTGGCATTTATGCTGTTGGGGACATTGCCACGTATGAAGGGAAAGTGAAACTGATCGCTACTGGTTTCGGAGAGGCACCGGTCGCAGTAAGTAATGCAAAACAGTATATTGACCCGAAAGTGAAACTACAACCGAAACATAGTACGGCAATCTTTGCATAAGGATTTGCGATATATATAAGTTGAATTAATTTAGGTGATTGACATAAATCAGCGGTTGTATGTTAACTTAAATGATTTTAACAATACCGTGCTAATAGGGGGCAGATTTCATGAAAAAAGATCTATCGTGGAAAGTAGGAGGACAGCAAGGAGAAGGGATAGAAAGTACGGGGGAGATTTTCTCTAAAACACTGAACCGACTAGGTTACTATTTATATGGATATCGCCACTTTTCATCTAGAATTAAAGGCGGTCATACGAATAATAAAATTCGCGTCTGTACTGAAAAAGTCCAAACAGTAGCAGATGATTTAGATATACTCCTTGCATTTGATCAGGAGACGATTGATCTAAACTATCACGAATTACATGAAGATGGCGTGATCATTGCTGATACAAAATTTAAACCAGTGAAGCCGGAAGACTCAAAGGCTGAACTTTATTCTGTTCCATTTACTGAAATCGCTTTCGAATTAGGTACTTCTTTGATGAAAAATATGGTAGCGATTGGTGCTACTTGTGCTGTTATGAATTTAGATGTTGAGGATTTCTCTGTTGTCATCCAAGAGATATTTGGAAGAAAAGGTGGAGATATGGTTCAGAAAAATATGGAGGCTATCCAAGCGGGTTATGTGTATACGCAAAATAGCATTGGAGATAGAGCAACCTCTTTATTTCTTGAAAAAGTAGAAAATAACCAAAAGCATATGTTTATGATCGGGAATGATGCTATTGCGCTTGGTGCATTGACAGCAGGAGTCCGCTTTATGCCTGCTTACCCAATTACGCCTGCATCTGATATTATGGAGTATTTAATTAAAAAGCTACCGGGAGTCGGTGGGACAGTCATTCAAACAGAAGATGAAATTGCTGCTGTGACGATGGCAATTGGTTCTAACTATGCGGGGGCTCGTTCTTTCACTGCTTCATCTGGTCCTGGGTTATCATTAATGATGGAAGCGATTGGCCTTTCCGGCATGACGGAAACACCTCTTGTTGTTGTTGATACACAGCGGGGTGGCCCATCTACTGGATTACCGACAAAGCAAGAACAATCAGATTTAATGGCGATGATTTATGGAAACCACGGAGAGATCCCGAAGGTTGTCATTGCGCCAAGCACGGTTGAAGAAGCTTTTTACGATACGATTGAAGCATTTAATATTGCCGAAGAATATCAGTGCCCTGTTATTTTATTATCCGATTTGCAGCTTTCGTTAGCAAAGCAAACTGTAGAGCCTTTTGATTATGATAAAGTACAAATTCGAAGAGGAAAGTTAATTACGAATGACATTGAACAAACGGAAGAGAAGGATTATTTTAAACGTTATGAAGTAACGGAAGATGGTGTCTCTCCACGTGTGATTCCAGGGGTGAAAGGTGGTATTCATCATGTAACAGGGGTCGAGCACGATGAAACCGGTAGACCAAATGAAACTGCATTGAATCGTAAACAGCAAATGGATAAAAGAATGCGTAAATTATCCAACTTGGCAGAACGTTTTCCAAATCCGATTACAGTGGATATTCCTATAACAAAAACCGATCTTTTATTAATAGGATTTAATGCAACCCGTGGTGCGATTGAAGAAGCTGTCCTTCGTCTGAGAGAAGAAGGATTGAATGTAAATCACTTGCAAGTTCGTCTCATTCACCCATTCCCGACGTCAGCTATCAAACCCTATATAGAGGGGGCAGATCATGTATTAGTTGTAGAAAGCAATGCAACGGGGCAACTTGCCAATATTATAAAAATGAATGTTGGTCATGTAGATAAAATTCAAAGCATGCTGAAATATGATGGTGATCCATTCCAGCCACACCATATTTACGACGAGAGCAAGGAGTTGTTAGAACATGTCTACATCAACAGTTAAAGATTTTAGAAATAGTGTGAAGCCAAACTGGTGTCCAGGCTGTGGAGATTTCTCTGTACAAGCAGCGATCCAGCGTGCTGCAGCTAATCTAAATCTTTCTCCAGAAAATCTGGCGGTTATCTCTGGAATTGGCTGTTCAGGTCGTATTTCAGGATATATTAGATCATACGGTCTACATGGAATCCATGGAAGGGCACTTCCGATTGCTCAAGGAGTAAAGATGGGGAACCGTGATCTGACTGTCGTTGCAGCAGGAGGAGATGGTGATGGTTTTGCAATTGGGATTGGACATACGATTCATGCAATGAGACGTAATATGGATATTACTTATATCGTAATGGATAATCAAATTTATGGATTGACAAAAGGTCAGACATCACCTCGTTCAGAGGATGGATTTATCACATCGTCAACACCCGAAGGATCTATTGAAAAAGCATTATCTCCAATGGAGATGGCGATTACGAGTGGAGCTAGCTTCGTGGCACAATGTTTTTCAGCGGATATTAAAGAATTGACCGCGACTGTAGAAGCGGGGATACAACATAAAGGTTTTTCAATCATTAACGTCTATAGTCCATGTGTTACTTACAATAAAGTAAACACGTATGATTGGTTCAAAGAGAATTTGACCAAGTTAAATGATATTGAAGGGTACGATTCTTCAAACCGCGAATTGGCAATGAATACTTTAATGAAGCATGATAGCCTCGTAACCGGAATTGTCTATCAAGAAGAGAGACCTTCTTACCAGGAATTAGTGAAAGGGTATGCAGAGCAGCCCTTGGCCCATATGAAGCCCGAGTTACAATCCGAACTTTTCCAGGAATTTGTAAAAGAGTTCATCTAGTTAAATCAATTGAGAATATCAACATGAAAAGGGGATTACCAATATGAAGAAGTATACATTAGTAGACCAAGAGACTTGTATCGCTTGCAGTGCGTGTGGAGCTTCTGCCCCCGATATATTTGATTATAATGATGATGGCCTATCTTATAGTATTCTCGACGATAATAAAGGCGTTACTCCAATAGAAGAAGATTTAGTAGATGACCTTTTGGATGCTTATGAAGGATGTCCAACAGACTCGATACAAGTCGCAGATGAACCGTTTATACGCGTAGCTGAAACAGTATAAAGACAATGTGGATTCTTTATTTCAATTATAGACAGGGGGGAATAAGAGATCACTTCTTATTTCCTTTTTTTATTGTCTTGGAATGTAATTTGAAGTGAATGCGTGTTGGGAATAGTCAGACATGTCATTTGGAAGTCGCTTGACTTTACGAAGAGTAAGTACGTACAATCGATATAAATATCGGGAACTTTGTTTTATTGCTAAAACATAGAAAAACGATAAAAATGCTTGAGGAGGGGTTTTATGTCGAAAGTGGAATTGGAAGATCTGTCTATTCATTACCTTATTGAAGGAAGCGGTCCTCCGCTTGTCTTATTGCATGGCTTGGGAAATAACTCGAAGTCATGGATCCGCCAGTTGGAAGAGCTGAAGAAAGATTATACGGTAATTGCTTGGGATGCCCCCGGTTACGGTCGAAGTTCAGACCCTGTTCCAGAATTACAACATTTTTCCCAGTTTGCGGATCATTTAAAGAGGTTTCTGGATGGACTTCAATTCAAGGAAGTCTATTTGTTAGGGCATTCGATGGGGTCGGCGATTGCGATCGATTTTGCGATAAGATTTCCTGAAATGGTTACCAAATTGATGATCGCTGCACCGACCCGGGGAGCGGCGGCGCTCGATGAAGAAGAAAATGCAAAGAAAAGAAAAGCCAGGCATGATCTTGTGGAAAATTCTTCACCGAAAGAATTGGCAAGAGAAAGAACGCCGGCGCTGCTCGCTGCAAATGTTGAACCTGCAATTTTGGAATATGCGCAAAATATTATGGCTGAAGTCAGACCTGCGGGTTATAAATCCGTTGCCAATAGTTTATATCATTTGAATCAAATGGATGAGTATCCTAAAGTTACGGTTCCTACACTTGTCATTTGTGGAGAAGAGGACCAAGTAACGCCTGTTAGCGAGTCGGAAATTATCGTTGAAAGGCTGAAAGACGGGCGTTTAAAGACAATAGCGGATGCAGGCCATCTCAGTTACTTGGAAAAACCGGAAGTATTCAATAGATATGTACTCGATTTTTTAAGAGAGGAGGAATAAATAATGGCGACCACAGAAAAGAAAGTCGAAAAGAAAAAAAGTGATAATGAAAAATATCTTTCAAATTCCATCATACGTGGACTGGAAGTTTTAAAGATGTTCAGTGTAGAAAATCAAACTTTTTCCTTAGCAGAAATTGCGAGTAATTTAGGTGTCAGCCGAACAACGCCTTATCGCATTTTATATACATTGGAAGAGTGCGGCTATATTTATCAAGATAGTCATACGAAGCGCTATGGACTTAGACCGAAAGTGCTTGAACTAGGCTTTACTTATTTAAACAGCCTCCAACTACCTGAACTGGCAGCGCCTTATTTGGAGAAGTTAAGAGACGAAACGGGAATGTCCTCACATATGGGGATGTTGGACGGGAACGAAATTGTGTATATCGCCAGGTATCCCGCAAGAAGTGTCGCTACGATTACAATTAACGTCGGATCGCATCTGCCTGTCCATGCTACGGCGATGGGGAAGTGTCTATTGGCACATTTACCTGGAGAGGAAAAAGAAGAGTTGCTGGCGGAACTTGGAGCATTGCAGATGCCAGATGCACCGAAAGTCGAAATCCAAAGCTTGAGGGATGAGTTACAATCCATTAGAGAGCAAGGATATGTCTTCCATAAAGGTGAGTTTGAAACAGGGGTTTGGTCTGTCGCTTGCCCAGTCTTCGGGAAAGGCAATAAGGTAATTGCCGCTATAAACATAGCCACATCACAGCATTTGGCAGATGAAGAGCTGATGAAAGAAAAGATTATCCCTGCTGTCTGTCAAATAGCTGAAGAAATATCCTCATTTGTGGTATTGACTACTTAATATGTATTCCAGAAAGATTCGATGAATTCTAGCTTATAGGCACAGAAATGATTTGCGCCCTTGCGTGAATTATATTTGTGCCTAATTGTTGCGGATGAATTAATTGTTGATAAATCTGAAAATTTAGTTGACAAAGATGTAAGAGTAAGATAATGTGAATATTAGTAATAGAAACAATGTTTTTTATATAAAACAATGCTGTGTTGTAAAAGCTCACTAGGGAGAAAAATTTGAAAGGTGGGAAACTCAATGCTTGAAATAACACATTTACGTCACATAGGTTTAATTACACCTAACTTGGAAGAACAAATTGAATTTTACAGGGATGTATGGGGATTGGATGTTGTCTCACAAGATGACAATCATGTCTATTTCCGCGGTTCAAGTCCAGAACATCATATTCTTCATTTGCAACGAGGTGAGAAAAGAGGGCTTCATCATATTGCATTTGGTATGGTGGACAAAATAGCGGTAGACAAAGCAGCAATCTATTTGGAAGAGAAAGGAGTGGAGATCATCCAACAGCCGGGCTATCTGGATGAAGTGGGCGGCGGATATGGCCTTCGTTTCGTAGACTATGAAAATCGCTGCTTTGAGCTTTCTACATGGGTAGACATTCACACAGAACCGTGGCAAAGAAAAGTCGATTCAAACCCGCTTTACTTGAACCATATTGTCTTGAATACAACTGATATCCAGCGATCAACAGATTTCTTCACTGAAGTGCTCGGCTTTATGGTTTCGGATTGGAGCGAGGATCAGATGGTGTTCCTGCGGTGCGATAAAAATCATCATGAAATTTCGTTTAATCGAGCGGACCATGCATCGGTCAATCATATCGCCTATGAAGTGGAAGGTGTGGATGAGGTGATGCGCGGCATCGGTAACGTCAGAAAAAAAGGATACAAAGAGATTTGGGGACCGGGAAGACACGGACCAGGCAATAACATCTTCTGTTATTTCCAAGATCCAGGCGGGTTTGTTATGGAGTACACATGCTATGTAGATGTGATCGAAGATAAAAAGACATGGCGCGCGCAAGTTTGGAAGCGTGTACCACATTTATCGGATAGATGGGGAATTGCAGGACCCCCTACACCGGAGACTAGGGCGAAGATGGCAGGAGAGCCGGATCCCGGTTGGGCTTTAATGAATGCGAAGTGATGGAAAAAGGGGGGGGGCTAAGTAAGATGGATTTAAATTTAAAAGACAAAGTTGTTGTCGTCATGGGCGGCACTGCAGGTATCGGTTTTGAAACAACAAGGATGCTGTTGGAAGAAGGAGCGAAAGTTGCCATTTGCGGACGGAGCCAAGATCGTTTAGACAAAGCGATCGAAAAATTGACGGATGATTCGAACAGAGATCATTTATTCGGCATGACATGCGATGTTTCCAAGCGTAAAGACGTAGAAGCATTCATCAATGCGACAGGTGAATATTTCGATAGAATTGATGTGCTAGTCAATAATGCAGGACGAAGTATTATGTCTCACTTCTTCGACATTACCGATGAGCAATGGCAAGAACAAATTAATCTGAAATATTTTGCAGTCATTTACGCGGTCCAAGCAGTTGTCCCGTTCATGAAAGCGCAAGGAAAAGGCCGAATTATCAATATGAATGCGACACTTTCCAAAGAGCCGGAACCACATATGGTCGCAACTGCCGCAACGAGAGCAGGATTGCTGAATTTGACGAAAAGCTTATCGCACGAATTGGCGAAAGATAATATACTCATCAATACAATTAGCCTTGGGTTGATCAAAACGGACCAATGGGAACGGAGAAGATTGGAACGAGCACCTGATTTAGATCCAGAAGTGTATTATAAAGAGTTGGCGGAAAACAGAAAAATCCCACTGGCTCGGGTCGGCTTACCTGAAGAAGTTGGCAACGTCATTTTATTTTTAGCTTCGGAACGTGCCAGCTATGTCACAGGCGCAAATATAGAAGTATCGGGTGGATTAAGTAAAGTTTTATAGGACAAGGGGGACTTGGGGTGGAAAGTACACAAAAGCAATTTACGGTAGCGGATGCAATCGTAAAGGAATTAGTCAATGAGGGGGTTGAAACCGCTTACGGTATTGTGAGTATTCACAACATGCCGATTTACGATGCGATCTTACGTGAAGGCAGTATCGACTTGGTTTGTGCACGTGGAGAGAGCGGGGCAGTGAACATGGCTGACGGGCACGCAAGGTCGACTGGAAAGCTGGGCGTGGCGATTACGAGTACAGGAACAGGTGCGGGAAATGCGGCAGGTTCTTTGGTGGAAGCATGGAGTGCTGGCGTCCCACTATTACATATAACCGGTGAAGTATCTTCTGAACAAATAGGGACAGGCAGAGGATATATCCACGAGTGCAAAAATCAGCTTCAAATGATGGAGGGAGCTTGTAAAAAGGCTTATCAATTAAAGGTTCCCGAGCAGGCAACTGGATTTATCCGTAAAGCGATCAAGGAAGCATTCCAAACACCATCAGGTCCAATAAGTGTTGAAATTCCAATCGATTATCAATCAGCCATTATTCCAGATACTCCGATTTACGATGAATTGGCATCTAGTTCTTCTACACAAGAAGAATTCATTGTACCTGAAGCCGTTGTGCAGACGATGAAAGAAGCGAAGCGGCCAGTATTATGGGTCGGAAACGGAGCAATTTTGTCAGGTGCTTCCGAACAAATCAGACAGTTGGCTGAAATGACGGACGCGCCTGTCATTACGAGCCAATCGGCTAAAGGGATCATTCCGGAAGATCATCCGCAATGTATTGGACATTTTGGTGCTTCTCCGGAAACAAAACAATTTTTGGCAAATGCTGATTTACTTATTAGCATTGGGGTACGTTTCCGAAGTAATGAAACTTCTGGCTGGTCAGTTGAAGTACCGGAAAACCATATTACAATCGATGCCGATTATTTGGCAGTCAGTCGAAATTATGAGGCGAAGTATGGGGTGGTCGGAGATATCAAAACGGTCGTAGAAAGCCTTGTCACTCAACTGGAAGCGAGCGGTTACACGAAGCCGGGCGGTGAATATAGTGAAGAAGTCCAGCAATTGCGTGAAACGCTCAGAGCCAAGCTTCGCGAAACATTAGGCCCTTATGAAAATATTTTGGACAGTATGAGAAACAGATTAGATGAAAAAACGATTTTTGTCAGAGACGTCACCATTCCAGCGAACGTTTGGGGAAGCCGACTGTTCGAGATTTATAAACCACGCCATTCAATTCATGCTTCAGGCGGCGGAATTGGGCAAGCTTTACCGACAGGGATCGGTGCTCAAAAAGCGAATCCTGATAAACGGGTTGTCGTATTAGCAGGGGATGGCGGCTTCATGGTCAATATTGGTGAACTTGCGACAGCAGTCCAAGAGAACCTTCCGATGATCATCCTAGTGTTTGATGATAGCGGTTACGGTGTACTTCGAAATATTCAAGATGCGGCGTATGGCCGACAAGTCGCTGTCGATTTGGTCAGTCCGGATTTTGTACAGCTCGCACATTCGATGGGAATAGAGTCAACGAGGGTGGGTTCTGCTGATGCATTTGACCAAGCGTTGGAGAAGGCGACAGAGTCAGATAAGATGACTTTGATTGTCGTCGATATGGAAGCGGTAGGACCGATGGCTAAACCATTCGGAGGGCCCCCGGGTGTCGCTTCATCATTTCAACCGAAGAAAATAAAATAAGATCGTTCAATGGAAATGAGGGAGACAATTTGGTCTATAAAACGGAAGCAACTTTGCAAATTTCAGGAAAGATATTAGTGAACGGTGAATGGTTAACGTTAGAAAAGCACAAAGACGTCATCAATCCCGCCGTCACAAGTGAAGTCGTCGGTTTTATCGGAATGGCATCCGAAGAGGATGTAGACCGGGCGATTACGGTAGCGGCAGATGCATATCCAACATGGTCGCAAACAGCATTGGATGAACGGATTGAGCGTGTTCACCAAGTGTGGGAGCGTGTGAAAGACCGCGTCAATGAGTACACGACATTATTTGTCAGAGAAAATGGGAAAACTTTGCTAGAAGGTAAGTTAGATATTCAAAGATGTGTTCAGATTTTAAAAGAAATGCCAGAAAACCTGAAAAATTGGTATGAGCCAAAAGATTTGTCGGGGCCAGCCCAACAGGTCGAAGTACGGAGACGTCCGAGAGGCGTGACGGCAATTATTACACCATGGAATTCTCCGATGATCTTAACGTTCAAGCGGGTCATACCGGCTATTTTGACAGGAAACACAGTCGTTTTCAAACCTGCGACAGATTGTCCATTGACGATTATGGTCTTCATGAAAGAGCTGGCTGATTGTCTACCACCAGGGGTTTTGAACGTCGTGACAGGTTCGGGCGGTCTGATCGGCGATCGAATTGCGAAGGATGAACGGGTCCGGACAATTGCGTTTGTAGGTGGCACAAGTACAGGGAAAGTATTGATGGAAAAGTCTTCGTCCACTTTGAAAAAATTAAATATGGAACTGGGTGGTAATGACCCTGCTATTATATTGGCCGATGCTGATTTAAACAAGGAAACAATCCTCAAGTTAAGAAATGGAGTTTTGAAAGGTGCTGGGCAAGTATGTTCTGCCATTAAACGTATTTATGTCCACGAATCAAGATACGAAGAGTTATTGGATAAGCTAAGCGAAGAATTCAACAAAACAATTGTCGGAAACGGGATCCAGCCAGATGTCAAAATGGGCCCATTGAACAATGAATCACAATTCCGTTTTGTGAGAGATTTGATTGACCGCGCGGAAAAAGAAGGTGCCAAAGTGCATTACTTTGGTAGAAAACTGAACGAGGCTACGTGGGATGACGGATATTTCATGCTTCCAGCCATCATTACAAATGTGAATCAGGAAAGCGAAATCATGAGAACGGAGCAATTCGGTCCTGTCATTCCGGTAATGCCGTTCAAAGATGTAGAGCAAGTGATCGATTATGCGAATGATTCAGAATACGGATTGCGGGCATCCATTTGGACGACTGACATCGAAGCAGCAAAACGGTTGGCTGATCGTATCGAAGCTGGCGCCATATTCTTTAACAATCATACGATTTTCAAAGATTTACGTCTCGATTTTCCAGGAATTAAAGAAAGTGGTCTATCAAGCGTGACAGAATTTGGCGGCTTTGAACATTTCACTGATTCATATGGATTCGCTGATTAAGGAGTGGTCTGAATGAATATAGGAATTATCGGAGCAGGTTCCATTGCGACATTCATCATGAAAGAAACGCAACAAAAACAGCTGGACGGATTGCAAGTGAAAAGCTTATTTGTCCGTAATTTTAAAAAATATGAGCAGCTTGCTGCTGATTACGGTATTCAGTTATTCGATGATATCGACCAATTCCTCGACTCCGGTATAGATATCGTAGTGGAAGCTGCCAATGTAGCAACGACTCATCAGCTTGTTCCAAAGGTGCTCGAGAAAAAAGAAGTGATCATCATTAGTATCGGAGCACTAGCTGATGAGGCATTTTTAGAACAAGTAAGACTCGTGGGGAAAAAACACAATCATTCAATTTATTTACCATCCGGTGCAATTGGAGGAATAGACGCAATCCAAAATGCAAATGGATTAGGAGAATTGAAAAGGGTTTCATTAACAACGAGGAAGCCGGCGCATTCATTTGGAGAGGACATCGAAGGAGAAAAAGTGATTTTCCAAGGTTCTGCTGCGGAAGCGATTGAAAAATTCCCTAAAAATATTAACGTATCCATTGTATTATCACTTGCTGGAATCGGGGTGGAAAATACAAAAGTTGAAATTATTGCTGATTCGACGGTTACAAAAAATCATCATCAAATTCAAGCGGAAGGCACTTTTGGTTCTATGACGTTTCAAATCGAAAACGAACCGATGCATACGAACCCTAACACGAGTATGTTAGCCGCTTTGAGTGTGCTAGGCACATTGAAAAAGTTACAATCTAATATAAAGATTGGCTTATAACAATAAGGAGGTCGTTTACATGACTATTACAAGCACTAAACAAGTTCCGAGATTGGAAGAAATGACAAGAAGCGAATTGATCCAGTACTTGAAGGACACCGTCAAGCCAGAAGAAGGACTGATTCCATCTTATATTTTCTCCCATCCCAAAGTTTACGAGCTTGAAATGGAGAAAATTTTCTTAAAAGACTGGCTATTTGTCGCTCATAAGTCGGAAATCCCGAACAAAGGAGATTTTGTGACACGGGAAATGGGAGGACAAAGCGTCATCGTCACACATGGTGCAGATGGTGAAATTCATGTGTTGCTAAATGTTTGTACACACCGCGGCATGAAACTTTGCCGGATGGATAATGGAAATCAAAAAAACTTTACATGCCCATACCATGGATTCAACTTTAGAAATACTGGTGATTTGGTCGGGATTCCGTTTGAGAAAGTCGTTTACGGTGATACTATGGATAAAAGTAAAATGGGATTGAAAGAAATCCGTCATGAGGTCTATGCAGACTTAATTTTTGCAACGCTTGATGATGATGCTGTTTCCCTTAATGAATTTTTGGGAGATATTAAATGGTATCTCGACTTGGCATTTAACCGTACGGAAATGGAAGTTGTAGGTCTTCCGCAAAAATGGAATGTAGATGGAACTTGGAAACTGGGATCAGATAATACAATTTCAGACTCTTACCATACATTGGTGTCTCATGGGTCAATTGCAAAATTAGGCCTTGTGCCAACTGGGGATTATTCGAAATACGGTTACCAAATTTATACAGGGAATGGCCACGGACTGAACTTAGGTATGCCTAACCCTGGTGGTTTCGCTTTCCCGGAAAACTTGATTGACGAATATAAAGAACGGCTCAGTGATGACCAATACGATATTTTGGAGAATATGAAGAATATGATCGTTTGTGTATCACCGAACATTATGATTCTCATCTCTTCGATGGATTTGAAAGGGCAACAAGTCTCCCACACATCTCTTCGTATTTGGAAGCCGACAGGTCCAGACTCCATGGAGATTTCTTCTTGGGTGCTTGTTGAAAAAGACGCGCCAGAAGAATGGAAAAAATTATCTGTACAAGCGAATACATTAACATTTGGAGCTTCCGGAATTTTCGAGCAAGACGATACAGAAAATTTTACAGATATCACGCAGAATAGTAAAAATCCATATCATTTACAAGAAAACATTGTCTACAACTATACGATGGGAATGCAACAAAAGCCAGTAGAAGACTTCGTTGGACCTGGTATTGTCTATAAAGACAAATTTAATGAAGCGAACTCAAGAGCATTTTTCAGAAACTGGCTTGACCAAATAACAGCTGAATAAGAGGTGAATGGGATGCACGAGAATATTATTCTACAATATGAAATTGAGCAATGGCTTTATAAAGAAGCAGAGCTTTTGGATGATTTGAATTTTGATGATTGGTATGGACTGCTAGATGAAGAAATCAAGTATATAATGCCTTTAAGAATTAACCAAATGGAAGAGTCAAAACCTGATTACTCAGAAGCTACTTTGCTATTCGATGATGATTCGACAACTTTGAAACTTCGAATCGATCGTTTGAAAACGGATATGGCGTGGGCTGAATTGCCACCGTCACGTACAAGAAGAAATGTTTCAAATGTGAAGATCAAGGAAGTGTCAGAAAATGAAGTGACAGTTCATAGTAATTTGCTGTTGTATAGAAGTAGAAGTACAGATACGACTGCTGATTTAATCTCAGGAGAGCGTAAAGATGTGCTGCGTAAAGATAACGGTGAATGGAAGCTAGTGTCACGTTGGTTCTTAGCAGACCAGACCTCTTTAGGTACGAGAAACTTGGCGATTTTTGTTTAACTTGATTCAGCAGAGTCCACCACTTCTATAAGTGGTGGGGTGAATATCAGAAAGCATTTCAATCAAAGAGAGTCCAAAACCCGACTGAATCAAGTTAAGCCTCCGGCGGATGTCACGGATTTTGAAAGGAGTCAATTGTGCAAGCACAATTCAAAATCCGGACGCAATTACGCCGAGGCGTAATTGATTAGACATTCAACTATGTAGCTACCCGTTAAAAATAGGGTAGCTACAGTTGTTCCAAGAAAGATTAATTTAATAGTAGGGAAGTGTAAAAGTGACGAAATTATTGGATGGAAAAGTAGCAATTGTGACAGGTGGAACAAATGGCATTGGAGAGGCAGTCGCCAGGGAATTTATACATCAAGGCGCAAAAGTTTGTATTTTGGGAAGATCAGAAGAGAAGCTGAATGCGTTAGGAGAAGAATTTAAAGACAATGTTTTAACAGTGAAAGGCGACGTAACAAAATATTCAAGCCATCAAGAAGCTGTCCAAAAAACAGTGGAACAGTTTGGAAAACTGGATATATTGGTTTCTAATGCAGGCGTCTTCGATGGCTTTGTCACATTGGAGCGACTGCCTGAAGAGCAACTGGACGAAGCGTTTTCAACCATTTTCGATATCAATGTAAAAGGGGGCTTATTAGCGGCAAAAGCTGCTGCTGAAGAGCTGAAGAAGACGAGAGGGAATATCATTTTCACTGTTTCCAATTCCGGGTTTTATCCGAATGGCGGAGGTCCTATTTACACGGCAAGTAAGCATGCGATTGTAGGACTTATCCGAGAGTTGGCCTATGAGTTGGCTCCTGACATTAGAGTAAATGGTGTGTCACCTGGTGGAACGGTTACGGAAATCACTGCAATCCCATGTTTGCAAGATACCGTGAAAAAGATTGACCCGGAAACGAGGAAGAAAAGCATTGCAAGTAGAAATCCGCTGCAAATTGCTCAGGAAGCAAGTGATCATAACGGCGCTTATGTCCTGTTAGCATCTGATAACGCTAAGGCGATCACAGGAACTGTCATTGAGAGTGATGGAGGACTTGGTGTGAGGGGTATGCCTGGAAGCACTTTTTAAAAAGGGGTATTTTACCATTACCTGTACTTGTAATGACAGTTTGTAGGCATACATTTAAAAATTGAGGAGGTCGTCATATGAAACCAGCTGTTTTTAATTATCTTCGGCCTGAAAGTGTCGAAGAAGCGTTGCGATTGTTGTCGGATTATGGTGATGATGCAAAAGTATTGTCGGGCGGGCAAAGTTTAATACCAGTACTGAATATGAGGCTTTCAACGCCGGAATATCTTATCGACATAGGCAAAGTGGAAGAGTTGAACTATATTCGTGAAGAGGGAGACCATCTTGCCATCGGTGCACTGGTAAGGCATAAGGATATAGAATCGTCACCACTCGTGAAAGAATTATGCCCGTTATTGGAGGAAGCAATTCGATGGGTTGGAACGACACAAATCCGGAACAGAGGGACAGTAGGTGGTAGTATTGCCCACGGCGATCCCTCAGCAGAATTGCCATGTGTCTTAGCTGCACTCCGCGGTGAAATTGTTGTTGCTAGTATGGAAGGTGAAGAGGTTTTAAGTCCTGAGGAATTTTTCTTGACGTATATGCTAACCTCTTTGCAACCCGATCAAATGATAAAAGAAATCAGATTTCCGATTATGAGTAAAGAGAGTGCTTCCTCCTTTGTTGAAGTCGCAAGGACACACGGAGATTTTGCGCTTGCGGAAGCCGCGGTCGTTCTTGAAACGGATGAAACTGGAACGGTTACGAAAGCACAAATAGCAGTTGGCGGTGTGAATCCGACTCCGACTGTCCTTGAGGAAGTGGAGGAACACATCATCGGTAAAAAACTGACGGATGAATTGCTTGCGGAAGTTAGGGAAATGACAGAAGACAATGTAGATCCGGAATCAGACTTGCATGGAACAGACGAGTACCGCCGGGAACTTGTAGGTGTTCTCGTTCAAAGAGCATTGAAAACAGCAGTTGCCCGTGTGATGAAAGGAGATGGACAGCATGAGTAAAAGAACGATTGCTTTGACGATAAATAGTGTAAAAGTCCAAAAAGAAGTAGCGTCACGTATGTTGTTAACTGATTTTATCCGTGATGAGTTAAAACTGACAGGCACGAATGTCGGCTGTGAACATGGCGTATGTGGTGCTTGCACAATCCTGTTGAATGGAGAATCTGTACGGGCTTGTTTGATGCTCGCGGTTCAAGCGGATGGATGCGAAATCGAAACGGTCGAATCACTCCAAAACGACAATGGTACGCTGAACACGCTTCAGCAATCCTTTAAAGACTGCCACGGATTGCAGTGCGGTTTTTGCACACCTGGTTTTTTAATGACCTTAACTCCTTTTCTAAAAGAAAATGAAGATCCGACAGAGGAAGAAATTCGTGAAGCCGTTTCAGGCAATTTGTGTAGATGTACAGGCTATGCAAACATCGTGAAAGCAGTCCAACAAGCTGTACAAATCCAACGCACTTCCAAATCATTGAAGGAGCCGATATGTCAATCCGATCACAAACAGAAAGAAACGGTTCAAATAAGTTAAGGGAGGATGAATGTAATGTCAAAGTTTGTAGGACAAAGTGTGAAGCGGAAAGAAGATACTCGACTACTAACAGGTGCAGGCAAATACGTTGCAGATTTACGTATGGAAAATATGCTGGAAGCTGCATTTTTAAGAAGCACTTACGGTCATGCCCGCATAAAAGGCATAGAGGTAGACGCCGCAAAATCTTTGGAGGGCGTCTATGCGGTTATCACGAGCAATGATATTGAAGGGAAAATTAAACCGATCAAACAATTTGACTCCCATTGCATACTTCCCCCCAACTTAATCGAAGAAATTGATCCTGTCATCAATTACAATTTTGAAGATGTTCTTGCGAAGGGAAAAGTGACGTATGCTGGACAACCGGTTGTAGTCGTCGTAGCAAAGAATCGATATATTGCAGAAGACGCCTTAGCTTTACTAAAAGTCGAATACGAACCACTAGAAGCACTGGTCGATCCATTTGAAGCGGCTAAGGAAAATGCTCCGATTATACAGGAGCATATGGAAAGTAATATCCAATCCCACTTCCTTGTCCAAGTAGGCGATGTGGACAGAGCAATTGAAGAAGCGGATTATGTCTTAAAGAAAAGGTTAAGAACGCCACGTCTATCCTCTAGTCCAATGGAAACGAGGGGTGTGCTAGCTAATTACGATGCAATTACGGAAAAATTCCGAGTATGGTCTTCCACACAACTGCCTTATGAAGTCCGATCCACTATTGCTTCCCTTCTGGAAATACCAGAGGAGAGCATCCATGTGACGGCGCCCGAAGTCGGCGGTGGATTCGGTCCGAAAGGCGGCGTCCATCCCGAAGAAGTACTAGTTCCTTACTTGTCCAGAATGCTTGGACGACCGATAAGATGGATTGAAGACCGCCTCGAACATTTAACGGCTGCTCGGCAATCACGGGATCAAACTCATGACGTCGAAGTCTCTTATAAAAAGGATGGGACAATTACCGGTATAAAAGATGATTTTATAGTGGATAGCGGCGCTGTGAACTATTTTGCGCTTACATGTGCCTATAATACAGCTTATCATTTGCGGGGTATGTACAAAATTCCGAGTTATCAATCCAAGTGCCGTGTCATCCTGACGAATAAAACACCTAATGTCCCGTTCCGCGGCGCCGGACGACCGGAAGCCACGTTTGTCATGGACCGGGTTATCGATATGATCGCGCGAAATTTAGCGATGGATCCAGTGGACGTTATGAAAAAAAATATGATCCAAGCGGAGGAAATGCCGTATGATCAAGGCATCTTAGTGAAAGACGGTGCCCAGCTAATCTATGATAGCGGTAACTACCCGGATGCATTGGACAAAGTATTGGAAGCCGCAAACTACGAAGGATTCCGAAAGAAACAACAGGAACTAAAGGAAATGGGTAAATATGTTGGGATCGGCATTTCTTCATTCATTGAAGGAACGGGATCCGGACCGTTTGAGAGCGCGCTCGTTAAAATTGACCTTACAGGACATGTGACAGCACATTTGGGTTCTTCTCCCCAAGGACAAGGGCACGAGACCGTATTCTCACAAATTTGTGCAGACGATCTTGGCATAACGTTAGACCAAGTGACAGTGATCGTTGGGGACACTGGCGTTTTACCATTAGGCGCAGGAACATACGCAAGTAGAAGTGCTGTCAATGCGGGTTCCGCAATTCATGCTGCTTCGCAAAAATTGCGAAAGAAAGTACTTGAAATCGCGGGCATAATGTTGAGTAAAGAAGTTGAAACGCTGCTTATTGAAAATGGGAGCATCTATGCGCACGATAATCCCGAAAAAAAATTGACGTTTGTTGACATAGCTAATGCTGCAAGACCAAGCAAAAGTTCGAAATTGCCTGAAGGCATGGAAGCAGGATTGCAAGTGCTTCATTATTTTGTGCCTCCGACCGTTACCTTTGCTTCTTCAATCCATGTAGCTCAAGTAGAAGTGGATAAAGAAACCGGATTTGTGAAAATCCAAGATTATAGTATTGTCCATGATTGTGGTACGGTCATTAATCCAATGATTGTTGAAGGACAGGTCCAAGGGGGGATTGCACAAGGAATCGGCTCAGCTTTATATGAAGAAATTGTCCATGATAAAAACGGCCAAGTATTGACTGGTAGTTATATGGATTATTTAATCCCTACGTCCATGGAAATTCCGACGGTAAAGATGGTGCACCAAGAATATCCGTCAACAAGAAATCCGATGGGCATAAAAGGTGTTGGAGAAGGTGGCGCCATTTCTCCGCCTGCAGCTATTGCAAATGCAGTTGTCGATGCACTGACACCACTTTCTATTGAAATCACCAAAGTGCCGGTCAGTCCAGGGTACCTCCGGGAATTAATCAAGGAAGCGGAGAGAGTGTGAAATGGCCTAGCTTAGGCAAACAGTTTTCAAATGCGGTTTTCGGGGTGAATGATATGCAAGAAATTTATGAGGAAATAATGCGTTGCAAAAAGCTAGGATTAGATGGTGTGCTTGGCACAATCATTTCTACCGAAGGGTCCACTTATCAAAAAACGGGCACCAAATGCTTTATCGCGGCAGATGGAAAGTTGACTGGAATTGTAAGTGGCGGTTGTGTAGAAGGTGATTTGCATATAATCGCCGATGAAGTAATAGACAGAGGGAAACCAAAAATTGTTCATTATGACTTTCAGGACGAAGGCGATTTGATCTGGGGACTTGGCGTAGGATGCAATGGGAAAATGGATGTGTTTTTAGAACCGTTTAGGCCCGAAAAGGATGCCGTGCAAGCAGAACAGATTCAGAAATGGTTTGAAAGAGGAAAGTCGGAAATTTTGCATAGCATAACCGTTACAGACGCGGAGGATAATCATTATATCGGCAGAAAGTGGTTGATAAATCCACAAGCGTTGGATTTTGATTTGGTTCCATTCAAAGAAATAATGCATGACTACTTGGAAAACGAAGGTTCCGTTGCCGCTTCAGTCGTCCAAACTGCAGACAAAGGAACTTTCCGATTATTTTATGATGTTATTGATCCTGCACCTACTCTGGCGATATTCGGAGGGGGATCGGATGCCGTTCCCTTAGTGCAATTGGCGAAAAAGATGAAATGGTATGTGACAGTGTTGGATCATCGGCCGGCTTTTGCAAACAGTGGAAATTTCCCTGAGGCGGATGCCGTAATTTGCTATCCCCCAGGAAGCGTTCCTAACTTTGAGTTGGATAGCAATACGTATGTCGTCATTATGTCGCATCACTTTTTGCAAGATCAAATCGTTTTAAAAGAAGTTATAAATTCCGAAGCGGCATATATCGGGCTTTTAGGGCCGAGAAGAAGGACGGATGAGTTAGCGAAAGATTTACATTTGGAGAGTCATTCAAACAGTCATAAAATCCATAGTCCGATTGGATTGGACATTGGATCGGAAACACCCGAGGAGATAGCCCTTAGCATCATTTCTGAAGTGATTTCCGTCTACCGGGGCGGAACCGGAAGCAAGCTGACGACCCTTGAAGGGAAGTTCAATTCGTGTGAAAAGAAAGGGCTTCTAATCTAATGGTGAACAATGGCGTATGGGCTATCATCTTAGCAGCTGGATTTTCTACAAGAATGGGGAAACCTAAAATGTTACTTCCTTTTCAAGGGGAATCATTGTTGAGACGGACAATTGGCCAAGCATTGAAGTCTCGGATAGATGGTTTAATTGTCGTGGTGAACCCGTTGACGAAGAATATAGTTATGGAAGCAAACGCAGAAGGGGTAGATCAAGTGGTTCTCAATGACCGTGCATTTGAAGGGATGTCTTCATCCCTCAAGGCGGGCTTACAGGCAGTGTATGACAAAGCGAAGTCGGTCGTCTTCTTATTAAGCGACCAACCGCTCATGTCCGTAAGGGAAATCAATACAGTTGTCGAGGCCCACTTATGCCAGCCGAGTTATTCGATTGTCCAAGCAACCTATCAAGGGTGTAAAGGGCATCCGGTCTTGTTCAAAAAGGAAATGTTTCCTCATCTATTGAATATAAGCGGGGATGAAGGTGGAAAATCGGTCATTGCTCAGTTTAGACAATCAGTTTATTACGCTGAAATGAATAAAGAACCAATTCCTGACGTAGACACACCTTCTGACTACTTGCGATTAATCAACCATCTGGACAGTGAATAGTACTTCAGCGGGCTTATTTGAATAGTTTTTATAGGGACGATAGTTCATCAATGGGAACTGTCGTCTCATTTTTAGACGTAAGCCCTAATGAAATAAAGTAAAGGAGGGCACGGTCTATGGAAAATCGATATTCAAGACAAACTTTATTTAAACCAATCTGCAACGAGTTGACGGGAAAGTCTGAAGAAACAATTGAGCAAGATTCGATGACCGTCCAACAATTGCTGGATTGGGCGGAAAATACATATCCGGGTTTCGGAAAAGATGCGATTCATGTCGCTGTCAATGAAGAATATGCGTTAAAGGATGACGTCATCCAGTCTAGTGATGTTTGTGCATTCATCCCTCCAGTGAGTGGTGGATGAAAACAGTGGGGATTATTCTTGCGGGAGGGATGTCAAGGTGGATTAATACGCCAATGGACTTGGAAGGGAGAGGACAAACTTGAGTGCGCCCAAAGATCAAATCAACCGGCCGATTCGGGATCTTCGAATATCGGTAACGGATAAATGCAATTTCAGATGCTCGTACTGTATGCCAAAGGAGATTTTTGGGGATGATTATGTTTTTTTGCCGAGGGAAGGACTTCTTTCATTTGAAGAGATAGAGCGTTTTGCAAAGTTGTTTGCAAAGCTCGGAGTGAAAAAGCTGCGTCTCACTGGCGGAGAACCACTTATGAGAAGAGACCTTCCGGAGTTGGTTGCGAAGCTTATGATAATCGAAGGCATTGAAGATATCGGATTGACGACAAATGGCGTTCTGCTGGGCAAGTATGCCAAACCACTTTACGATGCGGGGTTACGGAGGCTGAATATGAGTTTGGATGCACTTGATCCTAAAATCTTTGGTGAGCTGAATGGTAGGGAGACGAAGCCTGATTTGATTCTTTCAAATATTGATTATGCGCAAAGCGTCGGTTTTGAAATCAAAGTCAATATGGTCGTCCAAAAAGGTGTCAATGAGAGTGAAATCTTGCCGATGGCTGCTTATTTCAAAGAAAGAGGGATCACGCTTCGCTTTATCGAATTCATGGACGTTGGTAATGATAATGGCTGGAGTTTTGAAAAAGTTGTCACAAAAAAAGAGATTTATGGCATGTTGAAAGATGTTTATGAAATGGAACCGTCTGAACCGCATTATTTCGGAGAAGTGGCAAAGCGTTACCGCTATACGGATAACGGAGCCGAAGTTGGGTTTATCACATCTGTCTCAGAATCATTCTGCTCTTCTTGCACACGTGCCCGGTTATCGTCGGATGGCAAGTTCTTCACTTGCTTGTTTGCTTCAGAAGGGTTCGATTTGCGGTCGCTTATAAGAAGCGGCGTAACGGATGAGGCATTATCGAATGCGATTCGGGGTGTATGGGAGCGGAGAAGTGATCGTTATTCCGATGAACGGATGGAACAGACAGCAAAGAACCGGAAAAAAATCGGAATGAGTTATATTGGCGGGTAACGTTTGGAAACATAAACAGAGTAAACCCAAATTTAAAAATAAGCGCACCTATTCGTTACGCATGACAAATAGCTGTCTATCTCAATTTTTTTAGGTAGATGGCTATTTCTTTGGTGGCTTGAAGATTTTACGTGACAGAGCATTCTTCCTGTCACAACCTCGTATCTTCGGATTTCAAAGAGCATGTTTGACTACAGTATAGCACAAATGGCAAGGTCTATAGATTTACTAGAGTGACAAAAATAGTTGACTCAAAAAAAAAATCTAGTTGATAATATATTCGGAATAATATACAATTTATTAAAGGTTAGGAAAAGATGTTTTGTATATAAAACATTATAAGTTGATTCAAGATTTAGGCTAATCGTTTATTCATTTATTTTGGTTTTCGGTGAAAGCGATTACAATTTGCGACCTAATGTTTGAACTACAAAGCAAAGTTTAAGAAAAATTAGGAGGAGATTACAAATGCAAATAGCAGGAGAAGCAAAATTCGATTTGTCAAAACAGGAGTTATGGGAGATACTTCATGATCCTGAAATTTTGAAAAATGTCATCCCGGGTTGTGAGGAACTGAATTTGCTAGGCGCGGATGAATATGAAGTAGTCATGAATCTTGGTGTGGCAGCTGTTAAAGGAAAATATACAGGACATATCGTCATCAATAACGTGCAAGAACCCGTTCATTATACTTTAGAAGCCGAAGGAAGCGGCGGGCCAGGTCATGTGAAAGCTAAAATGGATTGTAAAATTGAAGATTCATCTTCCGGTGGCGTCGTTTTAAAATGGCAATGCGATGCGGAAGTAGGCGGTTTAATTGCCGGTGTAGGAAGCCGTGTGCTCAGTGGTATTGCTAAATATATGGCAGGGAAATTTTTCTCTGACATTAAAAAACAAATTAAAAACAAAGTGTGAGTTTTAGTTATTTGAATGTTTTAGTGTAAGGAGATAAGAATCGAGAAAATTTAACGGTGAATGTAGAGAGATTGATTTTCGCAAAAGGGGGATTTTAGTAGATGAATAAGAAAAACATATTTTTGATTGGAATCGTATCTATGATTAGTATTTTTTTAATTGCATGCAGTGAAGGAAGCGCGGGAGGAGCTGGAAACGGCTCCGATAAAGACGATGTGAAAGTAGGTTTTATTCTTTCTTTAACTGGCAATTTTGCGTTCATGGGAGAAGGTATTAAAGAAGGGCTTGAACTTTACTTTGAAGAAAATGATGAAATTGCCGGAAGAAAAGTCCAGCTAATTTTCGAAGACGATGGAGGAGATCCCCAAGCGGCTTTAAGGAAGTATGAGCAACTAACATTAAAGCAGAATGTGGACATGATCGGTGGTGGAACCATCGGGAGTATTGCGGCAGCGTTAAGGGATAAAGTAGATGCAGAAAAAAGAGTTCCAATGATTAATGTAGTCGGTACTGGCAACACATTGTCATGGGACAACAGAAGTGACTATGTATGGAGAACAAGTTTTTCAGCTTGGCAATATGCAGCCACTGCGGGAAAATTTGCCGCTGAAGAAGTCGGTAAATCAGCAGTCGTTGTTGCATCCGATTATGTAGCGGGCCACGAAATTGCGACGGATTTCATCGCGAACTTCGAAGAAAATGGAGGCAATATCGAGAAAATAATTTGGGCACCAGTTGGGACAAGCGATTTTTCTTCTTATTTGACGCAAATAAATGAAATAAAACCAGATTCGGTTTTTATGTTTATTCCGGGGGCTGATGGACCAAGGTTCGTCCAGCAATACAAAGAGTTTGGTTTGAGAGATAAGTACCAGCTTCTAGAAAGCTCAGCTATGTTGAATGCACCATCTACAATTAAAGCTGTAGCAGATGCTGTAGTAGGTGGACAAATGGTTACAAACTATTTCCCTGAATTGGATAATAACGTGAACAATGAATTCGTTAAAAAGTTCAAGGAAAAGTATGGGAAAGAACCGGATAATTACGCAGTGAACGGCTATGATTCTGCACAGTTGATTGTAGAAGCAATCAAAAAGGCAGATAGTACGGAAGCCGATCAAATTGTAAAAGCACTAGAGGAAGGGATTTCAATTGATAGCCCTCGTGGTCCGATTGAAATTGATCCTGTTACAAATAATCCGATTCAAAACATGTATATCGTTGAAGGTAAGAAAGAAAATGATGCCATCTTATTTGAACTGATAAAAACATATGAAAAAGTACAAATGCCAAAAGAGGCTACCGGTTACAAAGAGTATTAACAGATGAATACGATTACAGAATATTGATGCTCGGCTAGTTCCATTTAAAAGCCGATGGGGAGGAAGAGAAATGGACTTCTTTATCATTAACACTTTGTCAGGATTGACGTATGGTATGCTATTGTTCTTAATGGCAAGTGGATTATCAATCGTGTTTGGACTGATGAGAGTGATCAATTTGGCTCACGGTTCGTTTTACTTGTTGGGCTCTTATATAGCCTACGCATTTGTTCATAAAGGGTTCAATTTCTGGGTGGCATTAATATTAGCCACGGTTATCGTTATGGTCCTAGGATTAATTATTGAACGTTTGTTAATCTCACGAATCCACGGAAATGAGACAGCACAAATTTTACTAACGGTTGGTCTTATTTTTGTAATCGGCGATATAACGCTATGGATTTGGGGAGGAAATTTCTTGTCCATCCCTATGCCTGAAATACTGAGTGCATCGATTCAAATAGGGGAAAGTCAATTTCCTGCTTACAGAATACTTGTCATTTTAGCTGGTATTGTTTTTGCAACCCTTTTATGGTTTTTTGAAAATAAGACACATATTGGCATGATCGTGCGTGCGGGAGTCGACGATATGGAGATGGTGGGGGCATTAGGATTTAATATTAAAGTCGTTTTTTCAGCTGTATTTGTTTTCGGAGCAGGACTCGCAGCGTTTGGAGGCGTCCTTGGGGGCCCAATCTTAGGTATGTATCCGATGATGGAATTCGAAATCTTGATCAATGCCCTTATTATTGTCTTAATCGGTGGTCTTGGGAGTTGGAAAGGAGCTTTCATTGGAGCAGTCTTAATTGGCATTGTAGACGCTTTCGGGAAAATTTACATTCCTAGCCTTTCGATGCTCATAATTTTCGGAATAATGGTAATTGTTCTAGTTATTAAGCCATCTGGATTGTTCGGGGAGGTAGAGGCATGAAAAAAACACTAATATCGTTCTTCTTATTAGTGGTAGCAATCTGTATCTTGCCGTTCATCATGTCCCCATTCATGATGTACATGATGACAGAAGTACTCATTATGGGCATCTTCGCGATGAGTCTCGGATTGATTATGGGGTTTGGTGGATTGCATTCACTTGGTCATAGCGCTTTTTTTGGTCTCGGTGCTTATACCGTAGTCGTCCTAAGTCAAATGGTTCCAAGTATGTATGTTCTATTGTTGGTTGCTATTCTCATCTCATGTGCTTTCGCGTTAGTGACGGGTTTGATTGCGATTCGGAGTAAAGGGATTTTCTTTTTAATGTTAACATTTGCGTTTACACAAATGCTTTACTTGGTTTTTAGTCAATCTGGCTATTGGGGTGGTGCAGATGGCTTAGGAACTTCCATTAAGCCAAATCTTGGGTTTGTGGAGTTAACTTCACCACTCGGTTTGTTCTATTTAATTGGTGGTTTCTTTACACTCTCTTATCTTTTGTTACGGCTATTCGTAAATTCTCCTTTAGGAACAGGATTACAGGGCGTCATGGAAAATGAGAACAGGATGATTGCACTGGGGTATAACATCCGTAATTATAAAATGATTGCCTATATTGTTGCAGGCGGCTTTGCCGGATTGGCCGGCGGCTTGTATGCATTTAAAACGCAATTTGCCAGTCCGGATTTGTTCGGAGTCCATATGGCTGCAACGGTAATCATTATGGTCTATATAGGTGGAATGGGCACTTTATTCGGTCCGGTTTTAGGTGCCGCTGTTTATATTTTTCTCCAAAATTATGTCAGTACAATGACAGATCGTTGGTCGCTTATTATGGGGTTAATTTTTATCGCGTTAGTTCTTTTTGATCGTGGGGGAATTTTACAGCTCGTTCAACTTTTAAGTAAAAAAGTTATGGCTTTCAAAAGAACTACCAATTCGAAGGGAGTGTCATTAAATGAGTTTGCTAAAAATAAAGGGGTTGAATAAATCATTTAAAGCAAACCATGTGTTACGTGGTGCATCTCTAGATTTATCAGCTGGTGATAGACATGTAATTATTGGACCAAATGGAGCGGGGAAAACAACGTTTGTAAATTGTATTTACGGGACGATTCCGTTGGACACTGGAGAAGTCATACTAGAAGACCAACCGATTCATACGATGCCTTCATATAAACGGGTAGGTCTTGGAATCGGAAGGACTTTCCAAAAAAACAACCTTTTTGAGAACCTAACTGTCGCAAATAATGTATATTTAGCTCTTTTATCTACAAAGAAATATTCGATGAAAGCGTTTAAACCTTTAATGTTATATGAGGATGTGTTGGAAGAATGTGATGCATTTCTAGAAGAGTGGAAGTTGGCGGATCGGAAAGATAAGAAAGTGAACGAGTTATCCTACGGGGAACAACGTGTGATGGAAATTATTTTATCGCTTTGTTCCAAACCCAAAATACTTTTGCTAGATGAGCCCACTTCGGGGATGTCTCCATCTGAAACGTCGAAGACAATTGAATTGATTAAAAAGATCCCTCGGTCTGTATCGATTTTAATGATTGAACATGATATGGACGTAGTCTTTAGTACTGCTAATAAGATAACAGTGCTCCATCATGGCGAGACGATCATGTCCGATGAACCAGAAAAGATCCGTGGAGATAAAATGATTCAGGAGATTTATTTTGGGGGAGGTGCTCGTGCTCATGCTTAGTCTGAAAGATGTCCATACATACTATGGTCATAGCCATATTTTACAAGGTGTTGACTTTTCTGTAGAAGAAGGTGAGTGTGTTGCCTTGCTTGGAAGAAACGGTGCAGGGAAAACGACGACCATTCACACAATAGCAGGACTGACCCCTGCCAAGAAGGGAAATATCCACTTTAATGGGAAGGAAATTGGTGCATTTCCTCCTCATCATATTTCAAAGGAACATCTTGCACTCGTGCCACAAGGGAAAAGAGTTTTCAAATCCTTAACAATAAAAGAAAACTTATTAATGCCTAGTCGTCCAACAAAGCATAAAAAAGAAGGGCTTAAACATTGGACGATTGATGAGGTGTATAAGTTATTTCCAGTATTAAAAAAGTATGAGCAAAATATGGGAAATGAATTATCTGGTGGACAGCAGCAAATGTTAGCAATTGGGCGCGCGCTAGTGACGAATCCGATATTTGTTCTGATGGATGAACCATCTGAAGGATTGGCGCCGGTTATTATCGATCAAATTACCGATATTATTAATGATTTGAAAAAAACAGGATTGTCCATTTTAGTAGTAGAGCAAAACTTGAAACTAGCTTGTGATGTTGCGGATCGTGTTCTTGTTATGAATAAAGGAACAATAGTGTGGGAAGGAGCGCCAGACGCCTTATTGCGAAATGAAGAAGTATTACAAAAGTACTTGGGCGTTTAAACAATTGCACTTGCATAACTATCTACAGAACAGGAAACAAAACCGTAGCGATTGACACCACCCATTTTGAGCTGGAGATAAAGCATCGGCCATGAAAGAGAAGCCAAAAGCAGTACTCACCAGTTAGCTGTTTCGGAAGGAGGTTTAAACTTTGAATAAAGAGATGCTCGGAACCAACTCTATAGAACAAATCGCTTTCGTTGTAAATGATATAGACCAAGCAATCACCTCGTTTAGCAATCTTCTAGGCATTTCCCAACCTGAATGGTTTTTGACAGGTGCTCATGATCGTTCCAGGGTGTTTTATAAAGGAGAACCTTCTGATACGCAAAGCAAACTTGTTTTCATCGACACACCTTCAGTCCAAATTGAATTAATGGAAGTGAACGATGAACCAAGTACGATGAAAGATTATTTGAACGAAAACGGAGAGGGAATTCATCACCTTGCTTTTGTGGTTGACAAAATCTCTCCTTGTCTGGAACCTTTGGCTAAAAGAGGTTACCCATTGTTGCAATCAGGTGAATTTACATCTGTGAACAAAGGACGTTACGCCTATTTAGATACAGAAGCTAGGATGAAAATCGTATTCGAACTGCTTGAGAGAGAAACGCCTCAGCCAAAAAAAGTGGGGGATCTTATAGGTGAGCCATTGTTTAGCTCACGGACTTTCACACAAATTGCATTTGTGGTTGAAGATATAGATGAATCTGCAGCCCGTTTTGGGGAATTGTTGGATTTGAAAATCCCTCCAAAAATCAAGTCGGAGGCTCCAGAAGTGACTCAAGTAGCGTATAAAGGAAAAGCGACAGAAGCGGATGCGGTATTTATGTCATTTAAAACGCCTACTCTGGAAGTGGAGCTCATCCAACCAAGAGAAAGCCCAAGTATTTGGAAGGATCATTTGGAGAAGTACGGAGAAGGGATTCACCATATTGCTTTGGAATTAGACAATCTGGAGGAAAGGTTACCTGGCTTTCAAAAAAAGGGCTTTGACGTCATTCAACAAGGCAAGGATTGGCATGGAAAATATGCCTATTTGGATACTAAAGAAGAGTTTAAAGTGACGATTAAATTACTTGAACGTCAAGCTCATTAAATTCAAAATCAGATGATATGGAACTAACATTCATGCACATATAGTTAAAAAAGATGGCATTTCGGTCTGGAACGAACGAAATACCGTCTTTTTTCTATGGAGGAATATCCTTATCGACCTACTGTCTGAAATTTAACGCGTTAACTATAGTGAAAGGCGTCCATCTAGAATGGAAGTCAATGCGTTGAATTTACGATCCAGACTCTTTATTAAAATTTAAATCACTCTACAAACCGGTCTATTAATAGACGATTCTTTACAAAGAATATCATTAGAAAAACTGTATCATTCTTACATATTTTAGTGTTGACATTAAATTCAGAAAAGTGTAAAGTTTAATTATAGAAGCGAGGAAAAGATGTTTCGTATATAAAACATCAAAATGAAATGTTATATGGTAACCATTAATTAGACTTATATGAAAACGGTTACAGGAGGGGTGTTTGAGTTTAAGGAAAAAATGTTGATTGAAAACAAGAGGAGTGAATTATCGATCAGTACACAAAAAAGACATACATCTTAGATATTCAACCAGTAAAAGAATAGAAGGGGGAGAATAAATGAGGCGATTTATTGGAGGCCTATTCTTAGGATTGATAATCGGGATGTTAGGGGCATGCGGCTCCGCTAGTGAACAAGAACGAAGCATTTCAGCTGAAGAGATTAATAGCAATGAATCAGTTGAAATGAAATCTAGTACAGATTATGCAGCGGAAGAGAAGCAGACAGAGGAAAAGATGAACAATTTTAAAGTTACCCTTCTTGGAACTGGCTCGCCTCTTTTGAGTATGGAACGATGTGGGCCCGCGACGCTAGTTGAAGTTGGAGAGGAAAAGTTACTTTTTGATGCAGGGAGAGGAGCAGCATTACGCCTGAGTCAAACTGGTTTGTTGCCAGGGAAAGTTAACAAAATGTTTATTACCCATCTGCATTCAGATCATACGATTGGAATTCCCGATGTTTGGCCGACGGGCTCATTACCTACTGCTGGAAAAAGGGAAACAATATTTGAGGTGTGGGGACCTACAGGAACAAAAGATATGATGGGAAAAATGGAAGAAGCTTTTATTGCTGATATCGAAGTCCGCAAAAAGAATCAGAACGAAATTCTAAATGGCTTGAATACTATTGGACATGATATTGAACAAGGAACAGTTTATGAGAAAGATGGGGTGGAAGTTGTAGCTTTTCTAGTTGATCATGGACCGATGGAACCGAGTTACGGTTACAGGGTGAATTATAAAGGTCGTTCCGTCGTAATTTCTGGCGATACTCGATATAACGAAAATCTAATCGATTTTGCTAAAGGGACAGATCTACTCATTCATGAAGTTGCGGCAGCTAGACCGGATAATAAATCCCCGACAATTCAAAAAATCCTGGATCTCCATACAACACCTGAAGAAGCTGGAAAAGTGTTTAGTGAAGTAAGTCCAAAACTTGCTGTCTATACGCATATTGTGTTACTTGATGGTTTAACGGATACAGAGGCTAATTTGGCTGTGAGAACGAGTAAGGTATATGACGGTCAAGTTGTAATTGGTGAAGATCTTATGTCTTTTGAAATAGGTAATAATATAAGGGTGAAAAATCCTAACTTTGTCCTTGATAAATAAATATAGTTTAAGATCCGAACTAAACGAGACCATATTTTTTATGTTAGGTTTAGAAGCTCGTTACTGATTTTAAGTCGTTCTACATCTGGGTTTTTTGAAAGGTTTTCCTTATTCTGGTGACCATTCAGCAGATTACTGAACTCATTGCTAGGATAAATGACTGAATAGTTTTTTAAAAGTAGAGATGGACATTCGGGTTGCTAACCTCTATTACTAATCCCACACTTGTTATACGAATA
Organism: Sporosarcina soli; assembly: GCF_042655805.1. Lineage (NCBI taxonomy): Bacteria > Bacillati > Bacillota > Bacilli > Caryophanales > Caryophanaceae > Sporosarcina > Sporosarcina soli. Next base: position 513,126 of record NZ_JBHSNO010000001.1, on the reverse strand, counting down.
AAAGGGACGGAGAGGTTGATGCCTTATGGAGAATGAATAGTTATTACAATGCATTTAGCTATTCCACTGGTATCACAAAAAATAGGGGGGATGAATGTGAAGAGATTTATTACAGGATTTGTTTCAGTTTTGCTGGTTGGATTATTGGCTGCATGTGGATCCGACAATCAACAAAATGGAAAAGCTTCAGCTGAGGGAGAAAAACAGGATGGACCGGTTGAAATCAAATTAGGTGTCGGCTATGCGACAGAAGAAAATTTATGGCTGATTAAAGTGGCATCAGAACTGGCACCGAATTATGGAGAAAAGTATACTTTGGATCTACAGCAATTCCGAGCAAATACGGATCGATTGAACGCTTATCGTGCCAATCAAATAGACGGTGGAACTTTGGGACAGGGAGCTTCAATAATGTCAGTTGCGCAAGGCGTTGATATGAAGGTTGTTGCTAATATAGCAAAAGAAAGCATGGATGAAGGGTTTAATTCAACTTTCATGGGTTTGAAAAAAGCGGGATATCAATCAGCAGCAGATTTAACAGGAAAAACGATCGGTATTCCAGATTTTAAATCCCCGAGTGATATGTGGGTCCGATCAAGCGTCAGGGCAGCTGGGTTAAACCCAGATAAAGATGTAGACTATGCAGTACTTCCGATTCCCGCTATGGAGGAAGCTGTAAGAAGTGGGAAAATTGACGTTGGTATGTTCCCACAACCTTTTTATGATATGGCGGAAAGTTCAGGGGATTTGGATTCGGTATTTAGCTCTAAAGACGGCGTCCCGGTAGAAGAAGATTTTCTAAATCTATTTTTAAACCCTTCATTTATTGAGGAGAACAAAGAAGCTGTACAAGCGCTTGTAGAAGATTTACAGTTTATGACACAGTATTATTTGGAAAATACAGTTGAAGCCCGTCAAAAATTACTGGATGCAGAATTTGTATTGGCGGAACCGGAAATTTATCTTAACTTGACAGATTATCACCGTGCAACAGATGTTTCATTTGATCGGGAAGGTTGGGATTTTGTACAGGATATACTGTTGAAAGAAGGATGGATTGAACAAGAAGTTGATCTGGATGCATTGATTGATGACTCATTCCTAGCAAAATAACTTGGTTCATCGGTGGCTGATGAACCCCAAAAAGCATTTCAATTAAGAGGGAGTCCATACTAGGCTCCCTGCTGATTCAGTAAAGGAATCCCATGAATGCTAGGCGGTAGCCATTGTCGAATATAGTTTAAGCTAACTATATCACTTGATTTAGAGGCAAGGACACCGTCGTGCAATTGTTTAGGATGGTCTGCATTTGAAATAGTTCAATGTTGAATTTCTATCGGAGGTGGCTGAGATGAGTTTTGGAGCCGTAATGACAAGAGATGTTCCTGTAAATAAAGTAGAACCAAAAGAAAGCGCTATTAAAATATCCAACTTGCGTAAAGTCTTTGAACGTAAAGGTGAAGAAATCGAAGCGATCAAAGGGATTGATTTGGATATTAAAGAAGGGGAATTTGTAAGTATCGTCGGTCCGAGTGGATGTGGTAAGAGTACATTCCTTCATATTGTCGGCGGTTTTATTGAAAGGACTTCCGGTGTAGTGAGTGTCCGAGGAGAAGAAGTCGGCAAACCTGCCCCAGATCGGGGAATGATGTTCCAAGAGTCGACTCTTTTCCCTTGGCGAAAAGTCTACGACAATGTGGCATGGGGGTTGGAAGTGCAAAAATTTCCAAAAGTTGAAATCAAAGAGCGAGTGGAATATTTCTTGAAACTTGTTGGTCTTTGGGAATTCAAAGACAATCTGCCTTCTGAGTTATCGGGAGGAATGAGGCAGAGAGTGTCTCTTGCGAGAGTGCTTGCTTTTGATCCTAAAGTGTTACTGATGGACGAGCCGTTCGGTGCACTTGATTCGCAAACAAGAGAGACGATGCAAGTGGAGCTTCAAAGAATCTGGTCGGAGTCGAAGAAAAGCGTGATTTTCGTTACGCATGATATTGAAGAAGCAGTCTATTTAAGTGATTACGTCGTTATTTTGACGAAACGTCCTTCGGTAGTTAAGGAAATCTTGAAAATTGATTTACCTAGACCCCGTGATGTATCGATACGTAAATCTTATGAGTTTATTGATTACAGGAATCATATATGGGATCTTTTGCATGAGGAGGAAAACGTGAAAAGTATAGGAGGCCGATCCAATGCAAAGTAGCTTGAAGAAAAGCCGCTTTATAGTTGTTTCTTTAATTGAGCTTCTTCTTTTCATAGCGTTATGGCAACTGTTAGCGATGACGGATTGGTTTCCTACCTATGTTTCAAGTCCGGCAGTTGTCCTTGGGGTTATTAGTGAAATGTTTATGACGGGTGAAGTGTTCCCTCACATAGGAATAAGTTTATATCGATCGATTGTCGGGTTTTTGCTGGTCGTTTTGTTCGGAACAGGGCTGGGAATCCTAGCAGGATTTTTTCAGCCAATCGGTAGATTTTTCGATCCGGTCGTATCCTTTTTTAACCCGATTCCTAAGATTGCTTTGCTTCCCGTATTTTTAGTTTGGTTTGGTGTGACAGATACGACGAGGATTCTGATTATTTTCACAAGTGCTTTCTTCCCTTGTTTTATTGCAACATTGGATGGTGTTCGAGGGATTAATAGACTTTATCTGTGGTCTGCAGAAAATATGGGGGCTTCTAAGTTCAAAATGTTGTATCGGGTTGTACTTCCAGCAGCACTTCCTAAAATATTTGACGGTTGGCGTGTTGCACTCGCATTGACATTTGTCATGATGTTTTCTTCGGAAATGATTGGTTCATCAACTGGTAAGGGATTAGGATTTATGATTCTAAATGCTGATGCGTATGGCCGTACGGATATTGTCCTCGCGGCAGTTATAGTTATCGCGGCGTTAGGTTTTCTTTTCGATAGATTGTTAATAGGTGTGAGGCAGCGGCTCTTATGGTGGCAAAATCGATAGCAGATGATTGTTACCGTTATATTTTGCAATGCTGCTGACTTCAGGACATAGAGGGAGGAAGCATATGAAAGCGATAAAGAATTTTATTGTAAAATATTTAGCGTTAATACTAATAGCTCTATTGTGGCAAGTGCTCGTGTTGGCGGAACTTTTTCCGAAACAGTTATTCCCAGGTCTTGGAGAGATCTCATTGGTATTTGTAGAGTTACTTGCCACAAGCGACTTATGGACAAATATGGGCGTTACACTTTATCGGATCTTGGCAGGATTCTTCCTTGCAGCTATCATTGGAATTCCAATCGGGATTCATATGAGTCGATCACAATTTATTGATGATTTGATGCAACCAGTATTTACTGCTGGATATCCTATCCCGAGAGTGGCTCTTTATCCAATATTTGTACTTTTGTTTGGATTGGGTTCGGGCTCTAAAATATTCACCATTTTTCTTGAGTGCATTTTCCCTATAGTAGTGAGTACATACTACGGTGCGAAGAGTGTCAATCAATTGTATGTTTGGTCGGGTCAGAATATGGGGGCGACCGACCGCAAACTATTTTGGAAAGTGTTTTTGCCAGGGACAATGCCGTCAATCTTTACAGGATTCCGAATTGCTCTTCCGATTGGAGTAGTCATTGCTGTGTTGACTGAAATGATCAGTTCAAACAACGGCATCGGGTATTTTCTGATTTACTTATCGGCATCTTTGTCACAAAGTAAAGTGTTGGCAGTTGTCATCTTTATCTCACTCTTCGGTTATGGGCTTGACCGTTTACTATTGTTTGTCAGAAATCGATATGTCTATTGGTGAAAGTTGAGTGTTTCTGATGAAATTAGGAAAGTAAAATCACAAAGAAGAGACAGCATATACGCTAAGTGGACTCAAGTGAGCAGTTTGCCAAAGCGGAATACGGGAGGGACGAAAATGAATACTAAAAACAACAAACGATGGTTATATATAGCGACACCCATTTTCTTTCTATGGTTTTTTGGGCAAATTGATAAGCTAGGGATTTCCATAGTCCAGACAGACCCACAATTTTTGAGTGATCTTGGTATGACAGGAGCCAATGCGAACGCGAAGATCGGCTTTCTGACTTTTATCTTTATGGTTGCTTATGCAATCTCCAACTTTTTTTGGGGATTCTTTATCGACAAGTTTGGGGCTCGTAAAACAGCGATTATCGGGGTTTCGATCTGGACGGTGACGATGATGCTAGGCGGACTTTCCACTACTTACGGCATGTTCATGGTGACGCGGATTGTCTTAGGGATCGGGGAAGGGATGATGATTCCAGTTTGCGGGAAATTCATCGCTACTTGGTTCAACAAAAATGAATTGGGCCGCGCACAGTCTTCCTGGATTTCGGGTAACTATGCGGGACCTGCCATCGGCGCAGTTTTCATTTCATTGATCATTGCCACGCTCAGTTGGCATGCGACGTTCTTTATATTGGCTGGGTTGAATTTACTTCTTGTGATTCCGATGTTTATTTTCTTAACTAGAAATGAACCGGAAAGCCACCCAGGCGTCAGCAAAGAAGAATTGGCGTACATAAGGCAAGACGATGCTCCGGTTAAGGAAGAAAAGAAAAGAAGTTACGTGCAGGATTCCCGTTACTGGATCGTTTGGTTCGGTATGGTTGTCACTTCTTTCTTATTTTTTGGGATTAGTATTTGGTTACCGACATACTTGATGCAAGCAAGAAATTTTGATGTGGAGGCAATGACTGGGATCACTTCCCTGTCTTGGTTGTTTGCGCTTAGTTTTGTTTTGATCTGTGGTTATTTAGCGGATAAAACGAAGCGTCCTAGTTTAATAGCCACCATTTTGTTCGCTTCCTGCGCAATCTTGTTAACGGTTTCCACACAAACTTCAGTTGCTATCATTTCTGCTTTGGCTTTGGGGCTTGCGATGGGAACATTGGGAGGAATCTTTCATTTAAGTAACTTGTTTATCGTAAAATTTTCGACACCGGAAACGGCTGGTCGTGCAGCAGGGCTCATGGGTTTCACGAACATATTCGGCGGGTTTGCCAGCTATACGATGGGATGGATGCGCGACATTAACGGAGGAGATTTCGGTCCGTCGCTCATTATGTTGATTGCTATCACCGCTTTAGGGTTCATAGCTTACTTATTTACGCTTAAAACGGAAAACAAAGAAGTTCAGGAAGCTAAGAAAGAGATTCAGCGACAATCAAAAATGCAGATGATTTGATCAGTGCTAGGCTGTTGTTATACCCCCGAATTGGCTTTTGATGTGTTTGTTGAATTTGGCAATCAAACTAGGTAGGTGTTGGTAGTTTATGTAAAAATATTCATCGCTACCTGCCATTTCAAGTAAAGCGATTGTATAGAAATAATATACTACCAAAACCTATAGTAGTTAAGTTCCTACAAATATTTAATTTACAAATTAAAGTTAAGGGAGAGATTCATTGACATGCGTAAAAGTATAGTTGTTGCACTAATGATGAGTTGCTTATTCGTATTTTTAGCTGGTTGTAATAAAGACGATACAGAAGCAGGTGGGCTAACGAAGATAACATTTACAGAACCGTCACGAATTTTATCCTTAGCTCCTTTTTACGTGGCAATTGAACAAGGTTTCTTTGAAGAGGAAGGAATCGAAGCTAGCATTGCTTCAGGCGGTGGAGGGGCACAAGTGATTGCTACGTTACTGTCCGGCGAAGCGCAATTTGCAATATCTGGTCCTCGTAGTATGTTCTCAGCCTTAGAAGCAGATAAAAAACTATTGGCAATTCAATCGTTAAATTCTGCTTTAACTTTTGAAATAGCAGTAGCAGATGAATACTTAGAAGAAAAAGGGGTTTTACCTGGTTCACCATTAGAGGATAGGGTTGCAGTCTTAAATGGTGCGAAAATTGGAACCAATTTAGTGGGGGATTCTGGTGATGTTTACATGCGTTATCTGATGCAATTACATGGTCAAGATCCTTTATCGGTCGAGACAGTTAAATTATCCGGTGTAGGTCCTAAAATAGGGGGAATGAAAGAAGGAATTGTAGACGGTGGTATTAATTCTGCCCCATTTTCTTTACAAGCAAAAGATCAAGAAGTGGGTAGCCTTTTGCTAAAAGCAAGTGAAGAACCTAAGTATGCAAACATGGTTTGGGAAGTAGTTTTTGCAGAGGAGAAATACTTGGAGGAAAATCCTGAATTAACGGAAAAAGTAGTAAGGGCAATTGGTAAAGGAATAGAGTTCGCAAGGAAAGAACCTAAAAAAACAGCGGAATCTATCATTTCTTACTTTGATGGCATTGAAGTAGAGGTTCTTGAAGATTCTCTGATCGGTATGGTTGATACTTTCCAAGGGTATGGAGAGATGAACCAAGAAGCTTGGGACAATGCACAAGACCCTTTGATTGAATTTTCCGAAATGTCGGGTGTTAAGACTAAGCATGATACTGCACCTGGCGTAATTTGGACCAATGATTATGTTGAAAAGGTGTTTTCCGGAAAATAGAACATAATTCAAAGAGGTGAGAAGGATGAGTAAAACCCAAGTCGATACAAAGTTAAAGCTCCGTACGACATCTTTGGATGTCACTTATACGAACACTAAAACAGGAGCAGAGATGATAGCGCTTAGCGATATAAACTTGGAAATAAAAGAAGGGGAATTCATTTGTATAGTTGGACCTAGTGGATGTGGAAAAAGTACATTTTTAAACACTGTAGCTGGACTTATTAAACCGAGTAGAGGATCAATTGTGTTAGACGATGAAAAAATTATAGGGCCAGGTAGGGATCGATCTGTTGTTTTCCAAAGTCCTAGCCTTTTTCCTTGGCGAACAGTGCTCGATAATGTTTTGTATGGTTTAGAAATTCAAAAGCGAATTACCGATCAAACACGAAAGCTTGCAGAAGAATATATTGAGATGGTCGGTCTAAAAGGTTATGAAAATCATTATCCACACGAGCTGTCAGGAGGAATGCAACAACGGGTGAACCTAGCTCGTGCACTGACGGTGGATCCCTCACTCTTATTATTGGATGAACCATTATCGGCATTGGATGCACAAACAAGAGAATTTATGCAAGAAGAAATTTTGAGAATCTGGGAAGAAACTAAGAAAACAAGTATTTTTATAACGCACCAAATAGATGAGGCTATTTACCTGGCAGATCGTATATTTGTTTTTGGCGCAAGACCGGGAAGAGTTGTAGAGGTTGTGGAGGTTAAGATTCCACGCCCAAGGAATCTTCATGCTAAACGTGACCCCGAGTTTTTAAAGTTAATGGATCACATCTGGGGAATCATTGAAAAAGAGTCATCCAAGCAAGGATTTCAGCAGAGTATAAGAGAGGAGGGATAATATGCAAAAAAATGAAGCTGTTCAACTTCAACCGGGGCTAATAAAAAGTAAACGAAAAAAACAACAAAAAGTGAATCCTACATTTCTGCTTAGTGTTTCAACTGTTGTTTTATTCTTCATTGGTTGGGAAGTTATTTCTAGATATGAGTGGGTTGATCCATTATTTATCAGTTCTCCTATAGCAATTATACAAGCAAGTGTCGTCATGGTGCAAGAGCCTAAGTTCTGGAGCAACCTCGGGGTAAGTGGTTATGAATTTGGGATTGGATTTCTATTGGCCATGCTGATTGGAATTCCGATGGGAGTTCTATCTGGATGGAACAAGACTTTCAATGCAATTGTTAATCCTTTTATTTCGGGTCTCTATGTAACACCTAAAGTAACATTATTACCAGTCATCATCATTGCTTTTGGAATCGGACCTATGTCCAAGATTGTAATTGTATTTCTGATGGCATTCTTTCCAATTGTAATGAGTGCCCAAAAAGCAATGAATACACTTGATCAGGATTTAATCAAAGCGGCACGGACATTTACAGCTAGTGAATGGCAAATCTTTAAAACGATAGCCCTACCCTCAACGGTGCCCTTTCTTTTGACAGGTATTCGACTAGGCATTGGACAAGGATTGATAGGTGTGGTCGTTGGGGAGTTATTTGCTTCTTCAGCAGGTATTGGGTTTCAATTAACGACTGATGGTCAAAATCTAATGACGGATCGTATGTTTGTCGGAGTATTAGTCATAACTTTGACTGGTATTTTGTTGACCGGAATCTTAGGAATGTTGGAAAGACGTTTTTCTTCTTGGCAGCCAAGTCAAGATTGATAGAGAAAAAGAACTGATTTTATATGTAAGAGCCGATTTCATAATCGCTTATTTCAGGAAAGCCTTGAATGTGATCATGCATTTTATGTAATTGGTTTTAAAGGAGGAAGTAGTATGGCATATGTTATTACGACAGCCTGTATGACGGAAAAAGCAACAGATTGTGTGTCGGTTTGTCCGGTGGATTGTATTAAGGAAGGGGGAGAATCAGTATTTCATCAATCCTGATTCTTGTATAGAGTGTAGTGCTTGTGTGGCATCTTGCCCGGCGGAGGCGATTTATCATGAAGATGATTTGCCGGAAGGAGAGAAGTCAATATTTGAAGAGGCAAAACTTCATTTCGATGTAAGTTGAGACAGTCAATAGCTAATTTAGAAGTAAAATAGGAGAGCTTTAACAATGATAAATGTAATGGAGACAGCTTTAGATGTACACCGGTAGAAAAGTGGGGAAATGGAGAAATCGAAAAAGAAGTCCGTTTATTCGAAATTGAACAAACGGACTCCTTTATTAACTTTGTATGCACCTATAAGTTTTTCAGTGGCCTCCTATTTTAAAGAGGGGCTATTTTACACTTGCAAATATATGACTCATTCTATTTTCTACTACATTCTACCTGAATTGTTTTTGACCAGTTCATCATATTTATCACCAATCCAAAGAATCCAAAAACGTATAGACATCCTCATATACGGTTTCCCGTTCCTTATCTAACGTTATAATATGTCCCGATTGTTCATACCATTTCAATTGTTTCTCTTCCGTATTTACATGATTGTAAATGATTTGCGCGCTTTCTTTATAAAGCGAATCATCTAAATAACCTTGTAAAATCAAGAGAGGGGAGGTGATTCGATCGAGTTTGCCACCCATTTCTTCAATAGTTTGTTGAAGATCCGTTAAAAAGGGCATAGGCAGCTGTTCAAATTCTGTCATTTCGGCTTGAATTTGTTCGTCGTTCTTGCCTTCAAATTTTTTATAGCCCTTTGCATAATTTTGTACGCGCAAATAGAGCTCTTCTTCCGTTTTCGCTTGGAGGGGAGCAGACATCGAAACAATGCCCTTTACGGGTAGTTCTGATCCTACTTTTAAGGCGAATAATCCACCTAACGAAACGCCCGCAACCGCAATTTCATCGAAACCTTCCGCTTTCAAGAGATTGTATCCATCTACGACATCTTGCCACCAATCTCCAGGTCCCGTTTGAATCAGTTTGTTCGGATCCATTCCATGCCCTTTATACAATGGCGCATGACAGGTGAAACCGCGTTGTTGTAAATACTTTCCTAACATTCTTACATCTATCGTATTGCCAGTAAAGCCATGCAGTAAAAGAACCGCCTTGTTACCTCCGCTATACGTAAAACTTTAAGGTGCAACTACTTTCATGTTCTGAACTCCTTTGAGCTAATGAACTAAGCGATTTTAGTACCGATGTCTCTATCTTATTTCAACTGAAAGCTAGTTTCTGCATTTCTAAATCAAGATTTATCTGATCGCCAATTCTAAAATTTCCGCAACGTCCATCGTCTTAATATTATCTTCTACTTCCATCGCTTTCGTTCCGTCCCCGAGCATCGTCAAGCAGTAAGGGCAGCCGCTGGAAATGGTTGAACTTTTCGTCGCAATCGCTTGCTCGGTTCGCGTAACGTTGATACGGCTTCCCGTATGTTCTTCCATCCACATGAGGCCGCCTCCAGCACCGCAGCACATCGCATTTTCACGGCTCCGCCCCATTTCAATTAGTTTCACACCCGGAATGGATTTTAAGATTTCCCTCGGTGGATCATACACTTCGTTGTAGCGACCCAAGTAACAGGAATCATGGAAAGTTATTGTTTCATTCACTTCATTTTTTGGCGCGAGTTTGCCGTCTTTTACGAGTTCCGCAAGTAACTCTGTATGATGGAACACTTCCGCTTCTAAGCCGAAGTCCGGATACTCATTCTTGAAGATGTTGTATGCATGCGGATCAATCGTGACGATTTTCTTTACACCATTTTTCTCGAATTCTTCTATGTTTTGTGTTGCTAGTTCTTGGAAGAGGAACTCATTGCCGAGACGTCGAGGCGTATCGCCCGAGTTCTTTTCCTTGTTGCCTAGAATCGCAAAGCTTATACCAGCTTCATTAAGTAGTTTCGCAAAAGATAAAGCGATTTTTTGGCTCCGATTATCAAAAGAACCCATCGAACCGACCCAGAACAAATAGTCAAATTCCTCTCCTTGCTTCTTCAACTCTTTCACACTCGGAATATGAACATCTTCGCGTAACTCGCGCCAACTTTCCCGCTCTTTGCGGTTTAGTCCCCATGGATTTCCTTGCCGTTCAATATTTTGGATCGCCCGCTGTGCATCTCCGTCCATTTTCCCTTCCGTTAAGACAAGGTAACGACGAAGATCGATGATTTTGTCAACATGCTCATTGGCTACTGGACATTGATCTTCGCAGTTACGGCATGTTGTACAAGCCCAAATCTCTTCTTCTGTGATGATATCGCCGATTAAACTAGGCAGTTCAATGGTGGCCGCTGATTCCTGGCTTGCTAATCCAGCCATTGCTAATGAAGGTGTTGCTGAGGAAGCGAAAACGGAACGAGGCAACCACGGACTGCGCGATGTGACAACGGCTCCTTTTTCTGTTAAATGATCCCTCATTTTGACGATTAAGTTCATCGGGGATAAGGTTTTTCCAGTTGCGGAGGCAGGACACATATTCGTGCATCGCCCGCATTCAGCACAGGCATATAGATCGATTAACTGTGATTGCGTGAAATCCTCAATTTTCCCAACGCCGAAGACTTCAGTTTCTTCATCTTCAAAATCAATTTTCTTCAGCTTTCCGGGAGCTCCCGTCTTTTTGAAAAAGAGATTGACCAAAGCGAACAACTCATGCGCTTGTTTTGACTGCGGCACAAATACCATGAACGAGAAGACAGACACCATATGGACCCACCAAAATACATAGAACAAAACGGTGCCTGCTGTCATGCCAATACCTGAAAACACCGCCGTAACCATGCTCGAGAAGGGCGCATATACAAAATCAGGTGTGTGCCCAAACATCACACGTTCAAAGCCGAGCGATAGCAAAATCGATAGAGTTAATGTAAATAGGGCAATAATGACAAAAGCTGCCTTTCGATCCCGTTTCCATTGCAGCCTATTGAGCTTTTCGATATAGCGACGGTAAAAAGCATAGACAACCGCGCACATCATCAGAAAAGTGGTCCACTCTTGCAAGAGACTAAAATATTTATGTGCATTCCCAAAAGGAAATTCATAGCCGCTAATGAATCCCTTGATAATCAATTCGATTAATCCGATTTGAATGATAAAAAAGCCATAAAACAAGATTAAATGCATCCATCCACTTTTCTTGTCCTTAAATAATTTACGCTGCCCAAATCCATTGACGAGCACAGTATTAATCCGCTCTTTCAAGTTGGGTTCAAACTCTGCTTTCTTGCCAAGTTTTACAAATAAATAACGTGTGTAGACAAGATGGATGAACAAATACAGTGCATAGCCTGTCATGGTAAGGAAAGCGAGTAAATTCAAAAGTGCTAACATGCTGTTTCTCCTCCACCATCCGCTATCTGCTTTGCAGCCCCAATTGCTTTAAATGACGGATTTCTAAGTAAATCGTCACGTACTTCTCCCAAAACGAGAGCTTTTTTAGCCATTCTAAAAACCTCCTGATCTCCATTTTATCCCGCATTAACGGGCAGTAAGACTCCCACCTCAAGACTTAAGTGAAACGATCAGGATAGGTGGGAGATTAACTGCCCGTAAAAGCCCGATTGATTCAACTAACAATCAGTGGGGGATGGGAAAAACCCCCACTGATTGAAGTTTCACTTTATGCTATTAAATTAGTTAACTACTTTCGCTTCATAACGCAATAATTGGACAAGATCGCTTACTTGATCATTCAATTCACCACTTAACACTTTACCTGCTTCTTTGATGATGCCATTGGAAAGCACGATTTTGTTTTCTTATCGAAAGTTCTTTTCAATAGTACAAAAATATTCATGATAAAACCTCCTAGTAAATATTGTGGACGTCCTCATTGTAGCATGCTGAATTATCTGAAATTATGCGTATTTCGCATGACAATGATGTGTTATTTGCTTTGTCTTCCTAGAATTAACATCGCTATAATTGGTAGCAGGAAGGAAAAACAGAATAGCAAAGGGGAGTTGAAATCGATTGAGTAGTAGGTGAGTTTGTAAGAAAGGGAGAGCCTGCTTGGGGGGATGATTGAACAATTACGCCGAAGCGTAATTGATCAATCAGTATGTAAAAGCTGTTTTTCATAATAGGAAAGAATGAAATCTTTAAAGTAAAGAACTGCTTTTGAAATATAGCCTTCCTTTTTATGAATTAAATAGATCGTTCGATCAATATCAAAATCGGAAATGGGAATGATTTTGATACCTTGAATGTTTTGAATGACAGATTCCGGAACAAGGGCGATGCCCATGTTGGAGGTTACAAGCCCTAGAATACTGTTTATTTCTAATCCATCATACGCAACATGCACATCAAGATGATGTTTCGAGAAAGTGGAGTCGATGAGTTTCCTCAATTCTGTATCTGCATTGTAATGTATAAAACTCTCATCCTCAATCTCTTCCATTTGAATAGGTTGCATGTCTGAGAACCGATGTTGGCTAGAAGCGATTAACACAATTTTTTCTTTGAAGATTGGCGTATATTCTAAATCGGAAAATGATTGATATTGTGTAGCAAATCCTAAATCCGTTTCATTGGTCAATAAATCTTTCACAATCAGTGGTGCTTTGTTTTCATTTAAGGTGATTGAATGACCCGGATTGGAAAGTTGAAATGCCTTGAGTAAGGACGGGATATAGTTGAGTCCAAGGCTATGGACAAAGGAAAGTGATATATTTCCAATATCGGGATGAACAAGGTGAGAAAGGTTCGCTTTTGAAACTTCGACTTGATGGACAATTCTTTTTGCATCTTCCAGAAATATCTTTCCATATCTATTTAAGTAAATCTTTCTGTTTTTCCGGTCAAATAATGGGACGCCTAATTCGTTTTCTAAAGATGTAATTGAGCGACTTAGAGCAGATTGAGATAAAGCTAAAATTTCTGAGGCTCTAGTCATATGTTCTTGCTCTGCAGCAACGATAAAATAATGCAATTGTGTAATGTCCAATTTTGTACCTCCTTGGATGTTGGAAACGTCTAGTACAGTTTTACACTGTATTTAGTAGAACGTCAATGTTCCTATTAAGTTATTTCAGAACATTCACTAAAAAATACGAGGAAGTGAAGCGAAATGTCCTATTTAACGATTAGTAGAACTGAAGCAAACGCAAAAATCGCGGTTATCGAACTCAATCGTCCTGAAGCACGTAATGCCTTTAATACACAAATGGCGAGAGACATCTTAGAAACACTCCAATCGCTTGCGAAGTCAGATGCAAGGGTAGTCGTGTTAACTTCAAGCAATTCCAAGGCATTTTGTTCAGGTGCCGATTTAAAAGAGCGTAATGGAATGACAGAAGAAGAATGGAAAGCGCAACATCATCTTTTTGAGAAAATGTTCTATGCCATCGCGGATCTCCCGCAACCCGTCATTGCAGCTGTGGATGGTTTTGCACTGGCGGGAGGATTCGAAATCATTTTGAATTGTGATTTTATCGTTGCAGCCGACACCGCTACATTTGGTTTGCCAGAAGCAACGCGCGGCATTATGCCAGGTGGCGGCGGAACACGACTGTTGACAAAAAGAGTCGGTGTCCATATCGCGAAAGAATGGGTATGTACCGGCCGAATGGTTTCGGCAACAGAGGCGGATAAAGTAGGCTTATTGAATCGTTTGACAACGTCCGATCATTTAGTGGAAGAGGCACTTGCACTTGCTGAACAGTTAGCGAAAAATGCCCCGATTGCTGTGCAAAATTGCAAGAAAGCTGTTGACTCCTTATTTGGTATGGACGATGCGCAAGCGAGGATCGAAGAACTCGTCTTTTATAATCATTGTGTCAATACCGAAGATCGCTTGGAAGGTGTCCGGGCATTTGTAGAAAAACGTGAACCCGAATTTGTGGGCAAATAAAAGTTTATGAAAGTAATGGATTGAAGCAAGCGGGGAAATGATTCACACATAAAACGAAAAACAGAGGGAGATTTGCATATGAAAACGACTGAACTTCACGTAAGTACACCAGAATTCCAGGAAGAGCTGCGCCAAAGTGTAAGAACGATTTGTAAAGATTATCCGGATGAGTATTGGAGAAAGTTAGACGAAACGAACGCTTACCCAGAAGAATTTGTAAAAGCCTTATCGGAAGCCGGCTTCTTGGCTGCGCTCATTCCTGAAGAATACGGCGGGTCAGGGCTATCTGTTACAGATGCATCAATTATTATGGAAGAAATTAATCGTTCTGGCGCAAATGCGGGCGCGTGCCATGCACAAATGTATACAATGGGCACTTTATTACGTCATGGATCTGAAGAGCAAAAGAAGAAATACTTAACGAAAATCGCCGATGGATCCTTGAGATTACAAGCATTTGGTGTCACGGAACCGAACACAGGCTCAGATACGACGCAATTGAAAACAGTTGCTGTACGTAAAGGGGATAAATATATTGTAAACGGTCAAAAAGTATTTATCTCTCGGGCTGAATATTCGGATTTAATGCTTTTACTTGTCCGGTCAACGCCAGTCGATCAAGTGAAAAAACGTACGGAAGGTTTATCGGTATTATTAGTTGACTTGAAAGAAGCTGTTGGAAATGGCATCACGATTCAACCGATCCGGACGATGATGAACCATGCGACGACTGAACTATTCATTGAAGATTTAGAAGTACCAGTTGAAAACTTGATCGGAGAAGAAGGAAAAGGTTTTTCATATATTTTAGATGGGATGAATGTAGAACGTATTCTGATTGCCGCTGAATGTATAGGAGATGGCTATTGGTTTGTGGATCGTGCGACACAATACGCCAAAGATCGAGTTGTCTTTAACAGACCAATCGGGCAAAACCAAGGCATCCAATTCCCAATCGCCAAATCATACATCAATTTGGAAGCGGCTGACTTAATGCGTTTCGAAGCTGCGAGACTATATGATGAAGGAAAAGCATGCGGGAAACAAGCCAATATGGCCAAACTACTGGCGGCTGACGCTTCTTGGGAAGCAGCAAATGCGTGCCTTCAAACACATGGAGGTTTTGGATTTGCGGAAGAATATGATGTGGAACGGAAATTTAGAGAAACGAGATTGTATCAAGTTGCACCGATTTCGACGAACTTAATCTTGTCTTATGTAGCCCAGCATATTTTAGGCATGCCAAGATCCTACTAAAATTGGGAATCTAAAAAAGTGAGGGAAATCCGGAGGTGCATGATGAATATTCCGAAGAAAATTGAATTAATTGAAGTGGGACCACGGGATGGATTGCAAAATGAGCCAGTGCCCATTTCGACCGAATCCAAAAAGGAACTGATCCGCAAGCTCGCGGACGCAGGATTTTCCCGGATGGAAACAGCCGCTTTTGTCAGTCCGAAGTGGGTGCCGCAAATGGCAGATGCAGATGAAATTAGTCGTTATTGTAATGAACTGGGTTTAACATACATCGCTTTAACGCCGAATCTTAAAGCACTCGAACAGGCTATTCAGGCGCATGTTCCACAAATTGCTGTCTTCATTGGAGCAAGTTCAACGTTCAATCAAAAAAATATCAATAAGACGATAGATGAATCGCTCATCGAGACGGAAAAAATGTTTACATTGGCGAAAGAGCATGGCATCTGTACGAGAGCTTACGTCTCCATGTCTTTCGCTTGTCCTTATCAAGGGAAGGTCTCTTTTGAAGAACTTAACTATGTTTGCCAACGGTTTGTTGAACTAGGGGCTGATGAAATCGACATCGGTGATACAAACGGATACGCGAATCCGAAAATTGTCTATGACCGGTTCGCAAGATTGAAGGACCTATATCCTGACGCGGTTTTTGTTGGTCACTTCCATGATACACGGAAGATGGCGTTGGCGAATACGTTAGCTGCTATGCAAGCAGGAATTGACAAGTTTGATAGTTCCGTTGGTGGGCTGGGGGGCTGTCCATTTTCGCCGGGGGCAACCGGGAATTTAGCTACGGAAGAAGTAGCGATCATGCTATCTGAAATGGGTGTAGAGACAGGTTTGCAATTAGAGAAAGTGAATGAAATTGTTCCTTTTGCCAAGTCTCTTTCCAGTCGTTTACAACCCACAACTTAATACAAAAGGGGTTTTGAAATAGATGCGGGGGTGAATGTTCATGTTACCATTAGAAGGTTTGACAGTTGTTTCATTGGAACAAGCGGTAGCCGCTCCATTCGCAACAAGACAATTAGCGGATTTGGGAGCACGGGTCATTAAAGTGGAAAGACCTATTACGGGAGACTTTGCACGTAATTACGATACGACCGTCAAGGGGATGGCGAGCCATTTTGTATGGTTAAATCGCTCGAAGGAATCCGTAGCGCTTGATTTGAAGAAGGAGGAATCGAAAGTTGTATTGGACCGACTCCTTTCAGAAGCGGATGTCTTTATCCAAAACTTGGCGCCCGGTGCGATCGATCGTCTTGGATTCGAAGCAGAAGAATTAAAGAAAAAATATCCTCAATTGATCATTTGTAGTATATCCGGTTATGGCTCTTTTGGTCCTTATACTGATAAAAAAGCGTATGATTTACTGATCCAGTGCGAAGCTGGCCTTGTTTCCATTACTGGGACGGAAGAACACCCGTCTAAAACAGGTATATCTATTGCAGATATTGCTGCGGGCATGTATGCATACACCGGGATTTTAACTGCTCTTCTAGCAAGGCAGCAGACAGGAAAAGGGACTATTATGGAAGTGTCCATGCTGGAGGCACTCGCAGAGTGGATGGGGTACCCACTCTATTATTCGACTTATGGCAGTATTGAACCAAAACGGACTGGCGCCAGTCATGCGACAATTTATCCATACGGTCCATTCAAAGCACGGGACGAAAAGTTTGTATTTATGGGCATACAAAATGAGAGGGAATGGGCTCAGTTTTGTGAAAAAGTATTAAGTGATCCACAACTAGCTGTAGATCCACGATTTGCTAGTAACTCGAAACGAGTGGAAAATAATGCTGCATTGAAATCTATTATTGAAGAGCGTTTCCAAGATTTCAATGCAGATCAAGTGATCAATCGGCTTGAAGAAGCAAAAATTGCTAACGCACGTTTAAATACGGTCCAGGAATTGGCTAATCATCCGCAATTACAAGCTAGAAATCGTTGGAGAGAAGTGCATTCACCTGTAGGACCATTACAAGCGCTCATTCCACCTGTTACTTTTGAAGGTATTGCTACAGTCATGAAACCGATACCAGCGGTAGGAGAGCATACGGAGTCTATTTTAAAAGAATTGGGTTTTGACTTGGAGACCATTCAGCAATAAATTCGATGAGGGGGAATAGAGGTTGAATCTAAGTAAAATACTTGCGAGCCATTATTCGGCACTAACATATGAGGATTTACCTGATGAAGTTGTTTCCTTTGCCAAGCTGTGCATTTTGGATTATTTCGGTTCTGCGTTAGCTGGTGTCAATAAACCACCGATCCAAATGATTAGCGAAACGATGAAGGAAATGGGCGGCAATCCCCAGGCAACACTTGTAACTGGAGGGAAAACATCCGTTTTAAACGCAGCTCTCGTAAACGGGGCATCCAGTCATATTGTCGAATTGGATGATATTCATAAGTCCTCCATCATTCATGCGGCAACTGTTGTCATACCGGCAGCGTTGGCAGTAGCAGAGTGGAAAAAGTTAAGCGGGAAGGAACTGATACTGGCTGTCATTTTAGGGTACGAAGTGTGCTATCGAATCGGTGAAGCCGTATCTCCTTCCCATTATTATTACTGGCATAATACGGCAACATGCGGAACGTTCGGTTCTGCAGTTGCTACGGCTAAATTACTGCAATTGGATGAGACTGCGTTTATTAATGCTCTAGGAAATGCGGGCACCCAAGCTGCGGGGTTATGGGAGTTCATTGAAGATGGAGCGATGACCAAGCAGCTCCATCCGGGAAAAGCGGCTATGGAAGGCTTGTTAGCTAGCTTGTTAGCGGAAAAAGGCTTTACAGGAGCTGAGAAGATTTTAGAAGGAAACAGAGGTTTTTTTAAAGCAATGAGCGATGAATATGATGCGGGGAAAATAACATTGAATCTAGGGAAGGAATTTAAAATTCTGGAGAACTCGTTTAAAGTGCATGCATCATGCCGGCATACTCATGCTGCTATCGACTTGGCCATCGACATTGTAAAGGAAAATGATTTCAAAATTCAAGACATCGCTAAAGTGGAAGTTGGTTCATACCGGGCGACAATGGACATTACGGATAACAATAATCCTCAAACGCAATATGAATCTAAATTCAGTATTCAATATTGTACGGCACTAGGCCTTGCGAAAGGAAACGCCAATTTGGATGATTTTAACGATGAGGATTTATGGGAACCAACAATTCGAGGCCTCGTTGAAAAAGTGGATGCGAAGTTAGACTCGCAAGTGGATAAAGAATATCCTGTCAAATGGGGATCCAAAGTCAATGTGATTTTGAAAGATGGTACGGTGATTGAAAAACAGACGGACTATCCAAAAGGTGATCCGGAAAATCCAGTCACATCGGAAGAACTGCAACGTAAGTTTACCAATCTAGCAACGATACTACCGCAGGAAAAAAGAGACAAGTTCGCGCAACAAGTATTGCAACTAGAGTCGATCGACAATGTGGCGGATCTAATGGAAGAATTGGATGCCAGTGTTCTTTATATATAGAAAGCTTTTTTAAATAAACAAGGTGAGTGCAGATTCACGCTTGAAGAGGGAATTCATTGGAATACCTTTCAGTGCAACAGCTGGATGAAGCGGGACTACATCAACATCTAATTCACCTAATACAATGTTAAGCTTGGACCTGAAATCTCTTCATTGTCATGCCAATACCTGTCAATTTGTGTATAACTGATTCAATTGACCAACCTCGTAATATTATATATATAAAAAAGTTTGTGGATTGAAAGATATTAACTTCTCATGATTTGAGTATAAATTTTATATATGAAAAATTTATATCAAGAATTTGTAGGCATAATACGGTTACTAATTATTTTGATTGTTAACATATAAAAATAAATAATAGAGTGAAGTATCGTTGGTATAAAGCGTTTTTTTAGTATGTCACGTGTAAATTAATAGCTCATATTTATACTACAAATGGTACGAATATAATAAATAGTCTGAATAGTTATTGACATTAGTTTTTACTTGTGTAAAAATATGAATTATAAGATTTCGGATGTAACTAAAAATATTTTGTATATGAAAAGTGAGGAGGGTCATTATGATTGAGTTGAAAACGAGCAGGATTGGCGAAACTTTTGCCCCATTTGCATTTACTATCGAAAAGGGAAAAGTTAAGGAACTAGCCGCTGCAATCGGAGACAATCATCCATCTTATGAGACAGGTGAACATATGCCACCAACAATCGCTACTGTGATTGATTTATGGGGTGGACAAGTTTCTTATGGGCAATTGCTAGGATTGAATCTGAAAAAGGTCCTTTATGGAGAACAGACCTATGAATATATCAAAAATATTCGTGTTGGTGATGAAATTACGGTGACGACCGCAATAGTGGATGTTCAATCAAAAAAAGCAATGGACATTTATAAGGTGAAAAGAGAATACAAAAATCAATATGGGGAACTAACAATGGTTGGCTATACATCAATTATCGAAAGACATTGAGAGGAGATTGACTTATGCATATCGGTTATCAATTTCAAACGTTTGAAAAGGAGGAGGTGACACATTCGCAACTTGTTAAATATGCAGGTGCTTCGGGAGATTTTAATCCAATTCATACCGTCGTCCCTTTTGCGAAACAAGTTGGGCTAGGTGGAGTCATTGCTCACGGGATGCTCATTATGGGCTTTGTTGGTCAGGCGATCGGGACGTGGATTCCCCTTCAGTCATTAGCTAAATTTTCGGTTCGGTTTCAAACGATCACACGACCGGAGGAAAGAATTTCTGTCACGGGCGTTGTCATCGATGAAACTGAGGACCGATGGGTATGTGAGGCGCTTGCACAAAGTGGGGATGAAGTAAAAGCGAAGGCGCAATTTGAAGTGAAAAAAATAGTGGCTTAATGAGTTCAATTAAATGATAAAGAGGTGGAAATTATGAAATCAAGTTTAAAGTTAGAAATAAGCGATCAAGTGGCTGTATTAACACTAAATAATCCTCAGCAATTGAATGCTATTACGCTTGAAATGCGAGAGGAATTATTAAAAGTTCTTTCGGACTGCGAAAAGTCGCCGGAAGTTAGGGTAATTGTATTAAAAGGAGAAGGGGCTAATTTTTGTTCTGGAAGCAGTATTAATGGCATGGGGAATCGGACAGCACTTGAAACTTTCGATCATATGAAAAAAATGATTGAAGTAATCAAAAGAATTCGGAATATGGAAAAGATCGTGATTTCTATGGTTGATGGATATGCTTTCGGTGCGGGATTTAGTTTGGCTATAGCTGCAGATATGGTCTATACTTCACCGGAAGCGAAGTTTGGGCTGGCCTTTAATAAAATCGGTCTCATGCCGGATTGTGGCTTGAGTTATTTTCTACCTAGACTTGTAGGGCCGCATAAAGCGAAAGAGTGGATCTTACACGCATCAATCATTTCAGCTGAAGAAGCGAAAGAATATCGTATTGTAAATGACATCTTCCCGAAAGAAGAACTTTACTCCGTTGTAATGGAAAGGGCAAAAAGTATTGCCGCCGGTCCTTTTTATGCCAACATCATGACAAAATCAATTATTGATAGATCGGATCGAATGAATATGGAAGAAGTACTGGAAGCTGAACGTTATGCACAGACAATACTCCAGCAAACAGAGGATCACCGAGAGGGAATAAATGCTTTTCGGAATAAAGTAACACCTGTTTTTATGGGGAAATAATAGCTTTACAAAAGTATTAAGATAATTTAAAAGGCAGGTTATGCGAAATGGATTTAACAAATAAAATCGCGATTGTAACTGGAAGTGGGCAGGGGATTGGTCGAGAGACCGCTTTAGTCCTGGCAAGGCACGGAGCGGATGTTGTTGTAGCAGATTTAGATATAGAAGCAGCAGAGAATGTAGTGAAAGAAATTGAAAAGCTGGGAAGGAAAGCAATTGCTTGTAAAGTAAACGTTGGAAATAAGAATGATGTAAATAGGATGGTTAATACGGCAATTGAGACGTTTGGGGATTTGGACATCCTAGTAAATAACGCAGGAATTACTAGGGATGCTATGATGCACAAAATGACAGAAGAACAATTCGATCAAGTCATCCAAGTTCATATGAAAGGGACGTTTTTGTGTATGCAAGAGGCAGCTTTGCATATGAGGAAGCAGGGAAAGGGTAAGATTGTGAATATTTCATCTATTTCAGGGAAAGTAGGAAACATGGGTCAAGTGAATTATGCTGGTGCAAAAGCTGGCATTATTGCAATGACAAAAGTTGCTGCGAGAGAGTCGGCTAGATATCAAGTAAATGTGAACGCAATTCAACCAGGTTTTATTGATTCTGATATGACACGTGCAATGCCAGAAGACATTCGACAGGCTAGAATTAAAGATATACCGTTACAAAGACCAGGAAAACCGGAAGACATTGCAAATGCAGTTGTATTTTTGTGCTCGGATTATTCAAATTATATTACTGGAACAACGATTGAGGTAGCAGGAGGGAGATCGATGTAAGCGTTACCAATCGGACGGCGAAGGGTTCGATTTGCCATGTTTCTGCGTTTTCGGCAGAAATTAAGGCACTTTCGAGACGTGGCGACTAAAAATAGACATACTAATTTTAAAAGTTATTTTAAAAGGGTAGGAGAATCATTTTATGATTTGGGGGATATCCCAATATATATTTTGTAAAGGGGGAAAAAATATTGAAGAGGTCTGCACTTCTATTATTGACTACTTTTTTACTAGCATTTTTAGTGGCCTGTGGTGCTGAGGCGGAACAAGCGACTGACAATAATAAATCATCAAATAATTCATCAGGAGCATTGCCAGATCAAATGACTTGGAGTGTGTATGATGTAGGGTCGGGCGGCTATGCAGAAATGTCAGCTATCGCAAATATGCTTACAGGTGTAACCGGCACTAAAGTTAGAATGTTACCTTCTGCAACTGGTGTTGGAAGGATGATTCCTTTGAGGGACGGAACGGCAGCAATTGGGAAGGTTGGGGATGAAGTTCAATTTGCTTTTGAAGCAGTTGAAGAGTTTAGTGACCAAAGTTGGGGACCTCAGAATGTACGGGCAGTTTGGGCACCAACTAGCGCAACCGGATTTGCGGTTCGAAAAGATTCCGGTATTGAAACGATAAGTGATATAAAAGGGAAAAAAGTCCCTTGGATTGTTGGAAACCCCTCGGTAAATATTAAAACTGAAGCCACTTTAGCATTTGCAGGGCTAACATTGGATGACGTTAAGATAATTGAGTTGACTTCCTATGCAGGCCAATCGGATGCATTAGTTCAAGGGAAGATAGATGTGGCCTCCATTAATCCAACTGCTTCCGCTATGTACGAAGCTGATAGTAAAGTCGGTATTGTATGGCTTGAAATGGATAAGAATGATGCGGAAGGATGGGAGCGTGTACAAGAAGTTGCGTCGTGGTTCTTCCCAAGAAGTGTGACTGATGTCCCGGGAGTAGAAGGTGAAATAACCCTACAGGGTCATGGTTACTTAATTGCTAGTTACGAAGATCAAGAACCTGAAGTCATCTATGAATTATTAAAGTCCATGGATGAAAACTTTGATCAATACAAAGATTCTTCAATAAATTTAGTTGAATACAGTCGGGATAAAGTTTTAACTGAACCACGTGGTATCCCATTCCATGAGGGTACAATAAAGTTCCTTGATGAAATTGGTCTTTGGGATGATGAAAAACAGGCCAAGAATGACGTTCTAATAGAAAGACATCAAAAACTGACAGAAGCTTGGGATAAAGTCATAGAGGAAGCTGCTGAGAAAGGAATTAAGAAAACGGATTTTCAGAAATATTGGTTGGAAAGAAAGACAGAATTAGTTCAGTGATCAGCTAAGTATATCAGTACAGAAGTAGTTGAACTGAAGTGTCATGACTTTATGATTTTTACATCTATAAGTTTGATCTACTTGTTTCTGCTTAATAGACGCAATCAATTCAAAATCTCTTATAACGGATACAAATAATCGGATTAACATGTAAACTACATGACAATATTCAGGATTGGAGTGGATGAATTTGGCGATGAGCAGATTAAACAACTTTTGGCGGGTTGTACTTGTAATCTTTACAATAATTGGGATCATACTTTCCATTAATATGTTATTTTATTTGAATATTTTCGGTATTGCTTTAATTGAAAACACTTTTCTTTATTTCTTGTTGGCCTGTTTTATGTCAATTGCCTATTTGATTTTTCCAGCTAAGAAAAAGGATGCAGAAAGACTTCCATGGTATGACATCCTTTTATTTGTAATTACTGCTGGGATTGCCGGTTATTTCGGAATAAATGGAGAGCGGATCGTCTTAGAAGGATGGGATTGGATTGCGCCACTTTTACCTACCGTTTTGAGTATTGTTTTTTGGTTACTTGTTCTCGAAGCGCTACGAAGAACGGGGGGCACAGCAATTGCGCTTGTTTGTTTAGCGTTTTCACTTTACCCTCTTATTGCTTCAGGTGTACCTATTTCAATTTTACAAGGTCAATCTTATGATTTTCTTGAAACAGCAAGAAATCATATTATGAGTGCCAATAGTGTATTAGGAATTGCATTTTCATCAGTAGGGAATTTACTACTTGGGTTTTTAGTTTTTGGAATTGTTATTACTCGTACCGGCGGTGGAGAATTTTTCTTTAACATCGCACAATCATTGTTCGGAAGAACTCGTGGAGGAACTGCCAAAGTTGCGGTTGTGGGTAGTGCATTCTTTGGAATGTTAAGTGGTAGTGCAGTTTCGAATGCGGTAACAATCGGTTCGATGACAATTCCAGCTATGAAAAAGACGGGATACAAGCCACATTATGCAGCTGCTGTCGAAGCGGTTGCATCGACTGGTGGAACCATCACACCACCGATTATGGGATCAGCGGCATTTATAATGGCTTCTTTTTTGGGGATGCCTTATTATCAGATTGCTTTAGCGGCTGTCATGCCCGCAGTTTTATATTATGTAGGGCTCTATATTCAAATCGATGGATATGCAGCAAAAAACAACTTAAAAGGGATGCCGGAGTCAGAAATACCTTCTTTTTGGAAGACAATAAAAAGTGGATGGTATTATCTCTTTGCCCTCGTTCTATTGATTGTATTTTTAGGTGTTCTAAATTCAGAATCTCAAGCACCTTATTATGCTAGTGCTGTTTTGGTTCTAATAGCAATCCTAAAAAAAGAGAATAGATGGGGAAAGAAAGAGATATTTGAAATGTTTGAGTCTATTGGAAAAACATTAGCTGAAATTGTTTGTATTATTGCGGGTGTAGGCTTTATTGTAGGAGCGTTGTCTGCAACTGGAGTTTCATTTTCATTTTCAAGAGAGTTGGTGGCGGCCGCAGGGGACAATATGTTGTTGATCTTAATTGGCGGAGCTCTTACATGCTTTATTCTAGGAATGGGAATGACTGTATCGGCAGTGTATGTGTTTTTAGCGGTTATCATGGCTCCGGCACTTATTGCAGTTGGTGTTGATCCGGTCGCGGCTCATTTATTTGTAGTGTACTGGGCAACCGTTTCTTATATTACACCGCCTGTTGCGTTAGCTGCTTTTGCGACCGCGAGTATTGCTGAAGCCAATCCGATGAGGACAGGCTTTCAAGCTGTCCAACTGGGAATGGTTAAGTTTATAGTTCCCTTTTATATGGTTTATAAACCCGAAATATTACTTGGACGTGGCGAACCGACTGAAACTGTTATTGCTATAATATCGGTGCTAATAGGTGTATTTGTACTTGCTACGGCTCTAGAGGGTTATCTATTAGGAGTGGGAGTATTAAATCCTGTCGCACGAACCATATTGTTTGCTTCGGGAATTTCGATGTTCTTTCCAAGTATATGGATACAATTAGTTGCTGTTTTGTCAGTTGTACTCATTTATGTTTTTATGAAAATTCAATTGCCTAAAGAGGGAGATACGAAGGTGAAGGTTTCTTGATGTAAGAGTATAGTCAAAGGAATTAAAAAATGTAAATAGAAGTTGTATTAAAACGAAAATATTGCAAGTATTAAGAGCGGACTATGAAATCCACTATGGCTAAATGTCCGCCTTAAATCGAAGGAGAAGATTCATTGTGCAAACTAAAGATTTAAAGAAATTTTTTCACCCTAAATCGATTGCGATTATAGGTGCTTCTAAAGATTTCACCTCGATTAGTGGAAAGCCTTTGAAAAACTTAATTCGAACTAATTTTACAGGGGAGATTTATCCTGTGAATCCGAGATACGATGAAATTGAAGGACTAAAATGTTATAGCAGCATACTAGAGATTCAGCAGAAAGTGGATTTAGCATTGATAGCAGTTTCGGCTTCACGATTAACCTCGATATTAAGAGATTGTATCGAAAAAAACGTAAGGCATATAATGCTCTTTAGCTCAGGGTTTGCCGAAATTGGTGAAAGTGGAAAAAAGATTCAAGATGAAGTGGCAAAAATCGCATTAGAAAATAACATTAATATCATTGGACCGAATTGTGTCGGTTGTTTAAATGTGAAAGATAGCATTCCTATGGGCTTTGCAACGTCGTTGGAATCAAAAAATGGCTATAAAAGCGGGAATATTGGATTAGTTTCTCAAAGTGGTGCACTTGGTTTCTCGGTCTTTGGTTTAGCTCAAGAAGAGAATCTAGGCTTCACTTACGTTGTGAATACTGGCAATGAAATGGATGTTACAACGCTAGATACGGTAGAATTCCTGCTTGAAGATGCGGACACAACAGTAATTGCTGCCTATATGGAAGGAATTTCAAATGGTGAACAGCTCATTCAAGTAGCAAAACGAGCTAAAGAATTAAGAAAACCGTTGATTATTTTGAAATCTGGAAAGTCTGCAATTGGGAAGGAAGCCGCATTATCTCATACAGCTTCTCTAGCGGGATCCGAAGAAACATTTCAAGTAATTACTAAACAATATGGCATCACAACAGTAAAAGACATCGATGAAATGATCGATGCGATGAGGATTTTTTCAAGAGGAAAATGGGCAGAAGGTAAAAAAATCGCAACCGTTTCAAACTCGGGGGCGGCAGGGATTGCCATGGCTGATTTCAGTGAAGAATTTGGGTTGGTTCTCGAACCGCTACAAGGGGAAACAAAAGCAAAAATTGAAGCTATTATACCATCCTATGGTTCTTCTTTAAATCCGATTGATATTACAGCGCAAGCATTGAAAGAGCAACATATTTTAACCGATACAGTCGAAGCGTTAGTTAAAGACGATAATACGAATGTAATTGTAATCCAAACAACATTTGGTGGTGAATTAGGAGAAGAGATTTGTAGGAAGATTGTTGAAATAGATCAAAGAGTGGAAAAGCCGATTATTGTAACAGTAACGGGTACCGAAGAACTGACAGGTGAAAATAGAGAAATTCTACGCCGAAATGGAGTACCGGTTTATAAAACGACGCATGACACAATGTTAGCGGTCAAACACTTAGTTGATTTATCCATGTATCATCACGATGGATCCAATGTAAGAAATCATCCAATCCTTGCTGGGCCATTAGTGGGAGAGGAAGAAAAGAATCGGATTTGGACAGAAGAAAAAGTGAAAAGTGTCCTTGAACAATTAAATTTACGTGTTCCTAAGAATGTAATCCTTCAATCAGAAAAAGATGTTGATCAGTGTATAGGAAAACTTAAATTCCCACTCGTAGCTAAAATCATTTCTGACGATATTCTTCATAAGACAGAAGCTGGTGGAGTTAAATTGGGAATTCAGACTATTGATGAGGCTAAAAAAGCATATCAAGAAATCGCCCAATCCACGAGAAAATATAATCCGAGTGCAAACATACGAGGTGTTTTACTAGAAGAAATGTTAGATAAAAAAGGTGTTGAAATGTTTATTGGAATAAAGAACGATCCCGCATTTGGAAGTTTTATTGTTTGCGGATTAGGGGGCGTCTTTATCGAAGTGTTAAAAGATATTTCAATCCGTCATGTTCCGATTGACAGAACAGAAGCTTTGTCAATGGTTGAAGAACTGAAAGGGTTTCCTATTCTTTTAGGAACACGTGGCGAGCAAAGATCCGATATTGAAGCGTTTGTAGAAGCGCTAGTTAAGGTTTCTGATTTTGTATACGATCAAAATCAAACATTGGAAGAAATGGATATTAATCCGGTAGTAGTATTGAATGAGGGCGAAGGACTTGTGGCGCTGGATGGACTAATTATTTGGGAGAAAGTAGAGACGGAAATTCTAGTATCAAGTTGATAGGAGTGAGGTAATTTGGTAACAACTGAAACAAATTATCTAGAATGGTTAAAAAAACATTTCGAGGAATCAAACTATTGGGTGAATATGGGGATAACTTTCGATTATCTAGAAAAAGGGGATGTCCGCGTCAAGTTGGTTGTCGCTGATAGAGTGCTAAATATTAATAATACACTACATGGTGGTGCTATAGCTTCACTAATGGACGTATCCATCTCGACAACATTGCGGTCGATTAGGTCGGATCCTGTCACTACTGTTTCACTTACAACTAATTTTATCAATCCGGCAAAACAAGGTAAAACAGTTTACGCAACAGCTTCGATTACTAGCTCGAAGAATAGAATCCAGTACGTGGAATCGACGGTTGTAGATGAAGATGGTGTCATTATTGCAAATGGTGTTGGCGTGTTTTCTTTTTTGAAAAGTGAAAAGCAAAATCAATAATAGAATTAGGGGGAGAAGAACATGAACTTTGAACTATCGGATGATATTAAACTATTAAAAAGTACTGTAAGTGACTTTGTCTATAATGAAGTGGATCCATATGCAAATCAAATTGAAGAAAATGATGAAATCCCCAAAAAGATTATGGAAATGAGTAAGGAAATGGGTCTTTTCGGATTAAGTATCCCTGAGGAGTATGGCGGACTTGGAATTGGTATGGTAGGAAAATGTGCAGTTTACGAAGAAGTCGGTAAGACGATCAATGGCTATACAACTGTTATTGGTGGTCATAATGCAATCGGAACAGTCGGCATTGTCGAGATGGGGACTGAGGAGCAAAAAAAGAAATATTTACCTAAACTAGCCTCAGGAGAATATATTGGTGCATTTGCATTAACGGAGCCTGATGCTGGTTCAGACGCCTCGAATCTTAAAACGACTGCAGTCCGTAAGGGCGATAAATATATATTGAATGGGTCGAAGCATTATATAACAAATGCATCCATTGCTTGCGTGTTTACAGTAATGGCTGTAACGGATCCTAGTAAAGGGCCTAAGGGCATTACATCATTCATAGTCGAGAAGGACTTTCCAGGACTTAAAATAGGGAAAAAGGAAAAGAAAATGGGCTTGCATGGAGCTCAATCATTTGAGTTGTTTTTTGAAGATTGTGAAGTTCCGGTTAGCAATGTCTTAGGGGAAGAAGGACAGGGATACGTAAATGCATTAAAGATTCTTGCCAATGGGAGAGCCGGACTTGCAGCGCGAAATCTTGGTTCCTGTATAAAACTGTTGGAACTCACTTTGGATTTTGCAATGGAAAGGAAGCAGTTCGGTAAACCTATTTTTGAACAGCAAGTGATTCAACACTATTTAGCAGAGATGGATCTGGATATTGAAACATTACGAAGCATGACTTATCGGGTCGCTTGGATGGTCGATCAAGGGATGAACGTCATTAAAGAAGCTGCGATGGTAAAATTGCTCGGCTCGGAGGTCTATTGCCGAATTGCGGACAAGGCAGTTCAAATACATGGAGGGCTTGGTTACATGCAAGACTATCCGATTGAACGCTACTACCGAGATGCAAGAATTACTAGAATCTATGAAGGGACTTCTGAGATTCAAAAAAATATCATTGCAGCTCAATTACGAAAAGTAATATCTTCCAAAAAAGAAACAGTAACTGTTTAACATAATAAATCTAAAGTGGAGAGGGGAAAGAAAGATGAATTTTGAAACAAAAGTAGGTTTTTCACAAACTGATAAAATATTTGTTCATGGTTATGACCTTGTAGAAGATTTAATCGGTACGATTACACTGGCCGACATGGCATTTTTAGGTGCGAAACATAGAAAACCGACTGAAAGTGAATCTAAAATGCTAAATGCCATTATGGTATCGATTTGTGAACATGGATTTACACCGAGTTCCGTTTCTACTCGTTTGACCTATCTAGGTGCACCGGAAGCAGCACAAGCTGCCGTTGCAGCCGGATTATTAGGTGCCGGAACAGTCTATCTTGGAGCGATGGAACAAGTGGCGGAAATGTTAGAAAATGGAATTCGACAACATGGAGCAGATAAAAATGCTACTGAGCTTGCACGTTTAATTCTGGATGATCGGACGGAGAAAGGAATGCAACTTCCTGGTTTTGGACATCCGATTCACAGGCCGGTCGATCCAAGAACAGGGAAGTTGTTTGAAATTGCCAAAGAACTAGGTTTCTATAAGAAGAATTCGGAAACATTGGAGGAAATTAGCCGCCAGTTTAATGAAAGAAAAGGGAAACCGATCACGTTAAATGCGGTTGGTGCGATTGGTGCTATTTTAGCAGATATGGAGTTTGACCATCGGGTTATGCGATCATTTGCAGTTGCCGCAAGAGCGGTCGGTCTTGTGGCACATATTGTTGAGGAAATTGAATCGGGTCGAAAAGATAGCGTGGGACAACAATTATTTGATTTTATTGAAGATAATACGAAATATACAGCGGAACCAATCGGGAATCGGTAAGGGAAACGTGTCTTTGTCCACGAATTCTGAAGTTGTCTCAACGAAAATCAAAACAGGTTGTCCTATACAAAACAACAATTATACTTATATAGACAGTCTCCAACAGGCGGGTTTGGAAGATTGGATCGAGTATGAATGAACAGGCAGAGGTGAAGAAACGTGAAGGACACAGAGAAAAGAAAATACTCAGTTCCTGCTGTTGAAACAGCTTTTAGAATCATTACTTTGTTAAGTCGAAAAAAATATAATAAAAGTACATTGACGGAAATTGCAAATGCATTGGATTTAAACCCGACGACCTGCTTTCGGGTGCTCCATGAATTACACCAATTATCGATTGTGAAATACGATGCAACCGTCAAGCGTTATACACTAGGACCTTATCTTGTTGTGCTAGGTGAACGAGCAAAAGAGTATTTACATGATATTACTATTATTAATGAGTATCTTGAAAAAATGACAGCGGCGACCGGATTGACTACATTTCTTGTGTCAAGGGTCGGACGAAATCGTTCCACGATTGTTTCAAAAGTGGAAGGTGAAAACTTTGGTGTAAATGTTTCGGTTGGTCGTCATTTTGAGCTCTTGGACGGTGCATACGGAAAATGTATTATCGCGTATGCAAGTGAAGAAGATTTAGCATATTGCTTACCGCTTTCAAAACGTTTTACAGATGCGGATGTGACTGAAATTGATAGATTTAAAAAAGAACTTCTGGATGTAAAGAAAAATGGCTATGCCATATCTTATAACGAGACGATCAAAGGAATTTTCGGGGTCGCTGCACCTATCATGAATTTCAATGATCAAGTTGAAATGGCTATCGCATTTGTAGGAATGTGTGCTCAATATCAAGAAGATGAGCTTCAACCGTTAATCGATCAAATTAAGGAATCGGCACAAGCAATAAATAGGAAACTGAATGCTGAATTCGTAGCGGTAAGATAGAGTGTGTAAGAATAGATTAAAGAATAAAGGTCGCCTTTTAAGTCATTGAATCTGACTAAACAGGCGGCTTTTTTGATTGTTTATCCTATAATGGCCGTCTATGCATAAGTGCAATGGAATGTATACTATGTTTATACAAAAGTGTGTAGATTTTTTTAAAATGGAAGAATTTTTCGGAGGCTAAACAAAAAGATATAAAACAGGTGGAGAAAAAGCTTTCTTCACCTGTTTTATTGATGTAAGGGCTTACTTTGAGGATGGAGCTGTATACGATTCATCGATAACAAGGACTGGTTTAATGACAGAGCCACTTATTGAATCTTGAGCTGCTTGGTTGATGTCATCGAATTTATAAAATTTGACGAGCTGATCGAATGGGAAGCGATCTTCTTTATAGAACTTTATTAATTGTGGTATAGATAGTTGTGGAACATTATTGCCCATGACTACGCCAATCATGCTTTTGCTACCGAGCATGAGTTCGGACGTGATATTGAGTTCGATGCTATTTGTAGATACTGCTATTGGCGCAATAACGCCACCTCTTGCTAAAACTGCTAAAGCGGTTTTAATGACAGGCGCTATACCTGTTGTGTCAATTGCATAAGCGACCCCTTCGCCATCTGTAATTTCAGCTATTTTTTTAATAGGATCTTCTAATTTACTGTTGATTGTATGCGTTGCACCGAGTTTTTTAGAAATTTCTAATCGGTTGTCATGAATATCGACAGCGATGATTTTTGAACAGCCTTCAAGCTTAGCGGCCATCATCGCGGCTAAACCTACGGCACCTGTACCGAAAATGACAATTGAAGAGCCAACTACTGGCTTTAGTCCGTTAATAACGGTGCCACTACCTGTTAAGAACCCACAGCCTAATGGACCGATTAGGCGTAAGTCTACATCTGAATCGACCCTTGTCAAGTTGCTTTCATGTACTAATGTGTGTGTAGCAAAAGAAGAATGTCCGTAAAAGTTTTTTACAGGTGAACCATCTTCTGTATAAAATGTATGGCTTCCGTCATCGCGTACACCGAGGAAATTTAGTTTCATCCAATCGTTACAAATAGATGGATGGCCTGCTTGACAGCTTGGGCAATTCTCACAATACGCATAGGACATCACAACTTGATCTCCTACTTTGAATTTTTTTACTGCATCTCCTACTTTTTCAATAATACCAGTACCTTCATGGCCAAGTACTACTGGGAAAGCAACGCTTGTCTTGCCATTTCTAATTGTCTCATCAGACATACACATACCCGATGCGACGATTTTTACGATCACCTCATCTGGTTGCATCTCTGCTAATTTTAAATCACTTAGTTGGTAATCAGTTCCCCCGGCATGAACAACAGCTGCTTTTACAATCATCAAATCTCCTCCTTGAACGTAATCATAATGTAAGTTTGAAAGAATACTACTGAAAATGATGGAAATTCGGTTTTATACCATTCTCTTTTTCACTAGGGAAAATAATGGTTTGTGCATCAATAGTTCGTGTGACAACTATTGATGCATAAGAGACACTTTGTTATCCATCTGTTCAATAAGTATGAGATAATTGTATTCTAAGCACTTCTAATTGTCTAGCGGAAAAGAAAGATAATTCAAAAAAATATTGCAGGTGATCATTTGAAAACAATTGAACAATATATTAGCTACCTTATCAATCGTTCAAGTACAATTCTCCAGAGTGCTGCCAAAAAAAAATTTGCACCTTATAATTTGGCACCTGAACAAAGCTTGATTCTCTCTATTTTAAGACGGGAGAATGGCCTTACCCAACATGAAATAGGAGAAAAATTAAAGAAGGATAAGGCCAATATAGCAAGAATGGCCGACAATCTGGAGAAGAAGGGTTTTATCAAGCGTGTTCGTGATCCGAATAATCGCCGAGCTTTAAAGTTGTATATGACAGTTGAGGGTGAGAAAATATACGACGAAGTGTTGACGGTGTACAAGAAGTTTGATGATGAAATTAGTAGTAGAGTAACAGCGGAGGAGCTACGTGAGTTTAAGCGTATTCTTTACAAACTAACGAGTGAAAAATAAATAATTTTTCTAATAAGACCTTTTATCAACAACGTACGTTGATAAAAGGTCTTATTATGTGTATCAATGGTATGTTGCGAAATCAAAATAAGCAGTTATGCACGGAACGAAGAGTTTTTTTAGTTATGAGTAAAAAATTCGAATATCAACAAGCAGCACTTTTTAGGCCTTCACTAGTTGAGCGATAATCAATGCAATTTGGATATTTAAGCGATTATGAGGATTAGCCAAATCGACACCTAAAATTTCCTCTATGCGGTTTATGCGATATCTGAGTGTGTTGTAGTGTACGTGTAATAGCTCAGCAGAGACCTGTATGACAGATTCATTGTCTAAATAGGTTTGTAGTGTTCGTATTAAATCTGAATTGTTTTTTTGATCATATTTAATGATTGGCTGGAGGTGTTTTTTCATGAAATCTTCCATGTTTTCAGTATTTTCGGTGTTGAATAAAACGCCAATGATGCCTAAATCATCATAGTGAACGATGGAGGAATCATTTTGGAAAGCGCTTGCAAATTCGGCGGCTTTTTTAGCCTCTTCAAAGCCTTTTATATAATCCTTTGGCACTTTTACAGTATTACTAATACCTATTGTAGCTTTAGTGAAAGAAGAGTTCTCTTGTATGTATTTCAAAACATAGTTGGAGGTACTTTTCACTTTATCTTCAGGAACGATTAAAATTAACTTTTCACCGTGGACCATACTCAATGGCAAAATAGAGATACCAATAATATACCTAAATTTTTCAAGCGCTTGTAGTAGTTGATTGCCAATGATTTGGTCGTTCGTTTGTGGATGACTGTTGGGGGAAAGGACAATAACTTTATGTTTTTTTTCGAAAGAGATATTTAAATACCTCGCTCTGCGAACTAAGTTTTTTTCAGATTCCAGCCCAAAAATCAAGTCATATAAGTAATCTTGCCGTAAACGATTTTCGACTTCGATGCTTGTTCGTTCTTGATTGATTTGCAAGGCTAAGACGTTTTTTGTCTGTTCAATAGCGACGATACTTAAATGATCATAGCGCTGCAACTGGCTAGGAAGAACTAAGTAAGCGACTGTTCGATTGTGGAATGTAATCATGAAGACTGAATAATAAGTCTCGTCGACTGAAATTTCAAATGAATAGGGCCGCTCTTTTTGGGTAGATATTTCTTTGAATATGATGGAATGATTAAAGCGGAATTCAGGATTATCACAATTGATTGAATGGACTTGGTGAATTAAGTTGCCGAACTCATCCAGTAATAAGATAGGTTCATCAATAAAATTAGCTAGTTTTTGGATAACACCTTCATTACCCCCTTTGTTTAGTGCTTCTTCAAAAAGCTCGGTATGCAGTTTACTAATTCTAATTTCATTAGAATACAGCTTGTTGTTATAAATCGCGATGGCGGTCTGGTAACAGTAATTTTTTAACATTTGAAATAAGATGTCTTTAGAGGTATTAACGGTATTTCGTGCTAAAAAAACGATGCCTAATAATTCTTGGTGCGCAATAAGTGGAGAAGCTGCTAAGTTAACAATATTTTCAGTTTCAATTAATAATTTAACAAGTGGATCTTCCGCAAACTCAGTTTTGTTTATTTTTGGAATCGTAAAAGGCTCGTTGCTACTAGTAGCAAGCTTTGCAATTCCTTCATCAATAGACTGTTCAAAATGCAATAGTTTTTCTTCATTTGACCCCGAAACCGCATCTATTCTCAGAACATTCTTTTCTTTATCTAACATGGCTATTAAAATAACATTGACTTTTGAAATGCTTCTTAGCCGATTGGCACTAAGTTTGAGAATTTCGGTAAGAGGAGCCAAAGATGCAACTTCCAAATTAATTTGATGAAGAATTTCTAATGTTTTTGTAGAAAATCTAAAAAGATCCTCATTTTGTTTGAGTAATTGAATCGTATTAATGTGGTTTTTCATTAATTTATAAGAATTGTTGTTACGCAGAATCTCCTTTGCATTTTCCCATTTACTCTCATCATATCGTTTCTCATCTAAAAGCCTAGCAATTTTATGCATTACTTCATTGAATTCGTAACTCTCCAATGGATAGGTAGTCATTTTCCTCATCTCTTTTCTGAATATTTATTTTCTTTTGTAAATAGTATACAACAAAATTGGGGATTATTGTATAGGGTTGATATAGTAGATTTTTATGTTTCACGATAATATAAGTGGAATAGTTAAAATATTTTAACATCCGCCACCTTACGAGTGTGGAAAGGAGGAGGGAGATTGTTTCCGTTAGAGGGTATTCGAATTATCGATTTAACGACTTTACTGCCTGGTCCATTTGCTACGAGGATCTTCGCGGAGTTAGGAGCCGAGGTGATTAAAATTGAGAAACCTATTGAGGGAGATCCTGCTAGACACATGATTCCAGGATTGTTTGAAGCAGTGGGGCATGGAAAGCAAAGTGTGGAGTTAGATTTGGAAGATGTAGCAGATAAAGAGATTCTCCGTGATTTAATAAAAGTCAGTGATGTGTTAATTGAAGGTTTTAGGCCGGGGGTTATGAAAAAGCTTGGGTTTGGTAAAAAAGATGTCCAGCTGTTGAATTCTTCTATGATTTATTGCTCCATATCTGGATACGGTCAAGACGGTCCTTATAGTTTATTACCCGGTCATGATGTGAATTATTTAGCGGTATCGGGTGTACTGAGTATTAGTGGTGATCCCAAAGGAGGTCCTGAGGCAGCTGGAGGTATCCAAATAGCTGATTTAGCTTCATCGCTTTATGCAACTGTTTCGATATTAGCTGCTTTATTACAGAGAGTGAAAAACAAAGATAGTGTCTATATTGATGTATCCATGACTGAAAGCGCTTTGGCACTTATGATTCCAAGAATAGCCGAGTATTACAGTAGGGATGGACCGAGTAAAGATGAATTTATGGGGCGCGGTGCATATGGAGTGTTTAAAACGAAGGACAATGAATCTATCGCAGTTGCTTGTGTAGAGGAGAAGTTTTGGGAGAAATTTTGTGAAACGATTGGCATGAAAGAGTTTTTAATGGATGGAATGTTTAGTAGTTGGATTAAAAGAATAGAAAATGCAGAAATTATTAATGATCGTATTGCGAGTCTACTTGCAAAGAAGACATTAGCAGAATGGAAGACCTTATTTGCTAATGAGGACTTACCGATTAGTCCTGTTAATACAATCAATGAGTTGCTGAATGATCCGCATTTGAAATATAGAAAGTCGATTATGAAAAAGGGTGAGAAAGTGATGATAGCTTACCCAGCGAAATTTGAGAATATAGCTATGAAAATAGTTGATTCTGCACCACAACTAGGTGAGCATAATCACTTGTTTAAATGAACACGAACTTAATTGAAAAAGGAGATAATTAAAATGATGAGATTATTAGAAGATAAAGTCGCAATCGTGACAGGTTCAGGAAGAGGAGTAGGGAGAGAGACAGCACTATTATTTGCTGAGAACGGAGCAAAAGTAGTGATTACAGACATTGATGAAGGACCAGCGAAGGAAGTTCAAGAAGAAATAATGAAAAGCGGGGGAGACGCGATTATTGTTTGTGGTGATATCATGTTGGAGGAATTTCCAAAGAGAGTCATTGCAGAAACAATTTCTCAATATGGGAAACTAGATATTTTAGTGAATAATGCAGGTTTTACAATCGATGCTCTCATTCATAAAATGACGGATGACCAATTCCAGAAGGTCATGAATATTCATTTATTAACACCTTTTCGCTTGATTCGAGAAGCAGCTCCGTATATGCGGGAATGTGCAAAAGAAGAAATAGAACAAGGTGTAGTGAACCATCGTAAAATTATTAATGTTTCCTCAGTTGCTGGTCTAAAAGGAAATGTTGGTCAGGCGAATTATGCCTCAGCAAAAGCTGGTGTTGTCGGACTCACAAAGGTAGTTGCACTCGAATGGGGCAGATTTAATATCAATACGAATGCGGTAGCATTTGGGTTGATTGACACAAGATTAACGCAAGCAAAGGAAACGGGTGAAGAACTTAATGGTGAAAGAATGGGGATTCCGGAAAAAGTACGTCAATCCTTTATAAGTAAAATTCCACAGCAACGTTCAGGACAGGCGCGTGAAGCGGCGGAAGGAATTTTGTATCTAGCATCGCCGATGTCTAATTATGTGAATGGTCAGGTGCTACAAATTAATGGTGGTTCATATACGTAAGCGTCGTTTAAGTGATAGTTGTGAAGAATAAGTAGTACAACGAATGAATGATGAGAGGTGTGGCGATTTTGCAAAGGGACTTGAAAAAATTTATTGGGCATGAGTTGGATACCTATGATTATACGATTGAACAATCAAAAGTTAATGAGTTGGTAGCTGTCTTAAATCCAAATTTGAATTCTGCTATTGGTAGTGATCATATTCCAGCAACGTTTCCAACAGTTATCGAATTTTGGGGATCTACATCATCGATTGCTAAAGAGCTCCAGTTGAACTTAGCAAAAGTGCTACATGGTGAACAAGAATATGAATATCTTCAGGGATTTGTCGTAGGAGACAAGATTACTGTAACGTCAGTGGTTGAGAATATTTATGAAAAAGCTTCTATGAATTTCATCGTTATCAATAAAAAATTTACCAATCAACAAGATGAATTAATAGCGATTGGAAAAACAACGATTATTGAGAGGTTTAAAAAGGAGGGAAGAAAATGGCGAGTCTAAAAGAATTAGAATCAGTTCAGTTTCCAGAAATCACGCACACACAGCTAGTAAAGTATGCGGGTGCTTCTGGTGATTTTAATCCGATTCATACAGTTGAACCTTTTGCTGTTCAAGCGGGTTTAGGTAGTGTAATTGCACATGGGATGCTAGTGATGGGGTTTATAGGAGAAACAATCCCGAGATGGTTTGAGAATCATGCGATTAAAAAGTTTTCAGGAAGATTTAAAGGGATGACGAAACCAGGAGAAAAAATTGTCATTTCAGGTCATGTTGTAGAAGAAAAAGAAGGTAGGCTATTCTGTACCGCACAAGCTGCTAATGCAGATGGCGATGTGAAAATAATTGCGAAATTTGAAGTGGTAAAGAAATTGTAGGAAGTGGCGGAACCGCAGTATAGATGGGTTTAGCAAATGAGGTTATATGTTATCTACAAACGAACTGAAATCATTTGTTGGAAGTTGCTATAGCATCATCCATGATTTCATAATAGCATTAAACTTAACATTCCGTATGATTTGAATATTCTTTATCGTTATCAGGAGGGAATTAAGTGATAGATTTTAGTATTTCTGACGAGGTCAAAGAAGTGATCTCTGCACTTTATAAGTTTATTGATATTGAAGTAGAGCCTTTGAGGAAAAAATTTCAAAAAGAGTTAGAAAACGAAAGATACCTTTACGATGAAAATGGTGTCTATGTTCAAGAGGTTCAAAAGGCTTTGAAGCAAATTAGAGAAAAGTCTGCTCAAGCAGG
The DNA here is from genome assembly GCF_042655805.1 of Sporosarcina soli. Lineage (NCBI taxonomy): Bacteria > Bacillati > Bacillota > Bacilli > Caryophanales > Caryophanaceae > Sporosarcina > Sporosarcina soli. The sequence continues at coordinate 474,540 of NZ_JBHSNO010000001.1, read as the reverse complement.
GTTTTATAATATGTTTGGAGATCCACGTTTGGGAGGAAATGGAGACGAGTATGGTCCCATTGCAGTAGCGTCTATTTTTGAACGAATTGCTAAGAAATATGGCGTAGATTTATTTACGATGGAAATCTTTCCAAAGGGATTGTTTTCAGGTGGACTCACACCAGTTCTTTTAGGAATGAACAAAGAAGTGATGGAGGAAGTTCTCCCAGAAATATCAAGTGGAGAAACTGTACTATGCTTCGGATTAAGTGAACCAGATGCCGGATCGGACGTATGGAATATCCGAACAAAAGCCGAGAAAGATGGAGAGCACTGGGTGATTAATGGGACGAAGCAATGGATTACAAATGCGCATTATGCAAAATATATGATGACATTTGCCATTACAGATCAGGCGTTGGTCGATAAGCGTCAAGGAGGAATTAGTTGCTTTTTAGTTCCATTTGATGGAGAAACCTGTACAGCGACTTCGACGATTCCGGCACTTGGTCATTTAGGATCTGCTACGGCGATTGTTTCTCTTGATAATGCAAGAGTACATGAACGATATTTAATCGGAGATTTGCACCAAGGGTTTGGCAAAGCTTTGCATGGTGTAGATATTGGGCGAGTTGTGTTAGCTGCACAATGCGTTGGAGTAGCGGAGTGGGCATTGGAAATTGCGGTTAATTATGCAAATGAACGAAAAACATTTGGGACGACAATCGGGAATCATCAAGCCATTCAAATGATGTTGGCAGACTGTGCTTTAGATATTTATGCAGGGAAGAACATGTTATTAAATTGTGCGTGGAAGTTGGAACATCAATCTGAATTCCCTATAAAAGAAATCTCACTTACAAAAGCTTTTTGTACAGAAATGGTACAACGCGTTGTAGATAGATGTATGCAAATACATGGTGGAATGGGACTTACCAATGAGTTGAAGCTAGAGAAAGCTTGGCGATGGGCTAGGATGACAAGGGTACCTGACGGAACGACGGAGATTCAGAAACGGACAATTGCTAGAAGATTACTACAAGGGGATATGGATTTTTGAGATCGCCATTGGAAGCGTTCGCAAAAATGTCTATGCTAGCTAAAAAGTAAGCTTCTTTATGTACACAGTAAAGGATGGATGAGAAATGTTGAAAGGCATACGGATTATTGATTTTTCGCAGTACTTACCAGGGCCCTATACGACGTTGCGTTTGGCAGACTTAGGTGCTGAAATCATTAAGGTAGAGTCGCCAATCGGAGATCCAGCGCGCTTTCCACCAGAAAAAGACGGAGGAGATAAGTATGTTTTTCGCGCGCAAAATAGAGATAAAAAAAGTATTATCTTAAATTTGAAAGAACGTAGCGATCAACAAATTGCATTGGACTTAATCAAACAAGCGGACGTCGTCATTGAAAGCTTTCGACCAGGAGTTACAAAGCGTTTAGGAATTAGCTATGAGCAAGTACTAAAAGAAAATTCAGATATTGTGTATTGTTCACTTTCCGGTTATGGCCAAGAAGGTGAGATGAGTCATTTAGGTAGTCATGATCTAAACTACATGGCGTTAAGTGGCGTGTTGTCCCAGTTGAAGGATGACGATGATAGACCTGTACATCCAAGCACAACAATTGCTGATTTAGTCGGAGGAATCACAGCGAGTGAAACGATTTTAGCAGCACTTTTACAGAAAGAGAGGACGGGCGAAGGAGCATATCTCGATATCGCACTTGCAGATACCGTACTTTCACTTATGACAAATCATGTCTTAATTGAATCGGCTACTGGCGGACAAAAAGGAGTTGAACGGTTACATAAGCAAGTTATTTGCTATGGCCTTTATGAAACAAAGGACGGACGATTTGTCAGTCTTGGCGCACTTGAACAGAAATTTTGGCAGAATTTCTGTCTAGCTGTAAATAAAGAGGAATGGTTGCCGGAGCATTTTTCGATGCCAGTGGATACAAATCCAATTTACGTTGAAATAAAAAAGTTGTTTAAAAATCGAACATTAGAAGAATGGACTACTTTTTCATTAGAAGTAGATTGTTGTATGGCTCCTGTTTTGGAGGCTGGAGAACTTGCTAACCATCCCTATTACAAAGCTAGAAATATGATTCACAAAAAGTGGGGGAATAATTATGTCGCAACACGTTTCACGAATGGGCAGTCATTGTTGGAAAATTCGACATACCCTCCAGCACATGGCGAACATACAACAAAGGTGCTAGGGGAGCTAGTGCAGGCTTCAAAATAAGAAGTGGTAGTCATGAGGATAGATAGAATAAGTTTTCGCTCAGTGTAGTGAAGTAGAGGAATCTTTTACTGTAGATTTGTGGAGAAAGGGGATTATGGAGAATATGCAAAATATTTTAGATTTAAATGGTAAGGTCGGCCTTGTTACGGGAGCTGGGCAAGGTGTCGGACGTCAAATTGCTCTTCATTTGGGAGCGCATAATGCAGGAGGAGTTATTGTTAACGATTTCCACCTAGAGCGTGCAGAAGCAGTTGCTGCTGAAATTGAAAAAGCAGGGGGGAAAGCGATTCCCTTACAGGGAGATGTTTCGGATTTTGAAAGTGTGGCACAAATGGTCAATGTAGGGAATCAGCATTTCGGAAAAATCGATATTATTGTGAACAATGCGGGGAATTCAGGTGCCAACCCTGAGTTAGTGGAGCGTGGAGTACCATTTTGGGAGTCGAATCCAGAATCATGGGATCCATGGTTGGATGTAAACCTACGTGGCGTGCTCAATTGTTGCAGGGCGACCATTCCGGGAATGGTCGAACGGAAGGAAGGTCGAATCATTACCATTATGTCAGATGCTGGTCGAGTAGGTGAGCAAGGGCTTGAAGTGTATTCGGCAGCTAAAGCGGGTGCTGCAGGTCTTATGCGATCAATAGCACGTTCACTGGGTAGATATATGATTACTGCTAACACAGTTGCAATTGCAGCAACGAATACACCAGCAATTACCGCTAGATTAGAAGATGAAGAGGTACTGCGTAAAATGTTAAGTCACTATGTGATTCGTCGAGTCGGTGAGCCAAGTGATGTGGCGAATATGGCTTTGTTTTTGGCATCGGATGCTTCAAGTTGGATTACTGGTCAGACATATCCGGTTAATGGAGGCTATTCTTTTAATCTATAGCAGATAAATTAGGAGGCGTTGTTATTGAGTGTACGTGATAATTTGATTTTAACTGAGAAAAGGGGTCGACTTTTCATCGTTACCATTAATCGACCTGAGGCTAAAAATGCTTTTGACTTTGCAACGGCAAATCAAATGAATGTAGCGATGGACATATTCGAAAATGACCCAGAAATATCAGTCGCAATTATTACTGGAACAGGAGGCGTTTTTTCGGCGGGTGCTGATTTGAAGGCGTTAGGTCGTGGAGAAAAGTTAAGTGGTCCATTGTTAAGCCGCGGTGGGTTTGGGATTATGCGTAAGCCGCCCAATAAGCCGATCATTGCTGCAATCGAAGGGCATGCAGTTGCAGGTGGAATGGAATTGGCTTTATCTTGCGATCTGATTGTAGCTGCAAAAAATTCAAAAATGGGGCTGCCAGAAGTGAAGCATAACTTAGTAGCTGTAGGTGGTGGATTGCTACGTTTACCGAAACGAATGCCTTACCACTTAGTGATGGAACTTGCACTTACTGCAGACATGTGGCCAGCCGAAAAACTACATCGCTATGGAGTCGTTAATCGCATAGCCGAGCCGGGAGAGTCGTTACAAACAGCGATTGAACTTGCTGAACGTCTACTTGAAAATGGGCCAACTGCGCTGATTGCTAGTAAAGAAATTATTCGTAAATCCTATGAATGGACTGAGGAAGAAGCTTGGGAAAAGCAAATGCCTATTGCTAAGCAGGCAATGGAGTCGGAAGATCGCGATGAAGGATTACGTGCATTTGCCGAAAAGCGAAAACCTGTCTGGGTAGGGCGCTAATAGATTACTTATAGCTAACGTAGAAGATTAGGAAACTAGAAAAAATTGATGGGGGTGCCAATTATGGCAAATACTAGTACTTTAGAAGTGAAAAATAAAAAACGTTCTGGTTTTACAGAGCAACATATGATGTTTAGGGACTCGCTACGCGGGTTCTTAGATAAGGAAGCAAAGCCTTACTTCGATCAATGGGAAAAAGATCGTCTTGTACCACGAAGTTTTTGGAAAAAGATGGGGGACCAAGGGTTTCTTTGCCCGTGGGTAAATGAAAAATATGGCGGCATGGGTGCTGATTTTATTTTCACAGTTATTTTAAGTGAGGAGATAAGACGTATTGGTGCAGGGATGGGGGGATTAGGCGTTCACAGTAGTATCGTGGCTCCTTATATTAGTAACTTTGGAACCGAAGAACAAAAGAAAAAGTATTTACCTGGTCTCATGAGTGGAGATACGATAATTGCTGTAGCGATGACTGAACCGGGTGCGGGATCTGACTTGGCCGCAATTAGTACGACAGCTATCAAAGATGGCGATAGCTATATTATTAATGGTCAAAAAACATTCATATCAAATGGTATTCTAGCTGATTTGATTGTTGTTGTTTGTAAAACAGATCCAAAGGCAGACCCTGCCCATAAAGGGATTAGTTTATTGCTCGTTGAAAGTGACACGCCAGGATTTTCGCGTGGAAGGCAACTTGATAAAGTAGGGATGCACAGTCAGGATACGTCAGAATTAGTTTTTGAAGATGTAAGGGTACCAGCTACTAATCTACTTGGTGAGGAAGGAAAAGGCTTCTATCATTTAATGAAAGAGCTACAACAGGAAAGGTTAGTGTCCGCCATTGGCACTCAAGTTGCAGCGGAAGAAATGCTGAATATTACGCTTGAATATGTAAAAGAGCGGAAGGCATTTGGGCAATCAATCGGCAGTTTTCAGAATACACAATTTAAATTGGCGGAAATGGCAACACAAGTCCAACTTGGTCGGGCATTTCTAGATGATCTTATTGTGAAACATATGGAAGGTCAAGATATCTATTCTGAAGTATCGATGGCGAAATGGTGGATTTCGGATAATGCACGAAAAATGGCCCCTGAATGCATGCAGCTTCATGGAGGATACGGCTATATGGAAGAGTATAAAATTGCCCGTCATTATCGTGATATCGCAGTAGCACCGATTTATGCAGGTTCCAATGAAATTATGAAAGTTATTATTGCGAAAGGGCTTGGTCTGTAGGACTCTACCTGATATGTAGATGAGACGATAATCAGTACTTTATCTGCATTTATCTCACCGCTATAGTTGGTGGGATGAAAGCGGTTATAGCTTTCAGAATAAATTACTTGAAAATGAAGTGAATAAAGGAGGGGAAATGATGAGTAAGCCTTGGTATCCTTTTTATCCAACGAATGTGCCTTATGAAATCGAATTATCCGAGTTGTCTATCTATGATCTTTTTGAACGTACTGCTGAAGAACGTCCTACTAATAAGGCGATTATTAGTGGAGAAGAGGTGCTTACATATGCTCAGTTAAAGCATCAATCTGACTGTTTAGCAGCTGCACTTTATCACCGAGGATTTCGAAAAGGCGATAGGATCGGAGTCATGCTACCAAATTGTAAGGAGTATGCCATTGTTACATACGCAATCCATCGATTAGGCGGCGTGTTAGTTCAGATGAATCCAATGTATCAACCCAATGAGTTAGCTCATATTTTTGACGATTCAGAGGCGAGTTGGCTAATTAGTCACCAAGAACAACAACAGAAAATACAGGCTATTGGTATTGCTGATCGAATAACGATGATTGCGACAGATCGTGGGGATGGGCAGACAGCCAATCTCTATCAATGGATAGCGGAAGAACGAAAGCAATTACCACCATTAGATATACAGCTTAAAGAGGATATAGCCGTTCTTCAATATACAGGAGGGACGACAGGACGGCCTAAAGGCGCGATGCTTACTCATTTTAATATAGTGAGCAATTTCTTTCAAAACTTCATTTCTTATGCAGGTGTTTATGAGCGATTTAGTGAGTCTGTATTGGGAATTTCTCCTCTATTTCATGGAATGGGCATGATGAATCTGAACACAGCGATATTTACAGGTTCTACTTATATTGTGATGGATCGATTTGAAACTACTAAAGTGCTCGAGTTGATGCGAAAGCATCGACCGACTGTGATTGCCGGTTCACCAACGATGTATATTGCTTTGTTACGTCATCCTGATTTACAACCCACTGATTTACGCTCGCTTAAAATCTGTGGTTGTGGTTCAGCACCGATGCCAGTAGAAGTCATTACTGAAATCGAAAGAAAATCGGGTGCGGTCATTATAGAAGGGTACGGGTTGACCGAAGCAACGTCTGCAGTGAGTCGAAACCCAATGACGGGTATGAGGAAGATTGGCAGTATTGGAGTACCTATTTCAAGTACCGATATAAAAATCGTTGATCTTGTGAGTGGAACGACAGAAATGGCAGTGGGGGAACCTGGTGAATTGCTTGTAAAAGGACCACAAGTGATGAAGGGCTACTGGAAAAATCCAGAGGCAACACAACAGATACTTCAAAATGGTTGGCTCTATACAGGAGATATTGCCAAAATGGATGAAGATGGTTTTTTATATATTGTGGGTAGAAAAAAAGAGATGATTATTGCCGGTGGATACAATATTTATCCAGCAGAGATTGAAGAAGTACTTTATGAGCATCCAGCTGTATCGGAAGCGATTGTCTATGGAATTCCAGATGCTTATCGTGGAGAAACTGTCAAAGCTTCGATTGTGTTGAAGCCTGAAATGCATGCTACAGAAGCGGAAATTATTGAATGGTGTCGCGAACGACTTGCCGCATACAAATCTCCTCGCTTCATTGATATTCGGACAGAACTCCCTAAAACAGCTGTGGGAAAACTACTTCGACGGGCCCTCGTCGAAGAGGAAAAACGAAAATTATCCCATAGTTAGAGAGTAATCTTAGAAATATATTGTAGTGTAATCCTAAAAAGGGGGGACCAAGATGACGACAAAAGCAAAAGTAATCGGGGTAAATATGGTGAAGTTTAGAAAACCGGGGACACAAGAACCATATGAAGTAATGGCGTCTAAGGCGATTCAAGGAGCTTTAGAAGATGCTGGTATCGATTATACAGAAATTCAACAAGCCTATGCAGGGTATGTCTATGGTGATAGTACTTGTGGTCAAACAGCTCTTTATAAAGTCGGAATGACAGGTATTCCTGTTATTAATGTAAATAACAACTGTTCATCTGGCTCTACTGCATTATTTTTAGCACGCCAGGCGGTTCAATCAGGTGCAGTGGAATGTGCGTTAGCTTTCGGTTTTGAAGAAATGCGACCAGGTGCTTTGAAAAGTAGCTGGGAGGATCGTACCGCGCCACTTGCTTGGGCAGTTGATCGGCTACATGAATTAAGGCCAGAATTGGAGGAAAGTGGTTCTCGAGCGATAAAAATGTTTGGCGCGGCGGGAACAGATTATTTAGAAACTTACGGAGCGAATCCGGATATTTTTGCAAAAGTAGCAGTGAAGTCACGTAATCATGCGATTCAAAATCCATATTCTCTTTTTACTACACCATTAACGGTTGAGGAAGTTTTGAATGCACCTGTAATTTCTGCTAATCTGACTCGGTTCATGGCTTGTCCACCTACTTGTGGAGCTGCTGCGGCAATCGTTTGTTCAGAGGATTTTGCACGTAAGCATGGCATTACGGATGCTGTAGAAATTGTTGCTCAATCGATGACGACTGACACAGTGGAAAGTTATGATGACCCCATGAATTTGGCGGGCGCGGACATGACTTGGCGTGCGGCACAACAAGTTTATGAGCAAGCGGGGATTGGGCCAGAAGATGTTCAGGTTGTTGAACTCCATGATTGTTTTACACCGAACGAAGTCATTACGTATGAGGGGTTAGGCTTGTGTAGTCGAGGTGGGGCAGAGAAGTTCATTAATGATAAGAACAATACGTATGGTGGGAAATATGTGGTCAATCCATCTGGAGGATTAATGTCGAAAGGACATCCGCTTGGAGCAACTGGTTTAGCACAATGTACGGAACTGGTTTGGCAACTGAGAGGGCAAGCAGGTGGACGCCAAGTAGAAGGTGCGCGAGTTGCACTTCAACATAATTTAGGGCTTGGTGGAGCAGGTGTCGTGACAATGTACCGTAAGGGATGAACACAGGCAAATAAATATAGCATAGTATGTTTTACCAAAAGAAAACAATCACGGTCATTCAGGCAGGGAACTGTCTGAACTGTGGTACTAGATGATCGGAAATGGGGGATTCGACATGAATATTTATGTTCTAGTGAAAAGAACGTTTGATACAGAGGAAAAAATCGCTATTAGCGGCGGGGAAATTGTGGAACAAGGTGCAGAATTTATCATCAATCCATATGACGAGTATGCCATTGAAGAAGCAATTCAGATACGTGATGCAAATGGTGGCGAAGTGACCGTCATTACAATTGGAGATGATGAGGCGGAGAAACAACTTCGCACAGCGCTTGCCATGGGAGCGAATAAAGCAGTTCTCATTAATGTAGAAGATGATTTGGAAGAGTTGGATGAATATACGTCAGCAAAGATCCTGGCACAATATTTGAAAGACAAAGAAGTGGATTTGATTCTCGCGGGGAATGTTGCGATTGATGGAGGTTCGGGGCAAGTTGGACCGCGTGTTGCTGAACTGTTAGGCATTAACTATGTAACGACGATTACCAATCTTGAGATTGATGGCAACGCTGTGAAAATCGTTCGGGATGTCGAAGGAGATTCCGAACGAATTGAAACATCACTACCTCTTCTCGTTACGGCACAGCAAGGGCTAAATGAGCCGCGCTATCCATCGTTGCCAGGTATCATGCAAGCGAAGAAAAAGCCGCTTGAAGAGTTGGAGCTAGATGATTTGGATCTCGATGGAGAAGAGGTAGCAGCAAAGACACAAACTGTTGAGATTTATTTACCAGCGGCTAAAAAAGCAGGTCGAGTGTTGGAGGGAGAGCTTGCCGATCAAGTAGCGGAGCTCGTGAACTTACTTAAAAATGAAGCAAAAGTAGTTTGAATTGAAATCGTAATAGGAGGGTAAATCTATGTCGAAAAAAGTACTTGTACTTGGTGAAGTACGCGAAGGTGTGTTACGTAATGTATCATTTGAAGCAATTGCAGCAGCGAAAAAGATTGCAAGTGGTGGTGAAGTAATCGGCGTGCTAATTGGCGATGAAATTCAAACGAATGGAACAGAAATGATTCAGTATGGAGCTGACCGTGTCATAGCTGTTGAGCATCCACATTTGAATAAATATACATCGGATGGTTTCAGCCAAGCTTTCCTAGCTGTTTATGAGCAAGAAAAACCAGAAGCTGTTGTTTTCGGACATACAGCTCTTGGAAAAGATTTATCACCTAAAATTGCAAGTAAGCTTGCATCGGGCTTGATTTCTGATGTTACTGGCATTGAAGGAGAAGGGAATGATGCGCTGTTCATTCGCCCGATTTACTCTGGCAAAGCATTTGAAAAGGTTAAAACGAAAGAGGGGTTGTTGTTCTTTACCGTTCGTCCAAACAACATTACACCTCTTGAACAGGACTCCAATCGTAGTGGAGATGTATCTCTGCTGTCAGTTGAAATTACGAATCTGCGTACAGTCATTACAGAAGTAGTACGCAAAGTGTCTGAAGGCGTCGATTTGTCCGAAGCGAAAGTAGTCGTTGCAGGTGGACGTGGTGTGAAAAGTGCAGAAGGATTTGGGCCATTACAAGAACTTGCGAACTTATTGGGAGGAGCAGTCGGTGCTTCACGCGGAGCTTGTGACGCAGATTACTGTGATTATTCCTTACAAATTGGACAAACTGGTAAAGTAGTGACCCCTGATTTGTACATTGCAGTAGGAATTTCAGGTGCAATCCAGCATATGGCAGGAATGTCTAACTCCAAAATTATCGTAGCTATTAATAAAGATCCAGAAGCGAACATTTTCAAAGTGGCGGATTATGGGATTGTTGGAGATTTGTTTGATGTGATTCCAATGCTGATTGCAGAGATTAAACAACTAAAGGTTCTGGTTTGAAAAAACAAGTAGTACCACTTTTCTTTCTTTTTTAATGTGAAAAAGTGGAAACACACAATCAACTTGGGGAGGTTTATTAATTTGATGAATTCTAAAATAGATCAATCACAACCAGCTACTTCTTTTACAAAAAAGAAAAACGAAGCAGTTTATAATTTCTTGGATTTTGAGGATAGGCAGGATTTTGAAGATGCAAACAGGGGATTCATCGCACCATTAAAGTCTAAATTATTCCAGAAAGATACAGGAAAGGTTGTTTGGGATTTAGAAAAGTCGGAATTTCTTCAGAGTGATACTATACCTGACACTGTCAACCCAAGTTTGTGGAGAAACTCACAGTTACAAACAATTTCTGGCTTATTTAAAGTGGTGGAAGGCGTCTATCAAATCCGAGGGCAATCGATGGCTACTACTTTCTTTATAGAAGGAAAAAACGGAGTCATTGTCTGTGACGTGTTGGCAACGATTGAAACAGCCAAAGCAGCCATGGAACTATATTATGCGCATAGACCTAAAAAACCAGTGACAGCCATTATTATTAGCCAGAGTCATGCAGATCATTTTGGCGGTATTCACGCTATTTTAGAATATGCGGAACACCCGAATATTCCAATCATTGCTCCGAAAAGTTTTACAGAAGAAGCATTAAGTGAAAATGTACTGTTAGGCCCAATCATGATGCGACGTGCTCAATATCAATTCGCTTTTAATCGTCCTGCCGGTCCTAGGGGAGCTGTCTCTATCGGAATTGGACCTATTTCAACGTCGGGTACACCGAGTTTCGAGGTACCAACTATCGAAATCGAAAAAGAAGTCCAAAAAATGGAGATAGATGGTTTGGACTTTCAGTTTTTACTCACGTTAAATACAGAAGCGCCAGCCGAAATGCATTTCTATGTTCGAGATTACAAAATCTTATTCGTATCGGAAAATGTCAATAGAACGATGCATCAAATTTATACTGTACGAGGGGCTAAAACGAGAGATACTTTACTATGGGTGGAAGCCATTGACAAAACGATTGAGTTATTCGGGAATGAAGAAATTGATGCTTTGTTAATGATACATGCTTGGCCTATACGAGAAAAAGAGCGTGCGCTTGAGCATTTGAAATTACAACGGGATTTATACAAGTACATGCATGACCAAACCGTACGTTTGGCGAATCATGGCTACACGATGGATGAAATTGCTGAAACCATAAAACTTCCAGATGTATTAAGTAAGCATTGGGGAAATCGAGAGTATTACGGTACGTTAAAGCATAATGTCAAAGGCATTTACAATTTTTATTTGGGCTATTATAGTGGCCATCCATCCGATTTAGATCCATTGCCACAAGTGGAGGCTGGGAAGAAATATGTTCAGTATATGGGCGGTGAGGCGAATGTGCTTCAGCAAGCGAAGATTGATTTTGAGAATGGTGAGTATCGTTGGGTAGCCCAAGTAGTAAAAAACGTCGTGATGGCAAACCCAAATAATGTGGAGGCCAAAAATTTGTTGGCCGATACATTTGAACAATTAGGCTATCAAGCCGAATCAGCAAATTGGCGTAATATCTACCTTGTTGGAGCATTTGAACTAAGAAATGGGGTAAATAAAGGCACCCCAACATCAAATACGCTGGGAATTTTAAATAAAATTCCGGTTTACGAATTTTTAGAGCTATTAGCAGCTAGATTGAATGGTCCGAATGCAGAAGGTGAGAAGATGACCATTAATGTGACGATAACGGATACGAATCAAGACTATGCGCTGTATCTTGAAAATTCTGTATTGACCTTTAAACGTGATAGGCTAGCTGCCGATTCAGATGTCTCTTTAATTGTTGACAAATTAACATTCTTTGGAATGACGAATGGTCGTGTAACACCTGAACAAGCTGTAGCTGCAGGAAAACTAACAATATCGGGTGATCAAAATAAACTTGAGAACTTCTTACTATTGTTTGATCAATTTAATCCTTTGTCCCATATTGTAACTCCTTGAGGTGCAGGGAAAGGTATTCGGTGTGATTTGCGATCTTTATCTTCATTCAGCAGAAAGCGACTATCTCTGTTGGTACAAGTGTTTGTGGTGTTATTTCTTATTCAGTGGGTGTTCCAAATCCTACTGAATAAGAAAAATGTCATTCTCACTTCTTTTGGAAACGATTACATGACGATAACTATATGAGGTTGTGCTGATGATTTTCATCTACCCTGCAGCAAGTGACAGTTGCAAGCGCTGAGCATTGTTAGATAGATCCTTTTGTCCACCTCCTATAGCTATGCGTACAAAGATGGTTAAGGATTTTATATTGAATCGTATGATAAGGAAAATGGGGAGGATGATTTAGATGGTTGATGTTGAAACAAAATTGCCAGAGGTCTTTCAATTACAAAAGCAGCAACAGTATGTTGTGAAGATGACAAGTGCAGAAGAGCGCATTGACAAGCTTCAAAAGCTAAAAGCAGAGATTCTCGCGCAAGCACCAGCCATTATAGAAGCGCTTCAACAAGATTTAGACAAGCCTGCTTTTGAAGCGGCTTCGTCAGAAATATTGAGCGTAATGAGCGAAATCGATTATTATGCTGAAAACCTTAAACAATGGATGGAACCCGTTGAAGTCCCTTCTCGTAGTAAAGGAGCGCAAACAAAAATCATCTCTGAACCAAAAGGACAATGTTTGATTTATTCAGCTTGGAATTACCCTTTTATGTTGTTATTTCTTCCTTTAGTCCCTGCTCTAGGTGCAGGAAATGTTTGCATATTAAAACCGTCTGAAATGGCACCCGCTACAAGCGCCATTAGTACAAAAATTATTCAAAAGGTGTTTGACGAGTCTGAAGTTGCTGTTTTCGAGGGGGGAGTAGATGTTGCTACTGCTTTGCTAGAGCTCCCATTTAATCATATCTTTTTTACAGGAAGTACGCATGTAGGTAGAGAAATTATGCAAGCAGCTGGAAAGCACTTAGCATCGGTTACGTTGGAATTGGGTGGGAAATGTCCTGTTATCATCGATGAGCAAGTAGATTTGGAGAAGATTGTTCCAAGAATAGTATTTGGAAAATATATGAATTCGGGTCAAATATGTTTAGCACCAGATCATGTCTATGTGAAGGAAAACCAACAAGAGGAATTTGCACGGCTAGTAGGAGAATACATTCAACGAAACTACTTTGAAAATGGCAAGCTTACTAAAGAAGACTTATCCAAAATTGTGAATGAACGGAATCTACAACGGTTGAAAGGCCTACTTGAGGATGCAGTTTCTAAAGGAGCGACTGTTCGATATGGTGGTGAAATCGAGGATGGAAGAATCTATCCGACTGTCCTGACAGATGTTTTACCGGATGCTAAAATTATGCAAGAGGAAATCTTCGGACCAATTCTGCCTATTCTAACGTATACAGATTTAGACGAGGTCATTGAGCAAATTAATGCTAGACCGAAACCGTTGGGACTGTATATTTTTAGTGAAGATCAACGTGTAGTAGATAATGTGCTTTCTAAAACTTCTTCTGGCGGGGTAGCTGTGAATGATGTTATCCGACATATGCTAGAGCCTAATCTGCCTTTTGGCGGAGTGAATGAGAGTGGGATTGGAAGGTATACGGGCATTTTCGGATTCAAAGAGTTTTCTCATGAGCGTGGAGTACTCTACCAAGCGCCAGTGGGAACAAATCCTTTAGAGACCTTTGCTCATGCACCTTATAAAGGAAAGTTAGAAATGCTTATGCAGAAAATAAAATAATTAATTGTGCCAAGTTTTAAGTTGCTTCAGCAAAGCTTTTTTGTACTGAAAGCGAAGCGTCAGCTACAGAAGTCCGCCACTTCCATAAGTGGCGGAATGAATGTCAGAATGCAATTCAATCAGAAGGAGTTCAAATTCCCTCCTGATTAGAGGAACTCAGCGTCGCCGGGTTCTGAAAGTGCCTTAATTTTCGCAAAGAACGCAGAAATACGGCCAATCGAACCCTTCGCTATTCGATTCGCAATTCAATTCGCAATTCAAAATCTGGACGTAATATTTACCGTTGTTTTAATGGTAGCATTGCTGATGATTATATTATTCCCACAGATTGATCTGTTTTGCCAATGCTACCATAAATCATAAAAAGCTGCTAATTTTGCTAGATTTTTTGATAATAGGCAGTTCCCTTAAAGGATACATTTACTGAGGAGGGCAAGGATACATAAGTGCGTTCAATATATTTAGCGGGGGTGGCTGTATAAAACCTTGATTCTTATCTAAAATTATCGAAATGTTCCGCGTAGTCAACGTGTTTTCAAGTGAGCAATCTGTATTCGTTCGAAGTTGATGAACATTTGTGAAAATCTACTATTACAACAAATATAGTATTAGTATGAATTACACAATTAAATTTCGGAATATTGTGGATAATTGACATAGTTGTATAGATAGCTATGAAGTAGAATTAAGAAAAATACTGATTATGCTGTAAGGAGGGGGTTGTGGATATTTGAAAATAGGTCCCATTGAGATTTGTACCTTTCAGCAAGTGATTTTTAAGAGAGGAGCTATTATATTGATGACAACTGATATGATGCTTGAAAGTTTCACTCGAAATTATTTTGTACATTTGCTTGGCTTCGAGATTGAGAGTCTTGATGAGGAAGCTGTTACATTAAAACTTTCAATAAGAGAAGAGTTATTAAATACAATTGGCACTCTGCATGGGGGAGTTCATGCCTCTATGCTAGACACACTTCTGGGAATGACGATCCGTTCTGCAACTACAATGCCTTGTACTACGATAAATCTCAATATCAGTTATCTGAATACTGCGACGAGTGATGAGTTGTTTGCAACGGGGAAGATTTTAAGACAGGGCTATAAAAATGCGACAGCAGAAGGAGAAATACATGATTCTAATGGAGTTTTATTAACGAAGGCCATTGGTACTTTCAAGTTGATTCGAAAGTAAAAGATATGTTGAAAAGCATCAAGCGTACAGAGAGTGTATATTTTGCTGAATTGCGTATTCAACAAATAGATTTGAAAGGAGAATGAAAATGGATAAGCCCTGGTATAAGTTTTATCCAAAGAGTCTTCTAAAAGAGGTAGATGTTCCTCAGGGAGGTCTGTTTACAGTACTAGAAGAATCGGCTTCTAATTATCCGGATGCGATTGCTGTAATGGACTCTGAAAGAGAATTTACGTATGCACAACTTAGACTTGCTGTTGAAACATTTTCTTCAGCCCTTTATAAGAGAGGGTTTCGTAAAGGCGATCGGATGGCCATTATGCTACCTAATAGTATTGAGTATATTATTAGTTATTTTACTATACTTCGTTTAGGTGGGGTTATCTGTCAGGTTAATCCGATGTACCAACCAATGGAATTGGAGTATATATTGAAGGACTCAGATGCTACTTGGTTTATTAGTGAAAAGGAACAGCAACAAAAGTTGAATGGGGTTGGCGATGTGAAAGACCAAATCTATATTATTTCAGCTGATCAAAAATCCGAAGATGAAGACGATCTTTATCGATGGTTGGAAGAAGATAATGAGAATATTCCGCCAACAGTTATCGACCCTATGGAAGACGTCGCATTGTTACAATATACCGGAGGAACTACAGGCAGATCCAAAGGGGTCATGCTAACGCATGCGAATTTATTCATAAATGTGCATCAAGCAGCCTCTTTTCAAAAAGACTATATTGATATTCCTGGGGAAAGATCATTAGGACTATCCCCATTGTTCCATATAGCAGGAATCGTTGGTTTAAATTC
Source organism: Sporosarcina soli (assembly GCF_042655805.1). Classification (NCBI taxonomy): domain Bacteria; kingdom Bacillati; phylum Bacillota; class Bacilli; order Caryophanales; family Caryophanaceae; genus Sporosarcina; species Sporosarcina soli. The sequence goes on along the minus strand of NZ_JBHSNO010000001.1, from coordinate 458,754 downwards.
ATCTATTCTAAATGGAGGCACTTATATTGCCATTCGTAGATTTCGAGTGGATCAAGCATTAGAGACAATTCGGAAGTATAGACCGACTATTTTTCCAGGCGTTCCAACGATATTTCTTGCGTTATTAAGGCATCCGAGGTTGAAACAAGATGATCTCTCATCTTTAAAATTTTGTGCTTGCGGTACGGCTCCGTTGTCAATCGAAACTTTTAGAGAGTTCCAAAGTAAAACGGATGCTCAAATCTATGAAACCTTTGGAATGTCAGAAACGCTCATTACGCATCGATCTCCTGTCGGGGTAGAAATAAAAGAGGGAAGTGTAGGAATCCCATTGCCGAATACAGATGCAAAAATTGTTGACCTTGCTACGGGATTAACAGAAATGCCTGTTGGTGAACCAGGCGAACTTATTATTAAGGGGCCCCAGGTGATGAAGGGATACTGGAAGAACGAGGACGAAACAAAGAATGCATTACGTGATGGTTGGATGTATACCGGCGATATAGCCACAATGGATGAAGAAGGTTATTTTTTTATTGTCGGAAGGAAGAAAGATATGATTATTGCTGGCGGTTATAACATTTATCCAACGGAGATTGAGGAAGTGTTATATCGGCATCCTGCAATTTCCGAGGTTTGTATCTATGGAGTTCCAGACGCCTATCGAGGAGAGACAGTAAAAGCAGCAATTGTTTTAAGGGATGGGCATGAGGCTACTAGGGAGGAAATTACCGACTGGTGTAACCAATATTTAGCTAGGTATAAAGTTCCGCGTTTAATTGAGTTTAAAACGGAATTACCAAAAACAGCAGTTGGCAAAATACTAAGACGTCAATTAATAAAAGAAGAGAAAGCTAGAATGGATGTCTAGATACTTAGAAATTTAATTGACGAAATAATTGGGCATATCAAAGGTTTAAAAAACACATCTTCTATGTAATGTCGATAAACAATTTTATCAACAGGAAGATTCCCTTATGCAGATTAGCAACTAATCGGTTCGGTATTTTGTTGAAGGAACCTTATTTTGTTCGATTGCAGATAAATCCACAAAAATTTGGATTTATTAAATTCATTCAGATAAATAATGGGGGAATACGTATGAAGAAAATTTTGATCTTTATAATGGCTGCAATAACGAAATTGAACAAATCGATGGTTTGGATTATCGGTACAATCGTGCTATTGATGAGTTTACTTCTTACAGTAGATGTAATATTGAGGTACTTCTTTAACTCGCCTACGTCATGGGCTTTTAGCTTGGCAACATGGGGCACTGGTTTACTTGGCTTTGCACTAGGTGGATATACGCTAGCTATCGAACAACATGTGCGGGTAGATTTATATTTTGAGAAGTTTTCACCAAGAATGAAAAGTATCGTTGATATGATCAGTGCATTCTTTTTATTCTTAATGGCTGCTGCATTATTTTGGTTTGGTCTAGGCTATGTCATTCATTATTATCAAATAGGCGCTACAATGACTGGCGGTTTGGCAATGCCATTATGGATTGCTTGGTTGATTGTACCGCTTGGAGGCTTATTAATAGGTTTGCAAGGTCTTGTGAAATTCTTTAATGACCTATCTATTATTATTACAGGTAAAAAAATCTATGAATATGAAATAGAGGAGGGGGCATAATATGGATCCAAGTTTGATTGGTATAATTTTATTTGGTTCCCTTGTGCTGTTTCTTGCCCTCGGCATTCCTGTGAGTTTTGCAATGGGAGGCATTTCGATTATTCTCGGATTTGTCTTTTGGGGTGGCTTGCCAAGTGTTGATGGGTTTGTATTAGGTTCATATAGTAAAATTACAGAATCTATTCTTACCGCATTGCCATTGTATATTTTTATGGCAGCCATTCTGATGTATAGTGATTTAGCAGATGATCTATATGAGGCGGTCTATCGATGGTTTGGTGGGATTAGAGGCGGACTTGCAGCAGGAACTACGGTTATTGCATCGGTTTTTGCCGCAATGGTTGGTATTGCGTCTGTTGCAACAGCAACATTAGGGATGGTTGCTAGACCGTCAATGTTAAAACGTGGATATGACGATAAGTTAACGCTTGGTATAATTATGGCTGGCGGAACACTTGGAGTGCTAATACCGCCAAGTATTGTAATGATTGTCTATTCCGCTGAATCGGGTGTATCTGCAGGTGCATTATTTATGGCAGGTATCGTTCCGGGGATCTTGGCCGCTTTTTTGTTTATTCTTTATGCGGTCGTACTCTGCCTTATCTATCCAGAAAAAGGACCGAAGACGCCAAAGGGAGAACGGTTTACTTGGCAAGAGAAGTTCGCTTCTTTAAAAAGTGTGATTATTCCGCTATTTGTCATTTTAATTGTCTTAGGATCCATTTATTTAGGTGTGGCAACACCTACTGAGGCTGGTGCTGTGGGGGCAACAGGGTCATTAGTAGCTGCTGCTATACGCAACAAACTAACTCTTCAAAACATAAAAAAAGTGTTCTTAATGACTGTCCGGCTAAACGGCTTAATATTTTGGATTTTAATAGGTGCTGTTGCTTATGCGCGAATTGTGTCAGTTACGGGAGTAGGGAACTCACTTGCTAGTGTAATTCTTGATGCAAATTTTAATGCGTGGACTGTGCTCATACTAATGCTTGTGTTGTTTTTAGTATTAGGGATGGTGATTGATACGGTTGCTGTACTGCTAATAACAGCTCCATTATTTTTACCAGCACTTGCTGCATTAGATTTTGATTTGTTATGGTTTGGTGTTTTGTTTGTCATAGCAGTCTGTATTGGAAATCTATCTCCACCTTTTGGGATTAGCCTTTTTGTAATGCGTGGAGTAGCGTCGGATGTTGGTCTTAAGCAAATCTATGTAGCAGTATGGCCGTTTATCGCTTTATTGCTCTTTACGATGCTACTCGTCTTGATTTTTCCGCAATTAGCGCTTTGGCTACCAGAAGTTATGAAGTAATTAGATAGAGGTATGAAAAGGATAGGTGCATATAATACTTTGAATAAAGGGGAGTTCAAATGAATATTGCCCATACGCTACTAGAAAGTACAAAGAAATCACATGACCATTCTGCAATTATTTATAAGAAAGAAAAAATTACGTACGGAGAACTGACACAACGAGTGCTTCAATTAGCGGGTGGTTTTAAGAGAATTGGAATGAAGAAAGGCACTCATGTAGGAATGATGATCTCAAATCGACCTGAGTATATTATCACTTACTATAGTCTGCTAGCTGTTGGTGCCACGATAATTCCAATTAATCCATTATTTAAATCAGATGAGGTTACTTATATTTTGAACAATTCGGATTCGGAAGTCTTAATTTTTGATTCGAGTTCATTAGATGCGGTTAGAAGCTCTATTAATGCGTTAGAAAAAACAAAAACATTCATTTATCTAGGTGAAAATCAATCAGAGGATATGCTCTCTTGGGAAGATTTATCGAAAGGTGAGCCGTTAAAAGAGCTTGTTGAATTAGATTCGGAAGATTTGGCACAGATTATTTACACTTCTGGAACCACGGGTAGACCAAAAGGGGCGATGATTACACAAGAGAATATTAATTGGATGTCAAAGACAAGTTTATCTCTTTCTAACATGACATCAAGCGATCGTGTTTTACTCGTGTTACCACTGTATCATGCGTATGCTAAACTTCAGGGAATGATTTCTCCATTTAGGGTTGGTGCTACGATTTACTTGGTGGTACGTTTCTTTCCGGATGAGATATTGACTATGATTTCCGAAGAAAAAATTACGCAATTTATGGGGGTTCCAACAATGTACGCGATGTTTGTGAACTCACCTAAAATTACGGAATATGATTATTCTTCATTAAAATATTGTGGGTCTGGCGGCGCGAGTATGCCATTAGAGATAATGGAAAAGATAAACAAGCTCATGGGTGTAGAAGTAATGGAGGGGTATGGACAAACAGAAAGTACCGTCATGATTAGTCGTACGCGGCTAGATGGAGAGAGAAGACCAGGCTCTGTTGGATTTCCTGCTCCAGGAATAGAGTTAAAAATAGTGGATACAGATGGTAAAGAGGTTTTACCGGATATGGTTGGCGAAATTATTTTCCGCGGACCAAATGCGATGAAGGGATATTATAAAAAACCTGAAGAAACAATGCAAACGATTAAAGATGGTTGGGTGTATACAGGTGATCTTGGTCGTTTAGATGAACAAGGATATGTGTATATAGTAGATCGCAAGAAAGAAATGATTATTAGAGGTGGATTTAATGTTTATCCACGAGAAGTGGAAGAAGTTTTATATACACATAAATCAGTAGTTGAGTGTGCTGTAATCGGAGAAAAGGACCCCGTTTTCGGTGAGGAAGTAGCAGCTTATATTGTCACGAATGAAGATATCGGCAAAGATTCTATTACCTTGTATTGCAAAGAGCATCTTGTTCATTATAAAGTGCCGCGAATCATTCACTTTGTAGATGAATTACCCAAAAATGCAACAGGTAAAATTTTAAAAAAAGGATTAAAGAGATGTCTAAATAGTTCGTGGATGTAGTTTTTGATCTTTTAGCCTGAAAGGGTTTTTAGATATATAAAAGTTATTCATCAAATGCTAGGTAGAATAAGGGGTGTTTCAAAGGGGGATAATGGAAGAGCATGAAATGTTGTGTGGAAGCCTAATCTAAAATGCACTTAGTATTGCTACAGTAAATTAATAGAGTTGTAGTGCTCCCTTACTAGAATATTAAAATGGTTTAATTGTGGATTCTATATATGAAAGACAAGCGTTTTCAAAGTGATTAGATTCAACAGAGTAGGCGTTTTAAATGATGCCTGCATCCTTATAATAGCTCCGAATTAAAATAATTAAGGTGGAGATGAATTTAATGAAAACTTATGAAGAGCTTAAGAAAAATTTCTCATGGAAAGAAGCGGAAATCTATTTTGATTGGAATCCTGGGGAAAATGTGAATATGGCTCACTTAATTTGCGATCGGTGGACAGAAAATGCCGAAAAAGTTGCAATCTATTGGGAAGATGAATTAGGGAATCAGGAAACATGGACATTTACTTCTCTAAAAGAAAAATCGAATCAAATGGCTAATGCACTACGTTCGATGGGAATCAAAAAAGGGGATCGAGTAACAGGCCTTTTAGGGAAAGAGATGGAGTTAATTGTTTTTGTATTAGCAGCTTGGAAAGTAGGAGCAATCTATGTTCCCTTATTTACTGCTTTTGGACCGGAAGCTATTAAGCACCGACTGACGGATTCAAAAGCTGGTTTAATTGTTACCAACAAGGAACAAGCTCAGAAATTAGAAGGTATGAATCTACCGCTACAGGTTTTACTAGTAGATGACTTGAATTCGGAAGGTAAGACTTTTTGGGAGTTTGTAGATTCTTTTTCATCTGAGCATGAAGTAGAACAAACAACTGCTGAGGATCCGAGTATTATTCAATATACATCAGGTACAACCGGATTGCCAAAAGGAGCAATGATTGGACATAAGTCATGTATTGCTCTCTATCCTTATATGAAATATGGCGTGCATGTAGAGGAAGACGAAGTGTTTTTTGGTGGTGCGGATATGGGATGGGCATATGGATTAATGGCTTGTACCTTTGCGCCGCTAAGTTTTGGGGCAAGAGTAGTTGTGTATAAAGGTTCGTTCGATGTAAAGAAAATTTATGGCCTTTTGGAAAAACATGAGGTCACTAATTTTACTTATGCACCGACTGCTTACAGAATGATGATGGCTGCCGGCACTGAACTTCTAAAAAAATATAAACTTAAGGTGAAAAAATTCAGTAGTGCAGGCGAGTCCTTAAATGATGAAGTAGTTAATTTTTTCTATAAGAATCTAGGGAAGGCGATCTATGATCATTATGGATCTACCGAAACCGGGATGATTATAAATAATTATAATATTACTGATATGGTGGTAAAGCCGGGTTCTATGGGTCTACCTTTACCGGGATATAAGGTTGGTTTAATTGATAAGCAAGGGGGGGAAGTGGGATTAGGGGAAATTGGAGAAATAGCTATAGATGTATCTCAACGTCCAGTTAATTTTATGGGATATTGGGAAAATCCAGCCGATACCAAACAGAAGTATTTGGATAAATGGTTTATGACCGGCGATCTTGCTCGGCAAGATGAAGACGGGTACTTTTGGTTCCAAGGAAGAACAGATGACGTGATAATGAGCGCGGGTTATAGAATTGGGCCAACTGAAATAGAAAATGTCTTACTACAACATCCTGCTGTGTTAGAAACAGCAGTCGTTGGTATACCAGATGCAGTAAAAGGCGAACTTGTGAAGGCGTTTGTCGTATTAAATGAATCTAGTAAGGCTTCTGATGAATTAGGAGAACGGTTAAAGTCTTTTGTTAAAAGTAAATTATCAAAGCACCAATATCCTAAAGAGATTGAATTTATCGGAAAATTACCGAAAACACAAAGTGGCAAGACGCAACGATACCTTTTGAAGAACGTGAAATAACCATACGATTCTTTGTCTCAAAGTTTGTCATAAATTGTAGTCGGAAATGGAGAATAGTCGAGAACATTTGTAATGAAGCAATATAGATAAGAGCAAAAGGAGAGAATGAGAATGCAAGATCATGTAGCAGTTGTAACGGGTGGCGCATCGGGGCTTGGAGAAGCCACCGTAAGAAATATCATTTCAAAAGGCGGAAAGGCAGTTATTTTGGATGTTCAAGAAGAAAGAGGTTGTCAACTAGTAGATGAATTGGGAGAAAACGTTCTTTTCTTACAAACAGATGTTACAGATGAAGAGAGCGTACAATCAGCACTGGATCAAGCAGTTAAAGCGTTTGGCAAGATTAGTGTCCTTGTAAATTGTGCTGGGATTGGTGGTGCTGCACGAACGTACGGGAGAAAAGGCGTCCATGAATTAGCTTCTTTCCAAAAAGTGATTGCCGTTAACTTAATCGGAACATTTAATGTTATTCGTCTGGCGGCAGCGAAAATGAGTGAAAATGAACCCAATCGCGATGGTGAAAGAGGAGTTATCATTAACACAGCTTCTGTTGCAGCATTTGATGGTCAGATAGGTCAAGCGGCGTATAGTGCTTCAAAAGGCGGGATCGTTGGGATGACTTTACCAATTGCAAGGGATTTAGCTGAGATTGGAGTAAGGGTACTAACGATTGCTCCGGGACTTTTTGAAACACCATTATTAAAGGGAGCACCCGAAAATGTAAAGCAAGCATTGGGAGCGATGGTGCCATTTCCGGCGCGATTAGGTAAACCGGAAGAATACGGATTATTAGTGGAAAGTATTATTAAAAACCCCATGTTAAATGGCGAAACAATCCGTCTGGATGGTGCTATTCGTATGCAACCTAAATAAGTAGTAGTGAATATATAAGCTGAACGAAACAATTCCTTTGAATCCGCTTTGGCGCTTGCGGATGCCTTTCGCAATAAGCCTGGCAGCAAACCACTGTCAGTCTTATCGCTCCGGCTACCGCTTAGAAAGCACCTTCGCTGGTGCTTAGAGGAAAATCATAAGTTCAATCTATATAGGTATACTCAATGAATGCGTTTCGAAATGTAGTTTAACAGTAAAGTAGATACATTATAAAGACAAATTAACTTATTACAAGAGATTTTAGGGAGGAAGATATGTATGCGTGAAGCGGTAATTGTAGAAATGGTTAGAACACCGGTAGGAAGACGTAATGGTAGCCTGAGCGGGATTCGTTCGGAAGAACTCGCAGCGAAAACTTTGGCAGAAGTAATCAAAAGAGCTGGAATTTCAGCATCTTTAGTAGAAGACGTTATTTTGGGGTGTGTTTCACAGGTAGGAGAGCAAGGTGGAGATATTGCTCGAGTTGCGACTTTAATTGCAGGGTATCCAGTTGAAGTGCCTGGAGTAACAGTAGATCGTCAATGTGGTTCGAGCCAGCAGGCGGTTGAGTTTGCAGCACAGGCAATTATTAGTGGAGATATGGATATTGTTGTTGCGGGTGGAATCGAAAACATGTCACGCGTTCCAATGGGGGCAAATAAACAAGGTGTTAAACCGAGCGAACAATTATCATCTAAATATGAACTCATTAACCAAGGACTTTCTGCGGATCGAATTGCCGAAAAATGGAATATTAGTCGTGAAGAAATGGATGCATTTTCATTAGAAAGTCATCGTAAAGCTATTAGAGCTAGAGCGGAAGGTTATTTTGAAAGGGAAATTCTTCCTGTTGAAGTTACATTGGAAGATGGGACGACTGCGATCTTAAAGGACGATGAAGGGCCTAGAGAAAATACAAGCTTGGAAAAATTAGCGACACTGAAACCAGCATTTGCTGAAGATGGTGGCATTACAGCGGGGAATTCAAGCCAAATTAGCGATGGCGCGACTGCGATTTTGCTGATGTCTCGTGACAAAGCTGAGGAACTCGGATTAAAACCAAGATTTAAAGTTCATACACGTACTGTTGTTGGTTCAGATCCCACTATGATGCTTACTGGACCAATTCCTGCAACGGAAAAAGCGTTGAAAAAGGCGAATTTAACAATTGATGATATTGATGTTTTTGAAGTGAATGAGGCGTTTGCATCAGTACCCATTGCATGGTTAAAGGAGACAGGTGCGGATCCAAAAAAATTAAATCCTAATGGAGGGGCGATTGCTCTTGGTCATCCATTGGGAGCAAGTGGTGGTCGTTTAATGATTACAATGATGCATGAACTAGAACGAACAGGCGGCAGGTACGGCCTTCAGACAATGTGCGAAGGAAATGGTATGGCCAATGCCACGATTATTGAAAGATTAGATTGATAGTTTGTGTTGATATTTCCTAGTTTCAATGAAGGTTTCCTTTTGTAAAGGAAGTCGTACTGACGTGAATGTTATTCTGAATAAAGTAGTGTATAAATTGAGGTGGAAAGATGACGAACGTGTTACAAAAAGAAAAGAAAAATCAAGTGCTGTATTTGACACTGAATCGACCGGAGAAATTGAATGCATTGTCCGCGGATCTTACCTCTAGTTTAATCAATGCACTAAAAGAGGCTGAGACAGATGATGATGTCAAAGTAATCATACTTACAGGGGCAGGCAGAGCTTTTTGTGCAGGTGGTGATGTCAGTACAATGGGGGCTAGAAGAGATCCAGCAGCGATCACTGCTTCAATGAAGGTCATTTCATCGATTACAAAAACGATTCTTCAACTTGACAAGTATGTGATTAGTGCCGTTCATGGATATGCGGCTGGAGCTGGGTTCAGTTTGGCGCTTGCCTCAGACTTTATCATTGCAGATCGGCATGCCTCCTTTGTTTCAAGCTTTAAAAACATTGGGTTAGTTCCAGATTTAGGGCTCATTAAGCTTTTAGCAGAACGAGTACCAATTCCGATAGCCAAAGAGTGGATTTCCTCAGCGAAAGTAGTTAGTGCCGAAGAAGCATATGCGGAACGAGTCATTAATCGTATTGCGGCAAAAGATTTATTGGAAGAGGCAACTGAATTCGCACAGTTTATAATTGACGGTCCACCACTTTCAAATAAATTTGTGAAATATATGTTGAATAATGCCAGTGATTTTTCACACGAGACAAGTATTATGCAGGAAAATATTATTCAAGCACTTATGTTTCAAACAGAGGATGCGAAAGAAGGAGTTCGGGCTTTCACGGAAAAAAGATTACCGGATTTCAAAGGGAAATAGGTTTTTTAACAATACGTATAGAAATTGGATCATGCGTTTGGAATTCCGAATATTCGACCTTTCAGTCTGGGATAACATAGATTTCACATTTGAAAAGAGATGTATAAAAAGGAGGAGCGTATTTTATGGACTTTTCATTTACACCTGAAGAAGAAAAGTTTCGAGATGAATTAAGAACATGGTTAGAAGTAAATTTACCAGCGGGTTGGATTGAAGGAACGTATGTAATGCCTGAAGAGGATGCAGCCAAAGGAGCCTTTTTAAGAGAATGGCAACATAAATTATCTGAAGGTGGATGGGCAGGAATTTCCTGGCCTAAAGAGTACGGAGGGAGAGGGGCTTCTCTCATAGAAGAAGTTATTTATGAACAAGAAATGGCTAGAGTTAAAGCCCCTCCTGTATTGAATATTATTGGGACTGCGATGGTTGGACCAACATTATTACAAATAGGTACCGACAAACAGAAAGAGCAATATATTCATAAAATCTTAAATGGTGAAGAGATTTGGTGTCAAGGTTATTCTGAACCGAGTGCGGGTTCTGATTTAGCAGCCATTCAAACAAGGGCAGTGAAGCAAGGTGAAAATTGGATCATAAATGGACAGAAAACATGGACGAGTTATGCACATTTCGCAGATCGTTGTTTCGTACTTGCTCGGACAGAAGATACGGGTAAAAAACATGAAGGGATTACTGCTTTTCTAGTAGATATACATCAAGAAGGTGTTGAAAGACAGACAATCCGATCTATCAATGATAAACGTGATTTTAATGAGATGTTTTTTGATAATGCGGTTGTTCACGAATCAGATATCGTTGGAGAAGTGAATGATGGTTGGCGTGTTGGGCTTATCTTGCTAAGTCATGAGCGTGTTGGAGTTGCTAGACAAACATTTAGGTTGCAGAAGTTGTTTGAAGAACTACTAGATTTGACTAAGAATCTAAAAAGAAACGGTCGGCCTTTGATTCAAGATCCAATTGTCCGACAGAAACTAGCCGGTTTCCGTGCAGAAACGCGGGCGTTACTTTTAAATTATTACCGTCATCTAACGGAGACGATTCGCAATGGTCGACCAGGTCCAGAAGGCTCAATTGATAAATTGAACTCTAGTGAATTGAGCCAAAGAATTTTATCATTTGCAATATCATTACAGGGAGAAAGTAGCTTGTTATGGAAAGAGGATGCCCTCGTCTCTCCTAGTTGGCAACAAGATTATTTACGTGCGTATGCACATACCATTGAAGGTGGAACATCAGAGATTCAAAAGAATATAATAGCCGAGAGAATTCTTGGATTACCGAAGGATATAAAATATTGATACGGGGGATGAAAAGATGGACTTTTTGCTAAATGAAGAACAACAAACATTTCAATCTTCTGCACGTCAGTTAATAACGTCTAAAGGAGATTTAAATCTTTCCCGTCGATATACGGAAGGCGAGGAGGGTATCCTAACCGAATTATGGACGGAACTAGGGGAACTTGGTTATTTAGGGATTAATATATCAGAGCAATACGGTGGTCTTGGAATGGGAGCACTCACACTAGTTCCTGTACTAGAAGAGATTGGTCGGGCCGTGCTTCCAGGTCCTTACGCAGAAACGATGGCCTTTGCAACTCCGTTATTAGAAGCATATGGAACTCCAGAGCAAAAGCAGAAGTATTTATCGGAAATTGCAGCGGGGAAAAGAAAGATATCAATCGCCTTACTTGAAGAAAGTATAGACTTTCATCCTGCCACTATCCAATTGGAAGCAAAGGAAGTTGATGAAGGGTATATCGTTACAGGGAAGAAACTCCTTGTTCCTAATGCAGATGTCGCGGATACACTCATTGTTCCAGTCAGAACAGGAGGAGGCCATGGGGAGTATGGTATTTCCTTGTTGCTGGTAGATCGCGAGGACGTAGAATGGAAAATTGAACGCTTAAAAAATCTTGATGAAACTAGAAATGTATGTAATGTGACTTTTGATCATGTTCATATCGCTAAGGAGCAGCTGTTGGGAACAAAAAATATTGCCTGGGGAATATTGCAAGAGGGATTAGTTTACTTAAACGCAGCTCTTTGTTCTACGATGGTTGGAGGAATAGAAAAGGTTGTCGAAATGTCAACAGAACACGGAAATACGCGTATGCAGTTTGGACAACCGATTGGAAGATTTCAAGCGATTAAACATCGTATCGTTGATATGAAATTAGCTTTGGAAGGTTCGCGTTCTTTAACTTATTATGCGGCTTGGGCAGTTGAAAATAGACCGGAAGAAATGATAGAAGCGGTATCGCTTGCCAAATCATATACTTCTGAATCCTACGTCAAAGTATCGGGGGATAATATTCAGAATCATGGTGGTTTGGGCTTTACATGGGAATTTGATTGTCATTTATTCCTGAAGAGAGCAAGAGCATTAGAAAACTACCTAGGTTCTCCTAGTGAACATCGTGAGAAAGTGGCGGAAGAATTGGGTTGGTAATCTTGTCAACAACGCATGACGCTTGGGGAGATCTATGGCGATAAGCCAGGCGATCTAAGCGTCTGCGCTGGAGATTAGATAAAAGTCATCAGTTCAACAGATTTTGGTGTCGAAATTATTTAAGAGTGAATGTAAGCGTTTCCTCATCTCTTTTTATCCGTAGTAAACGAAAAATACGAGGGGGTTACTTTAATGAAGAACTTTAAGGGAGTACTCTTTATTGTATCACTAGTTTTCTTATTAGCGGCATGTAGTGGAGATGGCAAGGAAGCAAGTTCGGAAGAAACATTCACGTTAAAGTACAACAGTGCATTACCTCCTTCAACACAAGAGTGGCACGCGAAGGCGAAGGCGACAGAAGAATTTGCTGAATTAGTAGAGCAAAGATCTAATGGACGAGTAAAAATTGATATTTTTTATAGTAACCAATTGGCAGGTCAAGTCGAATCGTTGGACGCTCTTGCAAAAGGGACAATCGATTTTCAAAATCTTACGCCTTCTGCTTGGGGAGATAAGATTCCAGAGGGTGGGTTCGCTGCATTACCGTATTGGAATCTAAATGAAGAACATTCCTTATATATCATGCGTGAAACAGAAATTGGAGAGCTGTATGAAGAGGCAATGGAGAATTATGGCGTTAAAGTGTTAAGTTATTGGCCAACTAGCGCTACTGGACTTATGTCTAATAAACCGATTAGAAGTGTAAGTGATCTAAAAGGACTTACTATGAACTTGACTAGCGACTTAGTGGCCGATTTTTATAAAAAAGCAGGCGTTGGGGTTGCTACAATTCCGTATGCTGAGCAATATGAAGCCTTGTTACGGGGGACACTGGATGGTATTCAATTCCCTTTTTATTCTTTAGAAGACTATAAATTGGCTGAAGTTGTAGATTATATTACTAAGCCTGCCACAATTAGCCCAGCCCTGGGACTTGTTGCGATGAGTCAAAAGACGATGGACAGACTTCCAGAGGATCTTCAGAAAATTATTATCGATACGGCTATTGAAATGGAAAATGAAGGCGTGGCTGGTTCTAAGAGATTAACAGAAGAGGCTTATGTATATGCGCAAGAAAATGGTATAGAAATCATAAATATGACGAAAGAAGCCTATGAAGAAATGCGGGAGCTACATAAGACAACGACATGGGTTAAGTTTACAGAAAAGAATGACAGGACAAAGAAAATGGTAGAATTACTCGATGGAGAAACAGAAAAGTGGAAAAAGGAAAATCCGGAGATGGTGGAGGAATTCGAAAAGTCTTTTGGAGGGTAAAACCGTAGGGAATAGTTAAATAATGTGACTTTTGGCTACGATTATATAGATAATGAGTAACTGCTGGAAGTGGCTAATGTTACTAAGTTATTAGTGTACTTAAACGTAGTCCTTTCTCCTGCGATGGTTGGAGAAATAGAGAAAGTTTTTGAAATATCGAAATATAGAAGTGAGTCGAATGTCTCCGTTGGAGCTTTGGTGAAAATCATTGTTCAACATGAAATTGTTTACAACTGAATATAAGCATTTCCTCATCTTTTATCCATGGTAAACGAAAAATACAAGGGGGTTACTTTAATGAAGAACTTTAAGGGATTACTCTTTATTGTATCATTTGTTTTCTTATTAGCGGCATGTAGTGCAGATGGCAAGGAAGCAAGTTCAGAAGAAACATTTACGTTAAAGTACAATAGTGCATTTCTTCCATCATCACAAGAATGGCATGCGAAGGCGAAAGCAACAGAAGAATTTGCTAGATTGGTAGAGGAAAGATCAGAAGGACGAATAAAAATTGATATTTTTTATAGTAACCAATTGGCGGGACAAGTCGAATCGTTAGACGCCCTTGCAAAAGGGACGATCGATCTTCAAAATATTACGCCTGTTGCTTGGGGAGATAAGATTCCAGAAGGGAGTTTCACTGCATTACCTTATTGGAATATAAATGAAGAACATTCATTATATATAATGCGTGAAACAGAAATTGGAAAGCTATATGAAGAAGAGATGGAGAAGTATGGCGTTAAAATGTTAAGTTATTGGCCAGCAAGTGCTACTGGATTTATGTCTAATAAACCTATTAGAAGTGTAAGTGATTTAAAAGGATTGACAATGAACTTGAGTGGCGACTTATTGGCTGATTTTTATAAAAAAGCAGGGATAGGGGTTGCTACAATTCCGTATGCCGAGCAATATGAAGGCTTGTTAAGGGGTACGCTTGATGGTATTCAATTCCCATTCTCCTCTTTAGAAGATTATAAATTAGGTGAAGTTATAGACTATATTACTAAGCCAGCAACAATTAGCCCAGCTCTGGGAATCGTTGCAATGAGTCAAAAGACAATGGATAAGCTTCCGGAAGATCTTCAGAAAATTATTATAGATACCGCTATCGAGATGGAGAACGAAGGAGTAGCTGCTTCCAAGAGATTAACAGAAGAGTCCTTGATATATGCGCAAGAAAATGATGTGGATATTATAAATATGACGAAAGAAGCCTATGAAGAAATGCGGCAGCTACATAAGACAACGACATGGGTTAATTTTGCAGCAAAGAATGACAGAACAAAGAAGATGGTAGAATTACTCGATGGAGAAACAGAAAAGTGGAAAAAGGAAAATCCAGAGATGGTGAAGGAATTCGAAAAGTCTTTTGGAGAGTAAGAATATAGAGGATGGTTAAATAATGAAGAAGTTTAAGGGATTATTTCTTATTGTATCAATTATTTTGTTATTAGCAGCATGTGATGGGGGTAGCAAGCAAGCAAGTTCAGAAGAAACATTCACGTTAAAGTATAACAGTGCATTTCCTCCTTCAATAGAAGAATGGCATGCGAAGGCGAAAGCAACAGAAGAATTTGTTAGATTGGTAGAGGAAAGATCGAATGGACGAGTAAAAATTGATATTTTTTATAGTAACCAATTGGCAGGACAAGTCGAATCGTTAGACGCTCTTGCAAAAGGGACAATCGATCTTCAAAACATTACGCCTACTGCTTGGGGAGATAAAATTCCGGAAGGGAGTTTCACTGCATTACCTTATTGGAATATAAATGAAGAACACTCATTATATATAATGCGTGAAACAGAAATTGGAAAGCAGTATGAAGAGGCGATGGAGAATTATGGTGTTAAAGTGTTAAGTTACTGGCCAGGAAGCGCTACAGGACTTATGTCTAACAAACCGATTAAAAATGTAAGTGATTTAAAAGGACTGACAATGAACTTGACTAGCGATTTAATGGCTGATTTTTATAAACAAACAGGTATTGGGGTTGCTACAATTCCGTATGCTGAGCAATATGAAGCCTTGTTACGGGGAACGCTGGATGGTATTCAATTCCCTTTTTATTCGTTAGAAGATTATAAATTAGCCGAAGTGGTTGACTATATTACTAAGCCTGCAACAATTAGCCCAGCTCTAGGAGTAGTTGCAATGAGTCAAAAGACAATGGATAAGCTTCCGGAGGATCTTCAGAAAATTATTATTGACACTGCTCTCGAAATGGAGAATGAAGGATTGGCTGGTTCTAAGAAGTTAACAGAAGAGGCTTATATTTATGCGCAAGAAAATGATATAGAAATAATTAATATGACGAAAGTAGCCTATGAAGAAATTCGTGAGTTACACAAGGAAACGACATGGGCCAATTTTGCAAAGAAGAGTGATGGAGCAAAGAAAATGGTAGACCTGCTTGATGAAGAAACAGAAAAGTGGAAAAAAGAAAATCCTGGGATGGCGGAAGAGTTTGAAAATTCATTCGGGAAGTAAAAATATGTGTACTTTTAAAGTATACAAAGTACCATTATTTTTACAATTATAGTGAATTGTTCAACTTATGCTGCGGAGTTCGATACTTTTTGAAATGTTTTTTCAAAACTAAAACGGTCTGTTATAATTCACTAGTCCTTTTACAAACTAATAAATATCCACTCGTATAATCGCTGGAATATAGCCTGCAAGTTTCTACCGAATCCCGTAAAGATTTCGACTATGAGTAGCAATATCATTGCGTTTCATTTGCCCCAAAAATGTTATTTAGGTTAATGGATGAAGTGCGTACCCAAGAAATATTGTTCACTCATTTAGTGTGTACAATATTTCTTGGGTTTTTCTTTTTGTTTTGCACCTAATAAAGCTATTGATGTATATGAACAGGATATTTGTATATTCTTTAAAAGTGGATGGTAAGCCCGTAATCAAACAACGCATATAAACATGAAGCACCTCCTGGTACGATAAATACATCAATTTATAGGAGGTGCTTTCTTGCTATGAACGATTGAAAGTATGGATTACGTTGAAAAACGTTCTGCACGTCGATGAGACCTATGCCCAGAGAACGACCGGTTGCAAAGAAACGAACGCCGAATGTCTTAGCCTTTTCCGGTGAAATTTCCGGCACAGGATTGGCTAGCGGAACTGGCAACACCCGCGGCGCCTACGCCGTTAACAACAATTTTGACTTCGTTTATTTTTTATTTGTCAGCCTTAATGCATTCAGTAAACCAGCACCGACAACGATAGCGGTTCCGACTTATCCGGATTGGAACGTTTTCGAGTGTTTCGTGCAATTGGTTGCCGGGGCTGATGAAAGATTTTAAGGAACAATATCACGCTGTGCAATTTGAATTGCACCAAGGTGAGTATACAGCGATTTCAAATTGGATTAAAGAAGGACGTGTAGATTTTGGCTTTATCAATACAACCGCTGTATCGAATCTGACGGCAATCCTACTCCAAGAAGATGAAATGCTTGCTGTATTGCCGACGGACCATCCTTTAGCTACCACACCACACCGTTTCCTTTGAAGACTTAACAAATGAACCTTATATTCTTTTGGACGAGGGAGAACTAAAGAACCGCTAACCATTTTTCAACAAAATAACTTAGAACCGAATATCCAATACCGGGTGCATGTGTGTTGTTCGGATTGGGACTTGCATCCATCGGTGAAAGGGGCAAGCCTGTCATTTCATTTTTCCAAGTTGCTTCGGAAGTGATGTTCTATGAGATCAATTTTATGATGAGGTTTGCGCCCATAGGTGTGTTTGCTTTAATCGGTGTAGCGGTTTAAAAATTTGGTCTTGAATCATTGATACCACTTGGTAAGTTAGTCATTCTGTTCTATGTGAAAATGGTCTTCATTGTTGTCGTTGTACTTGGTGGGCTTGCGAAGTTGGTTGGCTCAAGTATCTTTTCGATTATGAAATATTTGAAAGATGAACTGTTTTTAGCCTATTCTACATACAGCTCGGAAACTGTTTTACCCAAACTTGTGGAGAAAATGGAGAAGATGGGCTCTCCGAGAGAGAGTGTTTCATTTGTAATTCCGACGGGCTATTCTTTTAATTTGGGCGGATCGACAGTATACCAAGCGCTTGCCGCCTTTTTTATTGCATAATTATATGGGATTGACCTAAGTATGACAGAGCAAATAACATTCGTACTCGTGTTAATGATTACGTCAAACGGAATTGCGGGTGTACCGGGTATTACTTTTGTCGTACTATTGGCTACGTTTGGACCGGTCGGTATCCCGCTTAAAGGTATTGCATTTATCGATGGTATTGACAGACTTCTTGATATGGGGCGTACAGTTGTAAAAGTATTGGGAAATACCTTAGCTACTATTGTGATAGCCAAGTGGGAAGGGCGTTTCAATACCGAAAATGCAAAATCTCTTACTTCCATTGGAAAATTAACATGAGAATAAAAAAGAATCCTATGTCTATTGCAACTTGAGTTAAAGTGCTAGGACGTAGGATTTTTTGATTCAATGAATAATTTCAAACTCAATATTGTGGCTGATCTGTTCTGCTGCATCTAAGACGAATGGGAGATATTCCTGAATCACTTGCTCAATAGCGACTCTTCCGGAATGCGTCGGGCAATTCACCGCGGCAACGACTTCTCCTCGTATATCCCTCACTGGAGCTGAAATGGAGATTAGTCCCAATTCTAATTGATCGCTACTCAAAGCCCAGCCGTTTTCACGGATTTTCTTTAGCTCTTCTCGAATTTGTGTTTCGGAAGTAATTGTTTTTTCTGTTAGAGCCTCCAGTTCCGCTTGTTCAAAATAAGAATCTAATTTGTCGTCAGGAAGGTGGGCGAGGAGAACTAATCCTGGTGAAGTCGCGTGAGCTGGCAAACGGGATCCAACATCCAAGGAATAATTCATAATTTTATTCACAGAAACACGCGCAGCATAGACGACATCTGTGTGATCTAAGATGACAAGAGAGCTGGACTCTTTTACGTTTTTTGATAATTGTTCAAGAAATGGTTGTGCAATTTCCCAGATGTTATGTGAAGAAAGATAAGCGTACCCCAATGAAAGGATTTTCGAGGTAAGCGAAAATCTACCTTCGTTTAAATGAGCATATCCAAGGTTTTCTAATGTCAACAATACTCGTCGCGTGACTGGACGCGATAATCCGCTACGTACAGCTGCTTCGCTAATTGTTAAACTGGCACAATCTTGGAAAGATTTTATAACCACTAATCCGCGTTCAAGTGTTTTCAGAAAATCCCCTGAATCTCCTCTTTTATTTTCAGAATTTATATTTGAGTTTGACAAATTAAAAGACCTCCATTATAGTTATCATAAATTGTACGAATAATAAATTCGTTGTACGATAATCGTACGAAACTATTTTGTATTTGTCAAAGAAAGACTTTTAGAAGAGGTGATGAAAAGTGAAGAACATTAGTGTTATTGGAGCAGGAACAATGGGGAGGGGAATCGCCTATGCAGCAGCACTTGGCGGGTTTAACGTTGTTCTGAATGATGTGAGTGAAGAAAATGTAAAGAAAGCGCAGCAGTATATTGAAGAAATAATGAGGGGGAGTGCTAAAAAGGGATTTTTGCAAACAGAGGAAGTAGAACGAGCACTCACTCAAATTTCTTATTCTACTGATTTCAATGAAGCTGTAAAAGAATCAGACTTAGTTGTGGAAGCTGTATTTGAGTTAATGGAAGTTAAAATT
Source organism: Sporosarcina soli (assembly GCF_042655805.1). Lineage (NCBI taxonomy): Bacteria > Bacillati > Bacillota > Bacilli > Caryophanales > Caryophanaceae > Sporosarcina > Sporosarcina soli. Next base: position 439,627 of record NZ_JBHSNO010000001.1, on the reverse strand, counting down.
GAAATGTTTAAAAAGCTGGACGACGCTTGTCCAACACATACCATTTTGGCAACGAATACATCAACGATGAGTCCGACTGAAATTGCAGCTCAAACGAAACGATCGGATCAATGCATTGCGATGCATTTTTTTAATCCGGTACACAAAATGAAGCTCATTGAAGTGATTCGAGGCTTGGATACTTCCGACGAAACCGTAGCTAAAGTAATGGAAGTCGGGAAGAAAATGGGAAAAGAGTGCGTTGAAGTTAATGAGTTTCCAGGCTTCGTGACAAGCAGGATGAATTGTCTAATCGGGAATGAAGCGATGAATATGCTTGTGGAAGGTGTTGCTTCAGCAGCTGACATTGATAAGGCGATGAAACTTGGATTGAACCATCCGATGGGACCGCTTGAATTGGCAGATCTTGTTGGGCTGGATTCTCGGTTGAGGAATATGGAATACCTCTATCAAACATTAGGGGAGAAATATAGACCTTCACCTATTCTTGTTAAATACGTGAAGGCAGGCAGATTAGGGAAGAAATCAGGCAAAGGGTTCTATGATTATACAAATTGAGATGGAATTTGACGAATGAAATTAAAAGATAAAAAATGAGAGGGGAAGAGAAAAAGTGAATTTTGAATTATCAGAAGAGATCGAGGAATTAAGAAAGGTAGTTCGCAAATTTATTTTGGAAGAAGTCGAACCTGTGGCGATGGAAATCGAAGAGAAAAATGAGATTCCTGCACACATTATGGAAATGACAAAAGAACTGGGATTGTTTGGTCTTAGTATTCCGGAAGAGTACGGCGGGCTAGGTCTGGATATGGTTGGGAAGTGTGCAATTTACGAAGAAATTGGAAAAACACATAATGGGTACACAACGCTAATTGGCGCACACACCGGTATTGGTTCAGTAGGAATTGTAGAGTTAGGAAACGATGAACAGAAGAAAAAATATTTGCCGAAAATGGCATCAGGTGAATGGATAGGCGCTTTTGCCCTAACAGAGCCAAGCGCAGGCTCCAATGCAGCAAATCTAAAAACGACAGCTGTAAAAAAAGGAGAAAAATACATTATAAACGGTTCTAAACACTACATTACAAATGCTGTAGATGCACATGTCTTTACTGTTATGGCTGTAACTGATCCAGAAAAAGGAGCAAAAGGAATCACATCTTTTATTGTAGAAAAAGATTTCCCGGGATTCAAATTAGGAAAAGTAGAAGACAAAATGGGGCTGAGGGGATCCCATTCAGCGGAGCTATTCTTTGAAGATATGGAGGTTCCAGCAGAAAATGTTCTTGGTGAAGAAGGATTGGGTTATGTCAATGCGCTAAAAATCCTCGCCAATGGTCGTGCAGGCCTGGCAGCAAGAAATCTGGGTTCCTGTGAAAAACTGCTGGATCATTCTATCAAGTATGCACTTGAAAGGGAACAATTCGGCAAGCCGATTTTTGAGCAACAAGCTGTTCAACATATGATCGCCGATATGGCGACTGAAATTGAAGTGCTTCGTTCGATCACTTATCGGGTGGCATGGATGACCGATCAGAATCAACGTGTAGTGAAGGATGCATCCATTGCCAAGTTGTTCGGATCTGAAGTTTATAATCGTGTAGCGGATTTGGCGATTCAAGTCCATGGTGGCATCGGATACATTAAGGAATACCCGATTGAAAGATACTACCGCGATGCAAGAATTACAACGATCTATGAGGGAACAAGCCAAATCCAAAAGAATATCATCGCAGCTGAATTGAAGCGCCAGTATACCTAATATTAAAGAGGAACGGAGAAAGGGGTTGGCATGATGCAAGCATTGGATGGTATTAAAGTGTTGGATTTGTCTCGAACTTTGGCAGGTCCTTATAGTAGCATGCTGTTGGGGGACATGGGTGCGGATATCGTGAAGGTCGAGCAACCTGGAAAAGGGGATGAGTCAAGGCAATTTACTCCACCAGCTTGGAACGGGGAAAGCTGTTACTTTTTATCTTCCAACCGAAATAAGCGGAGTATCACCATCGACTTGAAAACAGATGAGGGCAGGGAAATCGTTTATAAGCTGGCGAAGGAAGCGGATGTTCTCATTGAAAATTTCCGTACGGGTGCATTGGATAAGCTCGGTCTTGGTTATGAACAGTTAAAGGAACTGAATCCACGTCTTATCTATTGTTCAATCTCCGGTTTTGGTCGTACCGGACCTGAGAAAAATCGGGCGGGCTATGATCTGCTCTTGCAAGGGTATGGGGGTTTGATGAGTATTACGGGAGAAGCAGATCGGACACCGGCCAAAGCCGGCATGTCAATTGTGGATTTAACGACGGGGATGTATGCCGTTTATGGCATTTTGACCGCCCTTATCGCAAGGGATAAGACGGAGAAGGGTCAATTTATCGATGTTAGCTTATTGGATGGCCAAATCTCTTTGTTAAACCATATGGCAACTGGATACTTTGCGACAGGCAAACCCGCTGGTCGTATGGGGTCGGCCCATCCCACCCTAGTACCCTATCAGGCATTTTCAGCTAAGGATACGGATATCATTTTAGCTGTGGCGAATAACGGGCTTTGGGAAAAATGCTGCCGTGCCATGGGGTGGGAGAACTTGCTCGAAGATTCGAGATTTGTAACGAATGACGCTAGGGTGAGCAATCGAGCCATTTTAATTCCAATGATTAGTGAAAGGCTTGCGAAATTAGAAAGCGAGGAGATATTTGATACACTGGATGCGGTTGGAGTGCCATGTGGACCAATTCATACCATCGATCAAGTAGTCAATCACCCCCAAGTAAAGGCAAGGGAGATGATTTTGGAAGTCGAGCATCCAACAGTCCCGAATTTAAAAATACCAGGGTTCCCAGTGAAACTATCGGATACACCAGCCAGTCTACAAAAATATCCTCCTTTACTCGGCGAACATACAGAAGAGATTCTAGATCAGCTAGGGTTCTCTCCTGAACAGATTGAAGAGCTGAAAATTAAGCGCATTATCGGAGATCCGGTGCAGAAAAATTACTCTTTATCTTAAAAATGATTGAAGTACTATTTCTCGAAATTCCATCGAAAATGAGGAGGAATGATCCATGAACATCTATGTCCTTTTAAAAAGAACATTTGATACCGAGGAAAAAATAACGTTATCGAATGGAAGTATTGATGAGGGAGGGGCAGAATTCATCATCAATCCGTATGATGAATATGCAATTGAAGAAGCCATTCTATTAAAAGATCAACATGGAGGAACTGTCACAGTACTGACGATCGGCAATGAAGAGGCAGAGAAACAACTGAGGACGGCTCTTGCGATGGGATGTGACCAAGCTGTCTTAATCAATCTGGAAGATGATATTGAAGAAAGCGATCCGTTTACCACTTCTAAAATTTTAGCACACTATTTCAAAGGAAAAGCATTTGACATCATTTTAGGAGGTAATGTCTCGATCGATAAAAGCTCAGGGCAAGTCGGCCCGCGTCTGGCTGAACTATTGGATATCCCTTACGTAACCACGATTACGAAAATAATGGTCGATGGTAAAACGGCTGTTATCGAACGGGATGTGGAAGGGGATAGCGAAACGATTGAAACTTCGCTCCCATTACTTGTAACAGCACAACAAGGATTAAATGAGCCGCGTTATCCGTCGTTACCCGGGATTATGAAAGCAAAGAAAAAGCCGCTGGAAGAATTGGAATTGGATGATTTGAATCTGGATAAAGAAGATATCGCCCCGAAATCCAAGACTATTGAAGTGTATCTACCACCTAAAAAGGAAGCGGGCAAAATTCTGGAAGGCGAGCTTGAAACGCAAGTGAAAGAACTATTCACGTTACTTCGTACAGAAGCGAAAGTCATATAAGGGAGAGGAATTACGATGGCTAGAAAAGTGTTAGTGCTAGGTGAAATTCGTGAAGGTGCGCTTCGCAATGTGTCATTTGAAGCGATCGCTGCTGCAAAAACAGTTGCTGAAGGCGGTGAAGTCGTCGGTGTGTTGCTAAGTGATCGAGCTTCTGACTTTGCACAGGAGATAATCGCATATGGCGCAGATCGTGTCATTTTAGTGGAAGATGAAAAATTGAAAACGTATACATCGGATGGCTTTGGACAAGCCATTCTACAAATCTTAGACACTGAAAAACCTGAAGGGATCATCATGGGGCATACAGCTCTTGGGAAAGATCTTGCCCCAAAAGTAGCCGCGAAAATGGAATCGGGATTAATTTCAGATGCGACTGCTGTTGAAGTAACGGGAGATCAAGTAGTATTTACCCGCCCTATTTACTCAGGGAAAGCATTTGAAAAGAATAGCATTCCGGATGGCATTGTATTTGCAACCATTCGCCCTAACAATATTGCAGCACTTGAAAAGGACGGGACACGGACTGGTGAAGTAAGTTCGTTCAATGCTGAAATCAAAGATCTTCGTACAATCATTAAAGAGATTGTACGAAAAACTTCAGAAGGTGTTGATTTATCTGAAGCGAAAGTGATTGTGGCTGGTGGTCGAGGTGTGAAAAGCGCAAATGGGTTTAAGGTTTTACAGGATTTGGCGAACACATTGGGCGGGGCAGTCGGTGCTTCCCGTGGCGCATGTGATGCCGATTACTGTGATTATTCCCTTCAAATCGGTCAGACTGGAAAGGTCGTCACGCCTGATTTATATATCGCTTGTGGAATTTCGGGAGCCATTCAACATTTGGCTGGAATGTCCAATTCCAAAGTCATTGTTGCGATTAATAAAGACCCTGAAGCGAATATTTTTCAAGTCGCCGATTATGGCATTGTAGGAGACTTATTTGAAGTTGTTCCTTTATTAACAGAAGAAATCAAGAAATCCCTCGTTTCGGTATAAGTGCAGACTATAATCATTGAAGGAACGAACTAGAATATTGACTAGCGAAGTCACCTTTTGAGCGGTAGTCGAAGCGATAAGCCTAGCAGTGGTTTTCTGCTTGGCTTATCGCGAGAGGCATCCGCCAAGTGCTGAAGCGAATTAATTGGAATTCACGGAGGAGGGGAAACAGAATGCTATCGCTTTTGAATTTACTAGCTTTCCTTGCTTTGACGGGGTATGCAATGTATTTATTCGTCAATCTTGTTTACACCCGTTATTTATTCGTGAAGCTTGGCAAAAAAGCGGAATTTGAACCAAATCTGAAAGAGCGGATCAACACTGTGCTTGTTAATGGATTTGGACAGCGAAAATTATTTAAAGATAAGAAAAGCGGAATTATGCATTTGGTCTTGTTTTATGGATTCTTTATCATCCAAATCGGACTAATTGAATTGATTATCAAGGGATTTTTGGATGGGTATGAATTTCCTTTCGGGACTACACATAAATACTTCAGTCTCTTACAGGAGTGGACCACTTTTCTCATGATGTGTGCGGTGATTTATGCTTTTTACCGTCGCTATATCGAGAAGCTGAACAGACTGCAATGGAAACGGGATCGCAAGGCCGTGTTTGTCATCATTGCCCTGTTCACATTGACACTATCAATTTTACTATCGCTGGGCTTTGAACGTGTGATGTTCGGGCATGCACCTGATTTTGTGTATGCGCCATTTTCGAGCATGATTACGGCGGCATTTTCAGGAATTGGCACGACAGTCGGCACCGTTTTGTTTTATCTCTTTTGGTGGGTCCATATGGTGTCTGTCTTTTCATTCATGGTGTTTGTACCGCAATCCAAACAAGCGCATGAGTTATTCGCTTTAGTTAATCTCTTTTTTAAGAAGACGGGAGCCCCCGGAAAGCTGAAGAAAATCGATTTCGAAGATGAAGAAGCAGAAGTCTTCGGTGTCGGGAAAATCGAGGATTTTACACAGTCGCAGTTGATCGATCTGTATGCCTGTGCGGAATGTGGACGGTGTACGAATATGTGTCCTGCATCCGCAACTGGAAAAGCTCTATCCCCGATGAACTTAATCGTGAAGATGAGGGACCATTTGACAGAAAAAGGTGCCGTTGTCACATCCCGTAGTCCATGGCTACCTCGTTCCATCTTCGATTCCTCCGCAACGCCTTCATTAGCAATGGCTGGATTAGCAGCAACAGAATCAGTGGCCACAATTGAACTGCCTAAGTTAATCGGTGATGTCATCACAGAAGAAGAAATTTGGGCTTGTACCACTTGCCGTAACTGTGAAGACCAATGTCCGGTAGCCAATGAACACGTCGACAAAATCATCGATCTTCGCCGTTTCCTTGTCTTAACCGAAGGCAAAATGGACGGAGATGCACAGCGCGCGATACAAAATATCGAACGTCAAGGAAATCCATGGGGTCTGAACCGCAAAGAACGGGAAAGTTGGCGCAAATTACGCGAAGATGTCCATATTTCGACTGTCAAAGAGTTAAAAAAGCAAGGAGAGGAATTTGACTATTTATTTTGGGTCGGTTCAATGGGATCCTTCGATAATCGGAGTCAAAAAATCGCTTTATCTTTTGCGAAACTGCTCAATGAAGCCGGCGTAAGTTTTGCGATTTTAGGCAATAAAGAAAAAAACTCGGGCGATACACCTAGACGCCTAGGAAATGAGTTTCTTTTCCAAGAATTAGCTGCGCAAAACATCGAAGAATTCGAGAAGAATGGCGTAAAGAAAATCGTCACGATCGACCCGCATGCGTACAACATCTTCAAAAATGAGTATCCAGACTTCGGTTTGGAAGCTGAAGTGTTCCACCATACAGAGTTGCTTGCGGAACTCGTGAAAGATGGCAAACTCGTACCGAAAAATGCAGTGCATGAGACGATCACATTCCATGATTCCTGTTATTTAGGCCGCTACAACGAAGTGTATGATCCGCCAAGGGAAATTTTGAAATCCATCCCGGGCGTTAAACTGATTGAAATGGAGCGAAACCGTGAAAATGCGATGTGCTGCGGTGCTGGCGGAGGGTTGATGTGGATGGAGGAACATACAGGAAGCCGCATCAACGTTACACGAACCGAACAGGCGATTGCGACAAAAAGTTCAACCATTTCCAGCGGCTGCCCTTATTGCTTAACAATGCTCGGGGATGGAACAAAAGCATTGGAAGTGGAAGACGATATTAAAACAATGGACGTTGCAGAAATTTTGGAATTAGCGATTTAGTATTTTGTATGTTTATCCGGGAGTATTCCTCTAGTCATAGAATCGGTTTGATCACTGACTCTTTTCGACAATTTGGGGGTGCTCCTTTTTTGGTATCTCAAAATCTAGACGCAATAACACCGGGGCGTAAATGATGTTTTACTGAATAAGTTGGTTACGAAATACATTTCATTTGATAGAATAGAAAGACAATTAGAGAGGAACGATCAAACATTATTGATATTTGTTATAGAAGAAATATGAAAATGAGGTGTTAAGATGCGAATAGGAATTCTATCTCAAAATTCTTCGTATACTTCACTTATTCAGGAGATTGCCCTAGAATTGGGAATTAAAGATTTAATAATTGAAGAGGGAACTTTACATGCGGGTAGGCAAATTGCGGAACGTTGGGAACGTGAAGGGATCGTAGATACTCTTGTGGTGCGTGGTCCAACAGCTACGCTAGTGGAAGCGGCGATAAAAAGAATACCGGTCATCCGTATCGATATACCGTATTTCGATTTTTTAGAAGCATTCTACCGAGCTCGGAAAATAGGAAATCGAATTGCAGTGATTCTAGTTGGCGCAGATCAGTCGCCAAATGAAATGCAATATTTAGGCCAGATAGCGGGTGTGGAAATCACCCCTTTGACGTATGCGAATCGGTTTGGTTACATGCGACAACTCCTGCGGGCCAGGCAACAAGGCTACGATACAATCGTGTCTATAGGACCGCCTATTATTGAGATGGCTCGTCAACTGAATATGCATGGTGTACTGGTGGAAACACGACCTGAAACATTGCGCAAAGGTCTTCGAAATGCGATGAATTTGCTACAACACTCTGAAAAGGAAAAGCAAAAAGCAATGCGCAAACAGGAAATAGCGAGTCGGAGTCAAACGATTTTGGACCTTTCTTCGGATGGGGTTATTTCAGTCGACAGGGAAGGCACTATTCTTGTGATCAATCATGCTGCGGAACGAATACTTGGTGTGAAGGCTGCAAATGTTATTGGGCGTAATCGCCTGGAGTTTGCTGAACATCCTGCTTTAGGAATTTTGCTTAGCGATCAAATAGAACTGCGAGCTGAGTTATTGAAGCTTGAAGGAAAGGATCTTGTCGTCAACCGTAGTATATTGGAAAGTAAAAGTATGGTTATCACCTTCCAAGTAGCCCGCCACATACAAGTTTTAGAAGAGAAAATCCGTGTACAATTACACAACAAAGGATTAGTGGCACGCTATAAATTCGCTGATCTGGTTGGTCAAAATCCGTCTTTTCAGCAAGCAAAAGATCGTGGTGCCCAATTCGCACAGACTGATTTCACTGTTTTAATTACAGGTGAGAGTGGCACAGGGAAAGAATTATTTGCACATGCCATCCATCGAGCAAGTAAGAGAGCTACGGGGCCATTTGTGGCGATCAATTGTGCTGCCTTACCCGATAATTTGTTGGAGAGTGAATTATTTGGTTACGAAGAAGGAGCTTTTACCGGAGCACGCAAAGGTGGTAAGCAAGGTCTGTTTGAATTGGCTCATAACGGAACAATCTTTTTGGATGAAATTGGAGAGCTGAGCGTGATGCTTCAAGCACGTCTTCTTCGTGTGTTGCAGAATCGGGAAGTGATGCGTGTTGGGGGCGATCGTCTGATTCCTGTAGATGTTCGGGTTGTTTCCGCTACGAACCGTGAGCTCAAGCAGGCAATTGCTCAAGGAGATTTTAGGGAAGATCTTTATTATCGTCTGAATGTATTGGACCTTAAAATTCCGTCGCTTCGTGAGAGAAGGGAAGACATCCCACTTTTAGCAAGAAGATTTCTAGGTGAAGTGAGTAGGACGCAAGGGTTTTCAGCTAATCTACCGGAGTCTAGTCTTCAATCGCTAAAAAAATACGATTGGCCTGGCAATGTCCGGGAATTAGAGAATTTCGTTCAAAAGTGTGTCGTTTTAACCCAAGGTGTTTCGAATCCAGAAGAAGTGGTTAACGAACTCATACAAGAACTGTTGTTAGGACGACAACAAAACGGAAAAAGTATGCAAGATAATTCCCTGATTATTGAAGTGGGTACATTAGAGGAGATGGAACAACAAATCATCAAGCAACTTGATTTGACATCCGGGCTAGATCGTGTCCAATTGTCTAAATATTTAGGGATTAGTCGGTCCACTTTATGGAAAAAACTGAAAGATGGACAATTGACTTAGAATAATTGAATTCATAAATGAGTAAGGTTTTGATAGATGTCATATCAAACCTTACTTTTTTATTTACTAAAATGTTGGTGGAACAATCTTTAATTAGGTTAATTTTTTACAATGTACGGATACTAGACTGATTACAGTTCAAAAAATGCACAAAAACATACGTGTGGCTGTCCTACCGTTGATAGGTAGGTTTTTTTTTGTTGGCATGACACTTGCATATTACTAGTAATAGAAGTTGCTATCCAATAGCAATTCAAAAATAAAATAATTCGGGGGAGGATTATGTAATGACAAACACTGTAACGTTAGAAAGAAAAGGACATGTTCTACTCATTGGGTTAAATCGCCCTGAGCAAAAAAATCTATTCAACGAGGAGATGATTTTTGATCTTGCTGCTGCTTTAGGAGAGCTTGAACGTGACCCAGAATTGCGCTGTGGATTGCTATTTGCTCACGGGAAGCATTTTACGCTCGGTTTAGATTTGGGGAATATAGCCAAATCGATTGTTAAAGACGGAGAACGTCAGTACCCTGAAGGTTCTCTGGATCCATGGGGAAAAAAGGAGCCTTTTCGAACTAAGCCACTGATTTGCGCTGTTCATGGGTTATGTTTAACGCTCGGCATTGAGCTCGCACTTAATAGTGACATCCGTCTCGCTGCTACCGGGACACGGTTCTTACAATTGGAAGTAAAACGGGGAATCTATCCATTTGGGGGAGCAACTTCCCGTTTTGTCCATGAAGCAGGATGGGGAAATGCAATGCGGTATTTGCTGACAGGGGACGAATTTTCCAGTGAAGAGGCTCATCGAATCGGAATTGTTCAGGAAATCGTCGATCCGGACCAGCTTCTAGCACGTGCAATGGAACTGGCGGAGAATGTCGCACAGCAGTCACCACTTGGCACGCAGGCAACGATCAAGATGGCAAGAATCGCTGTGATGGAAGGTGAGAAAAACTCGCTTCCCGAACTGTGGCCTGCAGCTATCGACTTGTTTAAAACAGAGGATGCCAAGGAAGGCGTAGCTGCTTTCTTAGAACGAAGAGATCCGAGTTTTAAAGGATGTTAACCATGCAAAACTTTCAAAACGGGAAAGGAGCAAACAGTATGGCCAGACCATGGCATTCGCTCTATCCGGAGGGAGTTCCTTATGAATTCGAACTTCCAAACTTATCTATTTACGAAATTTTGGAGCGCTCAGCTCTTGATTATCCAACCCGGATAGCTTTTATATTTGGGGATGAGGAGTTGACCTATGCAGAATTGAAATTGTCATGTGATCGGTTTGCTTCAGCTCTGTACAAACGGGGTTTCCGAAAAGGGGATCGCATGGCCGTCATGCTACCGAACAGTTTGGAGTACATTATCGCCTATTTCGCCATCCAGCGTCTAGGAGGGACTATGGTACAAACGAGCGTGATGTATCAAGCCTCTGAATTGACACATCTTTTAAGAGATTCAGAACCTAAATGGTTGATTTGCCGACAGGATCAAATGACAAAACTGGAACAAACCGGTTTTATAGAGCAACTGATGATTATTACAGTAAATAAGGTTAAAGAATGCCAAAGTAATTTTCATCGTTTAATAAGAGAGACCAATATTGATCTGCCGCCAATCGTTATCAACCCTCGAGTAGATGTGGCGATTCTTCAATATACAGGTGGAACCACAGGGAAGCCTAAAGGAGCTATGCTTACTCATTTTAACTTGGTAAGTAACGCATTTCACAATCAAGCATTTTATGCCGTACAGAATAACAGTGAAGTGATTGTTGGGAATTCCCCGTTATTTCATGCGGCCGGTTTACTCATGTTGAATTTTGCAACTTTAGTTGCGGCCACATATTTAGTAGTGGAGAAATTTAACGTGGCAACTGTTTTTGAATTAATAAAAAAACATAGCCCGACTTTATTTATAGGTGTACCAACGATGTATATCAATTTATTGCAAAGTGCGGATTTGAAGGAAAACGATTTGAAATGTCTTAAAATTTGTACGAGTGGAACAGCTCCGATGCCAGTGCAAGTGCTCGAGCAATTTGAAAAGAAATCGGGTGCGATGATTTTAGAGAATTACGGGATGACAGAAGCTTTGGTTACACATCGCAACCCTTTTTCTCATAAAAGAAAGATAGGGAGTATTGGCATTCCATTGCCAAATATGGATTGTAAAATTGTTGATTTGGAAACCGGGACAGAAGAGATGCCACCAGGCACGTCAGGTGAATTGATTATGAAAGGTCCGCAGGTCATGAAGGGCTATTGGAAAAATGAAGAAGAAACGAAACGTACGATCCGAGATGGATGGCTCTACACAGGGGATATCGGAATGATGGATAAGGATGGCTATTTTTTCATCGTCGGTCGAAAGAAGGATCTGATTATCGCCAGTGGCTATAACATATACCCAGTTGAAGTGGAAGAGGTACTCTATCAACATCCGGTTGTAATGGAGGCTTGTGTATTTGGGGTGCCTGATTCTTACCGCGGGGAAACAGTAAAAGCGGTCATTGTACCAAAGCATGGCACCAGCGTAACTTCAAAAGAAATGATTAGCTGGTGCAAGGAGCGATTGGCTACTTATAAAGTTCCGCGATTCGTTGAATTTAGAGAATCATTACCTAAAACAAAGGTAGGAAAAATATTGCGACATCAGTTAGTGGAGGAAGAACGCATCAAACAAGGTTCGCAATAAACGGATCCGCTTATTGAATCCAGAATATGACCGCGTTTAGTAATCTAATTAATGGGAGGAATGGACATGAATTACGAAACGATATTGTTTGAACAATTAGGATCTATTGCAAGAATTTCACATAATCGACCGGAGTTTCGAAATGCTGAAAACAAACAGTTACTGGAAGAGCTAGATGATGCAATCGCTCGGGCAGGGGAAGATGAGTCCATACGGGTAGTCATCTTAGCGGGAACGGGAGACCATTTTTCCGCCGGTCACGATTTGAAGGAAGGACAGGCTAAACGGAGATCCTATTCAATCGAAGAGCGCTGGGCATATGAGGAAGAATACTTTTTTGACTATTGCATTAGAATTTTGAATTTTCCGAAGCCGACGATTGCTCAAGTGCAAGGGGCCTGTATTGCAGGCGCATTTATGGTAGCCAATATGTGTGATTTGATGATTGCTTCAGAGGATGCATTTTTTTCCGACCCTGTCGTACACTCGATGGCAGTTCCAGGTGTAGAAGTGATGATCCATCCTTGGGTGCTCGGTGCGAGAAAAGCAAAGGAATTATTGTTTACAGGAGATAAACTGACAGCTCAGGATGGCTTGGCGAGTGGAATGATCAACAGAGTGGTGACAAGGGAACGATTGGAAGAAGAAACCCTTACTCTAGCCCAGCGCATTTCTGAAGCTCCACCGTTTGCGATCAAATTATTGAAAAGGTCGCTAAACCGAACGCTTGATATCCAAGGACTGCGTAATTCACTGGATGCTCATTTTGACACACATTTACTAAGCCACTTCACCGAGGAATCGAAGAATCTGAATAAGACAGGTTTAGAGAAAGTGATCCAACGAAGTAAGTCATTGAATTAACCATAAAAAAATAGTTGGAGAGGTATTTGACTAGTAGGAAATCAGGAGGAATGAGTGATGATCGATTTTAAAGTATCCGAGGATATTCATGAAGTAATTTCTTCAATATACCGATTTATAGAAGTGGAGATCGAACCACTTCGAAAGAAATATCAAAAAGAATTGGAAAATGAAAGATATTTATATGATGAAAGAGGATTTTATACAAAAGAAATTCAAGAAGCGAAAAAAGAAGTGCGAATGAAGTCTGCCAAAGCAGGATTTTATAGTATGTTCGGTGACCCTAAGCTGGGAGGGAACGGTGACACATTTGGTCCCGTAGCTGCAGCTTTGGTTCATGAGGCACTGATGAAAAAATACGGATTGGATGAGCTGATTTCCAGCATTTTTCCGGTAGGGTTATTTACCGGTGGGCTTACCCCGGTTTTATTAGGAATGAAACCGGAATTGAGAGAGGAATTGTTACCTGGTATTGCTAGCGGCGAAACGCTCCTTTGTTTTGGTTTAAGTGAGCCAGATGCGGGAAGTGACGTATGGAGCATGAAGGCAAGAGCTGAAAAAGATGGGGATGAGTGGGTTTTAAGTGGTACGAAGCAATGGGTAACAGATGCACCTTACGCAAATTATGGAATCATTTTTGCTGTGACAGATCCTGATTTAGTGGCCCAAAGAAAAGGTGGCATCACGAGTTTTCTTGTCCCGTTTGATGAAGAAACATGTGTAGCGACATCTACCATTCCTTATTTAGGGCATCTCGGTGCGAAAATCGGAATTATTTCACTGGAAAATGCAAGAGTTCCCGAAAAAAACGTCATCGGAGAATTGCATCAAGGATTTGGTACGGCATTGCACGGCGTTGACATTGGTAGAGTTGTGATTGCGGCAAATTGTGTGGGGGCAGCACAATGGGCTTTGGATAAGGCGATTGACTATGCCAATGAAAGAAAAACATTTGGCGTTACAATTGGGAATCATCAAGCTATACAGATGATGTTAGCAGATTGTGCGATGGAGATTTATGCAGCGCGCAATATGATTCTTCACTGTGCATGGAAAATGGAAAATCAAGAAAAACTTCCACTGAAAGAAATCTCCATGATTAAAGCGTATTCAACAGAAATGGCTCAACGGGTAATTGACCGCTGTATGCAAATCCATGGAGGAATGGGCTTAACGAATGAGTTGAAATTGGAAAAAGTATGGAGATGGGCAAGAGCGCAGCGGATTCCGGATGGCACGACAGAAATCCAAAAACGTACAATTGCAAGACGGCTATTAAAAGGAGATCGAAGTTTTTCTTAGTAGAATGAATGATTATTTAGAAGGCTGCTTTTTACGAAATGAGCAGCCTTATCGCATATTAAAATAAAAGAAGGGATCCGATGTCTTCCGTTTCCGTTAAGCCTTTCCAAGCCGAAAGCAAGGTACCTTTACAAGAAAATAAACTTATTTTTATTTGGGGTTTCACCACCTTGCTCGTCGTAATGAATGTCACAATGTTTAATGTGGCCTTGCCTTTTATATTGCAAGATTTTTCTTTAAGTTCATCGACTGCATCATGGCTCGTTTCGGGTTATTCCATTATGTTTGCTCTTTCAACGTTGATTTTTGGCAGGTTATCTGATTTTTTCCCCATCTCGAATCTTGTTTTCTTTGGAATTTGCCTTTTAGCAACCGCATCAATAATTGGTTTCTTTTCAACGCATTTCTTTCTATTATTAGGTGCTCGCATTCTACAAGCTACTGGTGCAGGAGGATTTATCGGGTTGGGGATGATCATGGCGGGTCGCTATATCCCACTATCCAGGCGCGGAAAAGCAATGGCCATTATTGTTTCTGCTGCGTCCTTAGCATTTGGGTTAGGCCCTGTATTTGGAGGAGTGATTACACAATATTTAGGATGGAATTATCTTTTCGCTGTCACAGGCATTTCCGTCCTATCCATTCCTTTTCTGCAAAAACACCTGCCTAAAGAAGATATTCAAAGAGGTCATTTCGATTTATATGGCGCTATTCTGACTGGACTCAGTGTAACAGGAATGTTGCTTTTTCTATCCACATTTTCGTAGTGGGTTTTATCAGGGACAATTGTTCTTTTTATACTATGGTGGAAGTACCTTAATACAATTGAAGAACCGTTTATCCCTCCATCACTTCTCAAAGATAAACAATATACAAAACTGCTCTTTATAGCTTGGGTAACCTATTTCATTAACTTTTCAAATCTTTTTTTAATGCCAATTCTTCTTTCTACCTTTGTATTCGCGAAAGAGCCTGCAGAAGTCGGAGTGATTATTTTTCCAGGGGCGATCTTTGCGATGATTGTGGGACAATTGATAGGAAGGTTAATTGACCGTTTTGGCAATGTACCAATAATGATTGTTGGGCAATTATTTTTAATAGGTTCTACAATTCTCTTTGCATTGTTATCAACTGTAAGTCCCAATTTTATCCTTTCCATCTATATGGTTGCGAGTATTGGTTTCACAGCAATTTCTTCGAGTATTTCCAACGAAGTGACAAGGATACTACCAATTGACCAAATCGGTTCGGCAATAGGAACAGTCCAATTAACGCAGTTTGTAGGTGGAGGACTCGGGGTGACAACTGGAGGATTATTATTAACCATTCAAGAACATCTAGCGGCAGAAATGATTTATAGGAATATTTATAGTACCTTTGCCATTCTTCTTTTCTTTGCAGTTGTCTTATACGGTTTATATTATCGACGAGCCAAGAGTATGTAGTTAGGTCAGTTTACATTTGTGAATGTTGTTTATTCCTAAAAATCAAATTTAATATAAAGAGAAACCCTCTTCTTATGAAATGAAACTGTAGTCAGTTCCGTTACATGCAAGAAGGGTTTTTTGTTGGATCAGATTAATTACACTCCAACTTCTATTGACATTTTTTGAGAAAGGTGTATAGTTATCTATAGTAACTATTACTTTTGGTAACTATCTATTGAAAGGGTGAATAGCTTGGAAGGTTTTTTACGGCATTTTTTACGTCTATACCGACCATTGATTACTTCACTGAATGAGCTATTGAGCCCATTTGAGCTTTCCTATTCGTTATGGCAAGTGATTCATTATGTGAAAAATAACGGTTCTTCGACGCTTGTCGATATTTCAACTTACTATGAAGTTGAAAAACCGACCATTACGAGAAGGGTTCACCGTTTGGAAGAACTTCAAATCGTAAAACAAATACCGGGTACCGATCGGCGGGAAAAAATCATTCAGCTGACGGATAGAGGGGAAGAGATTTACCAGGTATGTCGAAGTAAGATAACGGATTTGGAAAATAGCGTGACGGAAGAGATTCCGAAAGAAACGCAATATGCGCTATTGAAATGGCTTCCCCAAATACGCGAAAACATTCTAAATAAAGAAGGTCGGAAAGATGAATAAGCCAAAATTATGGACGAAGGATTTTATCGTTGTATCTTCTATCAATTTTTTTGTCACCTTAATCTTTTATTTGTTAGTGGTGACGATTGCAATTTTTGCGGTAGAGGAATACAGTGCATCTACTAGCGAAGCTGGGCTTGTAACAGGAATTTTTATCATCGGGACGTTAATCGGCCGGATTTTTATCGGACGTTATATTGATGTAATGGGACGTATGCGAACGTTGTTCATCGGTTTAGTCTTCTTTACGTTGACTGCCGTTCTATATTTTGTCAATATCGGACTTACTTTTCTGCTCATAAATCGTTTGATCCACGGGATTGCGCTAGGAGTAGCGAGTACAGCGACAGGAACGCTCGTTACGCAAACGATTCCCATTTCGCGAAGGGGGGAAGGCATAGGTTATTATAGCATGAGTGCAACATTGGCCACTGCAATCGGCCCGTTCATTGGCATGTTTATGAGCCAGCATACTAGTTTTCAAATGATTTTTGCTTTTTGTCTTGCATTAGGTGTTGTTAGTCTATTGATCGCATTTCTTCTTCGAATTCCTCCAGTAGAAATTCCAGCAAAAACAGCCGAGGCAAGGGGATTTAAGTGGTCAAATTTCATCGAACCGAAAGCATTGCCAATCGCTACCGTGACATTAGCCCTCGCTTTCTGTTACTCTAGCGTCCTTTCTTTCATTACTTTTTATGCGATTGAAATTGATTTGGTGGAAGCGGCAGGCTTTTTCTTCTTCGTTTATGCGATTGCAGTTCTTGTATCACGCCCATTCACAGGAAAGTTATTGGATTTGAGAGGTGCGAACTTCGTGATGTATCCTGCATTTCTCCTTTTTGCGGTCGGTTTGCTTCTTTTAAGCACAGCACATAGTGGCATTACCTTGTTGGCCGCCGGTGCATTGATCGGTTTAGGTTTCGGGAATATGCAATCGAGTACGCAGGCGATTGCCGTCAAATTGACCCCTACGCATCGGATGGGATTGGCAACATCGACATTCTTCATCTTTTTGGATGCCGGTTTCGGTTTTGGCCCCTATCTCCTTGGATTTTTAGTTTCAGCAACTGGATACAGTACCATGTATGTTGTTTTAGGCATCGTGGTTTTGGCCACCGCTGTGCTGTATTATTTCCTACATGGTAGAAAAGATCGTCTATTGAATGAGTCATTGAGTTGACAGATGTATATGGGTATAGATGAAAGACTAAGAGTCAAGTACAGAGAATACTCTGGACTTGGCTTTTTCTAGTAGATTCCGTTCACTTCTTCAATAATGATAAGATAGAGTTTTTTTGACAACATACTCCAATTCATATGAAGTTATCGTGTCGACTGTACAATAAAAAGAAAATGTTATACTGCTTTTTTAGACAGTGTAATTTATCTGCTAGGGAGAAGGTCCACGATGCCAGTACTATCATTCTTGTTGTACGTGTTTGTCATGAGTTTCACGCCAGGTCCTAATAATATTATGGCCATGGTTTTTGCAAATCAATATGGGTTTAAGAAAACACTTCGGTTCTGTCTTGGCGTGGGTGCCGGTTTCTTTATCATCATGATATTATCCAGTTATTTCAATCTGATGCTCCATAGTTTCATTCCCAAAATTGAATTACCGATGATGATTTTAGGGGCGGGGTATATGTTGTATCTGGCGATTAAAATCATGACGAGCATAGGAAGCGCAGATAGTGATGGCGGGGGCAAATATAATAGCTTTATCGCAGGGATGCTGTTACAGTTTGTTAATCCAAAAGGTGTTTTATATGGCATTACGGTAATGGCGACATTCATTCTACCGTATCATAGTTCGCCGGTTAGCCTACTGCTATTATCATTATTTTTAGGGTCCGTCGGAATGTTGAGCACAGGCAGTTGGAGTCTCTTTGGTTCGGTATTCCAGAAGTTTCTATGCAACTATAGAAAGCAGTTTAACGTTGTGATGGGATTGTTATTAGTATACAGTGCAGTGTCCATTTTTATCGGGTAGACATGATACATATTGAAATGATTGATTGAATGAAAGTAACAAGAGCTGTTTAACGTAGGAGAACTCCTTGTTAAACAGCTTTTTTTCGTTCAAGTGGCCGATCGGTTTGCGGTTACGGAAGGAAATTAGAAAACTCTTGAAACATTAACGA
This sequence comes from Sporosarcina soli, assembly GCF_042655805.1. Classification (NCBI taxonomy): domain Bacteria; kingdom Bacillati; phylum Bacillota; class Bacilli; order Caryophanales; family Caryophanaceae; genus Sporosarcina; species Sporosarcina soli. The sequence goes on along the minus strand of NZ_JBHSNO010000001.1, from coordinate 421,234 downwards.
AGTTGAAATAGTTTACTTATAGGTTATGTTAAGTTAATATAACATGGATATTGAATATCCGGGTTATGATTAATGACTGACAAAAAATAGATTCTTGCAAGGGTGGTGAGTGTCATGCAGATGAAAACGGGTGTTGAACAATCTGTGTACGCCATAATTTTACTAAAAATGTTGCCAGCTAGAGCGGTACTACCTGGAGAGGCGATCAGTCAACAATTAGGAACTTCCCCGACCTATTTTCAGAAATTGTTAAGAAAATTAGTAAGGGCAGATCTGATCACTTCGGTTCCAGGAGTAAAGGGTGGTTTTAAATTAAAGAAAAAGCCTGAGGAAATCCAGGTTTACGATGTTTATCTTGCGATTGAGGGGCAACAATCTCTTTATTCCCCAAGTGGAATCCTGGATGACATGCTTGAATTGGAAGAAGAAGATAGATGCTGTTTGTTGTCGGACTTGATGGATGAGGCTGAATCCGCTTGGAAAACGGTGCTGAAGCGAGAAACAATTGCATCTTTATATGAAGAAACCACGAATCGCTTTCCTGAGAAAGTGAAGGAGTTAGAAGAATGGATTACCGAAAAAATGGTATTGTAAGAAAACGGTAAAAGTAGGGGAGCAACGAAATGGAGAAATTTCAATCGCATCATGGTTTTGTCAGGGCATTTAAAGAACATCACTTAACGCTAGGACTAACATTCCCATTGGAAGCGTATAAAGGAAGTTTTCCAACGATGGATTTGGAATCGCAAATGACACTTGCGAAAAAGGCAGAAAAATTAGGGTTTGCCTCACTGTTCGTAAGAGATTCCCCGCTTTACGACCCGACTTTCGGTGATGTCGGAGCCCTTTACGATCCGTGGGTGTTTCTTTCGTACGTATCCGCGCACACGGATCGGATTGCGCTTGGCACTGCAAGTATTGTAACAACACTGCGACATCCGCTCCATGTAGCGAAAGCGGCAACTTCGCTCGATCATATCTCAAAACAACGCTTCTTAATGGGCGTTGCAACCGGAGATCGCCCCATCGAATTTCCTGCATTTAAGGTAGAGAGTGATGAGCGTGCAATCTTATTCAAAGAATCGATTGAAGTGATGAAAACAGTATGGAAAGAATCATTTGCGAACATCCTGACAGAGAGAGTTGAAATGCTTCAAGGGGATGTCGTTCCTAAACCGCACTCATCAACTATTCCAATTTTTGGAACAGGCTATTCTGGCCAAACGATTGAATGGTTGGCCGAACATACAGACGGTTGGCTATTTTATTCGCAAGGGGTCAATGAACAACGTGAACTTGTGAAAAAATGGCGTGAAGCGGCGGGCAGATTCAAACCGTTTGCCCAAGCATTGGCGATTGATCTATCTGAAAATCCCAATGAAGCGCCGAAACCGATACAAGGCGGGTTTAGAACGGGTTATGCATTTTTTATAGATTATCTCCGTGCCTATGAGGAGGCAGGTGTGAATCATGTAATGTTAGGTTTGAAACATGGAAAGCGTCCTGCTGAAGAAGTAATTCAAGAATTGGGGGAATATGTGCTCCCTCATTTCCCTACAATTAATTAAAATTGAAAGAAGTGGAAGATAAATGATTAAAGGTTTAGAACGAATTAATGAATTGGCGAAAAAAGAGCGAGAAGAAGGTCTGACGAAAGCTGAAATGGTTGAACAAACGGTATTGCAGCAAGATTATTTGCGTGAAATCCGCGGACAAGTGCTAAACACCGTTTCGGGGATGACTGTGCTCGATCCACTTGGCAATGATGTCACACCTGAAAAAGTGCGTGAACAAAAAAAATTGCAAGGTGATCAGGAAGTTAAATAATGAAAGGAAGTAAGGATATGAAGGACTATTTAGTTAAAGCTATTGCGTTTAACGATCAAGTACGTGCTTATGCAGTAACGACAACAGAAACGGTTGGAGAAGCTCAACGTCGTCATCAGACATGGCCGACTGCTTCTGCAGCGCTTGGCCGTTCCATAACAGCAGGCACGATCATGGGGGCTATGCTCAAGGGTGAGGAAAAGTTAACGGTAAAGATAGAGGGCGGCGGTCCAATCGGTACCATTTTGGTGGATGCCAATGCAAAAGGGGAAGTGCGAGGCTATGTGACAAATCCACAAACACATTTTGACCTAAATGAACAGGGTAAATTGGATGTTCGACGAGCCGTTGGAATAAACGGCATGCTTACCGTATCAAAAGATATCGGACTGCAACATCCTTTTGTTGGACATGTTCCACTCATATCGGGTGAGTTAGGCGAAGATTTCACGTCCTATATCGTGCATTCAGAACAAGTGCCTTCCTCTGTAGGCGTCGGGGTTTTGGTGAATGCTGATCAGACAATCCAAGCGGCTGGTGGATTCATCATTCAACTGTTACCTGGTACAGATGAAGAGACCATTACGAAGATTGAAGAACGTTTGAATGGAATGATGCCGATTTCCTCGATGGTTGAGCAAGGAATGACGCCGGAACAAATGCTTGAACAAGTGCTCGGAGCCGGAAATGTAAAAATGCTTGAGCAAATGCCCGTATATTTCCAATGTCAATGTTCCAGAGAGCGGATTACGAATGCCATCGTCAGCTTAGGAAGCGATGAGATTCAAGATATGATTCAGACGGAAGGTATGGCTGATGCACAATGCCATTTTTGCAATGAAAACTACCATTTTTCTAAAGAAAATCTAGAACGGTTATTGGAAGATACTGTCTAACAAAATAAGTTTTGTCTAGGTCATAACGATATTTATAAGCGATACTCCGGTTGAAGAGGAGGATTTTAGTATTTCACTTCAGGTATTATTTTAGAGAAATAAAAAGCTGAGAATATAAGTAGAGTGCCAAAGGAAGATCCTCGCTCGATTTTTTCAATGAGTGCAAGTCGTTCAATTAGATGGAAATGCTCGTATAAGTGCAATTCCAGTGAATAACGACTTGCCTCTTATCCTCGTCTATCGGTTCCTTTAATTGGCTGTTTGACAGATGGAAAATAGTATTGTAAAGTAGGTATCATAATTGAATACAACCTCACTTTAAGAATAGTGAGGTAGAGGCGCGATATTTAATAGTTCTTAGTGGAGTTTGAGATGCAATGATTCTAAGAAGAAGGAAATGTCGCCGAAGCTTGTAATCTTTCTCACGATTGCTTGCTGGGTCTGCAGCGAATAACTGCAGGACTGTCTCAATAAACGTCCCGGTTTATTGAGTGGGCTATCTCATTTGGGGAAAGTGGAGGATTTAGGGCAACTTATATATTGCGACCTGAGATCACTTCAGGTCTTTTTGTATAAGTTGCCCTTTTAGTATGTTAGAAATGTAGTAAAAAAGATTCAGAGGGGGAGAATCAATCATGAGAAAAAAGTTATCATCATTCATCGCGTTATCATTCTCAGCGATGCTGTTGTTAGCTGCATGCGGAACAAAAGAGAGCGGCAGCACAACTTCTTCGGAAGGAGAAGGGGAACAGAAAGAGGTTTTACGGGTAGGTATGGAAGCAGGATACCCACCATTTAACTGGACGCAATTAGATGATGCCAACGGTGGAGTGAAAATTGAAGGCAATGCTGAATATGCAGGCGGTTATGACGTAGAAATCGCTAAAAAAATTGCTGAAGGTTTAGGAAAAGAATTGGTTATCGTCAAAACAGAGTGGGACGGTCTAGTCCCGTCATTACAATCCGGTAAAATTGACGTGATTACAGCGGGCATGTCACCAACTGAAGAACGGAAAGAATCCATTGACTTTTCCGACAACTATTATACTTCTAATTTTGTGATGATCGTCAAAAAAGGTAGCAAATATGAAAATGCAACTTCCATCCAAGATTTCAGTGGGGCGAAAATAACAGGACAGTTAAATACATCCCACTATGGCGTTATCGACCAAATTGAGGGTGTCAACAAACAACCGGCATCGGATAATTTCCCGGCAATGCGCGTTGCCCTTGAGTCCGGTGTCATTGATGGTTATGTATCAGAACGTCCGGAAGGCATCAGTGCCTCATCCGCCAACCCTAATTTTGTAATGGTCGAATTTACAGAAGGATTTGTTGCAGATGAAGAAGAAACTGCGGTTGCAGCCGGATTAAAAAAGGATAGCGAATTAGTTGATAAAATCAATGAAATCTTAGCAGACATTTCGGAAGAAGAACGTCAGAATATTATGGACGCTGCGATTAAAAATCAACCAGCGGCAGAATAAGGATGAAGTGATACCGGCTGCCTCTAATTGCAGCCGGTTTTTCACTTGATTCAGCTTCTGCTAAATCAATTAAAAGCCTCCGGCGGATGTCATAGATTTTGCAGAAATTAAGGCACCAGCCATTAGAAAGCGCAATTCAAAATCTGGACGCAAATACGCCGAGGCATTATTGGTCTTGGTTAGATTCCCCTTTGGAAAGGATGGAATGAATGAGTCTCGAGTGGATTATTCAAATGATTATTAATAACTGGCCGATGTTTCTTCGCGGAGCGGGCATGACGCTTCTCATTTCTGTAATCGGGACGATTATCGGAGCGATTATCGGTTTACTTGCAGGAGTGATACGCACAATCCCTGTTCCAGAACGACGGGCAAAACGAATCTTATTAAAAACGGTAAATGTGATTCTCACATCCTACATAGAGTTTTTCCGTGGAACGCCAATGATCGTTCAAGCAATGGTCATTTTCTATGGATCTGCTTTGGCTTTTGGGATTGATATGGACCGGACTATAGCGGCCATCGTGATTGTCTCTATCAATACAGGGGCCTATATGGCGGAGTTTGTCCGTGGCGGTGTCATGTCGATCGATAAAGGACAGTTTGAAGCGGCACATGCGGTCGGGATGAATCATGTTCAGACGATGCTGAATGTTGTTTTACCCCAAGTGATCCGTAACATCTTACCGGCAACCGGCAACCAATTTATTATCAATATTAAAGATACATCTGTTCTGAACGTCATCGGCGTTACGGAATTATATTTCCAAACAAAAACGGTCGCAGGTATTAGCTTTAAATATTTTGAGCCATTTTTCGTTGCCTGTATATTGTATTTCGTCATGACGTTTACCGTCACCCTGATTCTCCGTTATTTTGAAAGGAAATTGGAAGGACCGGAAAACTATAGCATGATCGGCCAGCCGGCACAAATAACGAATGTAGCCAATACAAAAGAGAGTTAAGACGGAGGTGGGGGACAAATGGAAAAAGTCATCGATATTCAACATCTTAGAAAATCATTTGGTACGCATGAAGTATTAAAAGATATCGATTTTTCAGTAGCCAAAGGGGAGGTTGTCTGTATCATCGGGTCATCTGGATCCGGTAAATCCACTCTTCTTCGTTGTATCAATCTATTGGAGAGACCAAGTGGCGGACGAATCATCTACCAAGGTGAAAATATTCTAGATGCTAAGCATGATATTCATTCATACCGTACGAAGTTAGGGATGGTATTCCAACAATTCAACTTGTTTAATAACCATGATGTATTAAGTAATTGTGTTGTCGGACAAGTGAAAGTGTTAAAACGCACAAAAGAAGAAGCAGAAAAAGTGGCAATGAAGTATTTGAAAGTGGTAGGCATGGATCGCTATGTGAATGCAAGAGCTAGACAATTGTCTGGCGGTCAGAAGCAACGTGTAGCAATTGCCCGCGCCCTATCGATGGAACCGGATGTCATGTTATTCGATGAACCAACATCCGCATTGGATCCAGAGATGGTAGGGGAGGTTCTGAAAGTAATGAAGGAGCTCGCTGAAACCGGCTTAACAATGCTGATCGTAACCCATGAAATGGAATTCGCAAAAGAGGTTTCCGATCGCGTCGTCTTTATGGACAAAGGAGTAATTGCTGAAGTAGGGCCACCCGAACAAATTTTCAATAACCCGACACAAGAGCGAACGAGGGAATTTCTAAAACGTACATTGAAATGATCATATATTGCCGAAAAACAGCGGGCCTTTCCCTGATATGCTCAGGGAAAGACCCGCTGTTTTCGTTGTGGTTTTTCAATTACTTTGAATGACTTGTCAACCAATTATCAACAAGTGGATATAGTTCATTGACCGCTTTACGGCCAACAACGACAGAGACATGCCCCGTATCCATCAAGTGATACGTTTTGTCTTTACTAGATATTTTATCCATCAATGGCTCAATTTGAATTGGATTAGCAATGTTATCACGTTTTGCAGCAATATTTAAGACGTTTGCTGTAATTTTGCTAAGCTCGACTTTCCGCCCTCGGATGTAGAGTTCATCGTTAATCAGCTTATTTTCTTGGTAGAACTCGCGGATCCATTGGCGATAAGCTTCTCCAGGGAAAGGAATTCCATCGTTTAACCATTTTTGCATAAGCTTCCAATTATGAACGAATGCATCATTATCTGCTCGATTCGCCAATCCGACGTAAGGTCCATAAACATTGGCGATCGGGTTCAATAATTTGTTCCCGAAGTCGATCATATCATGGGGGATTAAACCTAGTGTATCGACCAGTTTATCCAGGTTAAAATAACGTTTATCTAAAAAATTAGAATAAAGGCCGGCATCTGCAAAATCAAATGGACTTGTCATAAATATTAAATTGCGGATCGGTAAATCATGATGGAGAGCCGCGAAGATGGAAGTCATCGTTCCCCCCATACAATAGCCAAGTAAACTGATTTCATTGGCTTCCGATGTTCGTAACACTTTTTTGACTGCGCGTGGAATATAATCCAGAATGAAGTTATCGAATTTTAAATGCCGATCTTCATAACCGAATGTACCCCAATCCAACAAGTACACATCATGTCCTTGGTTTGTCAGGTGTTCAATCAAGCTATTTCCAGGATATAAATCCAAGATATAAGGTTTATTGATCAGTGCGTAAATCATTAGGATGGGCACTTTGTTCGTCTTTTTCACGGCAGGTTGGTAACGATAAAGTTTCGTCTTGTTTTTAGTCCAGATGACTTCTTTCGGCGTTTGTCCAACTTGAGGCTCGGCCTCTGTCGTCAATACTTCTGTCATCCGTTTCAGCCGGCGGTAACCGTCTTTATATTCTTCGGGCAATTGATCCACCCAATTATCCAATTCTCTAGCACTCGAATAAATCATTATTCTCCCCCTAAACCAAGTTTTCAGGTACTAATTGGACTTTCTCCATAAAAGGCATTACATGTACAATCCGCCGTTCACATTGATTGTCTGACCTGTAATATAGTTTGCTGTTGCAAGGTATACGACCGCTTCAGCAATTTCATCCACTTCTCCAAGTCGACGCATTGGAACTTTTGATACGATGGAGTCTAATACTTTCTCTGGCATCGCCGAAACCATTTCAGTCGCAATAAACCCTGGGCAAACCGCATTGACCGTGATGCCATTTTTTGCTGTTTCCAATGCAAGAGATTTGGTAAAACCGATCATACCAGCCTTTGAAGCTGCATAGTTTGTTTGTCCAAATCCTCCTGCTTGCCCGATAATCGAACTGATATTGATAATACGACCGTATTTTTGTTCCAGCATTTCGTTGATCACTACTGAAGTTGTACGATATACGCTATTCAAGTTCACGTCGATCACTTCGTTCCACTCTTCTTCAGAAAGATTTCGGAACGTTTTATCTCTTGTAATGCCTGCATTATTGACTAATATATCAATTTTACCAAAACGTTCCTTTACCGATCCGATAAATTGTTGAATATCATTTGCATCCGATACATCGGCTTTGATTGCATAGGAGGTGCCGCCCTCTTCTTCAATTGCTTTTATAACTGCATCCGCACTTTCCACATTAGATTGATAGTTGATTGCCACTTGGGCACCTTTTCGTGCTAATTCCTTTGCAATTGCAGCGCCAATCCCACGAGAACCTCCTGTAACGATTGCTACTTTCCCTTCAAGTGGTTTCAAGCTTTCCTTTTTTGTGATTTCGTTTTCGAATAACATTGTCATTAACTGCACGCTCCTTCTAATGTTGTTGGATGTATTGAAATTTCATTTCATCTATCAATATTATTAATTTATCAATATTATTATTGCTTCGTACTCACAGCAGGGATTGCGGCTGCAGGTTTCGTATTTACTTCTTCAATTAGCGCAAGCACTTTATCCAATTTTTTATCCAAGTTTGAAACAGCTTTTTTCAGCTGATTGATTTCTTTTGAGGTGTCTTCTTTTGCCGTAGTATCATCGATTTTATCTTCAAGATCGTCAACTTTGTTCTCTAGATTGATAACAAGAGATGCAATGTTGGAAACTTCACCGCGTGTAGGCATGTTCACCTGTTTAAGATAAGCCTCGGTCATTTGTGAAATGACTTCCTGGTATTGCAAATAGCTATTTAACGTTTGCCCCAATCCTTCGGAGAAGGTTTCTTTCCCCAAGGATTCTTGGAGCACACCACTCCAGGATGCTTCTGTTTTTTCGTAAATCTCTTTCCACATCGTAAATGGATCAAATGGCACTTTCTGAGTCAAACAACATCATCTCCTTTTCCAATCTATGAGCCTTCTAAAGTTCAGTTTCATTGTACAGGAACATAGTTTTTTTATCAATTAAAATAATCTAAATAATCCGACTTATTATCACTAATTTTGACAGCATTCGACATATAGGGTGTTAGATAATGTTGCGATTTGTCTGTTTTTTCTGGGTAGGCATTTATGTTAAGGTATAATTGTGTCCAATTTTCAAACGGCAAACATGTGGACTTCACTAATTTTAATGTATGTCCTATATTTAGCTTACACTTACGGAGGTGGGCGGGCGTCTGAGTCTTTGCTTTCAATACTTAAGCATTTGCTGATCCAAGTTAAAGTGTTGACAATTCAAACACATAGGTGTAAATTACACTTATAAGTAATTTACAATTAGGTGGTGCTCAACAATGAGTTCTGATCAGAAAACATCGGGGAGCGAGAAAAGCGCCAACTTGGGAACCCCGAAAAACTTTCTTATCCCGATTATGCTGTTACATCTTAGGGAGTGGAATGCGCATGGTTATGAATTAATGCAGAAAATTTCCCAATTTGGGATCCATTCTATTGATCAAGGAAATTTTTATAGAATACTTCGGCAACTGGAGAAAGATGCAATGGTCACTTCTGAATGGGATACGACATCGGGAGGGCCGGCCAAACGCATATATTCCATTACAGAGGCTGGAGAACGGTATTTGGAGTTATGGGCTGACTCGCTTGGCCATTATCAAAAAATGTTGGATCAGTTTTTCAATTTGTATAAGCCGTTTTTTCCGTCTTATAAAATGCCCTCAAATGAGGCGGATGAAGTGAATGATGAAAACTAATAGACGGGTGATATGCAAAATATTTTGCATTCAACATATATATCCATGATCTATGGATCCAATACAAAGGAGGAGACTTTGATGACAAAGAAAGTAGCTGAGGTCAAGCAACAAGCAACAGGGGTGGATCTGATTTGGGATAGCTGGTTAAATAATTTCAAAACACTCCAAAGTATTCAAGCGGAGGTTGAAAGAAAGTCATTTCGAGTTTTTGATTACCAAAAGGAACTGATCGATTCTACGCGCAAAACTTTGGATAATATGGAAACGGAATCGAATAAGCTAGTGAAAGAATGGTCAGAGCGATTAGAGGACAGTGTAAAAGCGTCTGAAAAAATTCAAAGCGAATTGACGGCCAGCTGGTTGTCAACGATTGAAGAAATCAATAATAAAGTACAAACACTTGCTTGGAGTCCAAGCCATGCAGTCTTGGATTTATTTACGCAATCACAGGCACAACTCGAAACGACTGTCAAAGAAGCTGTACAGCAACAGAAAGAAGGGCGCACTGAAGTGCTAAAGCAAATCGAAGACTTGACAATTCAATTGAAGCAGTCGCATAAAGGTGTGTTGGAAACAGTAAAGGCTTGATCCAATTGACTGCCAATGGCCTAATTGACACATTCGGCGGGAGGGTCGATTTAGTTGGTAAGTTATAATGGTATTAAAATTGGCGACAAAGCGAATATTTCGAAAACCATTACTGAATTTGATATCTATCAATTTGCCGGAATCACTGGTGACTTTAATCCATTACACGTAAATGTGGAGTATGCGTAAAAATCAGTTTTCCAAGAACGGATTGCGCACGGTGTCTTGACAGCTGGATTCATTTCAGCAGTATTAGGGATGAAACTATCAGGTCCGGATACAATTTATTTATCTCAAAATCTCAACTTTAAGGCACCCGTTAAAATTGGGGATACGGTTATGGCAGAGGTCGAAGTATTGGAAAAAAAAGATGCAAAAAAGATTCTTCGTCTTCGCACGACTGTCACGAACCAATTCGATTATATTGTTGTCGAAGGAGAAGCCGTTGTAATGATGCAAAACTAGCTTTTTCTTTTTTTATAAAAGTAAGTGCCAAGTTATGAGGCTCATAGCTTGGCACTTTTTTGCGGAGTTTTTAAGATAATATTGAATCGACTTTCATACACTTTTTTAGAAGTATGAAAGGGGCACTCAAATTGATTGAAAAAGCACTTTTAATGATTATCCTTTTGCGGATCTTTTCAGGGAGTGTGGATATTACAGCTGCGATGTTGATGTATAAATTCAATGATTTGGAAAAAGCCTTCTATATCAATACGCTCTTGGCATTAGTGGGTCCTTGTGTGTTGATCATTACGACCGGAATCGCATTATTTGGACTGGCAGAAAAGATTTCCTTATCACGAATGATTTGCCTGTTTGGCGGGATTGTACTTATTCTTTATAGCCTAAAAGCAGATTGAATCATTCTATATTAAGAAAAGCCATCTCTTGATTGGTAAAAGAGATGGCTTCTTTTCAGTTATAATGACGGATAAAAAGCATATAATTCGATGTTTTCTACCCAAACTTCCAAATTATTCCCATCGGGATCGGCTATCCATAAATCACCTTTTAAAGAAAGGTCTTTTTTCCGTAACCAAGTGATTTTATTGATGGAAGGTAAAAAGATGGGTTCATAATCGCCCTCCTTTTGTGGAGGTGATGTAATTCTTACTTGTTTTTGACTATGCAAAGTGACGAAATACAAAGCAGGTTTCGGTCTTTTGTCAGGATCATTGGACCATTCACTTTCCGGAACTCTGGAAACGATAAGGGAAGTGTCATTTACCCAAGAAAATCCCAGTTCGGCATAGTTTTTCGGTGTCAAGGTTTCGGTTTGCTGGGTCTTCGGCTCAGTGACTTTCAAATCTTTGTTTTTGAAACCGAAGACAATGCGTCCTCCACCGGCAATATAGCCAAGTATACTATTTTTGAATGCCCATTTTGGTGTGAACATATTGATCGTTTCATCGATCACTTCAAATTGTTTGCCGTCCGCAGAAAGTATACAGATCATGTTGCTGTCCATCGACCAAGAGGCAGTCGGTGAAACAATGAAGGAAATCCATTGCTGATTGGTCGAGTAAGTCAATGATTCTGCATTGATGGATAGAATCTTCACATCCCCTTTTACGAGCTCCTTTGGAATGACGAAAAACTTCTTAGCGTTTTTTGTTAAGCCTTGTATATTTCGGTAACCATCCGCAATCGAAATCGTGTAAAGGATAGCATGGGTCCAACCGTCTGGACGAATCGAAGCACTTGATGAGGCGATAAAACCTTTCCCATTGGGCTGCCACTGGTAGTCATCCACACCTAAAGCGATATTATAGAATGCTGTCAAATCGGATATATTCAACACACCGGTATCATTGAAGGCAACAATATTTTCGGTCGGAGACCATTTAGGGTTGTACCCGTCATGAAAGATTTTCTGATGCTTTTTCTTATCGATATCATATACCCATAATTCATTGGATGTTTTTTTATTTCCATTAATATTGCCCACCACTTCTTTCTGATAAAGGATCATTTTTCCATCAAATGACCATTGGGGAGGATAATTGTATAGCGCTTTTTGCTCCGTTATACGTCTTTCAGTTTCACCTTCTTTTATCCATAAATATCCGTCCCGGCTGAATGTGATTTTCATCTTGGAGATAGCAGTTTCAGCATGCATAGAAGTTGGGGAAATTAAACAGAAAATCATAAGGGCTAGGACAATTCTTTTCACAACATCACCTCGTTTTGTTTTTATGATTTCCGATTAACGCAAAACTAAGCATAGATAATTGCTTTGGATTTTTTTACTGAAAAAATAATCATAAGGAACGTCTTCTGATGGAAATGAGTCGATTGTGTTTTATGTTTCTTGGAGCTAGATGTACAATAAACTTAAGTGTTTTGACAGTTCATTCTAAACTATAAAAAAAGGGGAACATGAAATGTTGACAGAAGTGGCAGAAGGCATACATAAGCTAGTTATCCAATTTCCTGGGGGAATGGGCGAGGTGAATTGTTATTTACTAAAAGGGCCCAATGGATACACAGTGATTGATACAGGTACCGATTCGGAGTCAGCGAAAGAACGATGGAAACAGATATTAGCAGCTGGAATCGTCATCGAAAAAGTGGTTTTGACACATACCCATATCGATCATATCGGTCTTGCAAAATGGTTTCAGCAGGAAGTCGGAGTCCCGGTCATCGTTTCCAATTTAGGTTATGAGGAAATGCAAAAGCGGAGGGATACGCTTAGAAGAAATCGAATAAACAACTTGCTCATTAAACATGGAGGACAGGCACTTCCTAACCAGAAGAAAGATGATTCGTTCATTTATGATTTCGAACCGGATGGTTTTTTTGAAAATCAGCAGTATATCCAATTGGGCAAAGAATTATTTGAAGCGATTTGGACACCTGGTCATGCACCGGATCATTTTTGTTTTTATAATCGTGATAAAAAAATAATGATTGTCGGAGATCATATATTACAAAAGATCAATCCAGTAATCGGTTTATGGTCAGGGGAAGAAGAAAATCCTTTACAAGATTATTTGACGTCTCTACAAACAATAAAAAAATATCCTACTGAAATTGCGTTATCGGGACATGGTGATACGATCGATCATTTACAGGATCGAGTGAATGCTTTGACAGCTCAACATGAGCATCGCCTGCAACAAGTTTTACAATCCGTAAGAAATGACAGTAAAACGGCCTATCAAATCTGCATCGAAATTTATGGTACGGAAAATATTATTCTTAACTTAAGTGCTTTCATGGCGACACTTACTCGATTATTATATTTGGAGTCGATCGGGAAAGTGGAAAGAAGGGAAAGTAAGCAAGAAGTACTATTCAAAGCAAACAAGTAACGTTTGGGATTAGCCGGGAATCATTCTAAGAAAATTTTACAACATTTAACACAACTCATTGAAAATGTTTTTATTTATCCTACAAGGGAAATCTATAAAGGATATTACATTCGGCTATGAGGTGGTTTTGTTGAATCGGTTATTTTCCATTATGATTTTTTTCGGGATCCCGCTCGTTGTGGTGGGAGCTATCTTCCATTGGTCAGATATTCCAATGTTTTTCCTTTGCTGTATAACGATTATTGCCTTAGCAGGTTATATCGGAAGGGCTACAGAAAGTTTGGCGATTGTGAGTGGTCCGAGAGTGGGCGGCTTGCTGAATGCGACGTTCGGTAATGCGGTTGAATTGCTCATTTCCATTTTTACGTTGAAGGCAGGCATGATCGGCATCGTTTTAGCGTCGTTGACGGGATCTGTTCTTGGAAACTTGCTGCTTGTACTTGGTCTCTCCTTCTTTGCGGGTGGCGTCAAATATAAGCGTCAAAATTTTAGTATCCATGATGCAAAATACAATTCAGGTTTGCTGATTTTTGCGGTCATCGTAGCTTTTGTCATTCCTGAAATCTTCTCGATGTCGATGGATCACGCAAAAACTTTAAGTTTAAGCATTGGTATAGCGTTGATTTTGATTGCTTTGTATATGGCAGGCCTTTTCTTTAAATTGGTGACGCATCGAGGTGTATTTGCATCCGCTGAACAACGGGAAGAAGAAATAGAAACGCCAGAGTGGACAAAGGGAAAATCGATGCTTATTCTTTTATTGGCAACAGTAGCGGTTGCTTTTGTGTCGGAACAACTCGTTCATACATTCGAAACGCTTGGTGAACAGTTCGGCTGGACGGAGTTGTTCATCGGTGTCATTATCGTGGCCATAGTCGGTAATGCAGCAGAACATGCTTCGGCTGTTGCGATGGCGCTGAAAAATAAGATGGATATTGCAGTTGAGATTGCGGTCGGTTCCACATTGCAAGTCGCCATGTTTGTGACACCTGTCCTTGTGCTTATTTCGCTTCTTATGGTGGAACCGATGGCGCTTGTTTTCACGGTACCCGAATTGGTGGCCATGATCACGGCGACACTTCTTGTTATCAATCTTTGCAATGATGGAGAATCCAATTGGTTTGAGGGTTTGATTCTATTTGCGGCCTATGTCATCATCGGCATCGGATTTTTCCTTTTATGAACGAGTAAGAGTTTAGAAAAGATCAGCTTCTTTCGGAAAGACGATTGCAGATTGCATTGTGTTTACGGGAGAGGTGGTCTTTTTTCCTATTATGACGAATTCAAGTACTAAATGTCACTCCAGTCAGAATAGAATGAAAATGTCATGCCGAGTAAGGGGGCAGAAAAGGCTTGCCCTTTGCAAGATGGCGGACATTTAAAGCGAACTGACTAAGGAGGAGATTTTGAATGTCGAAAATAAAAATACTGTTCTGGACCATTGTTTTCGTATTTTCAATGTATTCTGTGACCTATGCTTCCAATGTGATTGAATTTCCCGTAACGGAAGAAACGTATGAATTTTCGGGTGTGCAGACTGAGGATTTGGACGAGTCTGACGAAATACGAGCTCCGGAGGAACATAAAGACGAAGTGACAGAAGATGAAGTGGAACCAAGTGACGAACCGGATATATATACGGTCATAGAAGGGGATAACCTGTTTCGTATTGCCCTGACGCATGAAATACCCCTTGACGACTTAATGAGTTGGAATGAATTGGAAGGGGATTTGATCCATCCGGGCGATGAATTGCTTGTCAATGGAGAGGAGATGAAGGGCGGTAAAGACCAAGTTGTCGAAAATGGAAAAAAAGCCGTTTCTTCACAAGCGGTTGCCGAATCAACTCCATCTACACAATCCGTCGATGAAGGAAGTGAACTTTTTGTGACCGCAACAGCTTATACGGCGTATTGCAAGGGCTGCTCAGGGACGACTGCCTATGGCATTGATCTGCGTTCGAATCCTGATCGGAAAGTGATTGCCGTAGATCCTAGAGTGATCCCGCTTGGGACAAAGGTATGGGTGGAAGGCTATGGGGAAGCGATTGCGGGGGATACCGGCGGCGCTATTAAAGGGCATAAGATCGATGTATTTATCCCTTCCTATGAACGTGCGATGGAATGGGGGGTGAAGAAAGTAAAGATGAAAGTGTTGAACTAATCAATTACGCCTCGGCGTAATTGCGTCCAGATTTTGAATTGAGCAAAGCTCAATTGACTCCTTTTCAAAATTTGTGACATCCACCAGCGGCTTTATCTTCGGTCAGCAGGCGTTTGAACAGCCGCTGAACAGGGAAACAAAACGCACCCATCTGTCCACTTACAGAGGTGGAAGTCTTCTGCTGAATGAAAATAAGAGAGGCCTGCCCAACAAACGCGTGTAAAGAGTTTGTTGGACAGGCCTTTATTCATTAGGATAATCGATTTTTAAAATCATCGTAACCGAATTGCTGAACGACTTTCGGACCGTCATGCAACGTGTTGAGTACAATAGAAGGTAAGTTGATACCGTTGAAGGTATTGTTCTTAACCATTGAATAGTGCGCCATATCACAGAAAATCAGTCTGTCGCCAGGTTTTAGTGGATGATCGAAAGAATAGTCACCGATGACGTCACCTGATAGGCAAGTCGGACCGCCGAATCGATACGTATAAGCTTTTTCATTCGGGAGTCCCGCACCGATGATTTCTGGACGATAGGGCATTTCCAATACATCAGGCATATGGCAAGAAGCAGATGTATCTAAAATCGCAATATCCATTCCGTTATAAAGCGTATCTAAAACAGTTGCAACAAGAAATCCTGTATTTAGGGCGACGGCTTCTCCCGGTTCTAGATAGACATCAACATCGTACTTGTTTTTCATATGCAAGATGGAGCGCTCTAACGTTTCAATATCATAATCAGGGCGGGTGATATGATGGCCGCCACCGAAATTGAGCCATTTCATCTGATGAAGATAATTGCCGAATTTCTGTTCGATCACTTGTAGGGTACGTTCAAGTGTATCGGAGTTTTGTTCGCACATTGTGTGGAAATGGAAACCATCAATCCCATCTAGTTGGTCGGGCTCAAAATTATCAAGTGTCACGCCGAAGCGGGAATGCGTGAAACAAGGGTTATACATGTCGACTTCGATTTCAGAGTACTCCGGATTGATGCGGATGCCGCACTCAATCTTTTTCGGATGGTTGTGAACCCGTTCTTTAAACTTATTCCATTGCTGGAAAGAGTTGAAGACGATATGATCCGAATAAGAAAGGATTTCATCAAAATCAGCTTCTGTAAAAGCGGGGGCATACGTATGGACTTCCTTCCCCATTTCCTCATAGCCAAGCCTCGCTTCCAACACGCCGCTTGATGTCACTCCGTCCAAATATTGACGAATGAGCGGATACACTGCAAACATCGAAAAGCCCTTTTGAGCAAGTAAAATTTTACAACCCGTCCGTTCGGCGACCGATTTGAGCTTTTCTAAATTTTTAATGAGCAGTCCTTCGTCTACGATATAACTAGGGGAGGGCACTGCATGTACGTCAAAGTTCAATTTTCAGGCCCCCTTAGTCGATTAGTGTAGGATTGAAGCTTTCTTGCCACGGCAGACCGTACTCGTTCAATGCTTCCATGAATGGATCTGGATCGAATTCTTCAATATTATAAACCCCAGGCTTGTTCCATTTTCCTGTCATAATCATCATCGCGCCAATCATGGCAGGGACGCCTGTTGTATAGGAAATCGCTTGGGAACCGACTTCTGCATAACACTCTTGGTGATCACAGACATTGTACACATAATACGTTTTTGGCTCTCCATCTTTGACACCTTGGAAAATACATCCGATATTTGTTTTTCCTTTTGTACGTGGGCCGAGGGATGCCGGATCTGGAAGAACCGCTTTCAAGAATTGTAATGGTGCAATTTCTTTCCCTTCGAAGTTAATCGGCTCGATGGACGTCATGCCGACATTTTCAAGCACTTTTAAGTGCGTCAAATATTTTTCAGAGAATGTCATCCAGAAGCGGATTTTTTTCACGCCTGTGATATTCAAAGCGAGAGATTCCAATTCTTCGTGATAGAGCAAGTATACATCTTTTGGCCCGATTTCCGGTAGATCATAAACACGTTTGACGGATAACGGTGGTGTTTCGATAAACTCGCCGTTCTCATAGTATCTGCCGTTAGCAGTGATTTCGCGGATATTGATTTCCGGATTGAAATTCGTTGCAAATGGGTAACCGTGGTCACCAGCGTTCGCGTCGACAATATCAATCGTATGGATTTCATCAAAGTGATGTTTTAGCGCATGTGCGGAGAAGACACCCGTCACGCCTGGGTCAAAGCCGCTACCAAGAAGGGCAGTAATGCCGGCTTTTTCAAATTTTTCACGGTAAGCCCATTGCCATTTGTATTCGAATTTCGCCGTGTCAAGAGGTTCATAGTTTGCTGTATCCAAATAATGAACACCAGTTGCCAGACATGCATCCATAATCGTCAAGTCTTGGTAAGGTAGTGCAACGTTAATGACGATGTCCGGTTGAAAACCGTTGATCAATTCGATCAGCTCGTCTACATTGTCGGCATCTACTTGTGCCGTTTGAATTTTCGTGCGGCCACCGTCCAATTTTTCTTTTAATGCATCACATTTGGATACTGTACGGCTCGCGATACAAATTTCTTCGAATACATCCGGAACTTGACAACATTTGTGCACAACAACGCTAGCAACTCCGCCAGCACCAATAATTAAAGCTTTACCCATTGGTAAACACCACCCATTTCATTTATTTTTAGTTTGTTTTGATTGCCAACAATAATTCCCGCAGTACTTTACAGGCGACGGCTGTGGAAACACCGCTGTGATCATACATAGGGGAGAGCTCATTAACATCACATGCTACAATATTAAGTTCGGCGACTTGCAAGATCGCTTGCAATAAGTCCATAAAGCTGACGCCACCAGCTTCAGGCGTGCCTGTGCCAGGGAAGACCGACGGATCCAAGACATCTAAGTCAATCGTCAAATAGACCGGTTTTCCTTTTAATTTTTCGATGACTTGTTCCAAACCGTCAAAATTGAATTTGTTTGTAAAAACATGGTCCTTGCCCCATTGGAACTCACTTCGATCTCCTGAACGAATGCCGAACTGGAAAATCTTTTCATCGCCTAGTAGATCCCATACTCTTCGGATGACGGTAGCATGAGAAAGTGTTTCTCCAAGATAATCATCACGTAAGTCGGTATGCGCATCGAATTGGATAATATGCAAATCGGGGTACTGTTTGGCGACGGCACGAACAGAGCCAAGTGTGACGAGGTGTTCGCCGCCGATCATACAAGGTACTTTGTCAGCATCCAAGATCTGTTTCGTGAATTCTTCAATATGCGTTAACGCTTTCTCTGTATTCCCGAAACTTAATTCTAAATCGCCGCCGTCGAATACAGCGATATCTTCCAAATCTTTGTCTTGGTAGGGGCTATATGTCTCGATGCCAAACGAATCCCCACGCATTGCTTTACTCGCAAAACGCGTTCCGGGGCGGAAAGACGTGGTGGAATCAAAAGGCGCCCCAAAAATGACGATATCGGACTGTTCAAACTCATTGTCGCAGCCGATAAATGTTTCTATGTTTTTATTCAACATCTTGCAATTGCTCCTTCACGTAGTTTGGAAGTGCGAATGAACCGACGTGGATATCCGTATTGTAATATTTCGTTACCAAGCCAAGTTCATTCCAAGCTGCAGGATCCAAATCTGTAATCGGGTCATATTTTTTGGAAGCGAAGCCGAATAGCCAATGACCGGATGGATACGTTGGAATATGGGCTTGATAGACACGGCAAATGGGGAAAAAGCCAATAATCCGTTGATGTGCTCTTTGCATGCCGAGCGCATCTTCTGTATAAAAAGGGCTTTCATGTTGATTGACCAAAATGCCATCTTCTGTAAGAGCTTTAAAGCAGTTCCCATAAAATTCTCTTGTAAACAAACCTTCTCCAGGACCAAAAGGATCTGTTGAGTCGACGATGATCAAATCATATTCATTTTCTTTTTTACGGACAAATTTAAGTCCATCTTCAAAAAATAGGTTCACTCTCGGATCATCCAATTGGGATGCAGTTTGTGGAATATATTCACGGCATACGTCTACGACCATCTGATCGATCTCAACCATATCGATTTGCTCAATTGACTGATATTTTGTCAGTTCACGAACTGTACCACCATCTCCTGCGCCAATCACAAGGACTTTTTTAATACCCGGATTGGTCGCCATCGGAACGTGGGTAATCATGTCATGGTAAATGAATTCATCTTTTTCGGTGATCATGACATAACCGTCTAGGGTCAGTACTTTTCCGAATTCTACAGATTGGAATATATCAATTTTTTGAAACTCACTTTGTCCCGTATAAAGGTGTTCTTCAACTCTTATTGAAAAACGGGCATGGGGTGAATGATCTTCCGTGTACCATAAATTCATCATTCCACCTCCTTCAATACATTAATATGTTGGATGGCGCTATCTTCAGTCCCTGTTAAAAAACAGCCTTTTTCTTTACAGTAAGCGATATAATCCAGTATTTCTATTGTTATGCGCTCACCAGGTGCAAGGATAGGGATACCAGGTGGGTAACACATGACAAATTCACTGGAAATATACCCGGCACTTTCCGCAAGCGGTAGATTTTTTTTAGGTGCATAAAATGCCTTTTGTGGCGTAGCAACTACTTGCGGATTAATATATTCATGGTCGAAGACATCATTTTTATCTTTCGCATAACGCCGTTTGATCTCCGCGAGTGCGGCGACTAGCCGTTCAAGATCCAACTGTCTATCTCCGACGGAAATATAAGCGAGCAGGTTGCCGATATCGCCAAATTCGATTTGGATATCGTATTCGTCCCGTAGAATATCGTAAATCTCTATTCCTGCAAGACCGATTTCACGAGTATGGACGGAAAGCTTGGTGACATCGAAGTCAAAAATCGTATCGCCATTCAACAGTTCTTTTGAAAAAGCATAATAACCACCAATTTTGTTAATTTCGTCTCTTGTGTATTGGGACATTTGAGCCACTTTTTCAAATACTTGTCGACCATGAAGAGCTAAGTTCTTCCTAGAAATATCCAAGGAAGAGAGCAATAGATAGGACCCGCTCGTCGTTTGGGTCAAGTTGATGATTTGACGCGTATGTCCTTCGCTCATTTCATTATTGATCAAAAGGAAAGAGCTTTGTGTCAAAGAGCCCCCGGATTTGTGCATGCTAACAGAGGCCATATCAGCACCAACTGACATAGCAGAAGCTGGAAGGTTTTCACCAAAGTAAAAATGCGTGCCATGTGCTTCATCGACTAGGACGAGCATCTGATGTTCATGTGCAAGATTTGTCAGCGCTTGTAAGTTTGAACAAATCCCATAATAAGTGGGATTATTGATGAGAATGGCCTTCGCATCAGGATTTTCCAAAATAGCACGTTCTACATCTTGGACAGACATTCCCAAAGGAATGCCAAGTTCGTCATGCACACCTGGATTGACATAGATTGGCACGGCCCCGGTCAGAATGAGTGCGTTAATGGCACTGCGATGTACGTTCCGTGGCATGATGATCTTATCACCGGCAGTACATGCGGTCATAATCATTGCCTGAACGGCGGATGTCGTGCCGTTGACCATGAAAAAGGCGTGTTTTGCACCGAAAGCTTGAGCAGCCAATTGTTCAGCCTCTTTAATGATCGATACGGGATGACAAAGATTGTCTAGCGGTTTCATGGAATTTACATCGACCGCCAAAGATTGTTCCCCTAGGAACGCGGCCAGTTCTTCATTACCTCTTCCACGTTTGTGACCCGGTACATCGAAAGGGACGACCCGCATATGTTTATAACGGTTCAACGCCTCCATGATCGGGGCTTTCTCTTGTGAAAGATGTGTCATTTTATCACCCCTCACTCATCATATATATTGGTACCGCTGAAAATTTCAATCATTTCTTTTCGCAAGTTATTCGTAATTGTCAGTCGCTCTTTCGGAGACAATTCGAGAACATCCCTGTTGAATAGGTAATTTTGCAATTCGATTTCTTTGATCAGCAGTTTTGTGTGAAAAATATTTGATTGGTACACATTGACATCGATTGCATCGTATTTTTGTAATGTAGAGGTATTAATGTACTCTTGAATCGATGTCATCGGTTGGTCCATAAACAATTTCTTCCCGTTGACATCGCGTGTAAACCCTCGTACCCGATAATCCGCTGTAATGATATCCGAATCGAAACTTCCAATCAGATAATCAAGGGCATTCAAAGGCGAAATTTCGCCACACGTCGCCACATCGATATCTACACGAAAAGTGGCAATCGAGTTGTCCGGGTGGAATTCCGGGTACGTATGAACGGTAACATGACTCTTATCCAAGTGACCCAGGACCGTTTCACGAGCTTTAAGGATATCGAGCTGTCCCCGATTACATGATTCATCGATCTGGGAGTACGGAAAGGATTCTTCTGATATCAGGATCGTTACACTGGCACCTTGGGGGTCATAATCCTGTTTACTGACATTCAATACATGGGCACCAATCATTTCAGTTACGTCATACAAGATATTGGTCAGCCGTTCGGAGTTATATTGCTCATCAATATAAGCGATATAATCACTTTGCTCCCGCGCACTTTTTGCATAGTTAACATCATAGATGTTAAAGCTAAGTGATTTGGTGAGGTTGTTAAAGCCGTACAGCTTTAGCTTATTTTCCAACCCTAACATCACGCCTCTCATTAAAATTCAAAAAGTCGAAAAAAGTTCTAGAAGGAATATCCATCTATTTCAGTCCATTAATGCTTGTTTGTAAAAATCGATTCATTTCTAAATATATAGGATAACTTCTCCAAGTCAATATAATTTTAAAAAATAATTTCCTTCTACTTCTCAAAGCATTAGCATGGACCAATTCGTAAAACAAAACCTCATTCTTCACACTATATATAGGTAAGGGGATTTCATTTCTTCTATATATATGCAGGCGATCGGCGTTTGCACGAGAAACGTTTTTATCCCGCAATAACGGGCAGTAAGACTCCCACCTCAAGACTTAAGTATAACGATAAGGATAGGTGGGAGATCAACTGCCAATCGAACAGCGAAGGGTTCGATTTGCCTTAATTTCTGCGCTCTTTGCAGAAATTAAGGCACTTACAGAACGTCGTCAACTTAAGTTGCCTTCCTTCAGCGAATAGTTTGGACATCCGTTAAAGGAAGATAAAAGCCCGATTGGTTCGGGCCAACACGATGTTGGTCACACAAGCGTTGTCACAGGACGTGACGCTTTTAGCTTGTGTTCCCCTCAATCAGTGTGGGATGGGGAAAACCCCCACTGATTGAAGTTTCACTTTATAAATGTTCAGGCTTCAAAATCGCATTTTTGATCAAGAGCATTGAGCGATATAACCGATATTTAGTATTCTTCCCGGTAAGGGAGGTTTAATAAACATTCTTAAAGGAATAATAGAGGCAAAACATCTGAAAGGAGCCACTACTTAATGGCGAAATCTGCAAAAGAGCTTGCATTAAAAATTTTGAATGACAGTTTGATCGGTACGATGGCAACAATCCAGTCGAATAAGCCCCATTCTCGCTACATGACATTTTTTAACGATGGGTTCACCATTTACACAGCAACGAGCAAAAGGACGCATAAAGTGGAAGAGGTCCAAAAAAATCCGAATACCCATATTTTATTAGGCTATGAAGGGAAGGGGTTCGGCGATGCATTCCTAGAAATCGAAGGAACCGTCGAAGAGTCGCAGGAAGAAACAATCAAGGAAAAAGTATGGAACAAACTTCTAAAAGGCTGGTTTGATGGACCTGAAGATCCTGATCTCCTCATTTTGAAAATCACCCCTACACAAATCCGTGTCATGAATACAAAAGGTGAAGAGCCACAGATTGTGGATTTTTAACTTGCTTCAGCAAATGTTTTTGTACTGAAAGCGAAGCGTCAGCTACAGAAGTCCCCACTTCTATGAGTAGCGGGATGAATGCCAGAGATGCATTCAATTCAGTGGGGGTTCAAACCTCGGCTGAATAGTGGAACTCAGGCAAGGACGCCACGTCCTGAAAGTGCCTTAATTTCTGTGAAAACACAGAAATTAAGGCAAATCGAACCCTACGTTGTTCGATTCGCAATTCAAAATCCGGACGCAATTACGCCGAGGCGTAATTGATATGAGCAGTAGCAGGAATGAGCACGCATCGAAAGCCAAAACAATTGACTCCTTCAAGCTGCAGAGTTTATACTAATCCTACAAATTGAATAGACAACTTTCTTTAAGGGGAGTAGCTACACAGCAAACGTCGTCAATACAGGATTCCTATCCTCGGCTTTGCTGGCAACAATTGTTGTTTGCGAGACCTTACCGATGATTTGGTGAGGTCTTTTATATTAAAAATAGGCGATATGACCAAATACTGGTTATATCGTCTTTTTAGTTTTAGAAATATATTGGAGGTCTAATGTTGGATACTTATCAAGCACTTGCAAAAACAGTCATCATTAACAAGAACAATCGTCTAATTAGCTATGATGATTCTTTAACACTTGTTGGGACAGGGAGAAGTGCATTTGTATTTAGGATAAAGTCATCAAATAAAGCGATTAAATTATTTTTCCCAGCTTTTTCTTACATAGCAAAAGAAGAGGCAGAAATTTATAAAATACTTCAAAATATCGACTATTACCCATCTATCTATGAGGCGGGATCGAATTATATCGTAATGGATTATATTGAAGGCCTGACACTTTTTGAATGTTTGTCTAATGGGCACATCATAACGTCTACTCATTTGAAAGAAATTGATTATGCACTCTCGTTAGCGACAGAGATTGGTTTAAATCCTTCTGATATTCATCTGAGAAACATTTTCATCACGCCAACACGTGCCATAAAGATTATTGATGTCGCACGCTTTAGACAAGTAAAAGATTGTAGGCAATGGGCGAATCTAAAAAAAGCTTATTATCAGTTTTATCGAAAACGCCTGTTTCCAAAGAGAGTCCCTGCCCCGATTTTAAATAGCATTGCATTCCTTTATAAAAAAGGATGGATCCCTTATTATTGAACAAAACTGAAAGAAGTCATTGAAAAAATGAATAAAAAGATGCATAATGATAAGTTAGTATCTTTATTGCTAGGAGAGATTAATATGGTATCTGAGGTAAATCTTAAATTGAAAGAGAAGCAACAGGGTAGGGTACTTGAAAATCGGGGACGACTATTAGTAAAATGTCCAGACAAACCTGGGATCGTCTCGGTTTTATCGACATTTTTACATAATCATGGTTCGAATATCATCGAATCCAGCCAGTACTCGAGTGATCCGGAAAACGGGACTTTTTTTATTCGAATCGAATTTCATTGTGAAAATCTGTTGGTGAAACGGGCGCAACTTGAAGAGGACTTTGCAGAAATCGCTGCCAATCATTCGATGGATTTTCATTTCGCATACAGCAATGAAAGAATGCGTTCAGCGATATACGTATCAAAAGAGCCGCATTGTTTAATGGAATTGTTATGGGAATGGCAAAATGGTGATTTAGACACGGATATTGTCGTCGTTATTAGTAACCATGAAGAAGCCCGTCCCTTGGTTGAATCTTTAGGGATTCCTTTCCACTATATCCCGGCCAATAAAGAAATTCGGAAACAAGTTGAGGCTGAACAAATTCGTCTAATGGATGAATATAATGTTGACTTGCTGATACTTGCCCGTTATATGCAAATCTTGACACCTGACTTTGTCCGACATTTTGAAAATCGCATCATCAACATCCATCACTCATTTTTGCCCGCATTCATTGGTGCAGGCCCATACGAGCGTGCATTTGAACGCGGTGTAAAATTGATAGGCGCTACTTCCCATTATGTTACAAATGATCTTGACGAAGGTCCAATTATTGAGCAAGACGTGGAGCGGGTGGATCACCGAAATGATGTGATCGATTTGAAGAAAATCGGTCGTCAAATCGAAAGGCGGGTTCTTGCAAGAGCTGTGAAATGGCATCTGGAAAACCGGATCATCGTTGAAGGGAACAAAACGATTGTGTTTCATTGAACTTAACAAAATACGAGTGTCCAGTCAGTTTACTGGGCACTCGTATTTTATTTATATTAATGACTAATAACTTTTTTCGTAGGTTCGAATATTTTTCTTTCGCTTTCCAACCGCACTTTTTTAATATCAAAACGGATCAAAATGGAAATGACGAGTGCAATTACAAATAAACCGGCAAAAAAGATGAGGCTGCTTTCATAACTTCCCGTTGTATCTTTCATCCAAGCGGCGAACATAGGTCCCGCAAGTCCTGCAGCCGACCAAGCTGTTAAAATATAGCCGTGGATGGCGCCAAGTTGTTTCGTTCCGAAAATGTCGGCAATGTATGCAGGAATAGATGAAAAACCACCGCCGTAGCATGTGTAAATAATAGCTAACATGACTTGAAACAGAATTGCGTTAGTCGTAGAAGGCAATAGGGCAAATAAAAGGATCTGGATGACAAAAAAAGCGGTGTATGTGTTTTGCCGGCCGATATAGTCAGAAATAGCCGCCCAACCGAGTCGCCCAGCTCCATTGAAAATGCCAAGAACACCAACAAGTGCAGCCGCTTGAATCGTTGTCATGCCGATACTATCGATGGCAAGTGGTTTGGCTGCGGATAAGATGGCAATGCCGCAAGTGACGTTAATAAAGAGCATGAACCATAAATAGTAAAAACGTTTTGTTTTTACCGCCTCATTTGCAGTCAATTGAGCCAAATCCTGTTTTTGTTCCACCTTGCCCGACTTCACTTTTTCGATAAAACCGGGAGGCGCCCAACCTTCTTCGGGTTTTTCAAGATAGAGAGAAGATAAGATCATGATGACTAAATAAGAAAAACCGAGAATATAAAAGGTATTTTGAAGTCCGACGGAAGTGATTAATGCTTCCATGATGGGACTACTGATGGCTGCGGCAAAACCGAACCCCATAATTGCAAGCCCTGTTGCGAGTCCTCGACGATCTGGAAACCATTTGACGAGAGTAGAAACAGGCGCAATATATCCAACACCAAGCCCGATACCGCCAAGCACCCCGTAAAACAAATAGAGTAGCGGCAACGAGGAAGCGCTTACAGCGAATCCCGCACCAATTACACCCGTTCCGAAACAGATTGCTGCCAAAATACCGGCCTTCCGTGGTCCGTATTTTTCAACGAAATGACCAAGAAAGGCCGCAGAAAGGCCCAAAAATAAAATAGCGATACTAAAAGTGAGTTGTACTTGACTTGTGGTCCAACCGAACTGTTCAATCAAAGGATTAGTAAAGTTACTCCAAGCATACACGGACCCGATTGAAATGTGAATCCCTACTGCTGATGCGGCTATCAACCATCTGTTTTTCATTTTCTTCCCATTCATCCCTTCTCCTCCTTAATTTATATATGAAATTAAACAGAAAAAAACTGTAATCTCCAAATCCATTTTCAGAAGACAGAACGCAAGATGAAGTACCTTTTAATTGCATAAATGAATATTTTTTCTAATATTTCAGCCATGTTAGCATCTTTTAATCTATTTGTCACTACAGTTTTTGAAGGTTGATGAAAATTTGTTGTTATTTTCCAATGATCCGCTCTGGGTGTGTATATAGATTAAAAGAATTTTGGCGGATGAATCCAACAGTCGTAATGCCGAGTTCTTCAGCAAGAATTAGAGCGCGTTCTGTCGGAGCAGACTTGGAGAGGACGATTTCGCATCCGATTTTTGCCACTTTCAATAGAATTTCTGATGAAATCCGTCCGCTAAAAACGATGACTTTGTCGCGGACGGAAATCGATTCTCTCAAGCAATGCCCGTAAAGTTTGTCCAGCGCATTATGTCTGCCGATGTCCATCCGGGATAAGATGAATCCATTCGGATCACAAAGCGCTGCAATATGAACTCCTCCGGTTTGGTGGAACAGATCCGCCGATTGGTCCATTTGTGCCATCAGGGTAAAGCAATCTTTCGGAGTGAGGGTGACATGGATTGTTTTCATTTTTTTGGCGGTTAAGGCATCATGGGCAAAAACAAAACCTTGCCTGCTCATTCCACAACAAGAATTGATATAGCGTTTGTTCAGCATTTTTTCATAAAAAGGGTACATTTTTTCCGTTTCGATATGCACAAATCCCGATTCTTCCTGAACCCGAATTTCTTTGATATCTTGATAGTTTGGTATGACGCCTTCTGATGCCAAAAAACCTACAACCATGTCTTCGATATATTGAGGTGAACAGACAATCGTCGCAAATTCACGTCCATTGATGTGAATCGTTATGGGCTGTTCGGTAACAACATGGTCCATTTTTTCTACAAATTGTCCGTTGGTGTAACGAAACACGGTCCTTTTTTTATCGAGATCCATTCGACTCTCCTCCCGTATCTTCAATCGATCGATCAAAAAGGAAAACGGAAATGGCGATATCATCTTGCAACTTGATATCTGAAAAGAGATGGACAAATTTTGCGCCGATTAGTTCCTCCATGCCTGCGGGAGGGGCTTTGTCATAGACATCTTGAATCATGCGGGTTCTTGCTGCATGTACCATTTCTTTGCCTTCTGATGTCTGAGCAATAAATTTTTCTGTAGGTGTCAAGTTTCCGTAGAGAGTGGAAATGACCATGTTATCCTTGATGACAGTATGAATCCGTTCAGGACCTTTCCCGAATAATTCTTTGCGTAACTTTCTAATAATATCATTAAATTCATGTATTTTTTTCGACATGGATGAGTTCCTCCTTCAGAAGTGTATAAATCGCTGTTGCAATATTTGAAAAACAGATTGTTAATTCAACCAATATCCACTATACTAGAGTTATAGATGATTTTGCGGTATGACCTGCCGTGAGGTTATCAAACACAAACCTAAAAATTGGATTGGTTGTTTAACATGTCCTGTTAGAAAACTATTCCACTATGGAAGTGCACTTGTCAAGTCGGTGTATTTTTTCATAGTGGTTTTTTTATTGAACTTTAATTGATTGGTGATTAAAAAGGAGGCGTTAACATGACGATCAAGATTAACGGGTCCGCTTTTCATTTCGAAGAAGGGAAGACGATTCTTGAAGTGATCAATGAACACCAATTTGCCCATCCGCAAATTTGTTATTTACCTGAAGTGGATCCGATTCAGACATGCGACACATGTATCGTAGAGGTGGATGGACGCCTGGTTCGCGCATGTTCTACGAAAGCGGTTTCAGGGATGGATATTTCACTTGCCTCGCCGAGAGCGAAAGAAGCCCAGACGGAAGCGATGGATCGAATTCTTGAAAATCATTTATTGTACTGCACAGTCTGCGATAATAATAATGGGAATTGTAAAATACATAATACTGTGGACCTCATGGAAATTGAGCACCAGAAATATCCGTACAAACCGAAATGTCCGGAAAATAGTGTGGATTTTACTCATCCATTTTACCGCTACGATCCAAACCAGTGCATCGCTTGTGGCCAATGCGTTGAGGTATGCCAAAATTTGCAGGTGAATGAAACACTGTCTATCGACTGGGAGAGGGAACGACCGATAGTTCTATGGGATGACGGGGCAAAAATCAATGACTCCTCCTGCGTTGGTTGCGGTCATTGTGTAACCGTTTGTCCTTGTAATGCGTTGATGGAAAAGTCGATGCTAGGCGAAGCTGGATTCATGACCGATATGAAAGATGAAATCCTGTCACCGATGATCGATCTGGTGAAGGATGTAGAGCCGGGCTATAGCGGTATCATGGCCATTTCGAATGCCGAAGCGGCAATGCGTGACACGCGGACGAAAAAGACAAAAACTGTCTGCACATTTTGCGGGGTGGGCTGTTCGTTTGAAGTATGGACAAAAGACCGGAAAATCTTAAAGGTCCAACCTGTTTCGGATGCCCCGGTCAATGCGATTTCGACATGTGTGAAAGGGAAATTTGGCTGGGATTTCGTCAATAGTGAAGAACGGATTACAACACCGCTGATTCGTAAAGGGGATTCGTTTGTTGAAGCGACATGGGAAGAAGCGCTCGACCTAGCTGCACGGCAACTCGGAGCCATTAAAAAAGAGCATGGCAAAGACAGCATTGGGATCATTTCTTCATCAAAAATCACGAATGAAGAGAACTATGTCATTCAAAAACTGGCACGCCAAGTGTTTGAAACGAATAACGTTGACAACTGTTCACGCTATTGCCAATCACCTGCAACTGACGGCTTGTTCCGCACAGTTGGCATGGGAGGGGATGCGGGGACCATCAAAGATATTGCAAAAGCGGGTCTGGTCATCATCGTCGGAGCAAACCCGGCCGAAGGGCATCCTGTTCTGGCTACACGTGTAAAACGTGCCCATAAACTGCATGGACAGAAACTGATTGTCGCAGATTTACGGAAAAATGAAATGGCGGAACGCTCGGATATCTTCATGAGTCCGAAGCAAGGGACGGACCAAGTTTGGCTCATGGCAGTAACCAAGTACATCATTGATAACGGCTGGCATGACCAATCGTTTATTGATGAAAATGTCCATTATTTCGAGGATTTCAAAGACGTCCTTGCGAAATATACACTCGACTATGCTGAAAAAGTGACGGGCGTGTCCAAAGAGATGCTGATCCGAACTGCAGAGATGGTCCGGGATGCGGACGGTACCTGTATTCTTTGGGGAATGGGCGTCACGCAAAACACAGGTGGATCTGATACTTCTGCCGCCATATCAAATTTATTGCTTGCGACAGGAAACTATCGCCGTCCGGGGGCAGGTGCTTATCCGCTACGCGGTCATAATAATGTCCAAGGTGCATGCGATATGGGAACACTTCCGGGTTGGTTACCCGGTTACCAACATGTGACAGATGATACAGCACGCCGGAAGTTCGAGGAGGCATACGGCGTCAAGATTGAGGGCAAGCCTGGGCTGGATAATATCCAGATGTTACATTCAATTGAAGAGGGAATCATGAAAGCGATGTATATTGTCGGGGAAGATATGGCGCTTGTCGATTCAAATGCAAATTATGTGCATGATGTTCTATCCCAACTGGATTTTCTTGTTGTACAAGACGTGTTCTTCTCTAGAACTGCTCAATATGCGGATGTCATTTTACCAGCTGTTCCATCCCTCGAAAAAGATGGCACGTTCACTAATACGGAAAGACGTGTACAACGTTTATACAAAGCGCTTCCAGAGCT
The DNA here is from genome assembly GCF_042655805.1 of Sporosarcina soli. NCBI lineage: Bacteria > Bacillati > Bacillota > Bacilli > Caryophanales > Caryophanaceae > Sporosarcina > Sporosarcina soli. The sequence continues at coordinate 390,775 of NZ_JBHSNO010000001.1, read as the reverse complement.
TGGGCAAGCGAAGCCCGATTGGTGGATTGTCCAAGAGATCGCGAACCGTCTTGGTCAACATTGGGATTATCAACATCCTGGCGATATCTTTGCCGAGATGGCAGGTTTGTCGCCGCTATTTAGTCAAGCAGATTACAGCGTGCTTGAAGGTTGGGACAGTTTCCTATGGGGCAGTTTGGATGGCGCAAGTACGCCGTTGCTCTATATGGACGGCTTTAACTTCCCGGATAAGAAAGCACGATTTGCTCTTTCCGACTGGGTGGAGCCTGCTACATTCCCGGATGAATTCGATCTCCACATCAATAATGGGCGTTTGCTTGAACATTTCCATGAAGGCAATCTGACAAATAAATCAGATGGTATCCAGTTGAAAGTGCCCGAGATCTTCGTGGAAATTTCTCCAGAGCTTGCAAAAGAACGTGGCGTGTTAAGCGGTTCGGTCGTTCGTCTGATTTCCCCGTTTGGCGCATTGAAATTGCCGGCACTTGTTACAGATCGAGTGAAGAAAAACGAACTATTCCTGCCGATGAACTCAGTTGAAAAAGAATCAGCTATTAACTTCCTGACAGGCCCAGCAGTCGATCAACGCACGAATACACCGGCGTATAAACAGACGATGGTGCGAATGGAAGTTTTGAAGAGAGATGGCGAGAATCCATTGCCTAAAACGAATCATCGAAACAAAAAACGGCATCCGCAAAACGGTGTAGAAGTACAACGGAAATGGGCGCGGCCGAATTATGTCCATTTGACGGATAAGGGAAGGTGATGTTCGATGGCGATACCGATTAAAACCATTAAAAAGAAAGAATTGACAGCCGAGGAGAGCAAACGTCAAAAATTAGATGAACTTCAGTCATTGATCGCCGAACAGGATCACGTGTTCAATAAAATACTAGAAATTACAGGAGAACTTGATGATGCGGGTGTTTTCGATGCGTTAAAAGCGATGGTGAAAGCGAAAGATGAACTTGCGAAGATTGCAGTCGAGCAAGCAGGGAGAGAACCTGTCACCAATCTGATCAATCATGCGCTGAATGCATCCGGGGTTGTCGCTGCAATCGATCCGGAAGTGACAGCGAAAATTGGAGCAAGTGTCAAGAGCGGGCTTGAGGAAGCTGAACTTTACCGGGATAATGGGCACAAAGTGAGCATTTTTGAATTAATGGGCGCCTTGAATGATCCCGATACGAATCGCGCCATCAAGTTCGGATTGGATTTTCTGAAAGGTATGGGGAAGGAGTTGGGACGTGATACACGCTCCGGCGATGTGTAAAATGTCCGATAAGATCTTGCATCTAAATAGATAAAAAGAAAAAGTGATTCCGAAAAAGGGAATCACTTTTTCTAATGCTTATCCATCTTTACTTACAAGAGGATCGAAAAATCAGTGTTTCTTCTATAATATATGTGTATCGATTTTCAAAATCAGTTCCGCAATATCGGGTTTGCTGATCTGTTCGATTGCGCCGACTTGGTTGCCTTTATGACGTAAATCATCTGTTATGAGACTGGAAAAGATCACGACAGGCAATTTTTCTAGAACGGGATGGGTCTTGATTTTTTTCGTGAAATGATGCCCGTCCATTTGTGGCATCTCAATATCCGTAATGACCAAATGGACACTGTCTTCAATCGTTCCTCCCTGTGCCTCGTGTTCTAAGTATTGGTAGGCGTCTTGTCCGTTTTCAAAAAACTCAAGATTGACGTAGCCCGCTTCGGAAAGTGTATCCAACAAAAGTTGACGTAGTAAGGGAGAGTCTTCCGCCACTATAATTTTCTTTTCGGAACGCTCCCGTTGACCAAGTTTTTTTACCTCGTCCATCCGAATTCCTGATTCTGGATTGATGTCTACCATGATTTTCTCGAAATCGAGTAGTAAAATCATATCGTTATTAAATTTAATAACACCGATTATTTGTGAGCTTCCCCCTTGATACATATCGGAAGGCTTTTCAATCTGTTGCCAAGAAAAACGATGGATTTGGGTAACATTTCCTACATGGAATACAACCATCTGCTTATTGAATTCAGCGACGATGAATTTCTCCTGTGGATCCTGTGGAACAGTTGTTAATCCTAAAGCCTTATACAAATTGACAACCGGGAGCACTTCTCCCCGTAATTGGATAATCCCTTCCACATGGGGATGGGCATGTGGAATCGAAGTGACGGGAATCGGTTGGATGATTTCCTTTACTTTAATGACATTAATGCCAAATCTGTTATCCCCTAATTCGAATTCAATGATTTCAAGTTCATTGGTCCCGCTTTCTAATAATATACCTTTTGAACCTTGCACAATTCCATCTCCTTTAATTATTTTCGTATATCGATTGTACCATGGAATGGATAATTATCCTATTTTGAATTTTTGTGTTTTAAAATAGGGAGCCAGACTGTTTTTCATACCAATGCAACTGTCGTCAATTTGTCACGAATCTTTCCTTTGTCATACCTGATAAGTAATAGTAAAATGGAATAGGAAGAGGTCAGTTTCTACAAAAATCGTGAAATGAACTTCGTGCTCGAGGAATCTCCTCGCGATGAAGTGATGCTTTCGGTGAGTATCAGGAATTTTAACGAAATAACAAGTAACTGACGTTATTTGAGGAGCGATTGATAAATGGTTAGAGAGAAAATGCCTTCTATGCGGAATGGCGAAATGGCTGCTTTGTCAAATGAGCGAACTGGGTCTACATTTTTAGCGGATATCATTTCTTTATTTAAAGGACTTGTTCTCGTTTTAAATGTATTACCCGTCCTGACTGGTTTTTGGTTGGCGCTACATTTTACAAATACGGCCTTTAGTGAAACTTGGTCTGTATTTTTAATGACAATCATTGGGAGTACACTTGTAATGGCGGGGGCCCTGGTCCTCAATAACTGGTATGACGTCGACATTGACACCATTATGGATCGGACGAAAGAACGACCGACTGTCACGGGACATTTCTCACTTAAAGCGGTTTTGATGACAGGTCTTGCTTTGTCAGCAATCGGATTCGTCCTTCTTCTCTTTACCACATTTGAAGCGACGGTTTACGCGTTTATCGGGTGGTTTACGTATGTCATTTTATATACGATGTGGTCAAAGCGGAAATATACCTTAAATACAGCTATCGGTAGTGTTTCCGGCGCTGTGACGCCTTTGATTGGTTGGGCGGCTATTGCACCAGGTTACCATATTGTTCCAATAGTTTTTGCGCTGTTGCTATTCATTTGGCAAATGCCGCATACTTTTGCGATTGCTATAAAGAAATTCGACGAGTACAAGGCTGCGAAAGTTGCCATGTTACCGGTTGTTCGTGGCATACCTATGACGAAGCGGCAAACGGTCATTTACGTTGCCTGTTTAATGCCATTGCCGTTTTTGTTAAGTTCGCTTGGGACAACTTTCATGGCTGTGACGACTGTGCTGAATGTAGTGTGGTTAGTTGCGACAATCACTGGTTTTTTTGCTAAAGATGATAAGAAATGGGCGCAAACGATGTTCCTATTTTCAGTGAATTATTTAGCGATCATATTTTTGGTAGCAATTATTGTGACCTTCCCCGTATTCAATTGACGTGAGGTTTGTCAACCGATTAATCCCTTGAGCATCTGTCTCAAGGGGTTTTTTAGTGTTTAAACCATAGTAAACATATAAGGATTAATAAATATACTGAAAAGTCATTGACTTTAATTTTTTGTTACGGTAATATGGTTCTCGACTGACATTCAATTATATAATTTGCCGATTAGACAACTAAAGGCATCTTTCTGACCGATCGATTGGATCGGCTCAAAAGATGCTTTTTTTTGTCATTGAATAACTGTCGGGAAGGAGTTGAGGAAATTTGTGCTTTCAATGATGACTTTGGACATGACGATCGTTTTGCTGTTAATCGTTGCAATGCTTGTTTGTTTAATCGTTGAAATTGCCCGACCGGGATTGATCATTTTTTCTGTGCTGGTGATCTTATTATTGTTCGGAATATTGACGCCGCGGGAAGCGCTTGGCGGTTTTTCAAACGAAGGGATGCTGACCGTCGCCTTGCTGTTCATCGTTGCAGGCGCCGTTCAAAAAAGCGGAATGACGGATTATATTGTAGAAAAATGGTTAAGGAAAAGTCGAACCGAAACAGGAGCTATGGTACGTTTTTTTGTCCCCATTTCCATGCTGTCTGCATTTCTGAATAATACACCGATCGTTGTCACTTTCACACCGACAATCAAAAACTGGTGTGAAGAGCGAGGGATCGCACCCTCCAAATTTTTGATTCCCTTGTCCTATGCAACCATTTTAGGCGGAACGATTACATTGATGGGGACTTCAACGAATATCGTTGTGCATGGAATGCTATTGGACTATGGATTGGATGGCTTTTCACTATTTACACTGTCAGCTGTCGGCATTCCAGTTACAGTGCTCGGTCTGTTTTTTCTATTCACGATCGGGAAACGGCTATTGCCAGACCATAAAGGGTTTAGTCAGCAAGTGAAAGAGGATGCGAAAGAGTATATCGCGGAAATGAATGTCGGACCGAATTATCCGTTTGTCGACAACAGCGTAGCGACCGCGGGACTAAGTAATTTGGAGGGTTTATATTTAATCGAAATCATCCGGAAAAGCGGTCGCGTTTCACCTGTACGTAATTCGACGATTATTCAGGCTGGAGATCGACTCATTTTTGCAGGGAAGATATCGACGATGGCGGAATTGCAGAAGATGAATGGTTTGACCCTTAGAACCGGGACAGATCTTGAATTGGATGATTTGAAAAATGGGTCCACACATCTAGTTGAAGCAGTTGTGTCCCATCGTTCTGGTTTGCTGTCCAAATCCATTAAACAATCCCAGTTTCGGGTACGCTTTGATGCAGGAGTTATTGCCCTCCATCGCAATAACGAACGAATTCAAAGTAAAGTGAGCGACATACTAGTAAAACCCGGTGATACATTGCTATTGCTGGCAGGTGCAGATTTTGTTGAGAAGTATGAGCGTTCGCATGATTTTTATGTCGTTTCCAGGTTGGAAACACCAGATGTTCTGAATCGATTCTCGTGGAAATCTTGGTTTTCTATCAGTTTGTTAGTGCTCATGATTTTGTTTGTATCTTTCGGCTGGTTTTCGATGTTAGAAGCAATGGCACTGGCTGTTATTTTGCTCATCATTTCCAAAATCGTTAACACAGAAGAAATTATGAAAAATATGCAATTTGACGTGCTTCTCATAATTGCTAGTTCGCTTGGAATTGGGGTGGCGATGACAAAAACTGGGCTTGCGGATATACTCGCAAGCGGACTTGTTACAGTTGGAGAGCCATTTGGCATCATCGGGATTATCATCATTTTCTATACGTTGACTAATCTTTTTACGGAATTCATCACGAATAGTGCAGCCGCGGTTCTTATGCTACCCATCGGTTTGGAGTTGGCCAATACATTGCATGTGGACCCGATGGGATTTGCGATTCTCGTTACGATTGCTGCATCGGCAAGTTTTATGACCCCGATCGGTTACCAAACGAATTTGATCGTTTATGGTCCCGGAGGCTATAGATTTTTTGATTATGTACGAATTGGAACACCTTTAAGTTTGTTAGTAATGGTGACAGCGATCACTGTTATCTATAATATTTGGTTTTAGGAGGAAAATAATTTGACAGCATCAACAAATATCGTATGGCATGAATCAGAAGTGACGAAGGCGGCAAGACAACGGGCGAAAGGACATAAAAGCGCTGTTCTATGGTTTACGGGCTTATCTGCATCAGGGAAGTCAACAATATCGGTTGCTTTGGAAACAGTACTTCACCAAAAAGCAATTCATACGTACCGGTTGGATGGAGACAACGTCCGATTTGGCTTGAACAAAAATTTGGGATTTAGTCCGGAAGATCGAACTGAAAATATCCGAAGAATCGGTGAAGTGTCCAAATTGATGATTGACGCGGGCTTACTGACGTTAACAGCGTTTATTTCCCCTTATCGAGAAGATCGTCAACAAGTAAGGGAGTTACTAGAACCCGGTGAGTTCATCGAAGTGTATGTCAAAGCTAGTTTGGAATCTTGTGAAGAACGCGATCCAAAAGGTCTTTATAAAAAAGCGCGATCAGGTGAAATCAAAGGATTTACAGGTATCGATGCGCCTTATGAAGAGCCGGAAAACCCGGAAATCGTCATTGATACAGATCAGCTAGACGTTAAGGGAGCTATCGATCTGATACTAGCTTATTTAAGTGACAATGGGTATATTTAAAGACTTTTAGGAAACATTTTCTATGATCCGTAATAAACTAGTTTAAAACCTACTTGACATATAGGAATTATCTATATATTATAATCAATAACAACTGGCTGACCGGATAACCGGAAGTCTTTCCAAATCAGAATGTGGCAACCAACCATTCGCTGACTAGAAAAACTAGAGGCGACTTTAATCACTGTTCGGTTAAAGTCGCCTTTTTTAAAAAGATTGAAATCTGTTTTTTCGTTAAAGAAAGTCAATTTAGTATTCTTGAAACTTAAAAGCGATGAAAATGAAAGTTTTTCATTAAACAATTCCGAAAGGAGAACGAGTATAGCAATGTTAACCTATGATACCTGGACGGATCAGGAACAGGATTTTGCAGTGGATAACCCGTCAAAAGGGGCATTGAATGTTCTGCGTTGGGCATATGGCGAATATGACGATGAGCTTGTGTATGCGTGCAGCTTTGGGGTTGAAGGAATTGTGATGATCGACCTCATTTCGCAAATAAAACCGACTGCTCATGTCGTCTTTCTGGATACAGGTCTTCATTTCAAAGAAACTTATGCCCTGATTGACGAAGTGCAAAAGTGCTATCCTCAATTGGTCATCGAAATGAAAAAGCCGAAATTGACCGTTGAACAACAAGCCGAAAAGTATGGAGACAAAATGTGGGAAAGGCAGCCGGATCGCTGCTGTTATATGCGGAAAGTGATTCCGCTACGGGAGACGTTGAGCAGTGCAACAGCTTGGCTGTCCGGCCTGCGTCGTGAACAATCAGCATCGAGGAGCAATACAGACTTCATCAATAAGGATGAGACGTTTCAATCGGTGAAGATCTGTCCACTAATCCATTGGACGTGGACCGATATATGGCATTATGTAAATGAATACCAATTGCCTTATAATCCGTTACATGATCAAGGATATCCAAGCATTGGTTGCGCACCTTGTACATTACCTGGAGATACGACAACAGGTTCACGCGAAGGTCGTTGGGCCAATCAGTCAAAAACAGAATGCGGTCTGCACCAGCCAACTGCAGGTAATGAATAAGGACCAATCTATATTCTATTAAAATGGAGGAATTGACATGACTTTAAGCACACCCCATGGCGGGACATTAATCAATCGATGGAATCCAGATTTCGATAGTAGTAACCTAACTGCAACGGTTGAGCTGGATGAAATCGCGAGCAGTGATCTGGATTTGATCGGTACGGGAGCGTATAGCCCGATCTGTGGTTTTCTGACAGAAAAAGATTATCACGCAGTAGTGGAGACAATGAGATTATCGACGGGTGAACCGTGGACTATTCCGATCACATTACCGACAACTGAGGAAAATGCACAGCAGATTTCAATCGGTAGCCTTGTCAAATTGGTTCGTGATGGCGAGGTCTATGGTGTCATCGAAGTGTCTGATATTTACAAGCCGGATAAGGAAAAAGAAGCACAACACGTCTACCAAACGACCGATCTTGCGCATCCGGGAGTCAAAAAGTTATTTGAACGGCCAGCTGTTTACTTAGGTGGACCGATCACGCTAATTAAACGTCGACCGCTCGACGAGTTTTCGAAATACCTCTACGATCCGCAAGAAACACGGAAAAACTTTGAAGCATTAGGTTGGAAAACGGTCGTCGGTTTCCAAACGAGAAATCCGGTTCATCGAGCACATGAATACATTCAGAAATCAGCATTGGAAATCGTTGATGGATTGTTTTTGAATCCACTTGTCGGCGAAACGAAATCGGACGATATTCCGGCGGATGTGCGTCTCGAAAGCTACGAAGTGTTACTTGAAAATTATTATGCCAAAGACCATGTGTTTTTGGGGGTCTTTACAGCTGCAATGCGCTATGCGGGACCTCGGGAAGCGGTCTTCCATGCGATGGTGCGTAAAAACTTCGGTTGTACCCATTTCATCGTCGGTCGGGACCATGCTGGTGTAGGCAATTATTACGGCACATACGATGCGCAGAAAATCTTCAGCAATTTTACACCGGAGGAACTGGGGATTACGTTGCTATTCTTTGAACATAGTTTTTACTGCAATGCGTGCCAAAGTATGGCAACGCCAAAGACATGTCCGCATGATGCGACAGAGCATGTCATCTTATCCGGAACGAAGGTGCGTGAAATGCTTCGCAATGGGGAACATCCCCCTGCAACCTTCAGCCGTCCGGAAGTGATTCAAGTATTGATAGAAGGTTTGAAAAAAGAACTGATCCATTCGTAAAAGGTTGGCGAACGGTGAGAGGAGAGAAGAAGATGGGGAAAGTATACTTGGTAGGCGCTGGACCCGGCGATGTTGATTTGATCACCGTTAAAGGTCTGAAATGTATTCAAGAAGCGGATGTCATCCTATACGATCGCTTGATCAATAAAGAGTTGTTAACGTATGCAAAACCAGAGGCGGACTTGATCTATTGCGGGAAACTACCAAACTACCATGCCATGATTCAAGACACGATCAATCACTTTTTAGTGAAATATGCAAAACAAGGCAAAGTGGTTACAAGATTGAAAGGCGGAGATCCTTTCGTATTTGGAAGAGGAGCGGAAGAAGCGGAAGTGCTTGCTAATCATAAAATTTCATATGAAGTCGTCCCTGGCATCACTTCAGGAATTGCTGCTCCGGCGTATGCCGGCATCCCGGTGACACATCGTGAATTGGGTTCGAGCTTCGCGATCGTGACAGGTCATATGCGTGCCGGAAGAGATGATTCGATCCATTGGGAAAGTCTCGCGAAAGGAATCGATACATTGGCGATTTATATGGGGGTCGGCAATCTCCCTTATATTTGTGAACAACTTACCCAACACGGACGATCGGCAAATACCCCGGTTGCACTCGTCCATTGGGGAACAACAGAGGCACAGCATACGATAACAGGCACACTCTCGACAATCGTAGAAATCGCAAATGCATCCGAGATCCAAAATCCAAGTATGATCATTGTGGGGGAAGTCGTGAAATTACGGGAAAAGATTCAATGGTTTGAACAAAAAATGATGAGTGAAACGCTTATGCAAGAAGCTACATTCTAATTGTTCATGACAAAGGGGGAAGGACAGCATGCAAGCCGTATTATATGTTGGTCATGGTAGCCGGTTGAAAGCGGGCGTTGATGAAGCAATACAATTCATTGAACGTTGTAAGTCACGCATTGATGTACCGATTCAAGAAATCTGCTTTCTGGAATTAGCGGAGCCGAATATTGAAGAAGGGATTGCGAAGTGTGTGGAACGCGGGGCCACGAGTATTGCGGTTGTCCCCATCCTATTGTTGACAGCAAACCATGCAAATGAAGACATTCCATTTGAAATTGAAGTGGGGAAAATCCTATACCCAGACGTCGCATTTACATATGGAAAACCACTTGGGATTCATTCAAAAATCGTGGATAGTCTGTATGATCGGATCGTTGAACAGCAAGTACCGATTGCAGAAGATGCACATGTATTACTGATAGGTAGGGGGAGCAGTGATCCTGCTGTAAAAAGAGACTTGACGGAAATCGCACGATTATTAAAGGAAAAGTACTCATTTTCAGATGTCGATATCAGCTTTCTCTACGGTGCAAAACCCTCATTTGAAGATGCCTTACGACAATTGAAAGAAGCTCGCCATCAGCAAGTATTTATCATTCCTTATTTACTATTTACAGGGATTTTGATGAAAAGCATCGAGAAGAAAGTCGCGCAACAGTTTTCCGCTGACCAACAGCTCATTCTTTGCAATAGTCTTGGTTATCATGAGGCGGTAGAAGAAGTGCTTGCCGAGCGGGTGAATGAACTGCTTGAAACGCCAGAAGTCTGGCAACTAATCTCTTAATGAGAAATACAATTTGAAAGGACGTTCATTGACTATGGGGAAACGTGAAGAAAATCTTGAGTTTACCATTGAAAATTTGAAGAAAATGTTGAGCACGATGAATTATGGCTCAATCACGCTCGTTGTCCAGGACAATGTTGTAATTCAAATTGAGAGAAATGAGAAAATCAGATTGAAATAAGTGAGCGGGATAAAGGTTTCGTTTTTTATAAATATGATGTTGCGAGGTGGAAGTGTTGACGCTTCAAGTGATAAATAGTCCTTTTAATGAAGAGCAAGTGCTACTTTTAAATTTGCTATTACCGAAATTGACGGAGCCACAAAAAATTTGGCTCGGAGGTTATTTAAGCGCCTATCAGCCAGTGAACGCGCAAATTGCAGCGAGTGATGTCGCTGTTAGTGAGATTCCTGTCTCCGTGATGAAAACCGAAGTGGCCACGAAAGAAGTGACAATTCTGTATGGTTCACAAACGGGTAACGGGCAAGCATTGGCAGAGAGCTTATCAAAAAATCTGTTGGCAGAAGATTTTCATGTCTCACTATTCTCCATGCACGAGTTTAAGTTGAATTCCCTGAAGAAAATTGAGAATTTATTGTTAGTGGTCAGTACGCATGGGGAAGGAGATCCACCGGATAATGCTTTGCCATTCTATGAATTTCTGTTTGGGAAACGTGCCCCGAAACTGGATCATCTTCAGTATTCGGTTTTAGCGCTAGGCGATAGCTCATACGAGTTTTTCTGCCATACGGGTAAGGAATTTGATGAACGCTTGGAAGAACTGGGTGCAAAACGGCTTACACCACGAGTCGATTGTGATTTGGATTATGATGAACCATTCGAAGAATGGTCAACGCAAGTATTAGAAAATCTAAAGGAACGATTGGGGTCCGCTGTAGCATCGTCATCACAAGTTGCAGTCGGCGCTGGTGCAACCCAACAATCGAGCTATTCCAGATCGAAACCGTTTCAAGCAGAAATCCTAGAAAACATCAACTTGAATGGTCGCGGTTCAAACAAAGAAACAAGACATTTGGAATTATCATTGGAAGGTTCGAATTTGGAGTACGAACCTGGGGATAGCCTAGGCATTTATCCAACGAATGATGAAAAATTGGTAGATGAATTGATTGCAGCTGCAAATTGGAATCCAGAAGAAACCGTACATGTCAATAAGCAAGGTGAACGTCGAGCGCTCAGAGAAGCCCTCATCTCCCATTTTGAAATTACTGTACTCACGAAGCCGATGTTACAAAAATTTGCGAATGTGATCAACCATCCTCAGCTGGTTGAATTAGTAGCATCCGAGAATGATCAAGCATTGAAAGAGTATATTAACGGTCGGGATTTGTTAGATCTTGTTCAGGATTTCGGACCATTTGATATACCTGTAAATGATTTTGTAGCACTACTCAGAAAAATTCCTGCTCGTTTATATTCAATTGCGAGCAGTTCGAAAGCCAATCCGGATGAAGTCCATTTGACAATCGGTGCGGTTCGTTACGAGACATATGGCCGTGAGCGGAAAGGCGTTTGCTCAGTACAATGTGCGGAAAGGTTGGAGTCGGGGTCGACTGTACCGGTTTATATCCAACGGAATGATAACTTTAAATTACCTGATAATCCTGATACGCCTATTATTATGATTGGGCCAGGTACAGGGATTGCTCCGTTTCGATCGTTTATGGAAGAGCGGGAGGAAATCGGTGCGGAAGGGAAATCATGGTTGTTCTTTGGCGATCAACATTATGTGACGGACTTCCTTTATCAGATCGAATGGCAAAGATGGTTGAAAGATGGCGTCTTAACGAAAATGGATGTTGCTTTTTCACGGGATACGGATGAGAAAGTGTACGTTCAGCATCGCATGCTTGAGCAGAGTGAGGAAATTTACCGATGGTTAGAAGAAGGCGCTGTCGTTTATATTTGTGGAGATGAAAAGAATATGGCTGCCGATGTCCATGCCACATTGGAAACAATTCTTCAAGAAGAAGGCGCCCTGAATGCGAAAGAGGCCGCCGATTATTTGGCAGACATGCAAAAGCAGAAACGTTATCAGCGCGATGTTTATTGAAGCGAGTGCGAAAGGAGTAAAAGAAACATGACACAAAAAGTAGTTTTGCCGCCGCAAACGGGTGAGCCGAGTGATGTCGAGCGGATTAAACGGGAAAGTAATTATTTAAGGGGGACACTTGCAGAAACGCTTGTGGACCCAATCAGCTCCGGTATCCCTGATGATGATAACCGGTTGATGAAATTCCATGGCAGTTATTTGCAGGATGATCGGGATTTGCGCAATGAGCGGCAACGGCAAAAGTTAGAACCAGCCTATCAATTTATGGTTCGTGTTCGCGCTCCGGGCGGTGTTGCAACGCCGGAACAATGGCTAGTGATGGACGATGTGGCAAATAAATACGGCAACGGCACATTGAAATTGACAACTCGGCAAGCTTTTCAAATGCATGGCATCTTAAAGTGGAATATGAAGAAAAACATACAGGAAATCAATGAGGCGTTAATGGATACATTGGCCGCTTGTGGGGATGTCAACCGGAATGTCATGTGTAATCCGAATCCTTATCAATCCGAAGTCCATGCGGAAGTGTATGAATGGTCCCGACAGTTGAGTGAATATTTGTCTCCGCGGACATCCGCTTATCATGAGATTTGGTTGGACGGGGAAAAAGTGGTGGACAGTCAGCAAGCGGAAGTTGAAGTGGAGCCGATGTATGGCGCACTATATTTGCCGCGTAAATTTAAGATCGGGATTGCGGTTCCTCCAAATAATGACATCGATGTTTTCTCGCAAGACTTAGGCTTCATCGCCATTTTAGAGGACGACAAACTTGTCGGATTCAATGTGGCGGTCGGTGGAGGCATGGGAATGACACATGGAGATGCGGAAACGTATCCTCAGTTAGCAAGGGTCATCGGCTTTTGTACACCTGATCAATTGTTGGAAGTCGCAGAAAAAGTGATTACCATTCAACGTGATTACGGGAACCGTTCTGAGCGGAAGAATGCGCGTTTTAAGTATACAATCGATGCACGAGGCCTTGACTGGATTATCGCTGAACTCAATGAACGATTAGGTTGGGTGCTTCCAGAAGCGCGGGCCTATCATTTCGATCATAATGGAGATCGTTATGGCTGGGTGAAAGGGAATAATGGAAGATGGCATTTCACGCTCTTTATCCAAAACGGCCGTGTCAAGGATTCAGATGATTATCCGTTAATGACAGGTTTACGGGAGATTGCGAAGATTCATACGGGTGATTTCCGACTGAGCCCGAACCAAAATTTGGTCATTAGCAATGTAACGAGTGCAAAAAAGAAAAAAATTGTTGAATTGATGGAACAATACGGTTTGACAGCTGGAGAGCAGCATTCAGCATTGCGTCGAAGTTCGCTCGCATGTGTCGCTTTACCAACCTGTGGATTGGCGATGGCGGAAGCCGAACGTTATCTACCGGTGCTCTTGGATAAAATTGAAGTGATTTTGGATGAAGCGGGCTTGCGAGACGAAGAGATTGTCATCCGGATGTCTGGTTGTCCGAATGGTTGTTCACGACCTGCATTAGGGGAGATTGCTTTTATCGGAAAATCGCCTGGTAAGTACAATATGTATTTAGGTGCCGGTTTCGTAGGCGATCGTTTGAATAAATTATACCGGGAAAATGTTGGGGAACAGGAAATTCTTGATTTGCTGCGACCGCTCTTTTTACAATATGCAAAAGAAAGGCAAGAAGGCGAGCATTTTGGTGATTTCGTCATTCGTGCAGGACATGTGAAAGCTGTCCAATCCGGCTTGGATTTCCATGATTGAGAACAAAAGCGCAGGGCGCCTGCTTAGATGCGATTGGCATAAGACGAACCTGCGAAGAGGTGTTCTTTGCCTCACAGCCGGGGCGGCTTTCAAAGATGCCAGCCTAAGTTCGCCACGTCCTGTGGCAACGGCTGCCTGACTCACTTCCTGTGAGCCTCCGAGCATCTGGCGCCCGGAGCCTAGACGATGACAAAAGACCGTAGCATCTACGGTCTTTTTTAGACGGACTAAATAAGGGGAAGTGATTGTGCAATGGAAGCATACCCAATCATGTTATCTATTAAAGGGAAGGAAGCGGTAGTTGTAGGTGGGGGGGCAATTGCCTATCGGAAAATGATCGGTCTCTTGCAGGCGGGGGCACTTGTCACTGTAGTTAGTCCGGAATTGCATGAAAAGGTTGAGCAATTATACCTCGAATCCCGTATTGAGTGGAAAAAGAAAGAATTTGAACCGCCTGATATCTTGTCTGCATGGGTTGTCATTGCAGCGACGAATAGCCATGTGGTGAATGAACTGATTGCACTATCCGCAGAAAATCATCAACTGATCAATATTGTCGATAACCCGGAAGCAAGTAATTTCCATGTTCCGGCTAAGCTGACACGAGGTGACTTGACGATCAGTGTCGCGACAGCCGGAGCTAGCCCTATATTAGCCAAAGCTATCCGAGATGAGCTTTCATTGATTTACGACGAATCCTATAGGGATTATCTTCAATTCCTCGCGGAAGTTAGAGAAAAAATCCGGCATTCAACACTTGATCAAGCGGCAAAAAAGCAATACCTCAAAGAAGTTACAAGTGATACCTTCAGGCAGTCAAACGAAAAACAGCAAGGCATTATCAAACTGCTAGATGGCTTTGTAAGTGAAGGAACAATACGCACCAAGCGATGAATTTCGCTTCGGAAATATGGAGAAGCACCTCTATCGCATATAGAGGTTTTTTTCTGTCTTCAATTCAAGTATCATTTATGTATCAGAAAATGAAACGGGAGCTGGGAATATGAATTTTCACTTAGTCACGTTAATGATTGAAAAAGTGGGGATTATCGTTATTGTTGCCTTCTTGCTTTCACAGATGAAGCCATTCCGCAAAGTCATCCATAATGATCATAAGACAACTGAAAAAATAATGCTCATTTTACTCTTTGGTGCCTTCGGAGTAATTAGTAATTATACTGGAATTGAAATAAAACAGGATACGTTTTCGAATATCGGTTGGCTCTCGACAGTTGGTCCCGATCATGCGCTTGCCAATACAAGAGTAATGGGCGTTGTCATCGGGGGGCTTCTCGGGGGACCAATGGTTGGATTAGGCGCGGGCTTTATTGCAGGAATCCATCGTTATTCGCTTGGCGGATTCACGGCCTTCGCTTGTTCAATCGCGGTCGTTATCGCTGGCATGGCTGCGGGTTACTCAGGTAGAAAACGATTAGCTAGCGGTAAGAAAATCACAGCCCTTTTCGCTGTCAGAGTTGGCATGTTGTTAGAGACTGTACAAATGATCATTATTTTACTTGTAGCAAAACCATTTGAACATGCTTGGGAGCTCGTTCAAGTAATCGGTATTCCAATGATTTTTGTCAATGGATTCGGTATGTTATTATTTATGTTCATTATTCAATCAATTATCCGTGACAAAGAACGTGCACGTGCAAACCAAACGAGTCAAGTCTTTTATATTGCTGATCAAACCTTACCTTTCTTCCGACAAGGCTTAAATAAAAATTCTTGCAAAGAAATTGCGGAAATTATGTTAAAGTTGACGGATGCTGATGCTGTCGCGATTACAGATGATCATCAAGTATTAGCCCATGTGGGGATCGGATCGGACCATCATATTGTTGAGGGTGAATTAGCTACTGGATTAACAAAAAAGGTGCTTGAAACTGGAAAAGTTTCGATGGTGAAAACGAAAGATGAGATTTTCTGTATTCATGAAAATTGTCCGCTGGAGGCGGCTATTGTTTTACCGTTAAAGATGGAAAATAAAACAGCAGGGACTTTAAAGATGTATTTTAATGATCCAAACAAACTGGATGATATACAACGGCAATTAGCAGAAGGACTTGCAAATCTGTTCTCTACACAGTTGGCTTTGGCAGAGGCTGAACGACAAACAAAGCTATTAAAAGACGCAGAAATTAAAGCATTGCAGGCGCAAATCCATCCACATTTCCTATTCAATAGTCTCAATTCAATTTCCGTACTCTGTCGTACCGATGTCGGGAAAGCCCGTAAATTGCTGGTGGAGCTCAGCTCATTTCTTCGAGGTAATCTGCATGGCGCCAAACAGATGCTTATTCCTTTAGAAAAAGAATTAGAGAATGTAAAGGCCTATCTGTCGTTAGAACAAACTCGATTTTCTGACAGGTATTGCGCCGCATTTCAAGTCGAAGCGGGACTGGAAAAGGTGCTCATTCCCCCGTTTACCTTACAGCCATTAGTGGAAAACGCATGTAATTATGCGTTCACACGTTTGAATAAAGCCGGAGAAATTTCTATCCGAATTTTTTCAGAGAATGACCGTCTACAAATTGTTGTTACCGATAATGGGAAAGGGATTTCGGCTGAAAAAATTGCAATGCTTGGAAAGCAAACCGTCACATCAACTAAGGGGACAGGCACAGCAATTTATAATATCAGTAAGCGCTTGGAAGGGATTTATTCGGGTCAGGCAAGTTTAGTGATAAACAGTGAAGTGGGTAGAGGAACGACAATTACTATCTCTATACCGATAGAGAGAAAAGGAGGCTTAGAACGGTATGTTGAAGGCTTATATAGTTGAAGATGAACCTTTAGCTAGAGATGAATTGAAATATTTGCTCATTCAGAGCAACCAAGTTGAAATTTTAGGAGAGGCGGATAATTTAGAGGATGCTATTACTGCTATTTCTGAGTTAAAACCCGAGCTCGTATTTTTAGATATAGAATTGGCAGAAGACAATGGATTGGCATTAGCCAAACAGTTGCTCAATTTAAATCCGACACCAGCTATTGTATTTGCAACCGCCTATGATGAGTATGCGATGCAAGCTTTTGAATTAAATGCCCTCGATTATCTATTAAAACCATTCGATGAAGAACGCATCCATAAAACCTTGGAGAAGATTAAGCAATTGGGTAAAATAGGCGTTGAAAAAAGATCCTTACCATTCCAGTCGAAGGTGGACAATATGGGTAAAATCGCTGTACTGATGGATGATCGAATTGTGTTGTTGGAAACTGACGCCATTGTTTACCTGGAATCCTCCGAAGGGAAATGTCGAATTAAAACGATGGATGATACATATATCGTAAGCGACACACTTAGTCTGTTGGAGAAAAAACTGAGCAGTATCCAATTTATGCGGGTACATCGAAGTTACATCGTGAACATGGATCATATCGTTGAAATACATCCATGGTTCAATTCCACTTATAATGTCCTGTTGAAAGATCATTCAAAAGTTCCGGTAAGCCGGACTTATGTCAAGGAATTTAAACAGCATGTCGGTTTTTGATTAAGAATGTATCTCATCTATTGATTTTTGCAATTCGCTGTCCTTTTCATGCATTTCAACAAAAAAAGAGTTCAGATTTCTCTTTTTTTAGTATGCTTGGCATACTTTAAAAGGGATGGGGGAAAACAGCGATGAATGCGGTTACGATTGTTATCGGTTCAATCTGTATACTACTGATTGCTTACCGATTATATGGCACGTTCATAGCGGCAAAGGTTCTGAAACTAGATGACTCGAATCCGACGCCGGCGCATGAACTTGAAGATGGTAAGGATTATGTTCCAACAAATAAGTGGGTTACGTTCGGGCATCATTTTGCGGCTATTGCTGCAGCAGGCCCGCTAGTTGGTCCTATATTGGCTGCGCAGTTTGGCTATTTACCTAGTTTACTTTGGCTTTTGATCGGCGCGGTCGTTGGAGGGGCGGTTCACGATATTGTTGTGCTTTTTGCTTCCATGCGTCAAGATGGAAAATCATTATCGGAAATCGCGAAAAAAGAGTTGGGTCCCGTTGCCGGTTTCTGTGCGGGCTTAGCGATGTTATTTATCATTACAATTACAATGGCAGGGTTATCTTTAGTTGTATTAAGTGCTTTGGAGAGAAATCCATGGGGAACTTTTGCGGTAGGGATTACAATCCCAATTGCGATGGCTGTCGGTTTATATCATAAAAAAACTGGCAACTTGAAAATTGCTACCATCGTTGGATTTGGACTTATCATGGCGGCTATCGTCTGGGGACCGAACATTCAAGGGACGGCACTCGGTGACTTCTTAACTTTTGAAAAGAGTACAATCGCCATCTTGTTACCAGTCTATGCATTTTTTGCGGCAGCACTACCGGTTTGGTTATTGTTAGCGCCTCGTGATTATTTGAGTACATTTATGAAAATTGGTGTGTTTGCAGCATTGATCATCGGGGTATTTTATGTCAATCCAGCTGTGCAATTTCCGGCATTTACTGAATTCGTCAATGGTGGGGGGCCAGTCATTGCAGGTCCGGTTTGGCCATTCATTTCCATCACGATTGCTTGTGGAGCGATTTCTGGCTTCCATGCCTTTGTCGGTTCAGGCACTACCCCTAAAATGATTAATCGGTGGAGTGATATTAAAGGTGTTGCTTTTGGAGCGATGCTTGTCGAATGTTTAGTTGCCATTATGGCTTTAATTGCAGCTGTTTCTCTAATGCCTGGCGATTATTTTGCTATTAACTCGACACCAGAGAAATTTGCGACATTAGGTATGGAAACTGTTCATCTTGATAAGTTAAGTGATGAAGTCGGAATGGACCTTGAAGGCCGAACAGGTGGTGCAGTAACACTTGCTGTTGGAATGACTTACATCTTTACGGAGATTCCAATCTTTGAACAAATGGCGTCTTATTTTTATCAGTTTGTAATTCTATTCGAAGCAGTCTTTATCTTAACAGCAATTGACTCCGGGACCCGGGTTGCCCGTTATCTCATCCAAGATTTTGGGGGAGCTTTCTTTAAACCGTTGAAACGGATGGATTCTGTGTTTGCTACAATCTTTGCAAGTGCTTTAGCATGCTTTATGTGGGGGTATCTCCTGTTCTCCGGTGATATTAGTTCTGTTTGGGCATTGTTTGGCGTATCCAATCAGTTAATGGCTTCAATCGGCCTAATCATCGGTGCAACAGTTGTACTGAAGATTGCCGACAAACGACGGTATATGTTAACTTGTCTAATTCCGCTTGCTTACCTATATGTAACTGTAAATGTAGCAGGCTATTGGATGGTGAAAAACGTTTACTGGAATGCAGCAAGTTCAGGTTTCAGCGTGTTGAATGGAACACTTTCCATCATTATGTTAGTTCTTGGCTTTATCATTCTTATTGCTTCGATCCAGAAATGGAGACAACTATGGAAATACCCGCAGGATATTCTCGTTGAACGAGCTGCTAAAGGAATGATTTGATAGAACTCTCAGCAACGACGACGGATAACAAATAAGATAAGAAGCAGTATAATTCGCTAGGGGCAGATCAGTGAATGTATACTGCTTTTTTGATTATTTTTTTAAAATTTATTAAATAGGTAGGAATAATAGAAATTAATTGTTATAATAAAAAGATAGTGAGGAATTTTTCGAGAATAAATACGTGTATAAAGGAATGAGAAAGATGCGCATTGTCAATAATATTGCTGAACTAATCGGTCACACACCACTTGTCAAATTAAATAGACTTCCAGACACAAATGGAGCAGCTGTCTATGTAAAACTGGAATTTTTTAATCCAAGTCGAAGTGTGAAAGATCGTGCCGCTTATAATATGATTATCGAAGCCGAGAAAAGCGGAGTGCTGAAACCGGGGGCAACGATTATCGAACCGACTTCGGGCAACACAGGGATCGGGCTTGCGATGAATGCTGCGGCAAGAGGGTATCGTGCCATTTTTGTCATGCCGGATAACTCCACAGTCGAACGGATCAATTTGATGAAAGCTTATGGAGCAGAAGTTGTGTTAACACCGAGTGCAGAAAGAATGCCGGGTGCTATTGCAAAAGCGGATGAAATCGCGGCGACAATCAAAAATAGTTTTATACCGATGCAATTTGAAAACGCCGCAAACCCGGACATCCATCGGACGACGACTGCTGTTGAAATTATTGAAGCGGTGGAATCGATTGACCGTACACTAACGGCTTTTGTGTGCACATCGGGCACTGGCGGAACAGTGACCGGTACAGGCGAAGCGTTAAAAGCACATGATCGAAATATTACGGTTCATGTTGTTGAACCAGCTGGATCGCCCGTTTTATCAGGAGGACAACCAGGAAAGCATAAGCTTGTCGGTACGAGCCCGGGTTTTATCCCGCCAGTGCTCAATACGGAAGTCTATAATGAAATTTTTCAGATTAAAGATGATGAGGCATATGAGACCGTGCGGGGATTGGCGGCAAAAGAAGGGATTCTGATCGGTCCTTCAGGTGGAGCATCCGTCTTTGCTGCGATGGAAGTGGCAAAGCGGTTAACGCCTGATGATACGGTCGTTTGTATCGCGCCTGATTCCGGCGAACGTTATTTATCGAGTGATTTGTTTGAATCATAAAAAAAGAACCTTATGTCGACTTTTTAATGGCATAAGGTTCTTTTAACTTGCTTCAGCAGATCAGTGGGGATTCAAAATCCGAACGCAATTACGCCAAGGCGTAATTGATCTTGGTCGCACAGTCTAGGAGAATTGTCGACTAGTTTGTCAACGTATCGAAAAAAGTATCGAAAAGTTTGACATTAATAGTTGACAAATCATATCTATATAGTAGATTATATATATATAATAAAACATATCAAATTAGTAGGATATTTGAAAGTAGGGAAGATGGGATGTATTTAACGATTGATGGGGTTGAAAAAAGCTTCGACCATAAGGAAAAAGGTCAAGTGAAAGTTCTGGATAATATTCAGCTAGACGTGGAAAAAGGACAGTTCGTATCAATCGTCGGTCCTTCGGGATGCGGAAAATCTACATTACTATATCTGATTGCCGGATTGGAAAAAGCGGATCAGGGAGAAATCCGGATTGCTGGCAAGAAAGTAACGGGAGCCGGACCGGATCGGGTCGTTGTTTTTCAGGAAGATGGATTATTCCCTTGGCTCAGTGTCCTCGATAATGTAACCTACGGATTGCTATTGAAGGGAATGCCCAAAACGGAAGCGGAAAACAAAGCGAAGGAAATGCTGAAAATGGTACATCTCAGCAATTATACAGAGTCTTTTCCTCATCAGCTTTCTGGTGGGATGAAACAGCGGGTTTCCATCGCTCGCGCACTCGTGATGGAACCCGCAATCCTTCTGATGGATGAACCATTCGCTGCTCTAGATGAACAAACGAGAATGGTATTGCATAATGAGCTACTGGAAATTTGGAAAAAAACAAAAGTGACGATTTTTTTCGTTACTCATAATATTCGAGAAGCGGTCTTATTATCTGAAAAAATTGTCGTTTTTGAAACGAGACCGGGAAAAATCAAAGAGACTTACGCAGTAAAGACAATGAAGGATGGAGTGATGCCGAATGACAGTACATTCCATCTGGAAAAACAGATACTGGCATCGCTACAAGGCGAAATAGAGAAAGTGTTGAAGGAGGAAATGGGGGATGACTACGTTTTTAAGACGGACACTCTTCATCGTGATACTAGCGGTGATATGGGAAGTCACATCTAGACTATCTACATTACCTGATTTCATGTTCCCACCCCTCAGCCAAGTGCTACAAACACTTTTTTATGGGCTGGTAGACGGACAAATCGGGATTGCTATTTTTAAAAGTATGAGCCGACTGCTGATCGGCTTCTCGGTTGCGGTCTTACTTGGACTTCTATTGGGTTATTGGATATGGCGATCCAAGTGGGTAGAGGATACACTCGGTTTTCTAATTACGGCTTTACAGTCGATTCCAAGTATTGTTTGGTTTCCACTCGCCATCATTTGGTTCGGTCTAAATGATTTTTCGATTTTGTTTATTGTTGCAATCGGGGCAACGTGGACCATGACTATCAATGCGACAAGCGGATTCAAGAATGTGCCACAGCTTTATCAAAGAGTGGCCAAAACATTAGGTTCTGGCGGTTTCCACTTTTTGCGAACAGTCATATTACCGGCATCTGTTCCACAAATTATTTCAGGGCTGCGAATTGCATGGGCGTTTTCATGGCGTGCCTTGATGGCCGGAGAGCTGCTAGGATCCGGCGGCGGTCTCGGTCATCTGCTGGAAACGGGTAGATCGCTCGGGCAGATGGATTTAGTTATTTCAGTCATGATCATCATTGGCGTCATCGGTACGATTATGGATAACCTCGTATTCTTGCGTTTGGAGCGAAATGTACAGAAGAAGTGGGGCATTCAATAAAAACACATCAGCTAAAAGGGGAGAATGAAATGAAAAGGCAGTCCTTTCTAGTGTTACTCATTTCTGTTTTTGTATTAAGTATAGTTGCCGCATGCGGGCAAGGCGATGCAAATGGGAACAGCCGCAAAGAAGTGAATATCGGATACTTTCCGAATTTGACACATATTGCAACGATCGTTGCGTTGGAAAAAGATTATTTCAAAGAAGCATTTGGTGAAGATATTAAAATCAATACAAAAACGGTCAGCAATGGCGGATTGTTCATGGAAGCGATGGCGACAAAGGCCGTTGATGTAGGAACTGTCGGTCCAGGTCCTTTATTGAACCGTTATGTCCAAGATCCGAGCTATCATATCATTTCCGGAGCGGTGAATGGAGGAGCTGTACTCGTTTCGAGTGAACATAGTCAAATTAGTGATCTAGCTGAATTGGACGGAAAAAAAGTAGCGATTCCTGTCATTGGTAGCACACAGGACGTGATGTTGCGGAAGGCACTTAATGATGTAGGGTTAAAGCCGACGACGAATGGCGGAACAGTTGAGCTGTTCGCAGCAGCTCCTGCCGATACGGCAACTCTTTTCATCCAGAAATCGGTAGACGCAGCGGCGACGCAAGAGCCTTGGGGATATATTTTGGAAACACAGGCAGATGGTGAGTTGCTGTTAGACTGGGATGCATTTGCTTGGGGAAAAGAATCGACCAATACGGTTGTAGCGGCTAGCAAGCAATTTTTAGAAAATGATGATTTGGTGAAAGCTTACTTGATGGCTCACGTAAAAGCGGTGAACTTCATCAAAGAAAATCCGGAAGAAAGTCAAGATTTGGTCATCCAGCATATTAAAGATTTGACCGGTAAAGAGATTAATAAGGATGAACTTCAAGCGGCATTTGCTAGGCTGGAAGTGACGACGGACGTCAATGCACAAGTAATTCAGGAAATGGCCGATATTAGTCAAGAGGCTGGTTATGTAACGAGTAATGACATTGATGGATTGATTCAATTGGAGCAGTTAAAGGCTGTTGGAAACAATTGAAAAAAGATAGTTAGAGAAAGGGATCCACTGTAATTTCAGTGGTATCCTTTTTTGTTTGAGTGAAAATCAGGAATTTATGAAACTTCATTATCTATTAAACGTAGAATAGGTAATGAAGTGGAGGTGTTGATTGATGAAGGGGGGAAATGAAGTTTTTGACAAGAAAGAAGATCTGAATGTATGGACGTCTGTTTGGATTAGGCCGAGAGAAACAGTCCGCTACGCAATCGACAATAAATCGATGAGGTTTGCCCTTATTCTTGTTCTAATTTCCGGGGTTTTTGATGTGCTGAATGGGGCGTCGCAAAATAATACAGGTGACGTCTTACCCGTACCATTAATCTTGATATTAGCAGTTGTATTAGGTCCTCTTTTAGGTTGGATAGGTTGGTGGATTGGTGCAGGAATTGCTACTTTTGTCGGGAAGTGGTTCGGTGGTATAGGAGAGTTTGAAGAGTTGAAAATGGCTTTTGCAATCTCTTATATACCGTTTATACTTGGGGGGATTTTATGGATTCCCGATCTCCTTATATTGGGCGAAGCGGTATTCATTGAAGACGTTGATATTTCAGCAGGGAAATGGATATGGTTAATTTTTAGTGGATTTATTGGAATCGTGCTAGGAATATGGAGTTTCATTATTACAATAAAAGCAATTGCGGAAGCGCATAGATTCTCTGCATGGCGTGGGTTATTAACGGTTATTATACCTTCTGTGTTGATCGTTATTGTGCTACTTTTATTCTTGGTTCCGTTATTTTTCTTGTGAAATTACTTTAAATGAAATCGCTGATTGGAAACAGCTTTACACTGATTCCAATCAGCGATTTGTTCTTTATTCTATAAAATACTTCGCAACTTCTTGGGTCGTTTGTTCCGGAACCTTTAAGCAGAGCGGTTCACTATGCAAGAAATTGAAAACGTTCATATCGCTCGTTTGCAGTCCGCCAATTGTCATACGGGGAACAAGTCGTACATGTACGCGTTCAGCCCCGTTTGGAGAGAGTGGGGTAAAGAGAGCGAGATTGAAGCTCGCGATGCCGATTTGTTCAAAGTAGCGGAAAAACTTGATAACACTCTGTGCGAGATCTTGCCAATTCTTTTCGGTTATTTCGTCAAAAGAGGATGCATTGAATACCCCTATGAAATCCGAATGGCTTTTCGGCGCAAATGCATGCAGCCAGTCGATCGTGCCTTCTGTACCAATGACCCGCTCATCAAGTTCACGTTCTAGTTTAAGAAGTTCATCATAAAAATTTCGATCGTTTACTTCGTAAAACTGTTGGGCTGCTGCTAAGGCAGTTGCCTGATAGTTCGTCGGACGTTCTGATGCCAATACATGAATATGGGGATGTAAAATACTTCCTCCGGACGGCGGGAGGTAATTCCAGTTAATCGATGCAAATGTTGTCTTCGGATCTTGTGCTTTGACTTTTTTCAAATAATCATATGCGACCGAAAATGCATCGGTAATTATTGAACAAGCAAATTCCTCCAGCTTGACGTAATGTTGATCCGTCATGCGGATGACAGCATTATGTTTACTGTATGGGAAGAGGTTCGGAAAGACGACCGCTTCGCCCTGTGTAAGTCGTCCTTCTTCGATTAAAGCTTTAGGAAAAGTAGGTGTAAAGGAGTGCACATTTTCAGGGCAAAATGGGCATTTAATGCCAGCAGTTTCTTTAGCGAGCTCCGTATAATCTGTGGGTACAAATGGGGCACCGGGATCGAAAATAATTCGTGAAGTTTCCCCAGTCAGTGGATCTTTACGAATTTCAGTTTTACGATCAATTAATTTCCCATTTTGCATCGGATCGTGGAATGTGAAAAATTCCTCATGAGCTGTGAATTGGATTGTCAATTAAAGTTCCCCCTACAAAGTAATAAACACGTTATCTCTATTCTATCGATGATTGAAGGAAAAGTCAGTACTATTAGTCGGATTCTTTAGATTCTTCCTTATTCTTTGGTTGAAAAAAAGGAAAGAGTAGCAAATAGCGCTACTCTTTCCTTTTTTAAAACCTTATTCTGCATCGTATCCAGCTGCCGCTTCCACTTCACTCAAAGAAATACCGAGTGCGTCGGCTACGCCTTGTCCGTATGCCGGATCAGCTTTGTAGCAGTGTCCGATATGGCGGAGTTGGATAAATTTGTCAGCAGCGCCGATATTGCGTGCCGTATTTTCAAATAGTAGCTGTTTTTGTTCATCGCTCATTAAATTGAAGAGCTTACCAGGCTGCTCGAAATAATTGTCATCGTCTTCACGGAAGTTCCAGCGATCGGCATTGCCGAATAAGTCAAGTGCCGGTTCTTTATATTCCGGTTGCGCTTGCCATTCACCATAGCTGTTCGGCTCGTAGTGAAGCGTGCTACCCATATTGCCGTCCACCCGCATAGCTCCATCGCGATGGAAACTGTGGACTGGACATCTTGGTTGGTTTACCGGAATTTGGTGATGGTTAACGCCTAGACGGTAACGTTGAGCATCTCCATAAGAGAAGAGGCGTCCTTGTAACATTTTGTCCGGAGAGAAACTGATGCCCGGTACGACGTTTGCAGGAGTAAAGGCAGCCTGCTCGACTTCAGCGAAGTAGTTGTCAGGATTCCGGTTCAATTCCCATTCACCGACTTCAATGAGAGGGAAGTCTTTTTTGTACCATACTTTTGTCAAGTCAAACGGGTTGTAAGGCATGTTGTTTGCCTGTTCTTCTGTCATGACTTGGATGTACATTTTCCATTTCGGGAAGTTGCCTTTTTCAATGTTTTCATAGAGATCGCGCTGATGGCTTTCACGGTCAACTCCGACAAGTGCAACTGCCTCTTCGTCTGTCAGGTTTTCAATGCCTTGTTGGGAGCGCATATGGAATTTTACCCAGACGCGTTCGTTATCCGCGTTGATCATACTGAAGGTATGGCTACCGAAACCATGCATCGTGCGGTATGATTTTGGTATGCCTCGATCACTCATGACAATCGTCACTTGGTGGAGAGCCTCAGGGAGAGATGTCCAGAAATCCCAGTTGTTGTTCGCGCTTCTCAAATTCGTGCGTGGATCCCGTTTGACAGCATGGTTCAAATCAGGGAAGTTCAAAGGATCTCTGAAAAAGAAGACCGGCGTATTGTTTCCAACTAGATCCCAGTTGCCTTCCTCCGTGTAAAAGCGCATTGAAAAACCGCGGATATCACGTTCCGCATCTGCAGCACCGCGTTCTCCTGCCACTGTGGAAAAACGTACGAACATATCAGTTTTCTTACCAATTTCGGAGAAGATTTTTGCACTCGTGTATTTTGTTATATCATGTGTTACGGTAAATGTACCGTATGCCCCGGATCCTTTTGCGTGCATGCGGCGCTCAGGAATGACTTCACGGTCAAAATGGGCCATTTTTTCTAAAAACCACACATCTTGTAGGAGCATAGGACCTCTTGGACCTGCCGTCATCGAGTTTTGGTTGTCAACTACAGGCGCGCCGGCAGCTGTTGTTAATCTTTTTTTAGGGTTATTGTTTTCAGTCATACATTCCCACTCCTTAGATTGTTTTAATTACTACATTAGAATCATAACAAATAACGTCTAGGAATCCAAGAATAATAGCTTTTACAAAAAAATTCCCTGTAAATCAACAAAAATAACGTGATTATATACTGCATTACAGGCGGAAAATGTGATACCTATGCTCTGCATTCATCCATTGTAATTGGGAGTGATTATCAGTTCGTAATAGAAAGGGATTCCCACTCATTGGAATGATTCCAAATTCAGAAATATAAGTTAAATGATACTATCTCCATTATTAACGATAAAAACTTTTTTGACAACCTAAAAGGTAACGTTTTCAATAGAAAGTCAACCATTTGTGAAGTGTGATAAACTTGAAATAAGAAGTCGCATTACAAGGATATAAATCTGGACGCAATTACGCCGAGGCGTAATTGATAGAAAAGGATCTTGATAAACATGAAAAAGTTTTTTAATTCTGTGCAACATTTGTTTGATATTGAGTTTGAGAGTGTGAAAGACTATTTCGTTACACTGGCGTTAACCATTGTTTCCACATATGTGTTCATCGTCGTTTGCAGGAAAATTTTACAACAGCTATTCAAACGGACGAGCATTATAGAAGAGAAGAAGAAAGAAACGATTGAAAGTGTTGTCAAAAATACGTCGAGGTATCTATTCGCGACGATCATTTTAATCGCTGCGATTAAGCCGTTTGTCGTTGATTTGAAAGAAGTCGTCGTTGCGGGAGGGATCATTGCGGCTGTGATTGGGTTCGGTGCCCAAAAACTAATCAACGATATTATTAGCGGGATTTTCATGATTTTTGAAGGAACGATTAAGCGAGGAGATTTCATAAACGTAAATGGAGAACCGGAAGGAGGTACAGTCGAGGAGTTAGGATTTCGAATTGTAAAGATCCGGTTGATCAACGGGAAATTAGTGACCATTTCGAATGGTGAGATTCGCAAGATGGTAAATGGATCGGTTGAGAAAAGGAGAATTTTCGAAAGTGTCGTCGTCTCATTCCATCAAGATCCGAGTGTTGTGAAACGACTGCTTCAAGAAGTTTGTGATGAGTTGAATCAAAAACAACTTTCCTATCTAAAAGTGGATCAGTTAACCGGTGAAATTGTGGAAAAATATAAAGTTTATGGCTTACACTCATTGGATGCAAGCCCATTCGGCTATAAATTTTCGATTGTAGCGACAGTGAATGATACCGATTATTTACCGGCCGCTATAGAAGCGAAAGAAACGATGGCACAAAAACTATATGACAATAAAATTAAAATGGCAGAGCAATTGATCAACAGAGGTCATTGAACGAATATATGCTTATATGAGAAAAACTAGAAAAGAAAAAACGGCTAGGAGAACGATGCAAAATCGTATCTCCAGCCGTTTTTTTGTGCACTTGCTTTAGATGAGCAAACCGAATAAAGTGCTGTCCTTATTGACTTCTTTGAAAGGGAAGCCACATTGTTGCATCCGGTATATGAGGCTGTCATAATCCTCTTTCTTTTTGATTTCAATCCCAACGAGACCCGGACCGTTTTCTTTATTGTTTTTCTTTGTATATTCAAATGTAGTAATGTCATCATCTGGACCGAGAACTTCATCCAAAAATTGTCGTAATGCGCCTGCTCTTTGTGGGAAGTCCACAATAAAGTAATACAGAAGCCCTTCGTATATAAGTGATTTTTCTTTAATCTCCTGCATTCGTCCGATATCGTTATTGCCCCCACTGATCACACAGACGACGGATTTCCCTTTGATTTCTTCTTTGTAAAAATCCAATGCCGCGATAGGAAGAGCACCTGCAGGCTCAGCAATGATGGCATGTTCATTGTAGAGGTCCAGTATGGACGTACATGTTTTTCCTTCAGGCACAAGGATAATGTCATCCACGTATTTCTGGCAGACTTCATATGTAAGTTGTCCAGCGCATTGAACAGCTGCTCCGTCGACAAACTTATCAATGGATTCCAATAAGATAGGTTGTTGCTTTTGGAAAGCGGCATGCATGCTGGCCGCTCCTGCTGGTTCAACACCAATTATTCTTGTGAGAGGGGAGACGTTTTTCATATAGGCACTTAAGCCGGAAACAAGGCCACCGCCACCGATGCTCGCAAAGACAAAGTCTAACGGCTCTTCAATATCGTTTAGTACTTCAACCGCCACCGTTCCTTGACCGGCAATGATATGTGGATCGTCGAATGGGTGGATGAAAATGCGTCCTTCAGTGTTGGCATATTCAATCGCTTTGCTTGATGAAGCATCGAACGTGTCGCCAGTCAAAATGATTTCCACAAAGTTTTTCCCAAACATTTTCACTTGATTGACTTTTTGTTTAGGTGTCGTTTGAGGCATGAAAATTTTAGCATCGATACCTAAATGAGCACAAGCATATGCTACGCCTTGTGCATGATTGCCTGCACTGGCACAAACAACCCCTTTTTCACGGGCTTCCGTTTCAATAGTTTTGATTTTATAGTAAGCGCCACGCAATTTAAAAGATCGAACATACTGCAAATCCTCTCTTTTTATGTACACATGGCAATCATATTTTTCGGACAGCCTTTCATTCTTTTGCAATGGTGTGTGGCTAACGACATCTTTTAATAATTGATTGGCAATTAGGATGTCTTCCACATGAACTGTTTTCGCTTCTGTACTTGTAGTATTCATAAACTTTCCACTACCTCCGTCATTGTTGAAGATTTCTTAATGATAACATGAATTCTACTGAAAGGACAAAAGAATCTTCGTAATTATGCGTGAATTATTTGTGGAAATAGGTCTTGGGTGCAATTATCTATCAATGTTTGCCGCAATTTAAATGACCTGTCAGAAGGATCCCTGGAATTTGGAGAAGATATTTATTAAACCTTTTGTTTCATGTTAATTTAGCGTAAGATAGATAACTAGAATACGTACAATATACCTATCTTTGAGGATGTAGGGGGAAAGACATGAAAAACACATTAACGATACAGTTAGGAGCGATTATTGTGGGGATTATGATAGCGATGCTCGCTATTACCTCTATCGCTACTTATAAAACGGCATATGAAAAATTATATGATGCAGCAGGGGTCGAAGCCTATGGATGCGCCAATATTACGACAGGGCTTCTCCGCCCGGAGGACGTCGATAAGATGTTGGCGGGTGACCGAGGTGTTATGGATGAAGTTGGTCAACAATTGAACTGGACAGTCGAACATAAAAATATTTTCGAAACACAATACATCGTTGACTTAGACGGGAAGATTCTCGCACTTGACGATAATTTGCGTGGAAAAGGAATCGAACCGGGAGATTCAGTACCATTGGATAAAGAAGCCATTCGTCTGTTGTTGGAAACAAAACACTCTACATATTCGAAACTATATCAATTCGCGGGGATGGAAAGATTATCGGGCTATGCGCCGATTTTTGAAAATCATAATGTGAATGGGGAAATCATCGCAATTAGCGTCATCGATTTCGATGGTTCAATTGTTGCTGAGAGAACGTGGGAAGTCGTAAAAAATGGTATTTTGATCAGCTTGATTCCTATGATCGTCGCTTCCATTATCACTTTATACCTAATTAGACGAAAAACAAAGCCGATTTCCGCACTTATCGTGCAAGCGAAGGAAATTGCAGATGGAAATCTTGCGCTTGAGGATGTCGTGATTAAAAGTAATGATGAGGTGGGCGACTTGGCTCGAACACTAAACACGATGACAAGCAATTTAAGGAATATGATTGGGACTGTACAAGCAACGGCGATCCAATTGACCAAAAACTCGGTCGATACATCGACATCGCTAAATGAGATGCAAACAGCCATCCAACAGATCGCCCAAAACATGAACGAAACGGCAACATCGATTTCGAACGGAACGATCAATGCGGAGCATGCATCCACTATTTTGGAGTCTTTGGCCGAAGATCTGTTGGATTCCAAGGAAAAAGCTGTACTCAGTGTGGAGAATTCCCATCAAACGATGCGAATTGCGGAAGATGGACAACAGAGTGTAAACCGTATTAACAATGATATGGAGCAAATCAGAACCGCCTCGATCGAATCAGGTGTGACGATTGAAAATTTAATTGAATCGACTACTAAAATACAAGATATTACAAATTCGATTTCAGGAATCGCTTCCCAAACAAATTTGCTAGCTTTGAACGCTTCGATAGAGGCGGCAAGGGCTGGTGAACATGGGAAAGGGTTTGCGGTAGTAGCAGAGGAAGTGCGGAAACTAGCAGAACAATCTAACAAGGAAGTATTGGAAGTCGAAAAACTGGTGCAAGAGTTAACGGAAAGTATTCAACTCGTCGTCAATTCTACTTCTGAAAGTACAAAGCTCGTTGAGTCCGGAACGGAAACGGTAGCCAAGACGGCGACATCACTCAATCGTATTTCGGAAGCCGTATCAGAAACGGTAAAGGAGATCGGAATGATTTCTGAACTGACGACAGCGGAAGCGGATAGTTCCAGCCGTATCGTTGAACTGATTAACGAATTGACCCAATCCATCCATACGATTGAGGATATGAGCAATAATATCTCAGCCGCTACGGAGCAGACTTCAGCCTCCATTGACGAGGTTGCCACACGATCCAAAGAAATGAGTGACCTGGCACAAGACTTGGAGAAAATCGTTTGTCAATTCAAATTATCGTAAATGGAAATAACCCGAAAGCCTTTCGCTTTCGGGTTATTTTAATATGACTAGATAGGAAGAAACTTCCTGATGATTAAAAATATCCAGGTGGAAATGATGAAAGGTGAAGTAAGTGCAGGCAGTCCAAAAGGATTGATCAGATGATCCATTCCTGCGGTAACAGGAACGGTCATCGCAGCTGCGAGTATACCGACAAAGGGAAAGTTTCTTCTTTCATCAAACAATAGCCCAACCGCAATGATAGTCAGCACCGCATTATAATTGTACAAGCCTAAATCGAGGGAAGCTACATCAACACCCAATGAAATGGCTGTCAACCAAGAAATGAAGGCTCCGGCAATGGCGTATACCCCATATCTCCAACCTGCGACAAAAAGCGCTAGGAGGATGAGCGAACCAGCCCAGAACGAATCAATGATAAATACCTCACCGACCCCTTTGATCAGGCTGACAAAAAAATTAGGAGTCCCATTATATGGGATCAACCATTGAGTCGGGGAAGCTGTCACGAACGAGGGATTGACATGTAAACCGTCAATCTGATAGGTCAACATGAGCCCGATCCACGTCATTAAAACGAAAGGAATAGTTAAAACGGGAATATGCAATTTATTGAATACTTTTGAAAAGAGAATCATCAGCAATCCGGCTGTACAACCAACGAACGGAACGACCATCCAGCGCCAACTAACATATAAAAACAACATGACAGCCATTCCGCTTAGTAAGGAGTTGAATCCGTACAGTCCACTTTTAACGGCCGCTCTATCGCCGCCTAAATAGTAGCCTGTTAATGTGCCCGCCATCGAGGAGAGAAACGCCATGGTCGCTAAAAGAGGAGAGTATAAAAAAATCCCAAGTAGAATGAGGCCTCCGGAAAACGCATTTTCCATAAGCATCACTTGTGAAAATCCTTTTAGAGATATGGAAATGAGACGGAAGCCCCTTTTCATTTGAAACGTGTGCCCCATTGAGTTCAGCCCCTTTTGGTTGCTACGAATAAATTTTTATCGAAACAACTATAAAATTTGCCTAGAGTCGGCTAGTTATTTAGTGTAATATGAATGTCCATTTATAAAGTGAGGAAGAGGTTTTCAATCGTTTTGTCATTTACATTGTCATTATTATCATATTGAGAGACATACGATTAATCAAAGCAAATCAATTACGCCTTGGCGTAATTGCGTCCAGAATTTGAATTGAGCTTGCTCGATTGACTCCTTTCAAAATCTGTGACTTCCGACGGAGGCTTTATCTTCATTCAGCGGGCGTTTGAACACCCATTGAACAGCAAACAAAATCATATTCATCTCGCCACCTATACAGATGGAAGTCTTCTGTTGAATGAAGATAAACTTCTCGGTTAGTAACAGCGCTGATTATACGTGGAGTTAATGGAGTATGCAAGGCGCAAATTATTCCAAGATACGCCCGAAGCCTTTATAATCGGATAAAATGAAGATCTGGAGAACCATCTCCATCTTCTCTCTGCTCATCCAAAAATGGTATACTATAATTAGAATAAAAAGAATGTTAGGAGTTTTGCCATGTTAAAAGCCTTTTTTATGGGATTATCCCAAAATCAGCTATTGAATGACGCGGCTAAAAAGTATGGTTTAAAGTTTGGTGCGCAAACTGTCGTAGCAGGGACGAACGTAGATGAAACTATCCAAAGTATTAAAGAGTTAAACGCTTATGGCATTTCTTGTACAGTCGACAACTTAGGTGAATTTGTCCGCGATAAAGCGCAAGCGATAAGGGCGAAAGAGCAAATCATAGCAGTGATTGAAGCGATTCACGAAGATGGCGTTGATGCGCATATTTCATTGAAACCTTCTCAATTAGGTCTTGATATCGATTATCCATTCTGTTTAGACAATGTAAGAGAAATTGTTTCCGTTGCCAGCAACTATAATTTATTCATCAATTTTGATATGGAAGACCATGCCCGTTTGCAACCATCATTCGATCTAGTGGACGAGTTGTCAAAGGAATTTGATAATATCGGTACGGTTATTCAAGCCTATTTCTTCCGCGCAGAACAGGACTTGGGGAAATATAGAAATTATCGTCTTCGCATTGTGAAAGGGGCCTATAAAGAACCTGCTGAAGTTGCCTATCAAACTAAAAAAGAAATCGATCAAAATTATATTAGATTGATTGAATGGCATTTGTTGAATGGAAAGTTCACTTCGATTGCTACACATGATCACCATGTGATCCAGCATGTCCAACAATTTGTAAAAGATCATCACATTCCAATTGAGAAATTCGAATTTCAAATGCTTTATGGCTTCAGAAAAGACATGCAATTACAGCTGGCGAGTGAAGGTTATAATTTTTGTACATATGTTCCCTTTGGCGATGATTGGTATGGCTATTTCATGCGCCGTCTTGCGGAAAGGCCGCAAAACTTAAACCTTGTTATGAAACAAGTTTTCAACAAGAAAACGAATACCATGCTTGGTTTAGCCGCAGGCGCATTTCTGTTAGGCCGAGTGACAAAAAGAAAATATGATCTTAAACGTGCAAAAAGGTCGTAAGATGGAGGGAATATCCATCTTACGACCTTTTCAAGCATGCGTCATGTTTAACCGATTGTCACAATGATGATAAAGTAAACGATCATTGCAATCAATCCAACCGGAACACCGAAACGTGCCCATTCGATACTTTTAATATTCAGTTTTCCGGCGGCGATAATATTGGGTATATTTCCGGGAATCAACATACCACCACTGATGAGAAGACCGAGAAGAATGGCCTTAATGGTCGGCTCGTTCATCGTCGGACTGATTTCTGCAGCTGCGAGGGTGGCATTGTCCAGAACAGCTGATATCATATTGATCCAGTACAATATATATGGATGAAGATCAAGTAAATATCTTTCGATAAACGGTTCGAACCCAGCGCCAAGTAATGTAAGGGCCATGACGAACAGATAAATCTTAAATCCACGGATTAAAATATCTATGTAAGATTCGGTGCCTTGATCCGCGTAAAGGCTTCTTGTTTTTTTCTGAGGCTTTATCATTACAGCCGCAAGGATTCCGAAAGCGATGACGCCCGGGATGATATCTGTTCCGATTAATTTAAATAGATAAAAGAAATCCTCATTCAGTTTGCTCGTTGCAATCGTCGATAAAGGTTCACCAATCGGTGTTAAGACTGCTCCCATTCCAATGGAGTAACAAGCTAGGATGACGAGTCGCACTTCAGATTTACGATCCAGACGAAGTACACTTACGACTGTGACGAGGACAATCGCCGCAATAATTGCTGTAATCACGCTAGATATAATTCCTAGAATTATGACAACTAGTGCTAAAAATAGTCTGAATGGCATCGCTTTACTCATGCCGAGAATACCATTTTCAATTGGACTTTGAAGCCAGCGGAATAATAGACCAGCGATGATCACTGCCAATGTAATTTGAATGGGATCTTCCAAAGCCTTTAGAATGAGCGATTTATCCAACATGCCACTCACAATGGCGGCGGCCACACCCATGATGAATAGGAATACTTCCAAGTTGCGCTCGACTATTTTCACAGTGAATGGTAAAAATAGTACAAGAATTAAAATAATTGTTAAACCAATAATCATCATTTTACTCCTTTTCAATCTATTATAAAAATAACTAACAGTCTTATCATAGCATTTATTAATAGGGAGAAAAACCAGATTTTAAAAATAATTATATCATTATTCAGAAAATGCTTTTGTACTGATAGTGAAGCGTCAGCTTTAAAAGACTACCTCCTCTTATCGAGGAACGTAAAAAGGCATGATCCCCAAGGGATCATGCCTTTTTCGATTAGCGTATGCCTTTCATATAACGTTGAATGATAGGGGAAATAGCGAAGAGAATAATCCCGAGCAAAATGGCAGCTCCTCCGATAATTCCAAAATACAACATTTCTGTTTCAGGTGTATAAAATTTAACGAGCTGTGCGTTCAATGCTTGTGCGGCAGCGTTCGATAGGAACCAAAGGCTCATCGTTTGGGCAGAGAAAGCAGCAGGTGCAAGTTTGGTCGTTGCAGACAACCCGACGGGCGATAGACACAATTCACCTAGCACGACGATCAGGATGCTTAAAACGAGCCATAGTGGGCTGACAAGGGCATCTGTACCTCCAAAATAACCCGGTAATAAAATGACGATGAAAGATAGTCCGGCAAATAAAAGTCCTAACGAGAACTTTTGTGGGATAGATGGCTGACGATCGCCGAGTTTCATCCACAGCCATGCAAATAAGGGTGCTAATGTGATGATGAACAGCGGATTGAATGATTGGAACCACGCCGGTGAAATTCTAAACCCCATAAAGTTTAAGTTCGTCCGAGTATCCGCATAGAGTGCTAAGATAGTCGAACCTTGTTCCTGAATTGCCCAAAACATGACGGCAGCCAAGAAAAGCGGAATGAAGGCAAGTACACGCGAACGTTCCACATCGGATGTTTTCGGGCTTCTATACATCACGAAGAAATAAGCAGCCGGGATAAGAAAGCCGAGAATACCTACAATTGCAATGAAAGAATCGAATGTAAGCCACCCGCGGGGAATGGCGATAATAACAGCAATTGCAATTACAATAATAGCAATTGCGAAAATTGAGAATACTTTTTTCTTCTCCTCTGGTGCTAATGGGTTGGGGATTTGTGTCCCTGCCAAGCCGAGATTTCTCTTCTTCGTCAAAATAAAGACGACTAAGCCGATAAACATACCGACAGCAGCCACTCCGAAACCAAGATGGAAACTTGTGTACATCAATTCGCCAACGATTAATGGAGAAATGAAGGCCCCCAAGTTAATCCCCATATAGAAAATGCTGAATCCAGCATCTCGTCTGTTATCATTTTCAGGATAAATATCTCCGACGACACTGGAAACGTTCGGTTTTAACAAACCTGTTCCAAGTACGATGAGTACCATTGAAATGAAAAACATAGTGATATTGCCAGGTAGCGCCAGCGCTATGTGACCAAGCATGATAAAAATACCGCCATAGAATACTGCTTTCGATGTACCGAATATCCGGTCAGCTAGCCAACCGCCAATGATTCCGGACATATAGACAAGGGAACCGTAGATGGACATGATCGACAGTGCGAGCGTCTTATCTAATCCGAGTCCGCCATTTGACACTTCGTAATACATATAAAAGACAAGGATTGCCCTCATTCCATAATACGAAAAACGTTCCCAGAATTCCGTGAAGAATAAAGTGAATAATCCTTTAGGGTGTCCGAAAAACCCTTTCTGAGGAACACTCTCCACGATTTCTTTTTTAGTTAAATGTGACATCATAATGCCTCCTTCATATTTCACTATAATACAATTAAACGTTTTCAATTGTCAAAAATAATTTGGGTTCCTAAAGATGTTTTAAATAACGCCGTTATTTCGATGTTTCATCATACTTTCAATATTCAGAACAGGTATAATAGATATATTTAAAATAATTCTTTATTATATTAAAAAAGTATAATTGGATTCAAAGAGTGATGGTACTACCTATATGTTTACCCAAAATGGTCGCGCCATAACATCCTAGTCTGTCCTGCTCTCAGGAAGGACATGACTTCCCCTTCTATTTCATAGAATAAGGGGGATGGGGGATAAGGAGGGGAAGCATTGGAAGTATACGACGTCGTATTAATACCGCTTATTATCGGGATGGTAGAGTTATTGAAGATGTATGGAATGAAAAGACGGTTATTACCATTAATGGCATTGGCCTTTGGTGTATTGGGAGGAATTTTTTATATCTATCCGGATGATCCGAAGGCGGGTATCCTCGTTGGAATTATGATGGGATTGTCCGCTAGTGGTCTCTATTCAGGAGGAAAAGCGGTGGTGGAAAGAGAGAATTAGTATACGGATTGCCAAAGTATAAACCTTTATAGTGAAATAAACAATGCCGGAATATTCGTAATCATGTATACTGTATGAAAACAATGAGGTGATCACTATGAATGTACCACTGATTTTACCAGACTTTCTTGACCGTGCAGTTACGCTCTACGGAGAAAAGGTCGCGGTTCATTGTGAAGGTCGAACCGTTACTTATCAGCAATTGAACGGCAGAGTCAATCAATTGTCGAATGGGTTGCGAAAGCTTGGGGTCGATAAAGGCGATCGGATCGCATATTTGGCCGGAAATACGCTTGAAATGTTAGAAGGATTCTATGGGGTCTTTCAATTGGGCGCCGTAATGGTTCCGCTGAATATTCGCTTAAAACCGGAAGATTATGTATTTATCTTAAATCATAGCGAATCTAAAGTTCTTTTCGTAGACCAAGATCTATATAGTTTGATCGAACCTATCATCGTGCAACTCGAAACGGTTGAGAATATCATTGTTCATTATAAAGAGCAGGATACGAATGCCACAGATTATGACAGCTGGCTAGCATCACACATATCAACGGATTTTGATCGTGCTGACATTGATGAAAACGATATGTGCAGCTTGCTCTATACGAGCGGTACGACGGGGAATCCTAAAGGAGTCATGTTGACACACCGGAACAATTATTTGCATGCAATGTCGACGATGCATCATTTAAGAGTAAAGGAGTCTGATATTTATTTGCACGTACTCCCGATGTTCCATGTGAATGGATGGGGTGCGCCATTTTACTACACTGCAAATGGTGCGACACATATTTGTTCAAGAAAAACGACGCCTGAATCCATTTTCAAGGCATTACAGGACTATCGGGTAACTGTCCTACATATGGCTCCAACCGTATTGAATGCTTTACTCCAATACCATGATGAACACCACCCTGTCGTGGAACAAGATGTCCGAGTGGTCATTGCCGGTTCGGCACCACCGCCTGCATTTATTACAAGAGTTGAGGAAGAACTGGGTTGGGAGTTCATTCAAGTGTATGGAATGACGGAATCATCACCGCTCAGTCTTGTATCGACGATCCACTCTCATTTGACGGATTTGCCGAAAGTGCAACAAACCGTTTTGAAATCCAAAGCCGGTTATCCGATGATCGGCAGCGATGTCCGGGTCCTCGGGGCGAATGGAGACGAAGTTGAGCACGATGGGGTTCAGGTGGGGGAAGTGGCGGTGCGCGGTCATGGAGTGATGAAAGGTTACTGGAAAAATGAACAGGCAACGCAAGAAACCCTGCGAGATGGTTGGCTATTTACAGGCGATATGGGAACAGTGGATGAATATGGTTATATCAACATCGTTGACCGTAAGAAAGATGTCATTATTAGTGGCGGGGAAAATATTTCATCAATCGAAGTGGAAGGGGTCCTTTATGAGCACCCTGCTGTTTTGGAAGCTGCTGTCATTGCTGTACCACATGAAAAGTGGGGGGAAACTCCTCACGCTTATATTGTTCTACGGGAGAATATGGAAGCGGCTGAGGAAGAGATCATCGCCTTTTCAAGGGAGAGATTAGCCCATTTTAAAGCGGTTACAGGTATAACATTCGTCGATGAACTCCCGAAAACTGCATCGGGTAAAATCCAGAAAGTTCAAATCCGTGATGCTTACTGGGAAGCGAGAGGAAAGAGTGGGCGATTAGTGAATTGAGGACAAAAAAACTTGCTTGTGCGACGAAACGTTTAGCACAGGCAAGTTTTTAATTGAATCGTTTGTATTTCTGCCCAACGATAAAGATTAACGGTGTACCGATTATGCTTGGGAGAAACCAAAAAAACAACGGATTCCATTCATTCAAAATCGGTACTTTCGAAATATTAACTACAAGAATAGCTGTACAAATAGCAATATAAGAACCGAGCATTCCACCGATGTGTGATGATAGCCAATTTCGCCATTTTTTCTTGACAGAGAGATAGCCTATAAATGCAAAAGAATATGAAAATAATCCGATGAAAAAAAGATAAGCACTACTCTCCCAATTCATTATGGCCATAGTCAAGGAAGTAACAAATACAAACAAATACGCGCCATGATATATTTCACCCCATTTTGTATGCATTTCTCTTCTATTCCTCGAAAACATAGCACCTCCTCCGCTAATCAGACTGACTGCTCCGGCAAAAATATGAAACAACAACATAATGTTAAAGATAAAGCAACGTTCCCCTCATTGGATATTTTGAACACTCATTCCCTTCAATTATTTTGGTCAGTCGAAGCCTCCCTTTTTTTACGCGCGATGACGGCATTAATTTGCATCGCGCTTGATTGATTCCCCATAAAAGTAACGATGATAACAACGAGATAAGTCAAAACACCTGTCGCGATAACGAATGAGGTAGTCGACCATGTAAAAGGAAAAAGATTGAAAAATCCTCCTGCGATAAGAAGAACGATTACGACGTACAAAAATTCGATCAATCGTAAGATCAACGTATTTTGAATGGGCAACTGATGTGTGACGAAGATCAGGATGATAATGCAAATCGAAATGACAAGCATTTGAGCGATCAACGCCTCTCCCATAGGCGGAAAGATGTCCAACCAACTAAAAAGAAGATAAAATAGAATGCTGAATGTGAATGAAATACATGCTACTGAAATGTAGTGCTTCAATTGGTCCAATCGAATCCCTCCTCACGATAAAAACTTCTTTCTGAATGTTTTCACATAATGTCTATTCACGATTACTTTTTCGTCATTTGACAAAGACGCTTCAAACTTTCCGTTGAGCAATGCCCGAACACTAGCAATATGCGTTGTATTCACAATCAAATTTTTGCTGATTCGCGTAAATGGGGTATCCTTTACTAATTGTTCAAATTCGTATAGCTTCATTTGGCTACGGTATACTTCTTTTTCTTCGTAGATAAAAGTTTGGTTGTCTATCGATTCGATGTAATAGACATGTTCAGGGACAAGCGAATAGATCTTGTCGTCTTTTGTGCCAGTTAAGGTAATGCCCATTTGGTTAATTTGGTCGATTAACCGTCCAAGCTGATGGTCAACTTCAGGACAATTAATAATGATTTCAACCTTGTTATACTTTTTGGATTCATATACGGTCAATCGAATGATCATCACATCCTTTAGCAGAAATCGTATTGCTGAAATCGTAACATTTGCAGGAAGAGGGAACAATGGATGTCACGCAACCTGCATTTTTTTCATGGTAAGTTGCATGAGCAGACAATACGCTTTCAAAAAACCGTCCATATCAGCTATGATAGAAAGAGGTAGTCATTTAGAAATGGAAGTGTTGTTATGAGTCAATTGATCGTGGAAAACCTGACGAAGACGGTCGGGGAGAAAACGTTATTCAACAATATAGCCTTCACAGTGGTGAGCGGAGAAAAAGTCGGGTTGATCGGCATAAATGGCACTGGTAAATCGACATTGCTGTCCATCATCGCTGGAGCTGAAGATGCAGACAAGATATCGAAAGACCATCCGAATAAATATCGGATCGCCTATTTACCGCAAGAACCTGATGTAGATCCAGAGCGATCCGTCATGGAAACGGTATTCATGAGTGATGCACCGATTATCCGGTTAAATTTAGAGTATGAACATGCCCTTCAAGCGTTGACGGCAAACCCGGAATCATCCGATTACCAGGATCGTTTCGCCCAACTGCAAAATGAAATGGATGCGAAGTCGGCTTGGGATTTAAATGCGAAAGCGAGAACGATATTGACGAAACTGGGTATCGATACGTTCGATAAAAAAATGGGAGAGCTGTCAGGCGGGCAGCAAAAAAGGGTTTCATTGGCTAAAGTGCTGATTGAACCCGCGGATCTTTTATTGCTCGATGAACCGACAAACCATCTCGATGTGAATTCCATCACTTGGTTGCAAGAGTTTTTAAAAAATGAACAGGGCGCGGTCATCTTCGTCACGCATGATCGTTATTTTCTTGATGCGGTCTCTACGCATATTTATGAGCTGGCCGATAAGACGTTGTATTCCCATACTGGAAACTACGGCGATTATCTCGAATCAAAAGCTTTACGTGAAGAAATGGCGGCGTCGACGGGCGAAAAGCTTCGCAACCAATACCGCTCTGAATTGAAATGGATCAAGCGTGGGGCCAAAGCCCGATCGACGAAACAGAAAGCCCGGATCGGCCGTTTTGAAGAGCTAGCTGAAAAAGTGAAAAAAGAAGAGAACAACGTCGAAATGGATGTTGCGTTGAAAACTTCTCGGCTTGGACGAAAGGTCATAGAAGCGATGAACATTTCAAAATCGTTCGGCGACAAAAAGATCGTCGATGATTTTTCATGCTTGCTTCAATCTGGTGATCGGATTGCGGTTGTCGGCGCAAATGGAGCAGGGAAAACGACGTTATTAAAACTAGTCTCAGGCGAAATTGAACCGGATAGTGGGCTCATTGAAAAAGGGTCAACTGTGAAGATTGCCCATTTCCATCAACATATCCCATCGATGAATGGAAACAAACGGATTATCGAATATATACGCGAGACATCGAATGATATCGAAGGTGCGGATGGCGTGCGTGTATCTGCCTCACAAATGTTGGAACGTTTTTTATTCCCTACTTCATCTCACGGGACACCCATCAGCAAATTATCTGGCGGAGAACGGAAAAGATTGTATTTGCTTAAACTGTTGATGGAACAGCCCAATGTCCTGCTGCTGGACGAGCCGACGAATGATTTGGATTTGGAGACTTTATCAGTGCTTGAATCATTCATCGATACGTTTCCGGGTGTTGTCATCACGATATCCCATGACCGATTTTTCCTTGATCGGACATCGAAGAAATTATGGATACTGGACGGCTCCGGGAAAATCGATTCTTGGTACGGTATCTATACAGATTATCTTGAAACCTATGAAGCCGTTGCGGAAGTGAAACCAGAACCCGTTGTCGAAGTTGTAAAACCGACCAATAAGCCTCAGAAAAAGAAAATGACTTATGCTGAAAAGAAAGAATGGGAATCCATCGATACGGATATTGAGAAAGTGGAGACGGAAATTGAAATGACCGAGGCAGAAATGGCCTCCGCCGGCTCCAATTACGATAAACTAAGGGAGCTGACAACGAAACTCGATGCATTAAACGAATCGTATGAAACAATGATCGAACGATGGTCATACTTACAAGAAATCGCAGAGTCGTAAACTGGAGGGAACTTATTCATGAAAATTGTAACAATTGAACCGACACCGAGCCCAAATTCTATGAAAATTGTCTTGGATACGGAATTGCCGCAAGGTACCGGCCATAATTATAAAAAAACGGACGCAGAGACGGCCCCGTACCCTGTATCCGAGTTATTGAACATCAATGGAGTCAAAGGAATTTATCATGTCATGAATTTCATGGCAGTTGAGCGGGTAGGGAAAGTCGCTTGGGAATCGATTCTTGCTGACGTTCAAGCTGTGTTCAACGAAGAGCGAAGCGAAGAGTCGGAAGTGGAAGAACAAGCCGACGATAGCTATGGTGAAGTGTATGTACATGTTCAAACTTATAAAGATATTCCCCTACAAGTGAAGGTATTTGATAGCAATTCTGAAGAACGCTTCGGCTTGAGCGAACGTTTTGTAAAAGCGATGAATGCTGTTCAGGGGCGTGAGGTCGAAAACTATATATTACTACGTAAGTGGGCGGACTACGGAATCCGCTACGGCGAAAAAGCTGAAATAGGGGAAACGGTTATTCAGGAAATCGAAGCTGCCTATCCAGCAGAGCGTCTGAAGGAAATTGTTCGCCAAGCCGAGGAAGGTCACTCGGAC
This sequence comes from Sporosarcina soli, assembly GCF_042655805.1. Taxonomy (NCBI): domain Bacteria; kingdom Bacillati; phylum Bacillota; class Bacilli; order Caryophanales; family Caryophanaceae; genus Sporosarcina; species Sporosarcina soli. The sequence goes on along the minus strand of NZ_JBHSNO010000001.1, from coordinate 347,603 downwards.
ACGGTTCAGCGTGGAAGAAAAGTGACGCTTGAAGAATTTGACGTCGAGGAATGGGAAACGAGATTCCAATTGCTTGACCAAATGCCTGATCCTGATATGTCGGACGCTCCCTTACTGAATCGTGCGCTTGACGATGAAAAAATGTCAATTCGACGATTGGCTACTGTCTATCTCGGGATGATTGAAGACGAAGCAGTGATACCGTATGTCGAGAAAGCACTGAAAGACAAAAGCTGGGCTGTCCGTCGTACTGCAGGCGACTGCATGAGTGATCTCGGATTTGAAGGATTCGAAAATGCAGCTATCGGGGCATTGAAAGATAAAAATAAATTGGTTCGTTGGCGTGCGGCGATGTTCCTTTATGAAACAGGAACTGAAAAAGCACTTTTTGCATTGAAAGAGGCTGAAAACGATCCGGAGTTTGAAGTGAAGCTGCAAATCCGTATGGCCATTGCACGAATTGAGGAAGGCGAGGACGCCAAAGGTTCCGTTTGGAAGCAGATGACCGAAGCACGGATGGCATCGCCGGAAGAATAAGTTAGAGGTGAACAAGAAGGCTGATTGGAAACGTTAAATTTCGTTTCAATCAGCCTTCTTTATTATTATCCACTTTGATGGTAGAGTAGAGTACTTGTGCACACAAAATAATGTTCAATTCATTGATTGCATTCGCAAACGATGTCCAGCTTCAGAAAGGTTGTTTTCAACGTGGAACCATTATCAGGAACAAAACGATTAAAGTTTGCATTACTTCTTGGAACATTGGCAGCAATGGGTCCGTTGACGATTGATATGTATTTGCCATCATTTCCTACAATTGTATATGCATTTGATACGACAGCTTCCTATGTACAAGTTAGTTTAACAGCATGTCTGTTAGGTATCGGGCTCGGGCAATTGATTGTCGGACCGATGAGTGATGTACGAGGACGAAAAAAGCCGTTGCTCGTTTCGCTTATCGTTTATTTTATCGCTTCACTCTTCTGTGTATTCGCACCAAGCATCGGTTTCTTTATTGCTGCCCGTTTTATACAAGGGTTAGCTGCATCCGCTGGCATCGTTCTTTCAAGAGCGATTGTCCGCGATGTCTACAGTGGAAGGGAATTGACAAAGTTCTTCGCCTTGTTAATGCTCATTAATAATCTGGCTCCGATCCTTGCTCCCGTCTTGGGTGGTGGCATTCTCGCATTCACGGATTGGTCAGGAATCTTCACAGTATTAAGTGCAATCGGCCTGCTTTTATTTATCATTGTGTTATGGAGATTAGACGAGACGCTGCCCGAGCAAATGCGTGTACCGAGTAGTCTTTCCGCCACATTGAAAAACTTTTTGTCTTTACTGAAAAGTCGTCAATTTATGGGATTTGCCCTTGCGCAGGGTTTCATCATGGCGGGGATTTTCGCTTATGTGGCTGGGACACCTTTTGTGTATCAAAATATTTACGGTGTTTCGCCACAAACCTTTAGCTTGTTGTTCGGCATGAACGGACTCGGCCTTATATTGGGGGCTCAAGTGGTAGGAAGGCTGTCAGGAATCGTATCTGAAAAACGATTTTTAGAAATCGGATTATTCATCTCGGTCCTATCCGGTGCATTGCTCCTGCTGGCCGTCTTGCTGAATGGACCACTCGTTACAATCGTTGTACCGATTTTCTTTTTCGTCGCATCAATTGGCGTCATTTCGACATCGTCCTTTTCATTGGCGATGGAATCACAAGGGCATATTGCAGGGAGCGCTTCCGCGTTGCTTGGTTTACTGCCTTTCGTTTTAGGAGCGATCACTGCGCCACTCGTAGGCATAGGGGGAGAAGAAACCGCAATTCCAATGGGCGTTATCATTTTCGTATCAGGTCTCATCGCTGTCCTGTCATATGCCGGTCTTGCAAGAAATACAATCAAAGAAAACTGATGGATAGCCGCCAACTCAACCGAGTAGGCGGCTATACTTACATGGTTGAGGCGCAGTTGAATACAATGTTAGTACCCGGTGTAGAAAGGGGCTTCCATATGAAAGAAGTGATCATTGCGTTAGTCAGTTCTTCCATTACCATTCTGATCACTAGTTTCTTTTCTTATCATTTTCAATTGATGAAAGAAATTCGTAATGAATCTGTAAAATACAAATCGGAAATTTTGAAAAAAATCTATACGCCGGTCTTAAAAATATTAAAAGCAGCTGTTGTGGCTGGTGAAGGTTATGACGGCATTACGAAAGAATCGCTGTATGAAATCGATGATATTGTCAAAAAGAATTATGAGTTGGTCGATCAAAAAAGAAATAAGACGGGATCATTATGAAGACAGTTTGAAGTTATTTGATAAAAACAAAAAATTATTCAACCACGTCGAACTTCATTTCAACTTTTATCGGAAACAGCTTGGATTACCGTATAATAAAAGAAGGCTTTGAAGAGTGCGAAACCGATTAAAGGGCACAAATAGAGCGGAAAGACAGGTTCCATTAACAAGATTGCATCGCTAAAGAGGATTTCGAATTCTTATGTCTTTCCTGTATAGGTAGGCATCTTTTCTTATTGGAAATGGACAAGTGCCGACAATCGCACATAAATAGCGAATATGATACAGGGAAAAGTATTTAAGGGAGATGATGGATTCTCACTTGAATATTGTAAAACGCGAAGAGGAGGTATTTTCAATGGTTAAAATTGCAATCGATGCCGGGCATGGATTTGATACACCTGGGAAGCGTTCCCCTGATGGCGAGCGGGAATGGTCATTTAACAATAAAGTAGCTCAATATGCCATAGCGAAATTACAGACTTATAAAGACGTAGAAATTCTTCGTGTAGATGATCCTACGGGAAAGACGGATGTTCCGCTCACAAAAAGGACAGACCTTGCGAATAAATGGAAAGCCGATGTTTACGCATCTATCCACCACAACGCGATGAATGGGAAATGGGGGATGCATAGCGGCATTGAAACATATACGTCAGATAATCCGAATGCGAGTTCACGATCCAAGGAAATTGCGAATATTGTCCATCCCCGGGTCGTCATGGCGATGGGGATTAGTGATCGTGGCATGAAGCAAGCGGATTTTCATGTGTTACGTGAGTCCTCCATGCCTGCCATTTTGACAGAAGGAGGATTTTTAGATTCTAAAGTTGACATAATAAAATTACGTGACGACAATTACTTGAAAGCACAAGGCGAAGCTATTGCGGATGGCTTGGCGTCCTATTTTAAATTGAAGTCAAAAAATGAACTGGAAGACAAGGAGTCCTCCGTTGCTAAAATAATGACGGAAAAGTTCTATAATCCTTCCTCGCAAACAATGATCAATGCCACAATTTCTGTCTTGAGGCGACTCGAACAAAGCGGGAAAACAACATTACCTCCTATTTGGCGTGAAAAATTATCGGATGGGACACTGACCGAATCAGATGCGATCGGGTTATTGTTTCTCGTATTGGATCAAGGATACTTCGATGAACTGAAATGATTTCGCTTAAGCAATTTAAAATGCGAGAACAGCATATAGATTGACGATTCAAGTAGAATAATCGTGAAAAACAGCAAATGATGCCACAATTTCATTTGCTGTTTTTCATTATTTTTTTATCAATTTTGATCTATTTGAATTGGGAAAAGTTAAAGGGTTAAATCTATTTGATCATTTATTTATACTTGATTAAAGGTCTTAGAAAATAAATTTTAAATTATTTTAAAGGATTCCGAAGAGCTTTTAACGGTTGTTACGTCAATCTCAATTGACTTTTCGAATTAACGTGACATTCAGAAAAATCCGTTTTTCCATTTGAAGTTTGAAATTCTCTATGTTAATCTAAAAACTATCAAATTTAAGAGTTTTACGAAAAAATAAAGGAGGAAGTTATGAGGAAATTTAAGTTTGGAATTTTGGCCACGGTCATTTTGCTGCTGTTGGCGGCATGTGGAAACGAAGGAAACGGCTCATCCGGGGATATTTTGTCTTCGCTACAAGACAAAGGACAGGTAAAAGTTGGTTTTGCAAACGAAAAGCCTTATGCATATGAGGAGGATGGCGAATTGAAAGGAGCTGCTGTTGATATTGCAAAAGCGATTTTCAAAAATCTTGGTGTAGAAGAAGTTGACGGACATCTGTCTGATTTTCAGCAACTGATTCCTGGATTGAACGCCGGTAAATTCGATGTCATTACAGCTGGAATGGCGATTACACCGGATCGTTGTACCAACGTAGCTTTTGGTGAACCTGAGATGAAATACGGGGAAGGCCTCATTGTCGAGTCCGGAAACCCGATGAAGTTGCATAGTTATCAAGACATAGCAGGCGATCCCGAAATTACGGTTGCTGTGATGAGTGGTGCAACCGAAAAAGCATTCCTCTTGGCTGAAGGTGTTGCTGAAAGCCAAATCACAATGGTTCCAGATATTCCAGCTTCTTTCTCGGCGGTTGAATCAGGGAGAGCACATGCAACGACAGGTACAGAAATGACGATCAAAATGGCGCTTGAATCTTCAAATCAAGACAAACTGGAGTTTGTCAATGACTTCGAACAACCGAATATTGAAGGTGTACCAAGCTACGGTGCAGCTGCTTTCCGTCAAGATAACGAGGCATTAAAGGACGCGTATAATGCCGAACTTAAAAAGTTGAAGGAAAGTGGCGAGCTTGCTGCAATTATTGAGCCTTATGGATTTACAGAAGAAATGAATGTTGTAGGTCTTGAAGTGACTACTGAGAGTATTTGTAGCGGTGAAAATTACTAATCGTTTTAGGGTCGCACCTTTGTTACAGGTATGGCCCTTTTCACATTACGGCTGAAAATGGAGATGTTTTTATGAGTTCCATAATGGAAATATCCCTTGTACTCCTAGAGGGGATAAAAATCACATTAATCGTATTGGCCCTTTCCATCACCATCTCGACTTTGATTGCGTTTGTCGCTGGGTTGTCGAGAGTGTCCTCGAATGTTCTGCTCAACAAGTTCACCGGATTTTATGTTGAAATATTCCGAGGGACTTCGCTCATCATACAACTTTTCTGGTTTTCTTATGCATTACCGGGATTGTTTAATATTCACTTGGGAAGTGATATCTGGACAGCTGTGATTGCTATTTCTCTGAACTATGGCGCTTATATGTCCGAGATTGTCAGAGGGGCGATCCTATCGGTTTCCGGTGGACAAACAGAAGCCTCGATTGCACTAAATTTAACGAAATTTCAACGGTTGCGCTATATCATTATCCCGCAGGCAATCCGGATGATGCTTCCCGAGTACGGAAATTATTTAATCCAGATTTTGAAAGCGACTTCTCTTGTATCATTGATAGGCCTGACAGATTTATTGTATTACGGAAATATTTACCGAAGTACTCATTTAGCAGAAGCGCCGACAGTCTATTTGCTGATCCTCGTTTTCTATTTTATCCTCGCATTGCCGCTTATCGCATTTACAAGGAAGATGGAAGTTTTCTCTAAGAAGGGGGTGGCGCAGCAATGAAATGGGATTGGAGCGTGTTTTTTGAAGTCATTCCACTAATTTTCAAAGGGTTATGGATTACACTCGGTTTAACGATTGCTTGTTATCTTTTTGCGATGATCTTTGGTTTCTTTTGGGTGTTTATGGCGCGGATCCCTTCTAAAACCGTTCGCTGGATTTTCCGTTGGATTGCCGAATTCATTCGTTCGACACCTCCTTTGGTTCAATTGTTTTTCATTTTTTACGCTTGGCCGATGGTGCCTGTAGTAGGCGTCTCGCTCAATCCGTTCGCGGCGGCGATTTTAGGTCTCGGTTTACATTTTAGTACCTACTTGTCCGAAGTCTATCGTTCTGGCATCGAGTCGGTTGATAAAGGACAATGGGAAGCTTCGACAGCGTTGAACTTATCGTCAAAACAGAAATGGCTGAAAATCATTTTACCGCAGGCGATACCGCCGACCATTCCTATGCTTGGTAATTACTTGATTATCATGTTTAAGGAGGTCCCGCTTGCTTCCACAATCGGTGTTGTTGCGATGTTGCATTTAGCGAATGATTACGGAGCTCAGTATTGGAAGTATGTAGAACCGTTAACCGTTGTTGCATTGTTCTTTTTATTGCTCAGCTACCCGTCCGCTTTATTGATTAACAAGCTGGAGAAAAAATATAATCGGCGTTTTGATAAAAAAACAGTTTCGACACTGTAACTGAAAAGGGAGTTCATATCTATGGGAGAAACCATCGTTAATTATTCAAACATTTTTAAATCATTTGGAGAGGTCGATGTTTTGAAAGGCATCAATTTAGATGTTAAACCTGCCGAAAAAGTCGCGTTGATCGGCCCGAGTGGATCAGGAAAGACGACTATTATCCGTATGCTTATGACGTTGGAGCAACCGACTTCGGGAACGATTTTGGTCAACGGGGAGAATTTATGGCAAATGGAGAAAAAAGGGCAGATTGTAACGGCTGATGAGCATCATTTACGATCGATACGCGGAGACATCGGTATGGTTTTTCAACACTTTAATCTGTTCCCACATATGACCATCTTAGAGAACTGTATGCTAGCTCCAACAATCGTTAAAAAGGAAGAGAAATCGGAAGTGGAACAGCAGGCGGTTGAAATGCTTGAAAAAGTCGGCCTCGGTAACAAAATCGACCTGTATCCGAGCCAATTATCGGGAGGTCAAAAACAACGGGTTGCGATGGCTCGTGCATTGATGATGAAGCCCAAAGTGATGCTTTTTGACGAAGTAACTTCTGCTCTTGACCCGGAACTTGTCGGGGAAGTATTGGAAGTGATCCGCGACCTAGCCAAAGAAGGAGAAATGGCGATGATTTTAGTGACGCATGAAATGGATTTTGCGCTTGATATCGCTGATAGAATTCTGTTTTTAAACGATGGGGTTATAGAGGAGGAAGGGTCGCCAGAAGAAATTTTGATGAAGCCGAAAAGCGAGCGCTTACAAGACTTCTTGGCGCGCTTCAATAAACGTTAAACAGATGATGTGAAAAAACAATCTCTTCTATAGTAATATGGATATGGACAAAAATTTGTAGAAAGAACGTTTCACTATTAGGAGGGAATTGAAAACATGAATGCTTACGACGAATACATGAAAGGCATCGTCAAACCGATGCGCGAGGAACTTGTACACAATGGATTTACAGAATTGACAACGGTAGAGGCCGTTGAAGAGACGATGGACAAACTAGAAGGGACAGCTCTCGTTGTCATTAATTCGGTTTGTGGATGTGCAGCAGGTCTCGCACGGCCGGCTGTCAGGGAAGCTTTACAAGAAGCCGAACAGAAACCAGATCATTTATTGACCGTGTTCGCAGGACAAGATAAAGAAGCGACAGAAAGAATGCGCGCGTATTTTGCGGAAGTACCGCCAAGCTCTCCGTCCATTGCCTTATGGAAAGATGGCGCGTTGGCTTACTTCATACCAAGGGAACAGATCGAGAACTTCGAAATGGAACAAATTAAAAACCATTTAGCGGAAGTTCTGACTCAAGTTTGCAGCAAGTGAACATGATCATTACGACAGGTGGCAGACCGGATGAGCGTTCGGAAATGTTAGCGATGGAGGCGGTTGAAGCGCTCGGTTCACCTTTTGTCGAACGGAATAAGCGATCTGTCCTCCACTTGCAGGAAGAGTACAGAGCAGATGTGCTGGTAGCTGGTAAAAATCGGTTTGAGCTGTATCGATTAGGGATGAAAGAACCATTTTTCTTTCATCCGAATTCAGCTGCCTTTCGATTGAAGCGGTTGGCAAAAGGGGAAAGTGATCCGATGATTGAAGCGGCTGCCTTACGCGAAGGCGACTCTTTTCTCGATTGTACGCTCGGACTTGCTTCCGATAGCATTGTTGCGTCCGCTGCTGTCGGTGACAGTGGGAAAGTTTTAGGGATCGAAGCGGACGCAGCGGTAGCATTTATCACTGGTCGAGGGCTCCGATCGTTTCCGACAAATTCGGAACAGCTCCACTATTCGATGAGCCGGATTGCAGTCATCCAATCAGTCGCCATCGACTATCTACGTACACTACCGGATGGATCTTGGGATATCGTCTATATCGACCCGATGTTCCATCAACCGATCGAAGAATCATCCAACTTCACGCCATTGCGCAAAGCTGGGGTACATGACATGCTATCGCAGGCATGGATGGTAGAGGCGATGCGAGTCTGTAAAAGAAAAGTTGTCGTAAAAGATCGATTTGATTCGCCTGTATTTGATCGTTTCCAGCTAATCCGGAAAGTCCGACCGAATACAAAGTTCCACTTCGGTTATTTGGAAAAGGAATTCATCGTTCCTTCAAGCGAATGAATGAAAAACGCCATCATCCCCATATGCAGGATGATGGCGTTTTTGAATGAATATTAATGCGTAAAGTTCAAAGAGCTTAAATACAGTACCAATACAAGCATTCCGATACCGATAAAGAGTTGTACATCCACGAGTATTACCCTCCTTCAAAAAAACGCACATTTATCTACAGATTTATTGTACAATGAATAGGAGAAAGAAGAAACCTTTTCCGCGTCTTTTCGTCAAACTGATAACACGCATTTTAAAAAATGTTCAAAATTGTAGGTGAAATGTATGAAGAAATGGATACAAAAGACAATTGTTGTTACAGTGGCGCTTCTGACATTTGGTGCAATTTCGCCGAACCATGAAATTTGGACAACCTTGCAGGAAAAGGTCCAACCAAAACAGACGCAAGATCCATCACCTTTTTCCGATTATGACATCGGATTGGCTGAACCGGTTTTCGCAGAAGATGGAGATACGTATTCCGATTCAATCGAAGATTCATTAGTCACATCGGCAAAAGAAATTGCCTATACGAAATTCGGATCCAAAATCGGTCCGGTTATTGGAAACGAATTTGACGAAGTCATCTTCCCGAAAATCGAGGAAGCGATTCAAATGACCCTTCTGCATTCTGAGGATCTACATAAGCGAAAACTCGCCATCAGCGAAAGACCAGGGGGAGACTATTCCGAGAAAATATTCAATGTCTATGAGATGGATACAAGGAAAGATCTTATCCGTTTTCACGTTCGTACCGACAAACGGCCACAAGATGGCTATTTTTTCAACTTTCATTATCATGTTGCCGATGATGGTTTTGTTACACATCATTCGATCGGCGATATCTATTGGTCGAAAAATACTCCGCCTAAGTGGTTATCGTAAACCATTTAGGCGGTCTTTTTTTACTTGCTTCAGCCAGGTGCTGAAGCAAGTAAAGCCTCCGGCGGATGTCACGGATTTTGAATTGCACAAATGCAATTCAAAATCCGGACGCAATTACGCCGAGGCGTAATTGATTTCAATCACTCAACTGTTTTTGTTATACTGGAATCAAGTAAGAGGAGGCTTTTCAAATGGAGCAATATTTGGATTTATGTAAGCATGTTTTAGCAACAGGCACGAAAAAGGAGGACCGGACCGGAACGGGAACAATGAGTGTGTTCGGTTATCAAATGCGATTCGATTTAAATGAAGGGTTTCCGTTGATGACAACGAAAAAAACTGCCTTTCGTCTTATCTCATCAGAGTTACTCTGGTTTTTAAAAGGCGATACAAATGTAAAGACACTTATAGAAGATGGGAATCCGATATGGGATGAATGGGCATTTGAAAAATGGGTGAAGAGTGCGGATTATGCCGGTCCTGATATGACGGATTTCGGCCGACGGGCTACCAAAGATCCCGAATTTGCGGCTTTATATCAAAAAGAGATGGACACCTTTAAGAAAAGTGTTGTTCAAGATGAAGAGTTTGCTGCGAAGTACGCAGACCTTGGACCGGTCTACGGCAAACAATGGCGCTCTTGGACGACAGGGACAGACACCATTGACCAGATCGGTAATGTGATTGAAAGCATTAAACGAAATCCAGATTCAAGGCGGCATATCGTCACAGCTTGGAATCCATCTGAAGTGGAGGATATGGCGTTACCACCATGCCATGCCTTATTTCAATTTTACGTAGCAGATGGCAAATTGTCCTGTCAACTGTATCAACGGAGCGCGGATATTTTCCTCGGAGTTCCATTCAACATTGCATCTTATGCACTGCTTGTTCACCTGATCGCAAAAGAATGTAATCTTGGTGTGGGGGAATTCGTCCATACACTCGGTGATGCCCATATTTATTCAAATCATTTAAGTCAAGTGAATGAGCAATTGACGCGCGAACCGAGAAAGCTACCAACATTAATTCTAAAAGGCGAAGGGAAATCGATTTTTGAAATGACGACTGCTGATATTGTACTGGAAGGTTATGATCCCCACCCGAAGATTAAAGCGCCAATTGCGGTGTAATAAGAAAAGCGCTGAGCGTTATGGAGTAAGATAATAGCATTAAAGTGGTTTGATCAAATTATGTAGTTCGCTTTGATGGATCTATGTAAAATAACTGAGCTGTCTGTTTAGAAGAAAGGAAGAAAAGGATGATATCACTGTTAGTGGCGCATGATCCCGACCGAGTGATTGGCGTGAATAATGAACTGCCGTGGCATATCCCGGAAGAATTGGCTTATTTCAAGAAAGTATCGATGGGGAAAGCGATGATAATGGGGCGAAAAACATTCGAGTCGATCGGTAGACCATTACCGGGGAGATTAAATATTATCATAACCCGAAACGAGGAATACACGGCCGATGGCATCGTAGTCGTACACGATCTTCGGAAAGCAATTGAAAAGGCAAAGGAGTTTTCAGGCGAAATTATAATTATCGGCGGAGCCGAAATCTTTCGTTTGGCAATCGGGATCGCGGATCGACTATATATTACGCTCATTCAAAAGCATTTTGAAGGCGATACTTATTTCCCTCCATACGGATCTGAATGGAATTTGGTGTCCGCTTCGGAAGACCATTTTTCAAAAGAAGGAATTCCATACTCGTATCTTGTCTATGATCGGAAAACGGAAAGCTGACTGGATTCGCGTATTATACAAAACCTGTGCCATCCGCCGGAGGCTTGGACCGACAGGATGTTGGTCACTCTGGCGTTGCCCATCAAACAGCGAAGGGTTTGATTTGCCTTAATTTCTGCGTTTTTTTTGCAGAAATTAAGGCACTTTCAGGACTCGGCGACCTTAGCCTGAGTTCCTCTAACTCAGCAGGGAGTTAGAACTCCCTCTGATTGAAATGCCTTCTGGCATTGATCCCGCCACTTATGGAAGTGAGGGACTTCTGCTGAATCAAATTAACAGAGTACAGAAACTTTATAGAGGAAAAGGGGAACGTTATCCATGAGAAGAGTTTTCATGCTTTTGATCGTCTTCTCATTGTTGTTGTCAAGTTGCCAACCTGAGGGTAACCGTGTATCCCAACCATTTTCTGCCCGGCATGAAATCGGCTTTTCTGAGTGGTCGATTCCAGGCTACTTCATACCGAAAAAAATCCACGTCATCGGTCTTGGAGATTCGCTTACGCAAGGTGTTGGAGATGAGTTGAAGAAAAGCGGTTATTTCGGGCGTGTGACTGGTAAAATGAAAGAATGGAAAGGTGTTCTGGATGTCGATTCGGAAAATTTGGCAAAGCGGGGACGCAGAAGTGATCAGCTGATCGATCAGTTGGAAGAAAGCGAAATCCAATCGGCGGTCGAAGAAGCAGACCTGATTTACTTGACAATTGGTGGAAACGATATAATGAAAGTGGTAAAAGCCAATCTGTTTAATTTAAAAGTGGAACCTTTTTATAGAGAACTCGGCGACTTTGAGAATAGGCTGGATGAACTATTTACGATCATTCGTACATTGAACGGAGATGCGATCATTGTTGTAGGGGGCTTATATAACCCGATTTCAATTGTGACGGATGAAGCAAATGAATTCGATGAGATTCTGGAAGATTGGAATGAAGCGATTGAAATCCGGACAATCATGGACGGAAAAGCATGTTTTGTACCCGTCACGGACTTATTCGATTCAAATGTGAACATGGTATATCATACCGACTTTTTCCATCCGAACGCAAAAGGGTATGACGGGATGGCGAACCGTTTTCTCGAATCCATTCAAAAATGTGGTTTGCTGGAACTGTCAGAAGGGCAATTGGATATGTAGGAGATGATTGCATGAATCGATGGAAAATCGGATTTTTTTTACTGGCGGGCCTTATAGTGGCTGTTGTAGCATATGTACTATTCCTTATCGGATCTCCAGGTGATTCAGAACCATTGCCAGAGGTGAAGATGGATAATACATCAGATCACGTATTGACAGTTAAAGTGGCGAAGGAAGACTTTGAAGGCATTGCGAACACCTATATTGGAAAAGCTGTCAAAGGGGAACCTCTACCTGTGACAATGGTTGTTCGAGATGACGTTGTGCTGTTATCGGAAATGATGGTATTTTCATTAAAATTGCCTGTAATTATGCATTTCGATCCGCTTGTCGGGGAAGATGGCAATCTTATATTGAAGCTGTCATCGATGGAAATTGGGCAATTGAAAATTCAGCCTTCCACTGTCTTGACGATTTTAAGGGACTCGGTGAAATTGCCGCCGTGGATGATTGTCCGTCCTAAGGAAGAAGAGGTATTTGTCGATTTAACACAAGTGCCTTTGTCGGGTAATTTAAAGGTGCGGGCAAAAACATTCAATTTGGCAGACGATGAAATCATATTAGAAATTATCATTCCAAAAGAATAGGAGCAATTGAAATGGCAAAATCGCTAGCTACATTTGCAGGTGGCTGTTTTTGGTGCATGGTGAAACCATTCGATCGCTACGATGGTGTACTTTCCGTCGTTTCAGGTTACACGGGCGGTGATGTGGAAAATCCTTCCTACGAACTTGTTTGCACAAATACGACAGGTCATCGAGAAGCTGTCCAAATTACATTTGACGATGCCATCATCTCTTATGAAGAGTTGTTACGCATTTTTTGGCGACAAATCGATCCGACGGATGCCGGAGGACAATTTTTCGATCGTGGCGAGTCGTATCGGACTGCAATCTATACGCACACCCCGGAGCAACAACGGCTTGCTGAACAATCCAAAAAAGAACTCGATGCTTCCGGTAAATTCGATAAACCGATCGCAACCGATATCCTTCCAGCCAAACCATTTTACAGTGCCGAAGAAGGACATCAAAATTACTATATGAAAAACCCTGTGCATTACAATCGTTATGCAGTCGGTTCAGGACGGGAGCAATTTAAATTGAACAATTGGGGGGACCAAGCATGAAAGAAGAGTTGAAAAACAAACTAACGGAAATGCAGTATCATGTCACACAGGAAAACGGAACGGAACCGCCTTACCGTAATGAATATGATCGTCATTTCGAGAAAGGGATCTACGTCGATATTGTTTCGGGTAAACCGTTATTCAGTTCAAAAGACAAATACGATGCCGGTTGTGGTTGGCCGAGTTTTACGCAACCGATAGAGGAAGCAGAAGTGACAGAACACTTCGATACTAGTTATGGGATGAGACGGACGGAAGTACGTAGTAAAACAGCAGACTCCCATTTAGGACATGTATTCCCGGATGGACCGGGTGAAAATGGACTGCGTTATTGTATCAATTCAGCCGCTCTACGCTTCATTCCGGTTGAACGGATGGAAGAGGAAGGCTACGATGCCTATCTCAAACTTTTCAATAAGTGAAAAAGGAGGGCTGGGATGAAACGCTCATTTTACCAGTTTGTTCTATCGTTCCGCGGAGGTGCGAAAGAGGATTCTTTCGCCGTTTTCGCTGAATATATGTTTAATGATTTAAGTTTTCCGAAGGATGAAACGTCTTTTGATACGTTGTCTCGTTATATTGAAGATAAAGCAGATCCGAATATGCCATCCGTCGTCTTCGATGAATTATATCAATTGTATGAAGAGCGTTTCAATTGAAGGAAACCGTCTTCTTCATTGCAACTTGAACTATTTAACTGTATGATTGAAAAAGAAAAATTTGAAAGTGAGGCAATAGGTAATGAGTATACATATTAACGCGAAAAAAGGTGACATTGCCGATACGATTTTGCTTCCAGGGGATCCGCTCCGTGCAAAATATATTGCAGAAAACTTTTTGGAAGATGCGACATTATATAATGAAGTTCGCAATATGTTCGGATATACGGGCACTTATAAAGGAAAGCGAATTTCAGTCCAAGGAACCGGGATGGGTGTGCCATCCATTTCCATTTATGTGACAGAATTGATGCAAGAATATGACGTGCAAAAACTGATTCGTGTCGGTACTTGCGGAGCTATTCAAAAGGACGTTCACGTACGGGATGTCATCCTTGCGCAAAGTGCTTCAACGGATTCTAAAATGACTGAAATCATTTTCAATGGAGTCACTTATGCACCGACCGCAAACTTTGACCTGTTACTAAAAGCGCACCAAGCAGGAATCGAAAAAGGTCTGGATTTGAAAGTGGGCAACGTCTTTACAGAAGACGTCTTTTATAATGAGTTTGCACAACATGAGAAGTGGGCCCAGTATGGGGTGTTGGCAGTTGAAATGGAAGCTGCAGCATTATACACGCTTGCAGCGAAGTTTGGCCGTCAGGCGTTGGCCATTTTAACAGTAAGCGATCATATTTTAACTGGCGAAGCGACTTCGGCAGAAGAACGTCAAACAACGTTCAATGAAATGATCGAAGTGGCGCTCGAAGCGGCTATTCAACAATAATGATGAAAAAGGACCGTTCGCAAAGCAGCGGTCCTTTTGAAAGTAGGGTACAAAATCATATCAATTGAACAAATTTGATTTTCTGTAAAAGGGAAGAGAGTGGGGAGTAGGATGGATGAAAAAGTAAACTCCGGCGTTGAGGAAGAACAGAAACCACAACCGCCGGCAAAACGTTATATCAAACTGAAACCTTTCTCCTTTGTCATGCTTGTGTTTGGCTTAGTGTTAGCCACTGCTGCAGTTACTTTTTTTGCGTTGACAACGGGGGAAGACAAAGTGGTCGATGTCGTCAGTCCTCCTAAAGCGTCGTCTGTAGAACGGAAAGAATTCCAAAAACTTTATGACGCCTATGATGAGATGAAAGCGAATTATTACGATGAGATTGACGAAACCGCTATTATCGATGGAGCGATCAATGGCATGATCGATGCGTTAGGAGATCCTTATTCCGATTATTTAAATGAGAAGGAAGCCCGTCAGTTGAATGAAAGCATCTCTTCAAGCTTTGAAGGAATCGGTGCAGAAATCCAAGAGAAAAATGGCTATATCAATGTCGTATCGCCGATTAAAAACTCACCGGCCGAACGGGCAGGCATCTTGCCGAACGACATGATTATCGCTGTTGACGGCGTTAGCATTCAAGGGATGTCTTCGTCAGAGGCGGTTCTCCTGATTCGTGGTGAAAAGGGGACAACCGTTACATTATCGATTAAGCGCGGAGAAGCGGTAGAGCCAGTCGATGTGAAAATCGTACGGGATGTCATACCACTTGAAACCGTTTATGCGGAAATGTTGGACGACGGAATTGCCCATATCCATATTACAAGTTTTTCGGAAGGGACGACGAAAGAATTATTGTCCGCTTTAGATGATATGGAGGCAAAAGGCATGAAAGCCCTCGTTATCGACGTCCGACAAAATCCGGGCGGCATGTTGAATACCGCAATTGAAATATCCGACCTCTTTGTTGAAAATGGAAAGAATATTTTCCAATTCGAAGAGAAAGGGAAAAAACCGGAAGTGTTCGTAGCGAATAGTAATCGGAAAATCACAGTTCCTGTTGCTGCGCTGATCGATGATGGCAGTGCATCTGCATCTGAGATCCTCGCAGGTGCCCTAACCGAATCCGCAAATATTCCGTTAATCGGCATACAGACATTCGGGAAAGGTACTGTCCAAACACCAAAAGATCTAGCGGATGGCTCCAATTTGAAATTGACAACTGCGAAATGGCTCACCCCAAATGGCAATTGGATTCATAAGAAAGGGATCGCGCCTGATATTGAGGTTCCTTACCCCCCTTATGCGATGCTTCCTTTCCTCGATCCATCGATGGAAATGAAGGAAGGGATGTTATCCCCTTCAGTCAAAGCCGCAGAAGAAATGCTGGATGCTGTCGGATATGAACCCGGTGAAGTGGATGGTTTGTTTGATGAGAAGACTGAACGAGCGGTGAAAAAGCTGCAAGAAGATCTCGCATTGGAAACCACGGGCATTCTATTAGGAGATACGACTTACGGTCTAATGGAAAAGCTGCGCGAGAAAATACAGGAAGATGATCCACAACTATTGAAAGCGAAAGAAGTATTGCTTGAAAAAATAGGAGAATAACAGAGTAAGCGTTCGTTTCCAATTATGGACGGACGCTTTTCTTATGACAGAAGAAGAGGTGTTTTATCATGATTGACGTGTACTTGTTAAGCGGTTTTCTGGGGAGTGGCAAAACTTCACTTTTACTCCATACAATTGAACAATTAAAACAACAAGGCAAAAAACCCGCTGTCTTGATGAATGAGTTTGGGGCTTTGCCTTTTGATTCAAACGCAGTAGAAGGAGAGGGAGATATCCCTTTAAAGGAGTTGTTGGAAGGGTGTATCTGTTGTACCGGATCCGAGAAAACAGAAGCACAACTTCAAGGATTGTTGGAAGAGAATGAGGATATCGATGTGATCTTAATTGAAACGACAGGCGCTGCACACCCTGTAGAGGCCCTTGATGCGGTGTATTCTCCCCTATTCGCCGATCGGCTTAACGTGAAAGGGATTATTACTATTGCTGATGCCAAACGCTGGTTGGAGCGTGAAGGGCTTACACCGCAGATCCGGGCGTTATTTATGGAACAAATTCGACACGCTCATTTATTGGTTGCCAATAAAGTGGATTTACTGACGGAAGAAGAGGTTGCAACGGTTACAATGGGATTATCAAATTTCAATGAAACAGCTCCAATCATCCAAACAGTAGGAGCGAAAATCGATTTTTCTTTTATCGAAAAAGTATTAAATACACCGAAAAGAAGGACAGACGCATCCATTATTTCTGGAAAAGGTCTGCCACTATCTTCAAAGCTCCTTACCTTTACGGAAAGTGTCGACAAAGAAGAGTTTGAGAATTGGGTGCAATCATTGCCCTCAACAGTTTATCGCATGAAAGGCTATGTCCCGGTCAAAGGGGCTAGCAAACCATTTCTGTTTCAATATGCATACGGGATGGTGAATTGGCTAGCGGAATATGTGAAAATGGAACCTCGTCTCGTCATCATTGGTGAAGGGATCGACGACATCAATTTCGGGTCTTCTGAGGGGGGGCATCCTAATCGTCAACCCCTTTTTGGATGAAATATAATGATAGATGACCAATATCATCCAAATTTAAAGTTCATGAGTACTTTTGTAAAAGAGTTTATGGATGAAATGGTTAAATTGGAAAAGAAATCCTGAATTCTTAATCTCCTTCGCGGTATGATAGTTTGCGAAGGGAGGAGTAATGAGATGAAAAAATCGATTGCAGTACTCATGCTCGGTTCGGCGCTCTTACTGCCGAACAATACAAGTGTAGAAGCTTCATATTCGGATAATGATGGACTGGTGCAAAAAGCACAGAACATTCAATGCTATGTATTGGAAAGTAAATACCCTACTCTCCAATTTACGAAGTATATTAATCAGGTAGATTTCGATCAGGCTTATCAGCTTATCAAATCACAAGAGGATAAAAAACAAGATAAATGGGTTTCAGCTAAAGATAAAAAATCTGCGAAGCATAATCATAAGAATGAGCAATCTAAGCCTGTCGAGGAAAATTCCCCGGCTAAACCTGTTGAGAAACCTGAATTGAATGATCAAGTGGAATCACCGGAAACGAATCCGACACCAGAAGTGACACCACAACCTGAAACAAAGCCGGAACAAGAAGTAACACCGGTACCGGAAGCAAAACCAGAACAAGAAACGCCGGCTGAAGTGACTCCGTCAGAGCCTGCGGAATCAACTCAAGATGCATCCCTTTCTGCGATGGAACAGGCGGTACTTGACTTGACAAACGCAGAAAGACAAAAAGCGGGTCTTCAACCGTTACAAGCAGACAGTAACTTGATGAACTCTGCAAGACAAAAATCAGCTGATATGGCTTCTAATGGATACTTTTCACACACGAGTCCTACATATGGTTCTCCGTTCGACCAAATGAAGGCAAATGGTATAACCTATAGATCCGCTGCAGAAAACATTGCAATGGGGCAACGCACTGCAGAAGAAGTAGTGAAAGGATGGATGGAGTCTCCAGGACACCGTCAAAACATTTTGACACCAGAATTCACACATATCGGGATTGGCTTTGACCAAAACGGTAACTACTGGACTCAACAGTTCATTCAAAAATAATAACAATTGAAGAGTCATCCTTCATCCCCGTATCATCCGGGGGAAGGATGACTCTTTTGTTCTGTCTAGAAATCCCGACACTTATAGAAGTGAGGGACTTCTGCTGATTCAAGTTAAAACGTTTAAAACATTTTCTCCCGGAGCATACTTTTCCAAGAGGTGAATGTCATGGAGAAAGTGAAATCGAATGATAGCTTGATTTTGTACATTCAAAATCTATTCCATGATTCTGCGGATTTGATCGTACGTGAAGTTTCTTGGAAGAACGAAATCGCTATTGTATGTTTTTACAATACGATGACGGATAGTGCCGATGTGAATCGGCAAATTGAAATTCTTCGTCAGCGTTCAATTGATGATTTTCCAAAATGGGAAGGGACCGCTACATCGAGTGTGGGGGCATTTTCAGTGTCACAATTGATTGAAAGTGTGACGCATGGATTTGTCGCTATTTTTTTTCCGTCAACGAATATGTTGATGACCATTACCATTCCTTCATTTGAAGTTCGGGCAACCGACGAGCCGAACAATGAGCTGGTTATTCGTGGCTCCCATGAAGGTTTTGTGGAGAGTATTGACAAAAATATTTCACTTATTCGAAAACATCTCCCCATTCCAGACTTAGTCGTCAAAGATCTACGGATCGGAAGAGATACAAATACAAAAGTTACATATGTTTATATTGAATCAATCGCCGATAAAGAAATTATCGAAATCGTTAAATCACGTCTTGAAAATATTGATACCCCGAAAGTATACAGCATAGGACAAATTGAAGATTATTTAGAGGATAATGTTTGGTCACCTTTTCCACAACTTCTGACGACGGAAAGACCCGATCGAGTCGTTGCAAATATATTGGAGGGCAAAGTCGCTGTTTTCATGGATCAATCGCCCGCAGCCCTTCTTGGTCCTGTGAATTTCTTTGCATTTTATCAGACGCCGGATGACTTTAATGGTCGGGTCTTTGTCGGATCGTTTTTCCGGATCCTTCGGTTGCTCAGTTTCCTGATTGCCATTTTCCTTCCTTCCTTTTATATTGCTGTGGTCGGGTTCCATTCTGAAATCTTGCCTTATGAATTAGGAGTAAAAGTGAAAACGGCGATACAATTCATTCCTTATCGACCGATTATTGAAGCGTTGATAGTTGAGCTTTTTATAGAAGTGATCAGGGAAGCGACAATCCGGTTGCCGGCACCGATTGGACCTACAATCGGTATTGTCGGGGGACTTGTCATCGGGGATGCGATTGTCAATGCAGGTCTTGTCTCGAATTTGATGGTCGTCATTGTAGCAATGACCGCAATTTCGAGCTTTGTTGTCCCAAGTGTCGAAATGAACACGACGATACGGCTGATCCGATTTCCATTTATGCTTGCGGCAACTTTTTTTGGGTTTCTTGGTATCGCAATCGGGACGCTCATCTTACTTATCCATATGATGAACCGATCATCATTTAATCAACCCTATTTGTCGCCGATCGTCCCGTTTGAACCTTCCCGCTTTAAAGAGGTTTTCTTCAGAACACCATACTATAAAAATGGACCGCAACAAAAAACATTCACTTTTCGAGCCGGGAAGCGGAAAGATGGTGAGGGGACTTGAATTTTAGTTTAACAAGGGCTCAGTTTTTCTTACTTCTTTTCATAACCCAGACAGGATCGTCATTCTTTTCTTTTCCATCTCCGTTCATCGCGGCGACTGGCAGAGATTCTTGGCTAATCTTTATCGTGGCAGGAACGATCCACTACTTGCTACTCCTGTTTTACGAAAATAATTATAACTATTTTTCGGTTGGTCCATATGTGGGCTGGCTATACAAAGGGTATTGGCTTTTTATCTGCGTTTGTTATCTCGCTTATGTCGACTATACGTTGGCCGTTTGGGGTTTCCCTGAAACTCCCCCATTCGTTGTTATTACCGTGCTAGTCAGTGTATCCCTCTATGCCAATTTGAGCAGGGCTGAGACGGTCATTAATTTATCGGTCATCCTGATTCCTCTCATTTTACTGTTTTTCATTTTCCTTCAGTTTGCTGTGAAGGAATTCGTCTGGACAAATATCTTCCCGATAGGAGAAGCGACAGGGAAGGAATGGGGCATAGGGTTGCTGAAAGCACAAATCGCATTCATCGGGATTGAGTTGTATTTATTTTTTAGAAAGCATGTCAGTGTGACACAGAAAATAAAAGGTTTTCCATTATTCATCTATCAATTGGTATGGCTGTTATTTTTTCTAATCTCGATTTCCATCGCGCTTCTCTATTACACACTGACTGGATTGAAGATGATTCCGGAACCGCTCCTCTATTTATTGAAGTCTCAAGAAGTGACTTTTGTTGAGCGCCTCGATTTGTTTTTCTTATATATTTGGACAATCTGGACCATCATTACAGTGACTATTTTTTCTTTTGCTGCCTTGTATGTCCATCGTCTCCATGCAAAAGAACATCATAAAAGGGATACAATCATTTGGCATCTGTTGCTCATCGTCATTCCTTTGTTTTTTTTAACAAAAGGCAGTGTGGAAAAACTGAATGATCTCATCATTTATGTTCACCTCGCGTTTGTCTTTGTTATTCCTGTCATCATCATCACAGTGAATCGGAGGAAAGTGAAGTGAAGAAAACTGCACTTGTTTGCCTTGCCTTTTCTTTCTTTTTAGCCGGTTGTTGGGATGAGCGGCTGTATAAGGAAATCACGATTGTTCCTTTAATTGGGTATGAAAGAAAAAACGGGGAATGGATGGGCTATTTTACACATACTTCGATTGACTCGGAAAACACTGTGAGCTATACCACAGTTGAAGGGAGTGGGGTTTCCATAGAAGATGCCCGTCTGAATGCCAGCCAGAAGACGAGTGAATCGCTCGATCCTTCACAAGTCCTTGCGGTTCTTCTCACAAAGGAAGGGGTTAGTTCGAATCTTGTGGAGACCTTTGATGTTGCTTATAGAATGCCGCGTAGTCGACTGAGTAGTAAACTGGCGGTAGTGGAGGGCGAGATGGCTCCCTATATGGAAAAAACGGAAAAAATGGGTTTAGAGCCGCCCAATTACTACGATAAAATCTTGACCACTGCCGCTTACCATTCCGTTATTCCGGATGTCGATATTCAGCGAGCAGCAAGATTCATCTTGGATGAGGGGGTTGACTTGGATCTACCTTATCTTAAAATATCCGAGATGACAGGAACACCCGAAGTGGCCGGTGTCGCTTTGTTCAGCGGAAAAGTATTTTCGGGCCATGTTCTGGATATCAGAGAGTCGACTATCCTCCAAGTACTTAAAAAGAAACCTGGAAAATTCACCGTGTTCACCTATGAATGGGAGAACGAAGGTGTGAAGTATCCGGTTACAGTGGAACTGGACCGATACAAAAAGCAATGGGAGATTCAAAACGACAAGATCGATGCAACTTATGACGTAAAACTCGATATCAATTCCTTTCCAGCGGATCATTTGGACGAAAAGAATCGGAGAAGAGAGCTTGAGAAGTTCCTTTCCAAGAAACTGACACAGGATTTCAATAAGGTGATGGGTAAATTGCAAGAAGCGAAAAGTGATCCTATCGGTTTCGGTAGGGTAGTGCGTGCATTCCATCCCGAATTATGGAATAAAGGAGATTGGCCAGAGACATTTTCGCAGCTTGATATACAAGTGAAGGTGGAGGCGAAAATCACACGCACTGGTATCATCGACTAAAATACAAAGGTGCGGGAAACAACCGATTTTCCGAGCATGCACAAAACTCGCGACGTGAAAAGTCCGTCGCGAGTTTTGTGTTAACTGAATTTTTTCCTTTGAATCAGTACTAGCCGAATCGTCAGTGTGATCGCACCTACAGTCAATCCAGTAATCAAGCCGATCCAATATCCATACGGGCCAAGTCCGGTGTAGGTGGCCATTATATAGCCAATAGGCAATCCGAGCACCCAGTAAGAAATAACCGCCATTAGGAAGGTCATATTGACATCCTTGTAGCCGCGTAGTGCGCCTTGGACCGGTGCTTGGACTGCATCGGACAGTTGAAAAAGCGCCGCGTAAATAAGGAAGTGCGTGGCCAATCCGATAATGTGCACGTCCGTAGTGTAAAGGGAAGCAATCGATTCTCGAAATACAAGAAGAATAGAGATGGATAGTATACTAAAAGCGACGGCAAGACCGACTGCAAGAAAACTATACTGTTTTGCATCACGGAATTGACCTGCACCCACAGCTTGTCCAACAAGAATCGTCACCCCCATCGAAATGCTCAAAGGAATCATATAGAGCAAGGAAGAAAAATTCAGGGCGATTTGATGCGCGGAAATGACCTCAGTCGAATATTTACTCATCATCAAAGTGACGACGGAAAAGATGCTCGTCTCTACAAAAATGGAAATTCCGATCGGGACACCGATGAAAAGTATCTCTTTCCAGCGTTCAATTGAAATCTTCCCCCACTTTTTGAACAGTTCATAATCCCGGAATGACTTTTGTCGTCCAGCAACCCAAAAAGCGATGAAAAAAATCAGCCAATAGGTGATTGCGGCCGCATAGCCTGCTCCTACTCCTCCGAGTTCAGGGAAACCCCAGTTACCAAATATAAGCAAGTAGTTTGTGAAAACAGTCAAGGGAGCTGATAAAAGAATGATAGCCATCGATACACGTGTTGCGCCAAGCGCGTCAAAAAAACAGCGCAATACGGTGTAGGCGAAGAGCGGAAATAACCCTAAGCTCATCGCCTCCAAATAATCGGCAGCTACAATCCGGACTTCCTCTTCCAACGGCATCGCTTCCAATATCGGCGAAACGCCGAAGCGGATGATTAGAAAAACAAAGGCCGCAAGAGCCACAGATACATAGAGTCCTTGCTGGACAGAAAATTTCACCTCACCCTTGCGCCGGGCACCTACAAGTTGTGCGATAATCGGAGTCAGCCCCATCAAGATGCCGGCAAGCCCTGTATAGACGGGAACCCAAAAGGAAGAACCGATTGTTACACCGGCAAGGTGGTATGTATTGTAGCGCCCCGTCATAACAATATCGAAGAAGGTAATCAAGTATAAGGCCACTTGCGTGACAAGAATCGGCATGACGATTGTCGTCAATTTAAAAGGCTTTTTCTTCAAAGAAAGTGCAGTTTCCAATAAAATCATCCTTTATTCCACAATTAGATACCATTGTACCATGGTTCGTTTGCTATAATAGCTATGAAGTTCGTATATTACGGATGTCACAGATCGCGACGTTCTGAAAGTGCCTTAATTTCTGCAAAGAACGCAGAAATTAAAGCAAATCGAATCCTTCGCTGTTCGATTCGTAATTGATTTTAAAAAATAGAAGAGGTGATGGCCATGAAACGGCCTGTTATTTTGTTAACGGGAGGCGGCACTGCAGGGCATGTGTCGGTGAACGAAGCGTTGATTCCCGTGTTTAGTGAAAAAGGATATGAAATTCATTATATAGGATCACATGATGGAATCGAAAAAGAATTGATCGGGAACGGTCACCCCAAAGTGGTTTACCATGCTATTCAAAGTGGCAAACTAAGGCGATATTTCTCCATGAAAAATTTTACGGATCCATTCCGGGTGGGTGCAGGTGTTTTACAAGCTTTTTCTGTCATGCGAAAAGTGAAGCCTGAGATTATCTTCTCAAAAGGAGGATTTGTCTCGGTCCCTGTAGTCCTTGCTGCGAAATTGGCGAAAATCCCGGTTGTCATCCATGAATCGGATGTCACTCCAGGACTTGCAAATCGGCTTGCATTGCCGTTTTCCAGCCATATATTCACTGTTTTTGAACAGACATTGGCTCATGCACCTGAAGGAAAATCGACGTGTTCAGGTGCAATTATCCGGCCGGAATTATTTAACGGAGTGAAGAGTGAAGGGCTCCGATATGCAGGGTTGACCGGTGAGAAGCCCGTTTTGATCATCATGGGGGGGAGCCAAGGATCAAGTGTATTGAATGAAGCAGTCCGCAAGGATTTACCTGCAATTTTACAACATTTCGAAGTCATTCATCTATGCGGAAAAAAGAATGTCGATGACTCGCTTCACCTTACGCCTGGTTATACACAGTTCGAATATGTGACAGATGGCTTGCCGCATCTATTGGCGGCAGCAGATTTTGCTGTGTCGAGAGCAGGCTCGAATGCAATTTTTGAATTGCTCGCATTACAGAAACCGATGCTCCTCATACCACTTTCCGCAGCGAAAAGTAGAGGGGATCAGATTTTAAATGCGGCCCATTTCAAATCGCTTGGGCTAGCCCGTGTATTGAAGGAAGAGGATGTAGCACTTCGCCCACTGTCTGAAGAATTGGCTTTGTTCAAACAGGAACAAGTTCAATTACAAACGAAAATGAAAAAAGTGGAATCTCCGAAAACGCCTGAGGAAATGGTAGAACTAATTATGGCTTATCGAAAATAGATGTGAGAATCATTTTTATAATTCTATTTTTAAGTCTTGCATTGTAACGAAAACGGGTGTATCGTAGTTCACGGCATGAAAAAAATGTCGAAGATTAGACTTTTTCAGAAGAAGTTGGCTATTTTCTTGCATTCTTTATCTAGTTTCATTTTTTTTGGGAAGACTTCTGCTGAATAAAGTCCAAATGCTAGCGCTAAACCCTTTAAGTTAAAGTGCTTGCGTGGTAAAATTGAGAAGAATGCAAAATAAAACACAAAATGCCTGTTGGCAAATGTGGAGGTCATTTTACATGTCGAACAATGTTGGCACCCATCGTTCCCCTTATGCTGCATTTTCGGGGCCCAACCTTGGGTATGTGATGGAAATGTACGATCTTTTCAAAACGTCACCAGAACTGGTTGATGCGGAACTTGCTGAAATGTTCAGTCGGTACGGAGCACCAGTCCTGGAAGAAGGAAAACAAGCTGAAGCTGTCGGTGAAGTAGCACCGGGCAATTTTGGCAAAGTGCTAGCCGCTTATCAGTTACAGGCCGCTATTCGTACATATGGACACCTCGCTGCGGATATTTACCCGCTTAACGATCGTCCAAAGGATACGAGCCGTTTGGAGCTATCCCACTATGGATTGACAGAAAGCGACTTAGTAGAAATGCCTGCATCTTTATTCTTCAACAATGTTCCGGCTACTGTCGAAAACGGACTTGATGCAATAAACTTCTTGAAGGCCGTCTACACTGGTAAAATCGCTTATGAGTTCGATCATGTCATCAATGAAGAAGAACGGAATTGGATTCAATCAAAAATTGAAAATGGCGAAATCGTCGCTAAACTTTCGGATGACGCTAAAAAAGCGCTTCTGGAAAGATTGACTAAAATCGAAGGTTTTGAGAAATTTATCCACCGTACCTTTGTGGGGGCGAAACGCTTCTCTATCGAGGGACTCGATACGCTCGTAGTCTTCCTGGATGAGCTTGTACGCCGTTCAGAAGAAGAGAAAATGAAAAAAATATTAATTGGTATGGCACACCGTGGCCGTTTGAATGTATTGACACATATTTTAAACAAACCATATGAAATGATGTTCGCTCAATTTGCTGGTGTTCCAGATGAGCCGTTTCAACCAAAAGACGGATCTCTTGAAACGACAAGAGGCTGGTTCGGCGACGTAAAATATCATATGGGCGCATTATATAAAGGCAAGTCTGGTATGGAGCGTTTCTTGGCATATAACCCGTCTCACTTGGAAGTCGTAAACCCTGTCATTACGGGACAAACGAGAGCTGCCCAAGAAAAAACGGATAGCCCTGGAGTGCCCGAACAGGATACAAACGCTGCATATGCTGTACTGATCCACGGAGACGCGGCATTCCCAGGTCAAGGAATTGTTCCGGAATCATTCAACTATAGTCGGGTCCGTGGATTCAAAACAGGGGGATCCATACATGTGATCGCCAACAATATGATTGGGTTCACAACAGAATATTACGATTCCAGATCGACCCATTATTCATCGGATCCTGCAAAAGGCTATGAAGTTCCGATTCTTCACGTCAATGCGGATTGTCCGGAATCAGTCATTGCGGCGGCATCATTTGCATTTGACTATCGTCAGAAATTTGGCAAGGATATTTTGATTGACCTGCTCGGATATCGTCGCTATGGACATAACGAAATGGATGAGCCGCTTGTCACGAACCCGGTCATGTATCATACAATTCACGAACATCAAACTGTTCGAGAAATATATGGTGCACAATTGACTACCGCCAACATCCTGAAAGCGGACGAGGTTGAAAAACTCGATGCTGACATTTTTGCAATGATGCAAACGGCATACGATCGGGTGAAAGAGGAATCCGCTGAAGCAGAGCTTCTTTCGAACGCAACGCCTGAAGATGTACTTGCAGGTTACCCAAGAGATCTTGAAACGGGAGCTGACGAAGAAACACTTCGACGTATGAACGAAGAACTTCTTGATTTCCCTGAAGGTTTCAACGTCTTTGGTAAGCTTGAACGTATTTTAAAACGCCGTGAAGAACCGTTCAAAGGTAAGGGCAAAATCGATTGGGCCCATGCGGAAACTTTGGCATTCGGCACCATCTTACAAGATGGCAAACCAATCCGCATCACGGGACAGGACGTTCAACGTGGAACGTTTGCGCATCGTCACCTCGTGTTACATGATGAGAAAACAGGCGATGAGCTTGTACCGCTCCATCATATCAGCGGATCGAAAGCGTCGTTTGTCGCCTACAATAGCCCGTTAACGGAAGCTGCGATTGTCGGGTATGAGTTCGGCTATAACTTGGAGGAACAAAAGGCGCTGTCCATTTGGGAAGCTCAGTATGGAGATTTCGCGAATATGGCACAAGTCATGTTCGACCAATTCGTATCTGCCAGCTACTCAAAATGGGGTCAACAGTCTGGTCTTGTCATGCTTTTACCGCATGCATATGAAGGGCAAGGACCTGAGCACTCAAGTGCTAGGGTTGAGCGCTTCTTGCAACTTTGTGGGGAAAATAACTGGACAGTTGCAAATCTTTCGAGTGCTGCAAACTATTTCCATATCCTTCGCCGTCAAGCAAAAATGCTTGGTGAAAAACCGATGCGACCGCTTGTAATCGTATCACCTAAATCATTATTGCGTCATCCACTCGTCGGTGCCGATGTCAGCGACTTGGTGGAAGGGCATTTCCAAACGGTTCTTGAACAGCCGGGAACAGGAAAGAATGTCGAGAAAGTCGAGAAGATCTTGTTCGCTAGCGGTAAAATGGCAATCGATCTCGCTGAGCGCGTGAAGGATGGAACAGGTTTCGATCACTTGCATATCGTGCGTGTGGAGCAACTTTATCCATTCCCATCCGACAAAATTAGCGATATCGTTTCTCGTTATCCGAATGCAAAAGAATTGGTTTGGGTACAGGAAGAACCGAAGAACATGGGGTCTTGGCTGTTTGCAAACAACTATATCCGTGAAATTGCAGACGACAAGAAAATCTCCTATGTCGGACGGATCCATCGTTCTAGTCCATCCGAAGGGGATGGGGAATCCCATAAAATCGAACAGAATCGCATTATCGATGAAGCACTGAAGAAATAATCTTTTTCCAATGGATAACTGAGTGTTGTCACCTTTCAAGGTGCTAACGCAATTGCGCCGTGGCGTAATGACCAAGAGGTTAATTGTAAAGAATCAAAGCTTTACACCGTTGTGACGGTAGATTAGAGGAGGAATTTATTGTGGCGGAGATCAGAGTACCAGAATTGGCAGAATCGATTACAGAAGGAACGATTGCACAGTGGCTGAAACAACCGGGTGAAACGGTTGAAAAAGGTGAATTCATCGTAGAGCTTGAAACGGACAAAGTAAACGTTGAAGTTATTTCCGAAGAAGCGGGTGTTGTCCAAGAGCATCTAGCGGCAGCAGGGGACACAGTTGAAGTAGGTCAAGTCATCGCGATCGTAGGTGCGGGCTCAGGCGCACCGGCAGCATCGGCTCCAGCAGCTCCGGCGGAAGCTCCTGTCCAACAAGAAGCGGCTCCAGCTCCTGTAGCTGAAGAAGTTGGCACATCCGATCGTACAATTGCGAGTCCGGCAGCACGCAAACTAGCTCGTGAAAAAGGAATCGACTTAGCTGCAGTAAATCCAGTAGATCCAATGGGACGCGTTCGTGCACAAGATGTTGAAGCACATGGCACAGCTCCAAAAGCACAGCCTGCAGCTGCTCCAGCACCACAAGCGCCGGTAGCGAAGGATGATGGCCGAGTCACTCGCGAGAAGATGACACGCCGTCGTCAAACGATCGCAAAACGCCTACTTGAAGTGAAGCAATCTACTGCAATGCTGACAACGTTCAACGAAATTGACATGACAAATGTTATGGCATTGCGTTCACGTAAGAAAGACCAATTTTTCGAACAAAATGATGTGCGTCTTGGTTTCATGTCATTCTTCACGAAAGCAGTTGTTGCAGCGCTGAAAAAATATCCATATGTCAACTCTGAAATCGATGGCGATGAAATCATACTGAAAAACTACTTCGATATTGGTATCGCCGTTTCAACAGAAGGTGGACTAGTTGTACCGAATGTTGTCGATGCAGACCGCAAGAACTTTGCTGAGATCGAAGCATCCATCGCAGAGCTTGCTGGAAAAGCACGCGACAATAAACTGACCATCGCAGACATGACTGGTGGTTCGTTCACAATTACAAACGGTGGTGTGTTCGGTTCACTTATGTCAACACCGATTTTGAACGGTACACAAGTTGGGATTCTAGGTATGCACACAATTCAGAAGCGCCCGATAGCGGTAGGGGATAACATCGAGATCCGTCCAATGATGTATGTCGCCTTGTCTTATGACCACCGTGTTATCGATGGAAAAGATTCTGTCGGCTTCTTGAAAATGGTTAAAGACTTAATCGAAAATCCAGAAGATCTTCTACTAGGTTCTTAAGCCGTCCTATAAAATCAGTATCGGCCCGTTATAAGTACGGGCCGATTTTTCCTTATCCATTTTTCAGTGAAGAGAGAGGTGAATAACAATGACATTCAAAGAGTGGACAACCGCACCTTCATTGCGGTCGGTCGTATGCAAGCATGCAGATGCTGAGAAATATGTAGTAACCAATGTTCTGACACCTGGTAAAACGTACGAAGTGAAAAATGAGACAGAAGAATTCATTTTCATCGTAGATAATACCGGTAAAGTCGGGGGATACTATAAAACATATTTTGAATAAAAAATGAGCCCGATCGCAGTTTATTGCTGTATCGGGTTTTTTAACTTGATTCAGGCGGGGTTTAAGCCCCAGCTGAATCAAGTTAAGCCTCCTGCGGATGTCACGGATTTTGAGGGGAGTCAATTGCGCTTATCAAACTTTAGTGCCTTAATTTCTACAAAGAACACAGAAATACGGCAAATCGAACCCTTCGCTGTTCGATTTGCAATTCAAAATCCGGACGCAATTACGCCAAGCCCTAATTGATCATAGAAAGGATAATGACTTATGAACCCAATCATTGAAAAAGAGTGGCAATCCCGTACGAATCGAACAGATGATGACACGTCATCAAAGCTAATTCAAGAAGGCGGTTATATTTCTCCTGATCCTTATTTATGGGAAGATGTACTTGTCAGTATTGTGTTAAAAAAGCCGGTTTTATTGAAAGGTCCATCCGGAGCAGGAAAGACAAAGTTAGCACAAACCGTATCTAACTACTTCAATCAACCGATGCAGAGTGTCAATTGTTCCGTCGATTTGGATGCAGAATCGTTACTTGGCTTCAAAACGATCATTAGTAAAGACGGCGAAACGATGATTGAATTTGTGGAAGGACCGGTTGTGCAGGCGATGAAAAAAGGCCATATTCTCTATATCGATGAAATCAATATGGCCCGCCCTGAAACTTTACCGATTTTGCATAGTGTATTGGACCACCGACGTATGCTGACGAATCCCTTTACAGGTGAAGTCATCCATGCGCATGATGATTTCACGGTCATTTCAGCGATTAACGAAGGATACGTAGGTACTTCTCCGATGAATGAAGCGTTGAAAAATCGCTTTGTCTCCTTTTCTGTTCCTTATTTGACTGGGGAACAATTGAAAAACGTTCTAAAGGAAGCACATCCGAATGCTTCTGGCCAACTTGTTGAAACCATTCTCCATATCGGAAATGATTTAAAAAAACAAGTGATGAACGGATTGTTATCTGATGAAGCTGCATCTGTGAGAAGTTTGCTGGATGCCATGGCATTAGCTGAGCATATGCCAATGCAGCGGGCCATCCAATATGCCATTGCAGAAAAATTGGATGACAAAATTGAACGAAGACTCGTCATGGAATTGGTAGATACGTGGGTGAAGTGAGGCGATTACAATGGTAAAGTTAAATCGATTCATTCAATTTAATGATGAGACGGTCGATGCCAAGACGCTTCTCTTATATGAAAGGCTAGGGAGGGCGTTGGCAGATGCGCCATTTTTAGAACTGACAGAACGTAAATTATTGGAGTTCAGGCCAAAAGAAGGCATCATTTCCATGAGCGTCTTTTGGCGTCATCGGAAGGGTGAAGAAACACATGCCGGACGGCTATCGGATATCTATCTATTGACAGCTGGATTTTGGAAGCATTTTAAAGTATCAACATGGATCGACTTTAATCGACAAAATGAGCTACATCCTTTACGAAAACTTGCAGGTGAATTGCTGCTACTATTAGAAGAGTTTCGGATGAGCGATTTCATTACGAAAGAAAGACCTGGTACTGCAAAGGCTTTTGCCATTCGGCAAGAGGCATATCTCGCTTTCCATAAGGATCGCCTCATTTCCAATATGCAAAAAAGTTTTCTTGCAGATGCTCTATTGAACCAGCTTTATATATCCCTTTATGAAGGCATACTTACTGACACGACAGTTGACTGGGGACCGATTGACTATGGACTTCTTCAATCGATCTTACAACAAGCTTATGATGCAAAAAGTACGAAAGACAATACGTTTATTGCTAATCGGATTATTACCATTATCGAAAGATTTGTGGACAAGGATCTCACGCTCCAATACTATTCGCTTGGCGATTCTCTAACGGAAGATACTGGTACATTTCATTATCATAAAGGGATGAGCGATGCAGAGAAAGGGGAGGAAGATTCGAAAGAGACAATCGAAGAAGTCTTCCGCTCATGGCACCGCGAAAACGAAAAGGAGTCAGGCGTTCATCTTGAATATGAGCTGGAGCATGGACGTTCCGGAAAAAGCGATGCCGGTGATGCTGCCGAGGGGAATGAAGAAGCTTTGATTGAAGAAATCGGCTACGGAAATTCTGAAGGAAATGAAAACGAGCACTGGACAGATGGGGATTCTGACAAGAAGACCAAACGGGATACTAAAAAGAAAGCAGGGAACATGTTTGGCAAAGAGCATTTGAATGTCATATTTGAAGAAAAGCGCATTACCAGTATCGATGAAGTGGAAAACCGAAAAAAATTGGTGATATGGCGAGAGGAACAAAAACCATATGTCCGATCTTTCGTAGAAGAGATGAAGAAAAGAATTGATTTGAAAGAGGATTCGAAACGGGAACGTCTGATGAAAGGACGATTGTCTACGAAGCTGACAACGATGGTTGTCGATGAACGGCCGAAACCGTTCTATCGAAAAAATGCCCCTTCTGTCAAGCTGGATGCTGTATTCGGTCTTCTCGTGGATGGTTCTGCTTCGATGCTCGATAAATTGGATGAAACGAAACGGGCGGTCCTTCTTTTTCACGATGTCCTTCGTCAACTAGATGTCAGCCATGAAATTTCGTCTTATTACGAAGATGCCTATAATGCATCGAAAGAAATGCAACCGAATGTCTTTGGACTCATGCACACGTTCATTGATCGTAATAAAGACAATGGACCATCCATTTTATCGTTCGATGCCAACGAAGATAATCGGGATGGCTTTGCGATTCGCTGGATGGCTGACCGGCTTTCGGCAAGACAAGAAATGCACAAGTTTCTGCTCGTCTTTTCCGATGGGGAACCTTCTGCATTCGGTTATGACCGAAACGGGGTTCTTGATACAGCTGAAGCTGTCATGGAAACTGAGAAAAGAGGTATTTCTGTCATCCACTTATTCCTGACGACAGAAGAACCGACAGACGATCAAAAAGCGTTGTTTACGATCATGTTCGGGAACAAGACCGCTTCCTCCAATTCAGTCGAAAGCTTCGCTGATCAAACACTGCGTATTTTACGAAAGCTGTTGGCTATCGTCATTCGAAATACGTAAATTTTATTGGGAAGTGATAACACAAAAACCGCCTTCTTATGAAGGGCGGTTTTGTGTTTTTTCATGAACAGCTAAAAGCCGTTGTTTCAATTCTTCTTCCATCCGTCCGATTTCGATTTCGGCTGCTTTCCGTTTGGCGCGACCGTCAGCTTGGATGACGAGCGTTTCTTCGATTGTTTGGATGAGGTTTTCCTGTGTCTTTTTCAACGTATCAATTTCAATGATTCCACGTTCATTTTCCTTGGCGGTTTCAATGGAATTGATTTTAAGCATTTCCGAGTTTTTCAACAGTAGATCATTAGTCGTTTTGGTAACCAGTTTTTGTGATTCGACTGCTTTCTTCTGACGATTCAATGTTAAGGCAATGGCAATCTGATTTTTCCACAGTGGGATGGAGGTCATGATCGACGATTGGATCTTCTCCGCAAGCGTTTGGTTGGTCTGTTGGATCATCCGAATTTGCGGCGCACTTTGAATCGTGATCTGACGAGATAGTTGAAGATCATAAAGCCGTTTTTCCAAACGATCTAGGAACTGTGCCATATCATTCACTTCTTGGAAGGCCATCTGATCATTCGATAATTCCGCTTTCCTTCTCATTTCAGGAATGATTTCATTCGCAATTTCGTCTCGTTTTAACTCACCGGCAGCGATATATACATTTAGTGCTTGGAAATACGTTTTATTTTGCTCATATAAGTTGTCGAGCATATGAACATCTTCAAGAAGACCACGTTTCGAATGTTCGAGTTGTACACCAATCCGATCAATTTGTGTGCTTAATTTTTGGTACTTCGTCATCATTTCTTGAATGGAGCGGCTCGCTCTGTTAAATAATTTGGCAAGTCCCGATTTTTTTTTCGCGGATAAATCTTCAGGATCAATTTCTGATAGTTTACCCATTAAGTCCTGTAGTACATCGCCAACAGGGCCGATGTCTTTACTTTGCACATGATCCAGCATTTTATGGGAGAACCGGGATAATTCGCCTTGTGCGTTTGCTCCATAAGTGATGATTGCTTCGTAGTTGCCTACAGGAATTTGTTCCGCCAGCTGTTGTGCTTTTTGTCTTTCCTCCACGGTTAGTCGGTCTACTAGTTTAACGCTCGTTCCCGGTGCATCATTTTCGGTTTGCATTTCTTCTGGGAGGAGGGGTGCCTGTGTATCAAAAGGGTTACTGAGTAGATCATCCATGGTCTTCACTTGATTATTTTCGTTCATTTGTATTATCTCCTTTCATTTCGAGAAGCGGCTTTTTCCGATTCAATGTCACATCGACAAAGTCGAGTTCCATTTGAAGTTTTTCAATATCGGATGCCAAAGCACTTCGTAAATCGACTTCCAACTGTTTATTTACATCACTCAGTGTTTCACGAGTGTTTTGTAGCGCAATGCGGATATCTTTATCTTTTAATGGCTGATTAACAAGCATTGCATATTTAGACGTCAGTTCAACAGCCGAGTCAAGATGGGCGTAAAAGAAGTTTTCAACTTGATAAAACTTCTTTGGATTCGTCCGCACAATGTTAAGAATTCTTCTCGATAGGTTATTCATCTCATGGAGCTGCTTAAATGCTTGGACAGATCTGACTTGTCCATAGAGCCCATTCAATTTGCGTATTTTTAATTTTGCATCAGAGATTTGACCTTTAATATGGTTATATTCTGATCGGGACATCCCGAACCTTTTCAAATTTGAGGAGAGTTGAATCTGCTTGATCGAAAATGTCCCTGTAAAGTAAATCGCGATGAATAGGCCTGTTGCTGCGATAGGATTCATGCTTGCACCGAGTACTAAGATAAGCCACGAACCGAAGCTGATCGGTGCGGTGATGAAATGTCTAATAAAAAAATGTTGAATTTCCTTCATGAGGTGTTCAGGCCTCCTTTGTCTATATAATGTTATACGAATTGAAGCAGGAAAAGTTTCAGTTCATAAGTTAATTATACCCGATAAATGCACCGAACACATTTCTTTTGGATTGATTGCAATAGCAATTACTTGGACATTGACGGAGAGTTTGGTAAAATGAAGGACGTTCACTTCTTGGATGTGTAAGGGGGTACATGTAATGTTTGAAGTTATTTACATAAAAGCGGATTATGAACCATGGTGGATGTTCGAAGGTTGGGAAGAAATGATTCGCAGGCGGCAATCTTTTAGCGATGCGTCTGCTGCACGCGCCTATTTTGAAGAATTATTAGCTGAACTGCGTCGCAAGCATGACTTTGAGGCGATGAAAAAAGACTGCTTTTTTGCATTTTGGACGCAAGGTGAAAAGAGTTTCTGCGAAGGATGCGATGAAGATCTTCAGCTTTATCATGGCATCATTTTAATGAAAGATGGAAATCCGTCAACTTTTTAAGAAGCATAATAATTCGAATATTTATATTTTTGCATTGACAAAATAATTGAGTATGATATAGTGTTCAATAACAACTGAAAAATTTCCAAGCTTTGGGTTGCTTCTTCATGTGACGATTGTCGCATGAGCTGCTTTATGCAGGCTTCGGCTTCACCGAAAAACACGTATTCACATATTACAAAAAGTGATCGGCGTTGTCGGTACTTTTCGTAATATGTGAATTTTTCTTTTGGAAAAGTTTATGTATTATAAGTATTTATTAATGGAGGTTTTCTACATGAAACAAGGTACGGTAAAATGGTTCAATGCTGAAAAAGGCTTCGGTTTCATCGAAGTTGAAGGTGAGGATGACGTGTTTGTACACTTCTCCGCTATCGAAGGAGAAGGGTTCAAATCATTGGATGAAGGACAGCAAGTAGAGTTCGAAGTTGTCGAAGGCAACCGTGGACTACAAGCTGCGAACGTTATAAAATTATAATTCGTCATTCATAAGAGGCACCCTTACGGGGAGTGCCTCTTTTTCATAATAGGGGAGAATATATTATTGATCAACTGCTTTCAACGTGGATGTGACAATATGTTCACCATCTTCCAGATCCATGATGGATTCCCGTTTCACTTCTCCAAATCCTTCTACGAAATACTTCCGATTCGTGAAATCTTCTCCTTTTTCTTCAATGACAAAGGCTTTATCAAATTTTTTGTACGGCGTTTCAACAGACACATCGGTTTGAACAATCGTCCAGTTATCAAAAGTAGTACCGACTTCAATGGGTTGCTGTAAGTAGATTCCTGTTGGATTCATCGCATCCAATTCATCTAAACTTGGGAACTCATCTTTGTAATCAACCATGCCTTTGTCCAAAATCTCGATTTTATTGTTTGTAATTTTGTAAATATAACGGATCATCGTACCACCATTGTTTTCATGAATGATTACGTAGTTTTTATGAGGTTGTGCTACTTCAACATCCAGTTCAGCAAATTCATTGCCTTCACCTAAATAATGCGCTTTTGAGCCATCCGGCAGGAAGTAGTCACTCATCGTCACCTCATTTTGGCTTTTCCCCTCATTACCCTCCGTATTTTCATTCCCCTTTGTTGTCATACCTCTATTTTCGGAACCCGAATTGTCCATCGTAGTCGAACTGTTTTTAGAACAACCGACGATTACGAAACAGGTAAGTAATAAGACGAAGAGTACATTCAGTTTTCTCATCAAGATCACTCCTTTCTTTTGGTATACCCCATCATAGAGATTCCATGCCGACAGAAGATTCATGATTGAAAAAAGCCGCCATCTGTTTAGGATGACGACTTTTTTGAAGAATTATTTAGCTTGTTGTTCAGACCATTCGAGGTATTCATCATACTTCATCATTTTATCGAATATTGTGCCGTCTTCGCGGATTTCAATAATACGATTGGCAACCGTCTGAATGAATTGTTGGTCGTGCGAAGTGAAGAGCATTGCGCCTTTAAACGCGATCAGACCGTTGTTAAGTGCTTGGATCGATTCCAAATCCAAGTGGTTCATCGGCTCATCGAGTAGTAGGACGTTGGCATTGGTCAACATCATTTTTGAAAGCATACAGCGAACTTTTTCGCCTCCGGATAGAACTGAAGGTTTTTTGTTCACTTCTTCGCCGGAGAACAGCATGCGACCGAGGAAACCTCGTAGGAAAGTTTCAGTTTGGTCTTCAGGTGAATATTGACGTAGCCATTCAACGAGCGATTGTTCTGACCCTTCAAAGTACTTGCTGTTATCAAGAGGGAAGTAGGCGCGTGATGTTGTTACACCCCATTTGAACGAGCCGGCATCGGGCTCTGCCTCTTCAGCAAGAATTTGAAGGAGCGCTGTTTTCGCAAGTGGATTTCCAAGAAGAATGACTTTATCTTCTTTACCAATTGTGAAAGTGGCATCCTTGAACATGACTTTTCCATCTTGTGTTTTGGATAAACCTTGGACACTTAATACATCGTTGCCAATTTCACGCCCCATTTGGAAATTGACGAATGGGTAACGGCGGGAAGATGGTTTGATATCATCCAATTCGATTTTTTCAAGTGCCTTCTTACGGGAAGTCGCTTGTTTCGATTTTGAAGCGTTCGCGCTAAAACGCGCAACGAATGCTTGAAGTTCTTTGATTTTCTCTTCTTTTTTCTTGTTTTGATCCTGTGCCATTTTTAGTGCCAATTGGCTGGACTCATACCAGAAATCATAGTTACCTGGGAACAGTTGAATCTTCGAGAAATCCAGATCCGCGATTTGTGTACAAACTTTGTTCAAGAAGTGACGGTCATGGGATACAACAATGACCGTATTGTCAAAATTGATCAAGAATTCCTCGAGCCATTGGATCGCTTTTAAATCCAAGTGGTTCGTCGGCTCATCGAGAAGAAGAACATCCGGTTTTCCGAATAGGGCCTGTGCAAGTAGCACTTTCACTTTTTCCGATCCTGAAAGTTCGGCCATTTTCACGTGATGAAGGCTTTCCGGAATTCCAAGTCCTTGAAGAAGGATCGCCGCTTCCGACTCTGCCTCCCAGCCGTTCAATTCTGCAAATTCACCTTCAAGTTCAGCCGCACGCATACCGTCTTCATCAGAGAAATCCTCTTTCATATAGATAGCATTTTTCTCCGTCATAATATCGTACAGGCGCTTATGCCCCATGATGACGGTATCGAGTACTTCATTTTCTTCATATTCGAAGTGGTTCTGTTTCAATATGGCAAGTCGTTCATCTTTGTTCATAATGACATTGCCGGATTGTGGCTCAAGTTCACCGGATAACACTTTCAGAAAGGTTGATTTACCCGCACCGTTCGCACCGATAAGGCCGTAACAATGGCCCGGATTGAACTGTATATTCACATCTTCAAACAGCTTGCGATCGCCGAATTGAAGGCTTACATTACTAACTGCTATCATTCAAAATCCCCCTAAATTCACAATGCTCCTATTATAGCACGTAATAATCTGTAGTAGCAAGAAAGCCTATGTTATAAGGCTTTGGAGACACTAAAATAACAACGTCCCCCAAAACGTCCCCCAAACTAAAAATTTAGTGCATCATTGAAAACTTTAACTGACTCAATTTCAAGCTCTTTTAAAGTATGTCCATAAACTCTAAGGATCATTTCTGGTGTGTTGCCCAAACGATCAGCGACAGTCTGTAGCGGAACTCCTTTACTAATCATGATAGTAGCATGTGTATGGCGAAGTCCGTGGGGCGTTATACGTTTTATCCCGGATTTCTTGATAACCCTTTCAACCGGTTCGCACACAGACTTAACACTTACAGGAGTCGCTCCTCTATCTGTAATAAATATAAAGTCAGACTCAACCCATCGTTTCCCAAAAGTTAGCATTATTTTTTTGCACCATATCCTGTAAGCTTTCAATTGGTTTAATAAAATGTCAGATACAAAAATAATGCGATTACTTTTCTTTGTTTTAGGTTTACGTGCCCCATATTCGTCTCGAGTGCGTTCGATCGTTATAGTCTTTTTATCGAAGTCTATATTATTCCATTTCAACCCAAGCGCTTCTCCTCTTCTCATACCTGTGTAAGATAAAGTTAAAATGATTGAGTAATTTGTAATTCCTTCATGTTCTTTAGCTGTTGTTAAAAATCGCTTTAGTTCTGCCGGATTCAAGAAATTATCATTTTCGCTATCAAGTTCGATTTTTATCTTACTAAATCGATTTCGGGGAAGTATTTCATCTTCAACAGCTGCATTAATAGCTATTTTGAAGGTGGCATGAATAATATAGACCGTACTCGGTTCGTAAGTTTTTAATAGAACATTAATAAATTTTCGCTTGTATGTTGAGCGATCAAGCTCTATTAATTTCTGTTTACCGAGTAAAGGCTTAATATTAAGCCTGATAGCTTGTTCACGCTGAACTTGCGTAGTAATTTCCCAATCGTTTTGATGCGTTTCAAACCAAATGTCCATCCATTCTGAAACAGTTAAATTGGAGTTGTCGACCTGTTTGGCGTTACCATTGATCAGCGCAGATTTAACTTCCAACAATTTTCGGATTGCGATATTTTCTGAAGCTAAACCTTGCTCTGATTTTTCCGTTCGTTTGCCCAAGGTGTCATAATAACGATGACGGTAACCCCACAACTTTTCTCCCTTGGCATTGAAATAACGAAATACTTCTGGTTCCTTCTTTGACCATTCTTTCTTCGGCTTCTTCGTTTTATTTGTAGTTGTCATATTTATCTCCCTTTTGCGTTGACAGGCGCACGGCGGGGGATAAGTAGTATGGGCATCACCTCCTTTCAACATTAAATAGCACGTATGTTCTTTTTGGATTTAAAAGAAAAGCCCTGGGTAGGGCAATTGTCAGTACTATCACTCAGTACTTGAGTCAAGTGCTGTCTTCAATGCGGCGAAAGATAATATATCTTCATTAGATAGTTCTATTACTTCAAGTGCACTTTTAAGATCAGCTTCAGTTGCAGTTCCATTTCTTAACGGTTCGATGAGACCGGCAGCAGCTGTAGATCGTTGAACAATTACAGACCTAAGGTGGAACGTAATTTCTTGAACTTTCGATGATTCTTCTGCACTTAATACTTCGTTAGCTTTTGAATCAATTTCTTCAACTTCCACCAATAAATCGAAATAAGATTGATCCAATGTCGATAAATGCATCGATAACTCTGGCGAAGTCATTTCTAATTTAGTCATCTTATCGAAAGGGACTTGCCAATTTTCTGTCCAAATAGAATCTAACTGGGCAATTATTTCATCTAATCGTGGTTTTATTACACTCTTGTATGTGCCTTTAATCTTATCTTCGATAATCACATCTTCTTTAAAATTTTCTGGATCGCTCTGTTTTTCATCGTTTTCCCCAACTAGATTATCTTGTGTTGGTTTTTTATTAGCAGTTTTACCCGAATCGTTTCCGACTTGGATAATAAGTACACCAATCGTTACAAGTGTGAAAGATGTCAAAAGTATAAGAACACTAACTAATTTTGTGTTTTTACCTTTAAGGACCGCGATTATAAATATGACCGCCGATGTTATAAGCGTTATGATTCCTAGCAACGCGAAAATTAATCCAAGTAGTACCACGGGTGAACACCTCATTAATTTCATTCAATTATTTACCATTAGATAATACATCGGAAGTTTTTAGTTTAACAACCTTAATCGTGACTAACGAAGTATCTTATCGATAACTTCAAATGGAAGCCCGTTAAGTTGCGCAATTTCTTGTTTAGTCCGACCATATTTCAATGTTTCGGGATCAATCAACAACTTTACCGCGAATTCATTAGCTTGTTTTTCATACTTGTCATTAACGAATAGGCTATTTGTAATAAATTTGTAACTATACCCCGGATGCAAAGTGTGATGACCAAGTTCGTGAGCACACACAAAGCGATCTATATGTATATCGTTATTGATTGATAGAATTATGTACTTCCGTCTCAGCGCTTTTACCGCTATGCCCATGATGCCGTTCGGTAAGCCCTCGCGGCGAATTGAGATGTTGGACATATCGGCGATGGCATATGGGCAGCGGGTTTTATATTTTTTTATTAATTTATCAACTTTCTCTGAAATGCCCACTCGATCAACTCCAGTAGATCATTTTCTTTTATTTTTCTTTTTTGCATCGAAAAATACCGCTGCCAGGATGCTGTTTAGTTTCTCTTTATCTTCGTCGTCAAGAACTTCTCCGTACAACATAACTTCCTCTTTCGCGAGAAAATCCTGCATATCTCTTGGACGTGGTGTTCTTGAATCATGGCCATTGGGGTCAGAAGTAAATCCACCAAGATAGTCAGGCGTTACATTAAAAAGTTCTGCTAATTTGTAAAGTGTCCTAACGCCAGGTAATGATGTGGGATTTGTCATTAGTTTCGTGATGTAATCAGTTGTGACCCCACAATAATTAGCAGCTTTTTGAATTTCGACATCGTCAGTATCAAGAAGCTTTTTAAGTCTTTTTGCGAAAACCGATGGCATTTCACTATCAATTTCGACTAAATTATATTGTGCTGGATTATCCTCTATATAACCAGCAACTTTCATTAACTCTTCATGAGGTGTATTGAGGGCATTTGCTATCTTAGCGATGTTTTCAGCCTTCGGAACTCCTCTTTTACCGTTTTCGATCCGCGACAATTGGGCGGCGCTTATTCCAGAATATAGTGCAAGCTGGTTAATTGTAAAACCCTTCTTCATTCTTAACTCTTTTAAGTACTTTCCAAAATCGATCTCCAATTTGGACTCCTCCAAAACTATCAATTGTCATTTCACCTCAATTGTAATGAACGTAATTGCCAAAAGGAAATATTTTTTAGTAAATTAAAATAAAAGTGTTGCCAAAAGGTAAAATAATTGTTATGGTATTGCCATAAGGTAATTACCAAAAGGTAAAGGGGTGGTAATATGAATTATTCAAGTGGTATTTCTGTTAAGTCGGCATTTCTGAAGAACTATCTATCAGAAAACAAACTTTCCGAAAAAGATTTCGCAGAGATAATCGGTGTTGCTCGCAGCACGGTAAATCGGGTGTTAAGTGGAAAAAGAAATCCAGGAAGTAAATTTATCGCAGGTGTTTTAGCTAATTTTCATGATTTAAGTTTTGACCAAGTTTTTTCTTATGTAGGTGAGTTACCAAAAGGTAAAAAGGAGGTTGTATAAAACCAATACCTCACACTCGTGAAAGGAAGGGGTGAGAAATTGAAAGAACGCAATATCAATTGTAAAGAAATTGAATCAGATCAATCTTCATCATCAGTTAAGGGAGAAACCAGAGAGATATTTGAAGGTATGAGCTTCAAATATCCCCCGGTGTCAAAAGAAGATTACATCAACGCTTATAAAGAATACGTTCGCAGATGTTCATCTTAATAGCCGTGTTGCTTAAGTAAGCTATTTGAACGCGCTTCATTAGTCATGAAATCAGAAGCTTCAACAACAATAAAACGATGCTCTGGAGATACGGCTTCAATTGCAGAATAAATATCATCTATGGAACGGTCTGACTGAATCACCAAAAGGTTTGGGAAAATTTGAATCCATGTTTCTGGGCTTAACTGCTCGATTTTTGTTCTAATCGCAACAGAAATCTTACTGTTCACATCGCTTTCCCAATAGAAAGATATTAAATATTTTTTCATCATTTTTCACCTCCCATCTAGCAACAGTTTACCAGATCGGGAGAAATACATTACCTCACACCCAGCAATCAACGTTCGATCGAGCGGAGTACGCCAAGACCTTCTATATGAAGCGAGCGACAGCAATAGCCAACGCGGAGACGTCGAGCCTTGATTGGTGGGTGTGAAGGATAAGAAAGGAGTGAGAAAGCAACATGTCAATCGCCCAAGTCAATGTGGAAGTTGACCAAGAATTTATCAAAAAGGAAATCCAGGAAAACTTGGACAAAGCATTTCGCGAAGTTCTGTTCACTTGGGACATTAACGAAATGTCGAAGCGCCTATGTATGGGCAAGACGTTTCTTGAAGCAGAAATCTTAAGTGATCCGCGGATGCGAGCGCTTCAAAGGCAAAAGCCAAATAGTAAACGGTTTTGGTTCTACAAAGAATCCTTGGAAGTAATTCGTGAAATTATGGATGGTTGGTAATAAAAATTAACGCGTTGACAGGCGCAAATGCAAGGGATTCACAAATCTTCTATATAGGAGGGATGTTCAAT
This sequence comes from Sporosarcina soli, assembly GCF_042655805.1. Lineage (NCBI taxonomy): Bacteria > Bacillati > Bacillota > Bacilli > Caryophanales > Caryophanaceae > Sporosarcina > Sporosarcina soli. Next base: position 305,062 of record NZ_JBHSNO010000001.1, on the reverse strand, counting down.
GGATCAATTAAAAGTGGTCTCTATTAACGGACAACTAGTTACAGATAGTCGAGAGGTTGCAAGGATGGTAGAGAAACGGCATGACCATTTGTTAGCTGACATCAGAAAATATGTCGAAATTCTTCAGTCCCAAGATTACGGGAGTGAGAAATTCTTCATTGAAAGCACTTATCTAAATAGCAGGAACCAAATTCAACCGTGTTACTTACTGACTCGTTTAGGTTGCGACATGGTAGCTAACAAAATGACTGGTGAAAAAGGCGTTCTATTTACTGCGGCGTATGTTACTAGATTTGAAGACATGGAAAAGGCGCTGAACGCACCGAAAGTGCTGTCTCCTAAAGAACAATTGAGGGCTTCCATGCAACTAACACTCGAAACAGCTCAGGAAGTCGAAGAAATAAAAGGCAAGGTTGAACAACTGGAAGACAAGGTCGACAACCAAATGACATTAGATTACGGCATGCAACGCAGACTCCAACGGGCGGTTGGGGAGAGGGTGTACAAGCTGTCGGATGATAGTCAGGAACGACCTCGATTGTTTAGGGAGCTTTACCGAGAGATCAAAGATCGTTTCGGGGTTGCTTCATATAAAGATGTGCGAAGGAAAGACTTGCAATCTGCTGTTAGTTACGTAGAAGCGTGGATACCACGTAGAGCGGCGTAAAGCGAGGGAAGGGGCGGGCAAGCCCCTGAGTGTGAAGTATCAGTAGATTGAGTAGTTGGTAAAGCGAGGAATTGCGAGGGTAAGGAGGGGTCTTCCTTACATCTATAAATATAGCAAGCTTTTAATAGCAAACCAATTCCAATCTGGAATATATTCCGAATTGGAATATCGAGGGGGTGAGGACATGAGTATTGGCGCTTTTTTAAAAGAGTGCCGAAATCGAGCTGGTTTCAATCAGATCAAAATGGCAGCGGTGTTAAGTGTAAGTCAATCAGATATCTCTAAATATGAAAACGACGTGAAAGAACCACCAACAAGCGTATTCCGTGATTGGACGATCGCTACACAGTCGATGGAGTTAGGAATGGCATTTCTGTACGGCGCGGACGTTATATCGGTGATTTCTAATGCAGTGAGCCCGCTAGTTGGATTTATTCATTTCTTTTAATAGGAGGCAATCATGAAAACAGAAGAAAAGCTATTACGCAGAGATCTAGCGATGTTTGTGAAGAAAATGAAAAAAGCTGGAATTGATATCACGGCAATAAAAAAGCCAACTGACGTTGGAGCGTCAATCGGCCGGACTTGAAAATATATCGATAACAACATTATAGCATAGGAGCTTGGCTCCTATCAAGAAGCACCGGGAGCCATTACAATCCTATTCCCTCTTTAACTCTTTCACGGCAAAAGAGTTCCCGGGCTTCTTGATGGGATTCATATCCATCAATTAAACGGAAAGGGTGATGAAATGCGAAAACTGAATATGTATTTCTTTGGTGAAGAAGAGATCCATCCGTCGGATGCAGCTTGGTTTTATGGGATTCTTGGTGGCGCATCGTTGCTGACGTTACTTGTATGGGTGGTGACGTTATGAGAGTCACCATCGAATTGATTGATCATGTCATCGAAATGCTCGAGCGGTTTCGAAAAAAGCGGGTCGCTACATTTGAGAGGTTTGCTGATGATGCTTTGAAAACTTTCGGAGAAGAAGCTTCCGAGTCTTGGTTAAGGCGAGCGGAAGAGTACCGTCGCATACCCCTTGATAGCTTGGCAATGGATTACTTGGATTACCAAACAGTTAAGGAGGACGAACTAGATGGGTGAATTTGCAAACTTGATCCAGCAAGGCGTCTACTGCCAGTCGTGCGGCTGTTTTACAAACCAAGAACCAGGACATCCGATCAAGTGTGAGGGATGCCAAGAAAAGGACGGTGAAGAAGATGATTGAGCATCCAGCCATTACCCGAACCAACCTAACCGGTTATCCCGAAATCGACTACCTGGACCATGAACGTTATCGAAAAGCGAATTTCCACGCATTGGATCATCCAGTGGAAGACTACTACGGTGCGGAAATCATGAAAGGCGATAAATACATCACCACAGATAAGAGACATGTCGTGCTAGAAGCAAATCTTAGGGATTACTTGCAAGAAGAACTTGGTGCGGTGTTTTACGAAGCCAAATAAAAAGACCCGCTGTAAAGGGCAGCAGGTCTAGTGAGGTCTTTATGACAGTATATACATCTTTATTGTACATAGGGACCTCCCAAAAATCAATAGGAGGGATTTGAAGTGGAAGCGATACAAGCAAATGACAGTCGGATTGCATGGCTATTGGAGCGGAAGAAAGGTATTGGCGGTTCCGATTCAAGCGCGATTTTAGGTTTCAATCCTTGGAAATCAGCATTCGAACTATACATTGATAAAACTAGTGATCACGTTGAAGAAATCGACAATGAAGCGATTCACTGGGGGAACGTTTTGGAAGATGTTGTTGCGGAGGAATTTACAAGACGAACAGGAAAAAAAGTTCGTCGTCGCAACCAAACATTTAGGCATAAAGAGCACCATTTCATGATTGCGAACATTGACCGTGATGTTGTTGGCGAAAGGGCGCTGCTTGAGTGCAAAACAACGAACGCTTTCAACTCGGATGCGTGGGAGGGTGATTATATCCCACCTGCTTATATGTGCCAGCTGCAACATTACATGGCGGTTCTGGATTACGAAAAAGCTTACATTGCCGTTCTGATCGGCGGGCAAAAGTTTGTTTGGAAAGAAATCGCTAGGGATAACGAGTTCATTGAATTAATGACTCAAGCAGAAAAGAACTTTTGGGAGAACCACGTTCAAGCTGGAGTTCCACCAGAGATCGATGGGTCACCATCAGCTACGGAACTACTTAATAAAATGTATCCGGAAGACAATGGCGAAAAAATCATGCTCGATTCGGATGAAGCAGAAATGCTCATCGAAGCGATCGAGTCCATTAAATCAGAAGTGAAGGACAAGCAGTCTCTACAAAAAGAATATGAGAATAAGCTGAAACTTATGATTGGCAAAGCAGAAATAGGTGTAACTCCACGATTTGAAGCGAGTTTGAAAACGATAACTACCAATCGCTTAGATAGCAAACTGCTAAAAAAAGAGTTGCCGGACGTCGCGGACAAGTACACAAATTCATCATTAAGTAGACGGTTAACAATTAAGAAAGTGGAGGCGTGACTAAATGACAAAACAAATGGACGAAATGAAAAACCAAATGGCGCAAACAAGTAACAATGTTCCTGCGAAAGATAAACCGAAAACGATTGAAGATTATTTAAAACAAATGGCTCCGGCTATGTCACAAGCGTTACCGAAACACATGGATATTGACAGGCTCACTCGAATTGCCATGACAACGATTAGGACAACCCCAGGACTTCGCGAGGCGGAAGTTGGCAGTTTGCTTGGAGCAGTTATGCAAGCGGCTCAATTGGGATTAGAACCGGGTTTGATGGGCCATTGTTATCTACTTCCATTTCGTAACAACAAGAAAAATATTACAGAGGTTCAGTTCATTATCGGCTACAAAGGGATGATTGACCTCGCTAGACGATCCGGACATATTCAGTCAATTTACTCCCATGCGGTTTATGAAAAAGACGAGTTTGAATTCGAGTTAGGTCTGGAGCCTAAGCTGGTCCACAAGCCGACAATGGATACTGAAAAAGGTGCATTCATCGGCGCTTATGCTGTCGCTCATTTCAAGGACGGCGGCTATCAATTCGAGTTTATGAGTAAAGCGGACATCGAGAAGCGTAAAAGTCGCTCAAAGGCAGCAGGTTCCAAGTTTTCCCCTTGGAACACGGACTATGAGGAAATGGCTAAGAAGACGGTTGTGAGGCATATGTGGAAGTACCTGCCGATCAGTGTAGAAGTTCAGCAGCAAGTAGCCCACGACGAGGGAACAGGACGGAATATCAAGGATATTACACCGGAGGACAATGATTTCTTTGTGGATGCACCGGAGTTTGAACTATTGGAAGGTGCAGGGGAAGAAGTGACGGAGTGAGGGGATCTTGTAAGAGAGGGTGTCGGTTATGAAATTGATATATCGCGACTATGAGAATTCATCATTGTTGAACGAGGTAAATGACGGAATTCAGAAGTTGCCCGAAACGGTTCAAAACTTACTTACCACAAAAGTTTTGAACAAGCTTGAATATTTACTTGCTGATTTGGAGGATTGTGATTCCCCTATTGAACAACTACTGTTTGTGGCCCTGAGTAGTCGAATCGATATTGCGTTCGGTTTAGGTACATCTATTAGAAATCACTTCTTAGAAGCACAAAGGGAGATTCGGGTTAATGAACGGAGATACAGAGTTGACATTTTTATCGTGGTGGAAAATTACGACGGAGATAGCTTTGCTTTTGCGATAGAGTGCGACGGTCATGATTTTCACCAAAAGACTAAAGAACAAGTCGCACGGGATAAAAAAAGAGAGCGAGATTTGATGAGTGCGGGTTGCAGGGTTATTAGGTTCACCGGATCCGAAATTGTCGATAATCCAGACGGATGTGCAACTGAAGTATTCAAAATCATCCACACTTCTGTCCAACTAAAATGACTCGGAAAGGAGTAATCGGGGTGGAAAATAACATTCAGTCTTCGGGGTTCGTGATCCAACCCCGATTACAGTTTGAAAGTTTGCGGGACCAAATGATCTATCAGTATTTGATGGGTAAGGCAAATTACAAAAAGCTTGAATCGATATCAATTGGACAAACAATAATCATCTTATCAGAGCTCGAAAAAGAGACAGGATGGACCAGGCGGATGATCAAGCTCTCATTAGATCGGCTGGTGGACCACGGACATATACAACAAGAAACGCTTACTCAAAAAAGAGGGATTCTGATCACGGTTGTTAATTACGAAGACTACCAAAAGTTGGATTCCTACAAGAAGAAAAACCAAAAAAATGTACAAGAGAATGAACATCCAATGAACAACCAAAGTACATCGGATGAACATGAGGATGTACAAGAGAGCGAAGCTGAAACCCCTTGCGACTCTAAGGATGAAGACGTGTCAGAAAATCAAGATGTACAAGGAGATGAACATCCAATGAACAACCAAAGTACATCCAATGTACAAGAGAATGAACAACTTATTAGTATAACAGCATTTATAACATCACTTAACAGCATTAACAGCAATAAAACATTAAAACAATACGTCGATCAGGCGAATGTGAAGAACATGAATTTGTCATCGACCGAGGATATCGAAACCTTTGTTGATTTCGCTTTGCGAACCAACTCGTTCCCGGATGGTACATCTAAAAAAATCTTGATTAATTACTTTGACACGATCCGATTGACACGATCGACTTGTAGGATATCCGCGAAAGTGCTTGCTGGTGTGATTGAGAAAATGGGTAAGTACAGCGCTAATCAAATTAACTATGCACTTTGGACGCATTGTGAAAAGCATGATGACAAGCGGGAAGCTTACACACTCGGGATTCTACGGCAAACAAAAGAGCCGGAAGCACGACGGGGCTTGATGTTACTGAAAAACAAGAATGGTGGTGTAGAAGATGCTGCAGCCGTTGGGACAAGTACTCCAAGAAATGATGCAATCCAATCCAAGATTGATGCAGCGAATGAACGCCGTAAGAGAATCGCTGGAATCGAATCCGATCGAGATATTGACGTCCCCTTCTGAAGATTGCCCTTTTCGTAGATGTGACGGTACAGGGTTCATCTGGATCAAGGACTGGTCAAAACGTCATAAAAAAAATGTCGTGGACGAGTGGAAAGAGGAATGCGAGTGCTACGATCAGCTAATCAAACAACGAGAAATCGATAAAAAGCTAGATTTGTCAGGCATCCCACCGATTTTCAAAGATGCTACAGTCCGATCATTCCGGACGGATATATATCAGCAAACTGATAGCAGGGAGAGGGCAGTTGTTGCTCGAAAAGCGGCAATCAACTACGTCACAAACTTTGAAGTCATGCAAGAGAACGGCAAGGGGCTTTACTTGTATAGCGATGTGAAGGGTTCTGGAAAGACCAGATTGGCAGTTAGTATTGCCAATGCGCTTGTCAGTCAACATGGTGTCGATGTCGCATTTATCAAGTCGATGGACCTCATCTCGCAAGTGAGAAAGACATTTAAAAATGATTCGGAGCTTACTGAAAGCGAAGTCGTAGAATCGTATCGGAAAGTCGGACTTCTGGTTATTGATGACTTGGCAATCAAGGGTGCATCGGAATTTGAAGAGCGAATATTTTACGACATCACAGATTACAGGCTTGAGCATAATAAACCGACTTTATTCACTTCCAACGTTTCAATCGATAGCTTGGAAGACTTTTATCCGGGTGGCCGAGTTGGCAAGCGGATCAAGAAAATGTCGTTGGAAATATATATGCCGGAAGAGTCTATTCGGGACCAGGAAGCGGATAGCGAAAATGATGATTTTGAAAAAATATTGTTTGGGAATTAGGAGGAATCAAATTGACCGAAACGGCAAAAGTAGCAGACATCAATTGCCCGTACTGCGATAAGCCTGCAAGGTTCGTTTCCTCCCGTGAGTTTTACGGCAGGGATTATGGCACGAACCTGTATGTTTGCACACTATGCGATGCTCGGGTAGGGACGCATGGCCGGGGCAAGACGCCATTGGGGACGTTGGCGAACGGAAATCTGCGTAACCTTAGAAAAATGTGCCATGCGAGAATCGATCCGTTATGGAAGTCGCGGAAGATGAGTAGGAAAGCGGTATACATGAGGCTCCAAAAGGTAATGGAGCTGACGAGTGAAGAAGCGCACATTGGAATGTTCAACGAGCATCAATGCCAAAAATTAATAGCGATTTTCGAGAGAGGGGAATTTTGGAATGACTGAAAAAGTAAAAATCCCGCAAAGCGTTGCGGATGCATATACAGATTTGGAAACGCGGTGGACTTTGACAGATATTTTCAAGATGGTAACAGCAGACTTCACGGTTTCTGATAGCCATGTTCAAACTTTGGTGGAATGGAATGAATCGGGCAGAGAAGACGAAGGTGCAGGGCTAATGCAATTGTTGTTAGGTCAATACGAAGTTGAGCCGGAGTACAAGGTCGAGGATTGGGTCATATACAAAGGATTTGAAGGAGACGTGACAGTCAAGATTGTTGCCATCCAATATGAGCATGCAAGAGTGCAATTTGAGGGCGTGAGCAATTGGAAGGAGATTGCCGATGTTGAGCGCCATGCCACTCCCGAAGAAATCAAAGTTGAAAAAGAGCGCAGATGGTGGGCAAAGCACGGAAGGGATGTTTGGGAGCTGAAACAAGGTGATGTATTGATGGCGACCCGCAGAACGATATACGAAGTCACGGCAGACCCTAAAAGTCACAGATTCGATTGCTATACAGGGAATGGTGAGTGCGACTTCGATATCGAGGAATGCAAACGAGATAACTGGAAAGTGATTTGTTTTCACGAAAACAGAAAGGATGTGCGTCATGCCTAACTGGATCAACGGCGGTGGCTTTTGGCTGGTGCAATCCACTGAGCCATACAACGCGGAGCGGATCAAACAAGAAATGGAAGCACTGGAACAACAAATACAAGCGGCTGAGCGGTATTGGGCAGCGCAAAAGGAGCGGACGGCATGAAGAACCGGAGAAATTATGTGATTGCAGAACTCAATTCGCTTGGAATCTATGAAAATTTGAAAAGTGTCCCATTGGAAAAATTAGAGTATCGGGAGCTGTTGGGGATGTTGGCTGTTGCTAGGGCGGTGGCGTCGTGAGGGATGTTTTATTCCGTGGGAAATCGGGTGGCACATGGGTTTATGGGAGCTACATCAAAACGGCAGTTGGATTACATTACATCATTCCTCAAAATGTGATATCGGATGATTTGCCAAAATACGTTGTCGATAAAGAAACGGTCGGTCAATACATCGGCATTGAAGATCCTATGGATCGCATGGTGTTCGATGGAGATATTGCCAAGTCAGGCGATGACGAAATAAGGGTCATCTGTTACGACACTAACCAAGCAAAGTATAAAGCTGTCCCTTTGTACGCTTACCTGAATAATGCGGGGCAAGGCGGTTGGACGGGTTACGAATTGCGAAATGATCTACGTCACGAAATCATCGGCAATATTCATGATGATCCGGAGTTGCTGGAGGTGGCGGAATAAACGAAAAGTTAAAACGTTGTGAATCTTGCGACGATCCTTTTTACGGAGATGATGTAATCATTCAGGTCGGGGATGACCTTTACCACAATGATTGCGTTGAGCTTTATCCAATCGGATAATTCGCAATGCGAGGCGGCGAACCTTTGGGAGAGACGGAAAATGAGAATGGAACTGAGGCCTGGGACACTCTTGAGGAAGGCGAGTTCTTGGAGGTAATGGAATGAGCACTAGCTTGAACACGATCGAGGAAGAGTTGGGTAGGTCGCAGCTTGAGGTCACTTTACTTGTGCTTGAGCAGGGGAAACTTGGAAATATCGAGCAACGTCGGCATGGGGTTTATGGTTATTAAAAAGGCATCGCTCAAGACGCCTTACTTCACTTGAAAAACTCATAAAATCCTAAATTCATCGGAATAAGCCAGATGTAAAGCCCAATTAAACAAACAGGACCAAGAAGGAAATTAAAAAGTCGTTTAGGTAACCACTTGATAAATAGCAATCTGTATACAAATGCAGTTGCTAACATCGTAAGGAATAAGATAATTATGGGCGCAATAATCGGCATCCAATTAACTTCGACACCTTCAAACAATAGTAAAACCACCTTTTTATACAAATAAAAAGACAGGAACCCTCCTGTCTCAGCCAAATATAGTGTACCACAAATAGGAGGGGTCCTGTTGAACAAAGACATTACTATTAATCCAGATGATTTATTTCTAGAACTTGGTATAATGGAACTACCATTGAACTGTGTTGTAGTTATATCGGAGGGGAAGGCGAAAGTGCGGGAACTTCCAGATCACGGGGAATATCGGATTGTGACGCATCAGGGGAAGATTAAGAGGATGCGGAGGGAAGAGGGCGAAGAGTTTTGAAGGATTTTCTTTCGTTGTTTAAAGACAGCGAAATTATAAAGGTGTACGTTCCTTTGATTACAGGAATTGTGGTATTTGTCTTAACAAGTGTTTATAACCATTGGAGAGATAGAGTACAAAGAAAAATAGAAAAGAGGATTTTTTTTGATGATATTATTGCAACTAGAACTTATTCGGAATTAATAGAAGGTCGTGAAATGAGTCCAGGGAAGTTTTTAGCAGACAGTAACTTTGAAAGCTTTGAAAGTATGAAGAAGGAAAAGGATTTTAAGCTGACTGCACATATTATGAAAAATCTAGGTGAATTCACGATATTTGATATAACTATTAAATATAAGCTATCTACGGGAAAAGAATTTCATAAATTTTTTATGCAGTATAAAATGGATTCAGGAGAAACGTTTATTATTCCTTTAGGTACGAGTGAATGTCCTAGAGATGTTAAAAGGCATTCTGTTCGAATTGGATATACTACTTCCGGCAGGGAGAGATTTGCGATTTATAAATGGAGTTTTAAAAAAGGTCGGTATTCCTCTGCTCAATTAGAATGTAAATATTATTGGGGGGTTATAAAACTCCCAATCAAGATCCTAATGAGAAGGCGCGTTTACCACACCCAATTTAAGAGTTTTTAAAGTCCCCCTGGCCAACCAGAGGACAACGATTGATTTCAGCATTTCGCTGTGTCATTTGTTGTCCGAAATGGGTTGAGGGAGTATCAGGATTGTTACGCATGCCGGCAAGATTAAGAGGATGCCGAGGGAAGAGGGCGAGGAGTTTTGATAGGGACAGAAGTTAAGTTTTATGAAGACGAAGATGGATTAATTTTAAAAGCGAAAGTGAAACGTTATATCAAGGAAGAAATTGTTTCAGATTATACAATTACAATTGGATGCGAATTGATAGTCAAGCCAATGAATAAGCGAAAATTAAAGCATCGCGATAGAAGAGTTCAAGTATTGAGTTTTAATAGAAACAAATATGGCTCAAGGGTTAACGTGAAATTCTTGGATAATAATCGAAGGGGAATCATTGAAATAAGTGATTTAGATACATTTAAATAATACAGTCCCCCTGGCCAACCAGAGGACAACATTTGATTACGGCAATTACGCCGGGTCATTTGTTGTCCTCTTTTTTATTTCACAAAAAAGGGAGCGAGGATATGCGTTCATTGCAAATAGAGTTGATTGAAAAAGGGCTTTCGCAGGCTCGTACAGCCAAGGTAGAACGGAAGAATACTAGGACAAGGGACAAGCGTCCAGAACGGCTAACAGCGTGGGAATTAAGGGATTTGATGGGTGTTAGGCGAGAAACGTACAAACGAGTGAACGGGGCAATCAGAAGACGATGAAAAGGGGCGGGCATATGACGGAGAAACAGATCGAGCAGTTACTTAAGGATTATCATTGGATGATCAATTCGGTGAAGGTGATGCGTGAGAACTTGCGCGATGCCGGGGATGGGCTAACGGCACAGTATGGCATCGAGGCGGTCATGCCGAAAGGGAAGGGCGAAGCGAGTGATCCGGTATTTCGTGAAGTGATCAGACGCAGTAAACACCATGAAAAGATTTCTGGATATGAAAGTAAAGTCAAAATGATTCAGGAGCGTATTCATGTGATTGAAGATGTGAGGGAGGCGGAGGTTCTTCACTGGATTCTAGAAGGCAAAGGGTACTCATGGATAGCGCGTCACATGGGGCTATCACACACTCATATCAAAAGACTATTTTCCTCGATCGCAAGACAAATGGCTGAAAATGTTCAAGATGTTCAAAACGTTCAAAAGTGCATTTAGTTCATGTTTTCGCGTTTGCGGAAAATACTGGTACCATGGAAGGCAGGTCGGGGAGTTGGTGGTCTTGGGGTGCGAGAGTACACTTTGGCTACTGATTCCCCGAATACGGGCGATATTTGTACTTTGAAAACTATGTGCCATACAGTCATAAAATAATCGTGGGCTAGCGAGTACCTGCCATTAAATTGGTGATAGAGAGCAAGCGTTAGCTAATAAAGGGCTTGATATGGTGTGTAGTTTTGGGAGTATGAAGGATTTACGCCTTTCATGACGAAATATTGTAGATGGGAGGCGAGAAGTAAATGGAGATAACATACACAGCGAAGTCCTTGTTTTGGTTAGAGAGAGCAATCATTATAAATAATGTTTCTGAGAAAGTTGATAAAATTACAGTCGAAAGCATTGGTAATACTGATATGTTGCGAATTACATTGTTCTTAAGAGAGGTGACGGAAAGAGAGGAAGGGTTGGGTATTTCTGATGATATAGTCGATAAATTAATCTCTTTTTTATCTTTTGAGTTGAAAAGTCCTTTGGATAGCGTGAGATTCAACCAGATAAAAACAGATAATAAAGTAGAGCATAATATAAGCAGTACAATGGTTGGTCGATTCAAAGTAATCGAACCAATTAACGGTAGTAGAATAGAAGAATTAGAAAAAAATTTTAAAGTCGGTTCCATAATAAGTAATTTAAAAATATTTTACAATCAAGCTCTCAAAGAAGAAGAACCAATCGGGAGATTTGTTTTGTTGTATAGTTTAATGTACATAGTAGCTAAAAACCCTCGTAAAGAATATGTAAGTCAATTTGACATTGATAAAATGATAAAAAGATTTGAAAGAGGGGTTTACACAGCTCCTCCTCCAGCAAGTTCTGGGAAAACATGTCCTTACGAAACTATTTACACCATTATCCGTAACAAAATCGCTCATACAGAAGAGACAGAGGATTTTATAGCTCTAAAAAGCGATGTATTGAAATACTTACCTGCATTTATGGGTGTAGTAAAGAAATGTGTAGAGTCGAAATGAATAAGCATTTGAAGTAGCATCTCATTCCGAGGTGCTTTTTCTATGCCTAAAAATAAAGGAGGCGGCGGTGATGTGATGTGCCTAATTGGATTGAGATTCAGAAGGAATGGGAAACAAGCGATATAACATTTAAAGATTTAGCTGAGAAACATGGCGTGAAAGATTCGACCATTCGTAGTAGGAAGAACCGAGAGAAATGGCAACGCAACGCAACGGCAAATAACGCATCGCAACGCGCAACGAAAAAGAAGAGTGTTGCAACGGAGAAAGACGAACAACAATCCGTTAGAAAGCGCGGTGCTCCTAGAGGGAATGGTAATGCTAAGGGGAACAGAGGGAATGTAAACGCATCGCCTCCAAAACGAAACTCAAATGCGGTGACTCACGGATTCTTCGCCAAGTATTTACCGGAAGACACGTTAGAGATCATGGAGGCAATGCAAGAACGTTCTCCCGCTGATTTAATATACGATCAGATACAGATTCAGTATGCTGCTATCATCCGTGCTCAACAGATCATGCACGTTGAAAGTAAAGACGAAACTGTGAAAGTCCTCTCGAAAGTGAAAGGGCTTATTAATGATGACGATACAATCGAATTTGCAGAAGAAAAGCAATATGATTATCAGTTCGCATGGGATCGTCATGCAACTTTCTTGAATGCCCAAAGCCGAGCGATGAGCGAGCTCAGATCGTTGATTAAGCAGTTCAATGATCTAGCTTACGAAGATGATGAACGCCGATTGAAACTCGAAGCAATGCAAGTTGGCATTGACAAAACGAAAGCCGAACTTAAAGATTTACAAGGTGATACTTCGGATGATGCACACGAACGCATGCAACAATACATGAAAGCGATTGGAAAAGCGGATGTGACGGCGGTGTTTAACGATGAGTAGAAAGCGAAAACGCACCACTGCATTTAAGTTTCGTCCATTTTCCAAGAAGCAAATGCGTTTGCAGTATTGGTGGCATCCAGATAGTCCACATCATGATAAAGACATGATTATATGCGACGGTTCGATTCGTGCGGGTAAAACAGTTGCGATGATTGATTCGTTTTTGACGTTTGCGACGACTACTTTTAAACATGAAAATTTTATCATCGCTGGTCGTTCAATGGGTGCGGTGAAACGTAACATTCTCGAACCTATGTTTAAAATATTGACCGCGAAGAATATCGACTATCACTATCACATGAGCGGCGATCCGCATGTTATCATCGGCACGAACACATTTTATTTATTTGGAGCGTCGAATGAAGCGTCACAAGACACGTTGCAAGGATTAACAGCGGCTGGTGCGTACTTGGATGAAGTGGCACTTATGCCTGAATCATTTATTAACCAAGCGATTGGTCGTTGCTCTGAAGATGGTGCAAAGATATTTTTGAACTGCAACCCAGAGGGCCCATATCATTGGTTCAAAACAGATTTCATCGATCAAGCGGAAGAGAAGAAAATCTATCGACTTCATTTCACGATGGAAGATAACCCATCCTTATCCGAAAAAACCAAAGAACGATACAAGCGGATGTTTACGGGTGTATTCTATGACCGAATGATTAAAGGTTTATGGATTGCCGCACAAGGCGTTATCTTTTCAATGTTTCACGAAAAAGAACATGTCATACACGATAACCTAGCTGTTGACGACTTTGTTATCGGTATTGACTATGGTACAAGTAATCCGACAGCGTTTATTTTAATTGGCATCAAGTACCAAGACGATGGCTCAAACAAATACTACATCATGGACGAGTATTACCATGATGGACGTAAAGATGGGCAATTGACGGACAAGCAGCATTACGCAAATCTAAAAAAGTTTGTCCGAGAATCAAAAATATTGCAAAAACATATCAAGCGCAATCCAATGTTTAATCCAAATCATATGACAATCTATTTAGACCCTAGTGCTGCGTCTTTCAAGGCGGAGATACACGACGAGGGTCTTTTTCGTGTTGTTGAGGCGGATAATGACGTACTTAACGGTATTCGTACAGTTCAATCTATGATTTCGAGTGAATCTTTATATGTCCATAACGATTGCGAAAACGTGAAGAAGGAATTCGCATCTTACGTTTGGGATAGTAAAGCAGGCAATAAAGGCATAGATAAGCCGATTAAAGAGCATGACCACGCACTTGATGGTATTAGGTATGTGGTTTATACGATTGAGGATGCGGTGTCTGTGAATGTTACAGAAGTTGAATACGACATTGACGATGACGATGATGATTGGTAAAGGAGAGGTAATTATGAATCAAAACAAAGAAATGAATGTTGCAATCGAGATTTTGGAACACCAAAGAAAGCGATTAGCGAAGGAATTAGATGACAATAGTCAACGGTTTGGTTTTTTGACCGCGGAATTGAAGGTGCTGAATAAATCAAATGAACAAACTGTAAATGAAATCGAACAAATAGATAAAGCAATTGAAAAGTTGCAATGACATTTCATCTGAAGGGCGAGGAGGTGAATGAATGAATCAATTTGAAATGGCGTTGCATTACTTATCGACGAAGGCGTCTATTACAGCAAGACATATTAATCAAATTGTGCTAGGTCAACCACAGTATACAGAAGAAAAGTACGACAAGATGGTTAAAGAATCGTACAACAAAAATGTATGGGTGTATGCTTGTGTGCGTGCGATCGCGAGGGCAGCCGCATCTATTCCGCTTGAAGTCTATGAAAAAGGGAAAGACGGGGAATTAATCAAGGTTGAAAATCACCCATTACAACTACTGTTGGACAAGCCGAACGAAGAACATCCACGCGACGATTTCATGGAGGCGTGGGTGTCTTTTTTAATGTTGTCAGGTAATGGTTATGTCGAGATGAATGGCCCGAGCGATAATGGACCACCTATCGAACTTTGGTTGTGGCGACCCGAACGCGTTGAGATTGTCCCTGGTGAAGAGTCGATTAAAGAAATCAGGTTGAATGTGAATGGTGAGGCAATCGCGTTGCCATATGAACGTGCATTGCATACCAAACTATTTCATCCAACAAATGATTACTTTGGTTTAACTCCGTTACAGATTGCGATGCGAACGGTTGATATGGATAACTCGACAACGGACTGGAATACAACGCTTGTCCAGAACTATGCGGCGCCAGGTGGGATATTGCGAGCGCCCAAAGATGTGAAGATTAGCGATCCTGAACGAAGACGGATTACAAGAACGATCCGAAGGTTATGGGGTGGTAAACATAACGCTGGTAAAACGCATTTAGTTGAAGGTGGGCTGGAATACCAAGCGATGGGGTTATCGCCAAAGGATATGGACTTTATCGACAGTCGGAGAATGACGCGAGAAGAGATTTGCGCGGTTTTTGGCGTTCCACCGCAATTGGTAGGTATTCAGGACAAATCCACTTACAACAACTACAAGGAAGCTAGACAGGCGTTTCACCAAGACACCGTACTGCCAACGCTAGATAAAATTGTGTCGTCTATTAACCACAAGCTTGCACCGTTGTATGGCGCGAGGGTCGTTGTGGGCTATGACGAATCGAAAATTGAAGCGTTGCAGGAAAGCGCGAACGAGAAGTATGAGCGTATCTCGAATACGGACAGTTTCACGTTGAACGAGAAGCGTGCAGCTCTCGGGCAAGACGAGGTTCCGGGCGGCGACGTATTTTTCATCCCACGCAATGTTGTTTTAATGAATGAAAGTGGCGATCCTGTTGAGCTTGCACTGACAATAGGACAATCAATGCAACCCAAAGAACGACCGAACGCAGAACCGCCAGAAGAACCCGAAGAGAAAGACGCATTATCCATCGTTAAACAAGCGGAATTGAAACTTAGAAGGAAAATGAGTGCCGATGCATTTAACGATTCGGTGGATGAACGTAGTAAAATTGCTGAAAGAGTTATCGCCGGACGGTTTATGGAAGAACATGAGCGAATTGAAGAATACTTAAAAGGCATCAAGTCGATTGAAGATGTGAAGCAATCAGACATTGACGCCATTTTGTCGTTGGAAAAAGAAGAGTGGCTAGCAATGATGATTGCTTTATATTCTAACTTCGCCAAGGAGATGTATGACCGCGAACGTAAGTTATTAAAATCACAAGCGTTAAAACTAAACGTTAAATTCGATGATTACGATTTCGCTGACGTTACAGAATACATGCAAGAGTTCATTCGCGTTGCGGCGGGCGATTCCGTTAGCTATATCCACGAATGGACTAGACAAGAAATCAGATCCATTTTATCAGAAGCTTTTGAAGAAAGTTGGGCAATGAGTGCTGTAGTGCGCGAAATGAAACAACTCTATTTTGATGATTTTATGACACACCGTTCCTATCGCATTGCACGCACTGAAATGATGGCGGCGGCTTCTTATGGTAAACAGCAAGGTGTGCTGTCTCTAAACTTGCCAATTAATAAGATTTGGGTGTCTACATATGACAGCAGGACGCGGGACTCCCATAAATACGCAAATCAACAGACTGTGGATGTAAAAGATTATTACAACATTAACGGGTATAGTGCAATGTTTCCGGGCGATCCAGAATTGCCAGCGAAAGAACGTATCCATTGCCGTTGCGTTGAGGTTTACGAGGTACGGATGGATGAAGTTTAAAAACATTGAGAGGGGGTGAGAAGCGTGAAGACATTAAAGGAACTTGCAAGAGAGTTATTGCAGAAATCAGCTGCACCGACTTTGGAAACCAAAAGACATATTGAATCTAGCATGAGAATCAAAGAATACAGCCAAGAAGACATGACAATCAAGGGTTACGCTTCAACTTTTGGTGGTGAGCCAGATGCGCACGGCGATGTAGTTGTTAGCGGAGCTTTTAAAAAGACTTTGATTACACGTTCTGGACGTATTAAATTTCTCGTGGGCCATGACTGGAATCAGATTGTCGGAAAAATTGTACATGCGAAAGAAGACGAGAAAGGCTTGTACATTGAAGCAAAAATCGTTGATACAGTAGCGGGGAAAGACCTAATGAAATTGGTCGACGCCGGAGTTATTGATCGCATGTCAATAGGATTCGTTGTTAAAGATTACGAATGGGACGATGATGGGATTTTTTACATCAAAGAAGCAGATTTGTATGAGGTTTCTGCCGTTGGTCTACCCGCAAACGATAGAGCGCACATTCAAAAATCAATCGGTAATGAAGATGTTAATCGTTTAGTTACCTTGCTTCAAAAAGCGATTGATGAAGCGGTAGAACAAAAGGTGAAAAGTCAACAGGTTGATGATCCGCAAGCAAGTGAGCAAGAAGAAAAAATTAAAAGTTATTTAGATCAAATTAAAAGTTTAACAGCTAACTAGGAGGCGTTAATATGGATGAAATGATTAAAGAATTGCAGAAAGCCACTAAGGCTTTGCAAGACACAAACGACAAGCGCGAAGAGGAAGTAAAGAAGTTTGGTGAATCCACAGCAGAAACGCAAAAGAAAATGGATGATTTGAATGAACAAATTACAAAAATGCAAGATCAACTGAACGAAATGGCGACGAAGCAAAACCGTCGTCACCAGACAGAACAAAATGGGAAGTCAGATGAACAAATCGAGAAAGAAATGAAGCAGAAGTCTGCATTCCTTAAATTTATGCGTGCAGGTGGTCGACAAGACAATCTAGACGCAGAAGAGAAGAAAGCTATCGCAGATGTACCGATGCATCTAAAGGCGCTTGTGGAGGATTCTCTTGGCGAATTAATTGTCCCGGAAGATGTTGACCGCGAAATTCAGATGGCGGTTCATGACCAAGTAATTATGCGTCAATTAGCGCGCGTTGTACCAACATCTTCTAACCGTATGCGCCGTACAATGTTTAACAAATTGACAGCCGGTTACGGGAAGCTTGAAACAAACGTTGACAATTACGATGTTAAAAAGTTTGAATCAGATGTTATCCCGGCGCGTGAGTGGCTGTTCGTCCAAAACCTATACGCACTTACTGGGGTTGGCGAGGACCAATTGATGGACAGCGAGTTCAATTTAACGCAAATTATCACGCAAATGTTTGCGGAAGCATTTGCATACACAGAAGGCAACGCATTCATGAATGGGCGTGGCAATAATTACGAAGAGCCGGAGGGATTACTTGTTGATCCATTTGTTAAGCACTTCAAACTAACTACTGATGCAAAGTTGCTTGACGGCTTGTTGTCGCTACAATATGCGCCGAAAGACAAGATTGCACGTGATAACGGTGTTTATATCATCAATGCGGAAACGGAGCTGTATACCCGTACCCAAAAGGACGACACAGGCAACTACATGTGGCAACCACCGGTCCAAGCGGGTAAACCAGCTTCGTTATTCGGTAAACCAGTTTACAAAGATGATTCAATCGGAAAAGGGGCGGCGGCTGTTTACGGTGACATTAAGCGCGCCTATACAATTCTCGACCGCAACGGTATGACGATTCGTCGTTATGACCAAGCGGCGTCGGCGATGGAAAATGACATTATTCCATTTCGAGCGAAAGCCCGGAATGGTGGCGGTGTAACACGTCCAGAAGCGGTGGCAGTGCTTGAAACAGAAGTTCCAAACTTAGGTGGTAAACTCGAGCTAATTGAAGTAACACCCTGATAAGCCCGGTAAATCGGGCGGCACAACGACATTTGCTGTTGAAGAATCCCGAAAAGAAGAACCTGCACGATATTCGTACAATGACCTAACGGTGCGTGAAATAAAGGCGCTGCTTGACGATTTAGGCATTGAATATACGAGCGATATGAAAAAACAAGAGTTATTCGACTTGCTATAAGTTGATTAACTCTTTTATTTATTGGGAGGGAAAAGCATGGCATTAGCAGACATCACAGCGGTTTTAGATGCAGCTGTTTTGGGAGAATCGAGGTACGTATTCGTATTAGTTCAAACAAACTCGACTGAACAAATGGTGATTATCCCAAATGAAGATATTGCGGCAAAGAAATCTTTTTACGAAGAGAGTTTTAATATAGATGGAACTCACAAAGCGTATCCTGGTATCGCGCTATTAGCGGCAGATCACGGTGATGAACCAGTCAATATCAAACTTCGTAATGATTTCTATGGCGGCGAAGTAGATGTCGACGAGGAGGAAGAGAGTGGCGAAACAGAATAATATAGGAGTGCTTCGGCATTCCTTTTTTCATTTAAGAAAGGGGTGACATAATGCTGAAAGAGAACGCGCTCACAACAATCGAACGTGCTAAGCGTTTTATTTACGGCGATATTAACGAAGTTGAGGCAAAGCAAAATGTCACGGATGATAGCCGGATTGCTGACGCTGTGAATGCTGCTTCAGCTGCTATTGAAAGTTATTGCCGGCGTAAGTTCAAGCGACAGCGCCATATTCAAAATGTAATTGATCCAACGAATGAAATCCTCTTTAATGAGTATCCAGTGCATGAGATAGCGACAATTAACGGGCGACTACTAAATTCTTTACGAATCGCGACATTCTTGGAAAGTGAAAGTGGGATATTGGATATATACGGAGCGCAAATACGTGGAATCGTTGAGTATGAAGCGGGATACACACTACCGAAGGATGGGACAGAGGACAATCCAAGTGACTTGCCAAGCGACTTAGAACTGGCAACTCTTAGATTAGTCGAAAAAATGTATGTTGATGAAGATGGATTTGTGGGTGAATCTGGCTCAATCAAGCTTGGTGATTGGACGGTACGGGATGGCACAACGTCGCAACAGGACATTGACAGCGTCATTCCGAATGAGGTTGCCCAATTATTGGACGGACACGCACGACAGTGGGTGGTCACATGAACTTTAAAAAATCTCAACGCCTATTCAAAAAAACATTGAAAGATGAATGTGATATATTCAGCAAAAAACGCACACGCGTTAATGGCCAGTGGAAAGAAGCATATATTCGCGTTGGTCATCAAGTTAAATGTCGAGTGTCAACGGTGGTGCGGCAAAATACGGAGCAGACACCACAAGAAAGACAAGAATTTGTGACTCCTTATGTAATTTATATGTTGCCAATGGACGTGAAACAAGATGATCGCATTCTTTTTAAAAATCTATGGTATGAGGTCAAAACAAAACCCAGGAATCCATCATTTGCAGATCATCACTACGAGTTACCAGTCGACACAACCGACCAGGAATACAAAATCATCGAGGTGGACGGGGTGGTGATGCTCGATGTCTGACAATAATATGCAGTTCGAATTGCGTTGGAACGACAATGCCGCAGACAGGATGACACACGAAGTTGAAGCACGAGTGACGAATGCGGGGTTTCACCTACAAAGAAAAATCGTTGAACGCCTATCGTCAGGTGCTCAGTCAGGTAAGACATATCATGTGCCAGGTACACAAACCACTTACACCGCATCAGCAGGCGGAGAGGTGCCAGCCAAAGTCACTGGATGGTTAGCACAGAATGTTATCGCAAAACCCGTTCTCGAATGGACAGGCCCTGTTTCTTACGTTGGTATTCGGGGCGGTCCCGATGGTGTGCCGTATGCCAAAAGGTTGGAGTACGGTTTTGTTGGCAGAGACTCACTCGGTAGGATGTACAACCAGGAAGCGCGTCCGTTTTTCCGTTCGACGTATGAAGTGGAACGAGAAGATATCAAACGCATGCTAGGAGGTCGCTGACGTGGATTACAAAGTTTATTTCAAGACGTTAGGATATAGGGTCGAATCGAATGAAAAGGGGCTTAAGGTGAAACAAGGCGACAAGGAAGTGTTATTGTCTAATCAGATGATGCAACAGACCAATAAACAGTATCTAACTATAATGGTAAAGGAAGCGATGAGGTGACTAATGCCAGTTGTAACAAATGCCAAAAGTTGTTTTTTGTCAAAAGTGAAAACCGTAGACATGGAAAAGATGTAGTTGAGTTATATTTTACCTGTCCTCATTGCAATGCGCATTATACCGGTGTGATATTAGATGATGCAGGAAGAAAAATGCAAAGAGATGTACGGAAGTTGCAAGAACGTATAGGCAAATTAAGAATCGAACATCCGAATGGCAGTGTGAAAGAGGACCAATTAACAAAGCAACTCGGTGTTCTAGGTCAAAAAATCAAAAATAAGATGGATAAATTAAAGACAAAGTACGTTAAAGAAGCGGTCAATCAGTAAAAGTCACTCATTTGGGTGGCTTTTTCTATGCCTGAAAGCAGGTGAAGTATGAATTTAATCAAATACATGCAATACATCATAGAAACAGACAAAACGATTCGAGAACTACTTCATTTTGAAGTGGACGAAATGACAGGCATTAAATACCCATCTGTTGCTTATGGTGAAATCCCTGAAGGTATGCAGATGCCATACCTACGAATTTATGAAGAGTCAAACACACCGAATGAGGACCACGAAACAAGGCGTCTGATTCGTTTCGAAGTAATCGCAGAAAATGACTACGAAATACCGAAGCGCGCAATCACTCGATTGGAACAAATATTTGCAAGACGGAACCTATTGCCATTTGCAGTGGGTTCTTTTTTGATGGGGAGAGTTCCGAAACCAACCGAATCGGGCTTTTATGGAGAAATCCTTACGCTCATGGTGCGACAACATAGACAAGATTTAATCGATTTGAAAGAAGCGTTACCCGATGTATATGTTTATTTTAAGGTGAAGAAAGGATGATTTGAATGGCTTTAAAGTACCGCACAGGATTGACGGAAGACTCGTTTAAGCATTTGCTTATCGGACCAGGTGCAATCATGGCAGATTTTGATTTGGATGAGTTTGATCCAGACGATGAGTCAACATGGGGTATACCACTTGGAGCTACAAAGGGCGGAAACAAGTTTTTTTACGACACTGAATACCATGTTGCCGAACCAGATGGCACACTTGGGGCAATTAAGGGCATGGAATGGCTTATTGCTGCAAACGGTCGAATTGAAACGCAGCTCATGGAAATGTCAAAGCGCACAATGAACAACTCAATGGCGAATTTTAATTTGAAGACTTACAATGCCCGATACGATCTATTTGAACACAATGGCGAGATCGCACCAACTCAATACCGTACGATTGCGCTAGTTGCTGAATTAATTGGCAGTCGCGACCCGATTATCATTATTTTAGAAAATGCACGTGTGACAACAGGTGTTGAGGTTGATTTGAATAATGGGAAAGACGACGTAGTTATTCCAACAACATTCGAAGCAAGGTATGACCCGGGCGCACCGACGAAGGTTCCAGTAAAGATTCTTTACCCGAAACTATCAGGTGGTTTTTTGACGGCGCCGGAAGCGAATCCGGCAGGCGGAGATTTTAGCAATGACGTATCAGTCGAGCTAACAGCAGAAAGCGGTGCAACGATTTACTACACGACTGATGGGTCACTTCCAACGGCGTTAACAGGCACGGAATACACAGGCGCAATCACAATCACTACGACAACGACGGTCAAAGCAATTGCGGTGAAAGGTTCAGATGTTTCACCGGTGTCCACGAATATTTACACAATCACATGAGTGCATAGTGCACTCTTTTTTATTTGATAAAAGGAGGAGAAATACATGGCCAATCCATTATTAACAGAAACGCCAGTTGTAACAATTAACGGTCAACAGAAGAATTTACCGCGACTATCTTTGAGTTCAACGTTCGCAATCGTAGGGTTGATCAAGGAAGCGGCAACCCCAGAAGTCATCGCATCATTAATCGCTATGCAAAACGATGAGGCGAGCGAATTTGAACGTGGTGTAAAAATCGTAGGTGTGTTACTTGAAACTATCGATAATGCCGAGGAACGCATTTACAAGGCGTTAGCTAAGATATTGAAAATTGAACAGGAACAAGTGGAGGATTTAACACTCGAAGAAATTGTTGAGGTTGTTATTGCATTCAAAGACCATCCAGACGTGGGTTTTTTTACGGAGAAACTTCCAAAAATGCTGAAAGAAATGAAGAATCCACTCTCGAATCCGATGACACGCTAATTAAAAAACGTATTGCACGTATGGTTGACGTTGTGCAATCCCGATACGGATGGACGGACGAATATGTATTCGATATATTGCCAGCTGAACGTATTCGTATGGTTTTTGAAATAGTGAATAGTCAGCGTCATGAAGAACAGAAGGACAAGTTACGCCTTGAAGCCTTTTCTGTTTGGCTCACACACAATGACAAAGGTATTTCATTTGACGAGTTTGTAAGTCAATTGAACTTAGCTTATGTAGATCCAGACGAGACAGAACGCGACAACGAAATGACTGCTGATGATGCATGGGGAGTGGCGCGCAATATCTTAAGTAATTTCCACCATAGAAATGAGGTGGATTGATGTTACAAGATTTATTTGAACTTGTCGGAAGGATACGCGTAGATACAACCGGTTTGGATAGTGCGTTACAGCAAGCGAAGAGTCGAGTTGAAAGTGTTGGAAAGAGTTTTTCGAGCGTAGGGCAGAAAGTTTCTGATGTCGGTGACACAATGACCAAGAAAGTTACGTTGCCGTTCGTCGCGATTGGAACCGCTGCTTTGCACAGTGCTGTATCCTTTGAGAGTGCGTTTGCTGGGGTTAGAAAAACAGTGGATGCAACAGAGGAAGAGTTTGGTGAATTCAGGAATACAATTTTAGAAATGTCAAAAAGATTACCTGCTACAGCCAATGAGATTGCAGCTGTTTTCGAAATGGGTGGACAGTTAGGGATTGCACAGAATTCACTAGAAAGTTTTGCGGGCACTATTATTGACCTCGGCGAATCGACAGACCTTTCACTCGAACAAGCAGCCACATCATTTGCAAGATTCGCGAACATTGTAGGGATGTCTCAAGACGATTTCGATAGACTCGGTAGTTCCGTTGTAGCACTCGGTAACACGATGGCAACAACAGAGTCTGAAATCGTTGGCATGTCAATGCGTCTTGCCGCTCAGGGTGCACAGGTCGGGATGACCGAACATGAAATACTAGCCTTGTCAGCAACTATGTCATCACTAGGGATTCAAGCTGAAATGGGCGGTACTGCCATGACAACGATACTCAAAAAGCTGCAGAGAGCCGCTATGGATGGCGGAGCGGCATTAGGAACTTGGGCAGAAGTTGCGCAAATGTCTAGTGAAGAATTCAAAAAACTGTACAACGAAAGTGCAGTAGACGGATTGGATGCGGTTGTAAAAGGTCTTAATACGATTTCTTCTCGCGGAGAGAATCTAACCGACGTGCTAGAAGATATGGGTATTAAAGGAATATACGAATCTGATGTACTCTTACGTATGTCTGGTGCATCGGATTTACTTGGTGAATCGTTAAAGACGTCTGCCGATGGGTGGGAAAAGAACAAAGCATTAAGTACAGAGGCTGGCGAAAGATACGCGACAACAGAGTCACAATTGAGAATGCTGAAAAACGAAGTAACAGCGGTCGCTATTCAATTTGGCGAGATCATGATTCCGATTTTACTCGATTTAGTACGTGCGATTAAACCCATCGTCGATTGGTTCGGAAGTCTAAGTGACGAAACTAGGAAAACGATAGTTGTAATCGCCGGACTAGCTGTCGTAATAGGTCCTATTTTAATATTCCTAGGAAGTTTGATAGGTTCGATTGGGAATATAATAAATTTGTTCGCTACGTTTATTGGTGTTGGCGGTAAGGTAGTAGGTTTATTCACTAGATTCGGCAGCACTATAACCAGAATAACGGGATTCGCAGGAAAATTGTTCGGAGCAACAAGCAGAGGTACAGGCGTATTTGCTCGATTTCTTCCGATGCTTGGGCGCTTTGCGGCAATGATACCTCGGCTACTGAACCCGATTGGTTTAGCAATCTCAGTATTTCTAGTCGCTTGGAATCTAATGCTAAAAGCTTTAGGGATTTCGACTGGTGAGGCATTTGTTTTATTAGGCCGAGCGATAAAAGATGCGGGTAGCGCAATCGGTGGATGGCTCATGAATTTAGGTGGCACAATTGTTGAAGGTTTGGAAAATCTACTTTCATGGGCGGGAGATTTGTTTTCTGATTTTATTGAATCGACCGTTGGTGCGATATCAAAATTCATCACTGTCGCTCAAGGTTTATGGGATTCAGTAATCAATATGATTATTGATTTCATCGTTAATGCAGTTGCGTTGATTATAGGATTTGTCATAGATGTAATTGCACAATTCGTGAACTTGTCCAATGAAACAAAGAGGATTTTCAACTTAATATTGACAACGGTTGCCAAAACACTTGGTGATATGGTAAGAAACGCTTTTCAAGCGGCAAAAAACTTTGTAAGAGCAATTGTCGGCGGATTTCAGAATGCATGGAAAGGCGCATTAGAATTCGTAGGAAAAGCATCGACGCTTGGTGTTGATTTCGCGAAAGGTATCGCAAAAGGTATCACAAGTGGCGCTAAATACTTGAAAAATGCAATTGTGGGCATTGGTAAGGCTGCACTCAACTCGTTCACAGATTTCTTCAAAATCAAATCCCCATCAAGGGTGATGGAAGACGAAGCGAAGTGGTTACCTGCTGGAATTGCGGCTGGAATAGTAAAGAATGTAAGCAAAGTCGGCAACGCGATGGGTGTTGTTGGGGGCGTTGTTAAACGTAGTTATAAAAATGCGATGGAAGGATTATCGACGTTAAGTATACCGAACGCAGCTAACATCTTACCGACCCCAAGACGTATCGAATTTGCAGGTGTACCACAAAATGAAACAAGACGTAGACGTGGTGAGGAGTCGGAAGGCGGAACTGTCAATGTCCACGTTAGGAAATTAGAAGATGCTTCAACGCAAACCATTCAAAACAAGGTAGAACGCAGATTTTTCAGTAAGGCACGGCAAAGGGAGTGACTTGGTTGGCAAAACTTTATATAAGGCCGCGTGAGAATTTTTTTATCCAAGAGCCGATTGTAGATGTGGGGAGTGGACCTAATCAGTCTTACTCCCTTACTTTAAATTACAAAACGCCTGGATGGATTGCGTTCGATTTCGCGACGCAAATTGCACACAATGCAGAAGGTGAATTAACACAAGCGAGATTTGAATTTTTTGTTGATGGCGTGAAGCGATTTACAGCGAGAGGACCCTATGCATTTCCACGTGTTTACGTATACGTCGATGAAGGCAAACACACTTTTGAGTGGAAGAATAATAGTGATTTCGGAGCAACGGATTGGTCTAAGATTCGCTATATAAACGGCACAGCGTTTGAACTCGTTGATGATTTTGTTGGTATTGATCAAGAAACGCCACCACAGACATTGCAAAAGATTAATACGATGGATACATTAAATGGTTTCAATCGTTATCAGCAGGGATCACCGGGCGGTGTAGAGATAAACTTTACGTTGACGTTTGCGCCGAAAAAAGACGCAGATGACAATGTGTTGAGTGCGTATGACCATTATGCCAATTTCATGGACAAATTCCCGAATTTTTATATTTTAAAATACAATTACGGTTTATTTGGCGGTGCAATATTAGATCCGCAAGCATCGAACAAAGGTCCACTAACATTTTTAGACTGTCTTTTCCACTCGCCAATGAAATCCAAGAACGACGTGGAGGTGTGGTAAATGAGAGATGCCAGTCAATTGTTGTGGCACTCAATCATGAATACCTACCAGATCGGGAGCCATGACCGCGAACCGGTGCGATACGTCATTGTACATAATCGTTTTCTCGGTAAAGAGGGTGACGTGTTTTTAGTGGATAAAGCTAGATTGCCGGGTGTTATCGACATCTCATTGAGTCAAGAAGTGGAGAGTCCGGCTTATTCGTATTCCGTGACGTGCGAGGACAAGGATGGTTTACTATCGCCGGACTATTTTCGTGGTAAAACACCTGGGCTAGAAGCGTTTCGAGGACACCTTGTGAGTCCGTGGAAAGGGCAATTGCAAGCAAACTCAAAGATTGAGATACATTTTGGTTATGGTGATCAAATTGTAAGAGTAATGACTGGATTAATCGACGAAGTGGCCGTTAATGCAGAAGCGCAAACTATCACATTATCAGGACGATCGATGTATAAGCGAATGATCGATAACACGGTTAGACCTTACGAAGATTCGAAACATTTATTACCCGACGCTTCGATGACGTTACCTGATGCGCTAGAGAGGGCATTCGACTATGCTGGCTTGATCTTTAAAGGTATCCCGATTATAGACGAGCAGAGCGGTGAAGAATTTTTAATCGGAGAACCAATGGGGCTACGTGGAGAAACGTACGATACAGTTATAAAGCCCTTGGTTAATTCGGTGTTTCATTATTTTTACGAGTTGCCAGACGGGACGGTAGAACAACGCGAACTACCACGCTTTTCGCAAAAAGTAGAAGCGGTGTTTACAGTTGATGATGAAATGCACTTGACGGCACTTGAATATAAATACGACGACACGGAAATTTACGGCACAGTTATTGTCGAATCAAATCGGATGGCGGATGCATATTCCTCGTCATTTTTAACGGACAAGATTTTAAATGGCGAAAGACGAGAGGTTGTCATTGAGTACCCTTGGGCCAATACGTCTTTTAAACGTAAGTTGGCTGCACTGGCTTATATAACGAGGATGCTTTATAAGGTACGTACAGTAACTATAACAATACCTGCAAACCCGTTGCTAGAATTGTATGATCCGATTCGAATTCAAGAAAAAATTAGTACAGTATCAAGCAATTATCATATCCGTTCGATTGATTACAATTTTAATTCAGGAGGATTCACCCAAACTTTAGGGTGTTCGATTAATGCAGGGTTCGAAAAAACCGAAGTACCTCCACCACCAGTAACGGATTTTCCAGATGTAGAGTCGTCGACAAAAAAAGTAACACTGGGAATCTGGGATAACGGCGGGGTGGATTTAGACATTATCACAATTCGACTAAATGGCAAATTGGTGCAAAGTAACCTTGTGCTCGATAGTACAGCGGAACTAATTAGTTTAACTCTTAAAAAGGGTGTAAACGTTATCGAATTTATTGGTGTTTCCGCAGGGGCGTCAGCTGATTTGACGGCAAGTATGTTTTTGGAAGATGAAAATAAAAAACTACTTACACCAACGGAAGTAATACTGAATATGCCACGCGGCGATAAAGTGAATGATTTAGGTTATTACCAAGGAACAAAACCTGTAAGAAAGTGGGTAGTTGATTATGTATAACGATCCACCGAAGGACTATTCTACTGAAAAAGTAACACTTGCGAATGTATATGATCCAGTTAAATACATGCTTAAAAATTTACAAAGGCGCACATCGTTGTCGATCGATAATAAAATTTCAAAGAACAATAAAAAAGAAGGCGGGACATTACATAGAAACGGTCATTTTCTCAAAAAAGTTGAGGGTGACCGTTTTTATGATTATCTCCTTTATTACAATGCTAAAAATTTATTAAGTCATTTCGTGACCATTCATAAGATGACAGGTAAAACAGAACAGTGGACGCTACACTTCGCACCAAACGGGCACTTGTTACGGTATGATTATGAATTAACCAATGAAGGGATAGAAGAGCAACACGACGATTCTGAAGCTTTGTACGATGGGTGGGGAGAGTCGGTTGACTATTATTTATGAGGTGGAATTATGGGTGGCGGATTTAATGTTAACTACACAGCGGGTGGGCGTTTAGATGCACCTTTTTATCCGAGTAAACCGAATCCTTTTATTAAGGGGTTTATCCTAGAGGTCGGCGAAACTACAACACAAAAAGAATACACCCTTGAACAGGATGCGGAGTTTTTAGGTATCGCATTCGCAATGAGTGAGTATTACACACACGACAATATAACTGTAAAGGTAAATGAAAAAAATATACTGGAAACTGTGTACACAAAGGATTTGCCGGAAGGTATTTTCTTTACAACGTTAATTCCACTAAAAGCGGGAGACTCAATTACATTCATTTTTAACAACATAAGCCAGAATCCTAAAGATGTGTGGTATAACTATCAGTTTTTAATAGACGAGGAGTGAAGAAATGTACATCGAAACGCAGATTACAGAGGGGAATGTCTTAAATGAGTTGGCTGCCATTCTGACTGATGCCGATTGGACCATAGAGAGATACTTTAAAAAAACAACATTTCCGGCCAGTCTTATTAATCCGCAGACTCCTGAATTGGCACAGAGTACAATTAACTTCGGAGTGGCAGAACATATGATCTTGAAGCATCCGGATAAACGACGGGACATTTATTACGGTATTGCCTTGTACGGAGAAATGAGCACGAAACTTGGTTTTTTGCCACAAGATTATTGGCCGAAACAATATGCTCCTGCAATAAAGGATCCAGACTTACCATCCGTAACGATTCATAAATTAAATGCACAAAAACAAGAATTAGCAGATTATATTACAAATAGATATCCGAAATTTAAGCAAACGCATACGTTGTATTTTTACATGATAGATAAAATCACTGAAGACGTACCACATAACGGCGATATTATAACACCTTGGAACGGTGACATTAAACAGGCGGCGCTTGACATTGAAGTGCATGAGGGTGCTTGGTACATACTACAAGGATCACCGACATGGACAACAACAATTGCATATCCGGAATATCGACAAAGTCCTATTTCAAGTGCATCTATTCGTATTCCGGCATTTGAAAACATCGACGGTTCAAAATCAATGGACAATCCATTTCAGCAAACGAACTGGTATCACGACAGCCTAATTGATGTTGAGGGGATAGCGCACAAGGACTTTTGTTTCTTGATGCTTCATGGGGATGCGTCAGCATCTCACGAAAATAACGGTGTACCTAAAATCCCGTTATTTATGGGGAAATTCATTCCCGAAGATCCTGAAGATAAATTTAATTATGCGATTGCAACTGGATCGGCGTTTAAAACAAATACGCCGACATATGACTTTGATAGTCCAACACCTTTCGAAAGTACGTTACAGCCATTGTTAAAAGATTATGTACGGAAGCCGTCAAATGCGGTTGATAACATCATGGTTTATCGCAACAAAAAAGGATCGATGTACCAAAGTCACCACTTATTCGTAGATGCGGCTTCCAACCTAATGCCCCCAGCGAGAAGTCATGAAGGAAAAGGCTTCCCGCGAGCGTGGCAACGAAGCGATGCGGAAGCATACAACTATCAGCACAACCCATCACGATATACAGGCAAAGTACCAGCTACAGAAGCGACA
The DNA here is from genome assembly GCF_042655805.1 of Sporosarcina soli. Classification (NCBI taxonomy): domain Bacteria; kingdom Bacillati; phylum Bacillota; class Bacilli; order Caryophanales; family Caryophanaceae; genus Sporosarcina; species Sporosarcina soli. Next base: position 275,110 of record NZ_JBHSNO010000001.1, on the reverse strand, counting down.
ATCGCACACGCGGATGAGGGTGTGCGTGGGAAACTTCCCATGTGCATCTTGGCTAATCCAATTAGTTTGAGTGATGGCAACGAATTGAAAGTGAGAGTGGCATTTTGCGAGGATGGACACGATGTCTACAAATATCATTTAGTTGAGGGAGTGTCGGCATTTACTAAGGTGCCAGGAGTCCCTTATCGACCGATGGGCATTGGTTTACTGAAAGAAAGTTACAAGGAGGATGAATAAAATATGAAGTGGTTCGACAAAAGTTCATTCGTCCAAATGTTGCCACAGGATATTACAGAAACATTCATTGAAAACGGATGGAAAAATTTCCTTAAATATAGATATCGGTATGGAAATACCACTGAGGCAGGACAAAAATACGCGGATGTTCGACTGTTTCGCTCGACTGGGAGTGATCGCGTAAAGCGCAACCTCGGAATGGTGTTCGGTTACGACACGGCAAAGTCTTCTTTCGCTGACAATCGCATCATTTCTGACAACTCGCCACTTGGGATTTTGGGGGTTGGAGACGGAACTATCAGAGATTTCCAAGTTAAAGTTTATCCGATTGATAAATACGAAGACGTTGATGTGTACGTGGACGGCACGCGTGTAAATGACTCGCGCTACGAAGTAATTGACCGCGATGGAATTATTCGATTTAAATCAGCGCCAAGCGACGGCTCTTTCATCACAATAACTTATAAAATGGCAAGTACGGCTCCAGAGCCACCAACATTCTTAGTATTCTTTACATTCGACTCAGTTCATTTATCGAGACTTGTGGGTGACGACGAACCGATTAACATTGCAGATGGCGACGGAGAAACAACTGAGTTTTACACGCCGACAAGACCCATTAAGTTAGATTCTATGTATTTATATATCAATGGAATCCTGTTAGAAAATGAGGACTATAAACTTGATCTAACAACTGGAAAGATAACGTTTAATGAGGCGCCAGCACTTGGCGCGGAAATAACTGCGAGATATATCACAATTATTGAAGGTGCAACGCTTGGAAAAGTTGGCGATGGTGACGGTGTGAACAAGGAATTCTGGACGGAGAACGCGCCAATTGCGACCGATTCTGTCAGGGTTTTTGTGAATGGCATACTACAAGACAAAGGAGGTTACGAAGTTGATCATGAAGAGGGTAAAGTCACATTTAATGTAGCACCGGTTCTGGGTGCTGAAGTTACGATTAGTTATATCGACTTAACCGGAAGTGCGCCGTCGGGAGTAACGCAACTTGATGGCGATATTAGAGCGTTGAAAAGCTTTAATCCGAACGACCCGAGAAGTTTGATGGATGCGGTTTATTCATCTCTTGACTATAAGATTCCGTCACTGCCGACGGTACTCGATTTCACGAGCGAGTCGGAATTCGGGCGCGGATGGCAACGAGATTCTTTCGTGTACAACTGGGGCAATATCAACAAGGATCGTTGCATGATGTTTATTCGTCCAGACCCAACAACCGATGCAGAGTCGGCTTTGTTTGCGCCACTATACTTTGGACGACTACACGGTAAAGGAATAACACCACGCAGAAACATGATTATCGCGGCGGGTTCAAGTTCGTTGCGAGAGATTAGGTATCAGCCTAATGCTGAACTAGGCGGCCAGATCGTTGACTTTGGAAAGAATACATCCAATGGAAATCAGGGTGTGCAACTTATGCAGGGGGTGGGAGGTGCATACTACCAACAGCACTATTTGAAATTCCATACAGCCAGCCAGAATATCGACAACGGAGAAGGTAAATTCCAACCGTCCGTATACTCAGGAAAGTATCACGTATCGCAATTTAAGATTACGCACCCAAATGACGGTGACGTGGGTTACTTGGATGACGTTCTAGCGATTCACGCAAAAGGCATTCATCAAAGTAATGAAATGGAAGTCGAGCGTGACGTATATAACGAAGTGTTAGGGTTCGGCGATGGCATTAATCGAGTGTTCCACGTTAGACATGCACCTTTCGGAAATGAATTCCAATCTGTTCAGGTGGATTGTATGGAAGTAACCAACTTGGAATACGAGTATGATCCAGATACTAAAACCATTAAATTCAATGTAGCTCCAGAACAAGGGGAAGAGGTTATTGTTGGATACTCATACAGCCATCTATACCAATTCAACAAACCGACAACACCAATATCGGCGTTTACACTGGCTAAGTTTACACCACATACGGAAATTGGTATCGGTGTACTAAAAGACCCTCAAAAGCCACGGAAGGTAGTAAGTTAAGGAAGGAGGCTGAGGTGAATGAATCAGCCTCACTCTTCTTTTTTTTACTTCAAGGCAACAAATAACGCTTGGGATGCCGAACGCGACTTCAAAGCGCGTGTTGGATCGGTAGAGGAATTTGAAGCGTATTATCATTTTTACGCAACCGAACTTGACGAACTGCAGCGAAAACATAATTTCGTGACGAGATTCAACGCAACCGACGAATTAGAATCGCACTACAATTTCTTCGCGCAATGGCTTGTTCATGATAAACAGTATGATTTTACTGGCATCATTGCACCGCTGGAAATGGAAATTGAGTACGAAGACGAAGCGGATATGATTGCGACAGTACGAACTGTTGATTTGACGAAAATTTCACAAGCGAGTAGGCGAACAGTAAACGAAACAGTTGTCAATAATTTAATTGAATTACTTTCATCAAATGAGAAAAGCGCGTGTGTTGAAACTTTTACAACCTCGGATACCAAGCAAGATACAGAGATCGAGATTGCCAAAACGATAAATGCGGAATTTGATGTTGCACATCATGTAGCACTAGATGTGAAAGAAACTGGAATCACCCCTATTAATAAAGATGCTGTCATCGGCGAAATTTGGAATATTGAACACGAAAAGTCGTTTGAATTAGCAATTGACAACTCATTTGAAATCTTCATGCAAAAATCTCTTTCGGTAAATTTGGAATCGGTCGAGATATTGCGTAAGATAAGTTGTCCAATCGCGGAAATAGGAAAACTTGAATCTGCGTATGTGCCCACTAATAAACTAGCAGTCGTTGATCTGTTGTTTGAAAGCAACAAAGTTCAAGATGTCCAAACCGAAATCGAAGATACTTACGCAGTTGATGCAGCTGCTATCGATGCCGGTATCGAAAAAATTCATCTGGCAGACATGCTAGAAGAAAAAATAGCCGAATTAGAAAAGCTTTGTGTTGGTGAAACTCGAGTAGTGAGAAATACATATGTCGAGTACAGCGAGCGAGCGACAAGTAAGATTGCCAGATTATCAACTCTCGAAAATGGAACTAGTGCAGATAGTGTCATCGTGAAAAACACTGTTGTTGAAAGTCATGTAGTGGCAAACACAGAGGTTGCGCGATACATTGACGTCGAACGAGAAGCCATAGCCGATATGTCGCAAGAAAAAATTACAGACGTTGATGAATCGGTGGGTGGAGTAGTAGAAGCCGTATATGACGCTGAAAAAGAAAATGCGAATTTAGGTATTTCCGTAGCGAAACATAGTATAGGCATTGAAGGCCATCATTTATCAGAATCGAATCCAGCACTAAATGCAGAACTCGAAACTCCTACTAAGATGGATTCAGAAATTATTCATACCGTAGATTTAGGAGCCTTTGCGGACGGCAAACGATTTGAGTCAGTCGATGCAGTAATGCAACAATTTGTTGATTCAGCGAAAGTTCAAAACATGTCAACCGAAATCGAAGATACTTACGCAGTTGATGCAGCTGCTATCGATATGGATGTCGAAGAATCTCACTTAGCTAACAGATTAGATAAATCCATCGGTATAATAGAAGGTTTTCACAATGGAAAGTCGCACGTAGTAAAAAATGGTGAAATTGAACAACAAGCAAATGGAAATGTTGAAGTTAATAGTCATGCAGATGTTGAACGTCAAATCGGAATCGATATTGGAAAAACGATATTACCAGCAAACATTGAGCGACAACTGGGTGTAGATAGAGGAACAGCAATAGAGCTTGCAGAAATTAGTGATTTAATAAGAGTAGATTCTGAAACGACTGTTCAGTCCGGTATTTCCAAGTTGTTTAATAGTGATAAGTCGAAAATTACAATGGATACCGACATCGAAGATGTTCATAAAATCGATCCGGCCATTTCATTCATGGGTGACATTGAAATTTCACATCATGCAAAAAAAAGACTAACTGAAATCGTTGCTGATATCGAAGAATTCTTAAATTCTCAACTAGATGCTGGTGATTTAGAGGCGGAAATAGAGAATTCCATTCATTCGGATCTAATACACCAACACATGGCAAGAATTGAATATGGGATCCATGCAATTAAATTACAACAGTACATTGCTGATTTGGATGAGCTGTTGAAGGGAGAACTACCAGAAAAAACAGAGCGTGACAAGATAATCTGGTTAATCATGGGTAGACCTTCGTGGATTCACCAATATTGGCAACGTACAACGAGGTAGGTGGTATTGAATTGAAAATATACAGACGAGATAGCGGTGTTGTGGTAGACGATACATTTAAGTCGTTGGGTAATGAATGGTCAACAACAGATGTAAACTTAACATCCATCAACGATGGACTTGTAATCGAGCATAGCGAAACAAAAGATGTTCGTGTACTGAGGGATATTCCTTTAGATGCGAGCGTTTTTTTCATTTCCGTTGATTATACGCCGACGCATGAAGGTGAAAAAGCAGGGATCACTCTATATAAGAATCGTAATGAATCGATTGAATTACTGGAATTTAAGAATGGCAGACACGAGGAATTAACAGATGTGAAAGTTATCAAGAATGGTGATGAGTACACCTTTGAAATGAAACGTGGCCAAGATTGGGAGTTTGTTGATTCATTCGAACACAACTTCAACAAGATTGGTTTCGTAACGAAACAAGGTCTAAGTGCATTTGACAATTTAGTTGCAACGCGCTTTCTGGCATTGAGAAGTGACAAGTTAACGGTTCGTAATTTATTAGATGGCTTTCGCGTTGAGTTGGAAGGTGACAGCGTTACAGTCGTTGGTGATCATGCAGAAATAACTGTTAAAGATGGAATAGTGGATGGTACGTTGCGCATTTTCGACGAACTGGATGTACTGATTGCTGAAATCGAAGGTGTTTTTTACGGCGGTGATACGTGGAATTTAGGATCATTCCTTGTGTTGAAAAAAGACGGCATTGAGTTATCGCAGTTTGATCCGACGAACCTCGGAAGAATTGTCAATAATAACTTAGAAACATTGCTAGAAGTGTACAATCCAGCGTCGATAGATGCGCTTGGGTTGGAATTGCAGGTCAAACAATACGTTGTCAATTCCGATGGTAAAGTTGGCTGGGAATGGGTTGATTTGGCGTGGGACGATAACGGAGTTGCAGGTAACTATAACAAAGACATTTCTATCGAGCGAGTAGGTGCAAATTCATCTATTTTCTTCTGGGTGCACGTAAACAAAGATAGCGCAGTGCCAAAAACAAGCAATTCAGTCTACTTTACTATCTATTTAAAGCATGAGTAGGAGTGTGATTTCATGACAAACGCATATTTAAACATTAAAATGCCAGGAAAAGTCGTCATCGTTGATTTATTCAATGATTTACCTAACGTCGAGGATGCAGTAGAAAACACGCTATACATTACACGTTTTAATAATTCCCATGAAAAAGAAACAGCAATGTATGAGTTTGTTGATGGCGATTATCGTTCGTTAGACGTTGAAAGCGTATTAGATTTAATGGCTTTAAACGTATCGATTGACGACGCAAACGGTAATTTTACCGCAACAAATGTTGAGGGTGCACTCGAAGAACTTTTTACTTATGCCGGTAGCTTAAAAGCAGCCGTGGCGACTATCGGCGATCCAATTACTATGACAGATACGGCGGAGCAAATAACAACTAAAATAGAAGCACTAAAAGACGATTTAGCACTCGCAATCACAACTAAAGGTGTTCCAACTCAAAAAACGGATTCACTCGGTACAATGGCGAATAACGTTATTTTAATTCAATCAGGTGGCGGAACAAATGGAACACTTAAACGCACATCTAAAATCAATGTTACATCACCATATCAGTATCAATTACAACTGTCAGCACCTTTACCGATTGAAGATATTGCATTAGCGGTTTTGGAGCGTAAAGATGATGATTCTGGAGTTGTGCATTACGAAGCGAATTATAACAACGGCGAATCTACTAGTTTTGATTACAACGAGGAATATGTTGTCTTTGATGGATTTATGCATTTAAAGGACAAGTGGGAATATCCATTGAACGAAATTGAAGAAGATTTGCTTTTTGAAACAGATGAAATTGATTTTAATGATTTTGTGGATATTGGGGTAATTGCGGTTTGGGATGATGTTGTTATCGAAGGTTTAATAAGTACTTCAGAAATTATTAAAGCAAATGGGAATATTTCATTGATTGGCGTTGAAAATTTAGATGCAATCACATTGACATCCATTGTTTCAGGAAATGGCGACGCAAAAATGGCAATGTCGTTTGATGGCGGTGCAACATGGAGAGCGTGGAGTGGTAGCGATTGGATAAGTATTAATGTTGATAATAAAGATGAATTCAAAGCTAATGGCATGGATTTTCACACGGTGAATAGTTTAACTGATTCAGAATTGAGCATTGCGAGAAATTCAAGTAATAATATACGTTTTGCTTATTATATCGAGCAACCAACATTAGATGATGAAGCAATGAACGATAAAATCACATTGGAAGTTACAATGTTGGGATATAACGATCTTTTACAAACAAAGGACTATGAATATACCTATGATGCAATAACTGGAAAACTAGAATTTCTATTTAAAAAGCAGGGGACTTTTACAATTACTTACTTTAATGGATGATTTGGTTGTAATTTCGATCCACGCAGTTGTTAGTAAAGGAGTTGGAATAAATGACTTTGGAAAATATTTATAACAGTGAAGTCGATATATGGGATTTCACTATAAATAATAGATTTTCGTATCTTGGTATAGCGGAAAAGAGAAGTAGTTCTTTATATATGGAAAACACGGGTGGATATTTCAGGTCTGGTTTTTATAGTAAAGAAAAGGTTGATTTAAGTAGGATTAATTCTATAAGTATTAGCTTGCAAGCAACGGGATTAGGTGGTAGTTCAGGCACAAGAAAAGCTTTCAGATTATGTATAACAGACAACCCATTTGATAATACCTATGTTAAATTCGTAGACACTACATTTAATAGTTCTGTTCCCTATGAGTTTTCTTTAGATGTATCTGAATATGGAGACTCGTTCTATGTATGCTTAATATTAATCAATGATTCTAAAGCTACCGGAAAAGCAACTGCAGAGGTAAATTCGGTATATATAGAAACAAATTATGTAAATAAAATCTTGATCCAATCTAATAGCGAATTTTATTCTCATGATGGCAACGAATGGTTGAGTTTAGGCAATTTACCGGAAGATCTAGAAGAAAGGAATGACTTTTATTTCGAACACGGCATGCTAGAAATCACACCTGAACAAGCAAAAACACTGAAAAAGGCATTACCTAATGGAAAAGGGAAGATCAGCGTGATGAGGCTTTGATGCAACAGATTAAGAACTTATCAAGTTGCAGAGGATGATAAATACCTTTTGTAGAGGCGTCCTTCGGGGCGTTTTTATTTTGTCGAAACAGGGGGTGCGCGATGGAATTTGCACACGAAATAGCAACGTCGCAAGTGGTTTGGGCGATTCTTTGTATCGTCCTAGCCGTTGCGGTCATTCGAGAAATGCGAAAAGAAAACGTAAAAAGAGAAGAAGATTTGGTTGATTTGTATGAGGAACAAAAAACGGAAGCGAAAAAGAATTTTGATGAATATCGTACGGAATCTAAACAGCGCGAGGAAAAATTAATGAATCACCTTGAACGTTCAAATGAATCTCAAGAACAGACGGCCGCGGCACTTCAGTCAATTAATCGGACACTAGATACATTGGAAGGTCGTGTAGATCGCATTGAAAAATTGAACTACAGTAGCGTGAAAAGAATTGAAAAAAAAGGAGATGGAAGCTGATGGAGTATACAGATGTTTTATTGATTGCGGTTATTTTCGCCTTGGTGGAAGTATTGAAATATCTTAAAGTACCGACGAAATTGTTGCCGATCGCGTCACTTTTTTTCTTTGTGTAAGGAGGAGTTGAGTGGGATGCGGAATGAGATTGTGAGATAATGCGTAAATAGTTGTAGGAAATAAGAAGGATATCCCTCCTTTTTGTCGAACTTATGATCAAAGAGGAGGAATACTAAGTGAATTTAAGTTACCTTAGAGATAGAGTGAAAAAGATTGTTACAGAACAAGAAGTATCAGGGGAAATTAATATAAAGGGCACAGTAAAGTATGACGGTGTATTTATTCCGCGTGCTTTCTTTCATAATAAGACCTATAAAGAAACAATCAAGAAATTAACAGATACCAAAGAACTTAACAGAATGCTTTCTAATATAATGATAATAGGAACGTTCAATAAACTCATCAGGACATATATAGATAATAGAGACAATAATGATTTGGTTAGAGGAATAAAGGGCTTTGAAAAGTATGCAAGTGCTAGATTTACTTATAATATTTATGTTCCTATAAAAGGTCTGGAAATGTCTGAAAATAAAATTGCATTATCACGAAATGTGGAAATTATAAAAATAGATGAACAATCAATTTCGGACCAACCACCTCAATTAAAATATGACAGTGATATTAGTCATTTATACCCTACAGCATTAAGAGCGGAGATAATCTCTGCAGACTTTCGAAAAGCGATGGAAATGGGAATTGAAATAGGGAAATACGTGGTAAATTATTTACGTTTAATTGATTATCACGGATGGGATAAGGGCTCGCTTACAGTAAGATTACCGGGTTACGGCTTTATCCAAGAAGAATTACGAGTGTTTGCAGTAGATAAAAACGGGGATGGTGTGCATTCTTGGAGAGACAGAAAAACAGACGATAATCTTCTTGAAATCGATACCTTCTTTTTGGAAGACATTGAGAAATTGGGAAAGAAAGCATTTGGAGATTTGCTAGACAAGCACCTATCTTATGAAACAAGTGATTTAGATAATTCTATTTTAAGATCAATTACTTGGTTCGGTGAGGCAAAGGTTGAATTGGACCAGGGTGCTAGGTTTATTAAGCTTATGTTGGCAATTGAATCACTATTTAATTCAAATATTAATGATCCAATAACTGCCACTCTAAGAGATCGTTTAGCATTTGTTTTAGGTGAGACAATCGAAGAACGGATAGAAATATCAAGTCAGTTCACAGATCTCTACAAACTTAGGTCTAAAATTGTCCATCATGGAAGCTCGCATGTAGGGTATGAAGAGTTATTAAATCTACAGGACAGAGCTGCAAATGCTATTGTGGAATTTTTGATGAATGAGGAACTATTGGCTTTAAAAGACAAAAAAGAATTACAAAGTTTCTTTGAAAAGAAAAAGTTTTCGAGTTAGAAATTAAAAAAGGAACGTCCACCCGGGCGTTCTTTTTTCAGTTCCCGTAGTGGAGTATTTAGCGGCGGAAGTTGAGAAATAGAAGTAATCAAGGTGTTCGACGTGGTACGACCATTTTTCGCTATTTTTCTCTTTGTACTTTTATAAGATGGAGTACAAGGAGGTGAAGATAATGGTAGACTTTCTAACGTTGCTTTCTTTAGTTTCTAATGAAAAAGTGCTGGGTGCTGGTCTATTTGTGTTCGTTCTAGCCCTAATTTTTGGTAGAGACTTTAACGCAGCTGCTAAGGGAGCATTAAAAGTTACTTTGGCTTTAGTAATTGCAAGTTCACTCATTGGCTCGCTCTAATTATGAAGGACATCCCTCTATCTATGTCGAATAACGAAGATGGAGGGGAGTAGTTAAATGGAAACGGAATCAATTTGGAGTCAAATAATTACGAGCTTAGGACCATTGTTAGGAGTTGTTGTAGGTGCTTTAGCTACCTATGTAGCCCAAACGAACTCACTAAAAAAACAATGGGAAAGGGAAGAAGCTAAAGAAAAAGAAAAAAAGCATATAGAAAAACTCTTAATGTATAGTGAAATTTTAAAATTAGATGGCGAGCATCTGATGCAGGTAAACATAGGTGGAGGATACAATGAATTTAATACCATTACATTTAATGAGAAGTTCAGACCTGTATTTTTTTCCAAGTTTTATCTAATTGATCAAAATATAGCCGATAATATCAGGAACATGGATTTTATTATTGCGGCAGGTAATTATTTCGAAGAATTGGAACAACAGCAGGAAGACGAATTAATAATATTGTACACTAACATTATTAGAGATATAGAAAATCACATTAAGATGAACAAACTTAATTAATTCATCTTAATGCAACGTCCCTTTCGGGGCGTTTTTATTTTGCTAAAAAGGAAGTGATCCAATGCCAGAAAAAGATATACAAATGATCATTGAAATGAAGGAAGACATCGCCAATATCAAGACGTTGCTTAATACGATGGCAAAACAAACGATACTGCAAAGGAAGCGCTACAGTCGTCCAAATCGGCTCACCACCGATTAGATAAGATCGACAAGATCATCTTTTGGTCTGCAACGACAATTATCGGGACTGTTGTAGTAGCGATGATTGCTCTGCTTTGGCAAAGTTCACATTAAAATTGGAGGTATTATAATGAATGCAGACAAATTAAAACAATACATCGGTTTATTAGGAGGGTTGCTATCAGCAATCCTTTTATTTTTGGGAACGCTCAATGTGAAATTTGAATGGTTCAATGAAGCGTCGATTGGTGCATTTGAGGGAGTGCTGATTGCGGTAGCACCATTTGCATTGTTGATCTATGGGGTTTACAAGAACAGCTACATTGTCACGAAAAAAGCTAAACGTCAGGAAGAGGAATTGAAACGTAAGGGGCTGAAGTAATGGCATACGTAATCATCAACAAATTCATTCCGGCAACTCTCTATCCATTGAAAGCACCCTATGCCATGGTGCCGGAGTACGTGACCATCCACAATACTTATAACGACGCCACGGCATTGAATGAGATAGCGTACATGACACGTAATACGGCTCCTGTATCGTATCATGTCGCAATAGATGACAAGTACGCTGTTCAAGCCATTCCATTCACGCGCAACACTTTCCATGCCGGTGATGGGCCCGTAGGTAACGGTAACCGAAAATCTATCGGCATCGAAATCTGCTACTCGAAAAGTGGCGGTCCGAAATATGTAGCTGCTGAAGCAAATACCGTTGAATACGTTTCCCATCTTCTCAAACGATACGGATGGGGTATCGATCGTGTGAAATGGCATCAAGATTGGAGCGGTAAGAAGTGTCCGCATCGAATCATTGATGAGGGGCGATTGCAGTCAGTGAAGGATCGTATTGCAAAACGGCTTGCAGAATTAAAAAATCCGAAATTGGTTTCTATGGACGAACCCCAAAAGGAGGATGACGAATTGAAATTTTCTAGCCCTTCATTGAAAGCCGAAACAGAATTTACCCTCCAAAGTAAAGCCCGTCGAGAGATTATCGTCAATGCGGCTATTGCATCCGGAGCACAGCCGTTTTGGAAAGAACGATTAAACAACGGGACTATCACTGACGGGGATATATTAGCTTTAGCAGCTAAATATACCGTTGCTGTAAATAAGTAATGCAAAAGGCGACTACTCACTACGAGCGTCGCCTTTTTTATTTTGCCGGACAATCGCGCCCGTTTGTGGCTTACTGTCTAGCCATTATAAATCTTACAATTTGAATTAGAAGGGTAAATACTGGAACGCCGCCCGAAGAAATAAGATTGCCAAAACAACCATAATTACTTTCGTAGAAACTTTCTTTAATTTTTCACCCTCGATTGTTCTGTTTAGCAAAAAGAAGAATCCGACAACCCATATACCTTCCCTAAAGAATTCATGAAAAATGTTTCCGAATATACTTAATATTTCCCTCGAATAAGCAAATATAATCAATACCTATCCCCCCACCAGTCTTTAATTTCTGTAACTTAATCAAGAAAGTGGCCCAGTTGTTGAATAAAGTTTGCCCCTAACTTCTTGAACAGAACCTTTACAATATTTCAACTTATTTTAGCGCAAATTTCTCTAATAAAATCTATCTTCCGTCTCACTGCGTGCTAATTAATATGTTAAATCCGTCAGATTTTTGATATGACAATAAAAAAGGAAACACCAATTCATATATGAATTACGTCGCCGAATAGATTGTTATTTAATGTTTTCTCCCTATCAACCGAACCCGTTACCATTATGGACGGGGCGCTTTGTTTGTTTTTAGTCACCTTTTAGTTTACAGAATTGAAAATATTTACTTTAGCGCCAAACAGTTCGTCCAACTTTTGGAAATACAAGTCCATATAATATGTATGAGGCTGGCCAGCTTTAAAAAGCAATAAGGAGTTGAAAAGCCATATGTGTTGTTTTGATGATCGAAGACGTAGACATGAGTTGATTTGTGATTGTCGGGAAGTAAGGTCTGACCGTGATTTCCGTGACCGCAATCGCGAAGTTGAGCTTAGATGTCGATGCCGCGAGATTAATCGTAGGGAATCTAACCGCAGATCATGTGATTTCTTCTGGTAAACCTATTGAATTTAAGGAAGTAAAGTAACAAAAGTATCGGCGCCTGCTATGCTATTAATCGACCTATCCACAGATTAATGGGTAGGTCGATTTTTTATTTGATTAATTTTCACGGCTCGATAAGCTAGTAAATAATACGATTACATATGCTGACGTACTTGGTCTGGCGGTTAAGTATACCGTAGCTGTAAATAAATAATGTAAACAGACAACTACTCTTCAGATTTGAGTGGTCGCCTGTTTTATTTTTTATCTATTGCTCCATCAATTGATCTTCTAGGTCTTATATCTTGTTTATACTAAGGAATTAGGTAATTTAGTTTATGAATCTATGTTATAATACAAAAAAAGACATACAGGTGCGGCCCCGTACGTCAATCTCTCATTAGCTAAATTCTAGCATATTAAGTGTCTAGAGTAAATATATTTGTGTGCGGGGCCCCGGAAAGGGTGCCACATGGAAATTAAACCACTAACAATTTACGGGTATGAACTTATTACACCAAAATTTGAAAATAAATCATACGATGCTAATCGTTTTGATTTCGAGTTACTTGCGAACTTTTTTTCCAGTATAATTAATGAAATACCCTTAAAAGAAAGAGCTTTCAGAGACAAAAACAGGATGATTAATCTGGTTTCGTTTAATCAATCAAATGATGCTAATCTATGGGAAGGCGTTTTCACATCTGCTCGTTATGGGAAAGAACAAGTAATGATTGATGTACCTCAGCAAATAGAAAAAGGAATAAAGCCAAAAGACCAAGGAGCGAAAAATGAAGTGCATTTCTTGGTGGATAGGCGAACAGGTTTACTTTTGCTCGAAAAGGACTCGGAAAGAGTAGCTGGTAGAGAAATAATCAAAAAGTTCATTAGATATCATAGGTCTTTAATAGAACCATATCTAGTAGCGTTTAATAAACAATTTGACCCTGTCAAAATTCATAGAAATAGCTTTTTGAAGATTGCTAGCTTACCGAATAGAACTTTCTTTGAAGAAATAAAAGAATTTGCAAGTATTAAAGAGGCATATTACTACTTAGATATCAGTGAAAGACCGTCGACAAGCAACGAAGTGTCCAACTTGTTATATTTGGAAAACAAAGCTGTTGAGGGAGGATTAAAAGGTGTTACAAGGGTTAAAATATCTTTTGAAAACGAAGTTAAGCGCGGATCAGTGAGCGGTGTTGAAGCCTACTTCAAAAAATTGTTTGAGCAACAATATTTCGATGGTTTCGGCGTAAGTGGAAAGTTGGATTCTGGTCGTCAAAGAAATATTGAGCTGGAAAATATTCAGCGAGCGTTTGACATAAGCGTTGAATATAATGAAAACGGACTACCTTCCTTAAAAGATCTATTAAATGAAATGTCAAGAATAGCCTTACTGGATAACCCACTGGATTATAAAAAATCGATAGAACAATACAAAGGAGTGAAAGTAAATGACGAGGAGGATGGGGAAGTTTAAGGAGGATGAAGAATACAACAAACCAGGCAGAGATTTCAGAGAAGTTATAGCTAATTATAAAAAATATACTACGCAAACCGAATTTAAGCTATTTCTGGGTATCCCCATAATAGCGTCAATTTTAGTATTCATTTATTTTTGGTTTTTTGAGAAGTCCAACAGTAATTTACTTAGTTACATTATGGAAATGAATCAAAATTCATTAACAGTCGTCGCTATCTTAGCGGGTTTCAATACAACCAGCTTATCTATCATTGCGGCCAGTAACAACAAAGTCCTAAAGTTCTTAAAACAACATAAATTAAAGGACAGCGAAGATACCGTATTAAAACAGTTGGTTTCATTCTTCTCTTTTGCCATTCTCGTCCAATTGATTGTTCTAGTGATCGGAATTATGTTATCAATGATATCAAAAAGTTTTGGTGATGTTGCCGTCATACTTCCAATCCTTTCAGGATTAGCGGTTAAAATTCCACTTTCAATTTTAGGGGTGGTTTGGCTAGCTACCATACTTTTTACAATTATTATTTCTATAAGGAATGCAACTCTTTTGTATAGATATGTTTTATTTATAGCTGATTATGAAGAATGAACGAAACTTAGCATCTCTCACGAGGTGCTTTTTATTTGCTTGAAATACGAACATGAAAAAGGGGGCTACTCAATTTGAGCGGCTACCTTTTTTGCGTTTATATTAGGAACTGGTATGATGGGACTATTAATGAACTATGTTGCAGTTATTTCGGAGGGATATACATCCAAGAAAATGTGAAAATGAATTACAAAGAACACGGAGGAATATTAGATTGAAATTAAGGAAAATATTTGCAAAAACCAAGCCGAACAAGGAATTCTTAATAGCTCTTACTTCATTGTTGGTAAGCATAGTAACAGTTTTTATAATGGTAGCGACTAATAAGATTATGAATACTACAAATAAAATCATGGAAACACAAATTGAAGTAGAAAAAGCAGATAAGATTCCAATTATTAACTTTGAAGCATCCTATCGGGAAAATCAAAATGGTTTTGCAGTTGGAGAGATAATCACGATTCACAATGAAGGCGGTATAATGACAGATTTTAATTCCGAGGAAATTACATATATAGAAATAGAAATTTTGGATTATAGCAGAGTAAATGAACAAATAAAAATAAAAATTCCTATAAATGACTATTACAGTGTGAAATTTGCAACAGGTGCTCTGAAAAAGAAGATTATTACTTATGATAATTTTTCCCATAAGGATGGAAACAATAAAAAACGGTTTGATGTTATTAATAATTTCATGGATTTAATGGAACCGTACTCTGAACAAAAGAGTAAAGAATTAGGTAAAGCTTTTAGTATAGGTGTCCCTGAATTTAAAACTTATTTTTATGTTGAATATACAGATATATTTAATCAAACATATAATACTTATTATGAAGTGGATCATTTTGGCGCAAAAAAAATAAATGATGAGTCAACGGGGGAAGAACTTTTTTCTGCTGATTTAAGTCAGTCTGTAAGTCTTGAGGATATCAATGAAAATATGTTACTGGATATACTTAAAAAGCGACTAGAACTAGATAGATAGTAAACTACTTGTCAAAGAGTAATCGCTTAGTTGGACAACAAGAGACCGTCTATTAACGGTCTTTTTTTCATTACATAAAATTAACATCTATTTTTTAGTTGTAATACGAACGTTTATTCTGCATACTATATACACAAGGAGGGAACAAATGTGCGTAAACAATTATTAAAGTCGATGGACTGTAATACAGAATTGGATATGGTGTACTTAGCAAAGGACGGCAGAGTCACTAAAAGACGAGTCAAGGTCATCCAAGTAGGTGAAGAATCTATTCGAGCATACTGCTACCTCCGTAAATCCAAGCGGACTTTTACAATCGATAACGTGCTCGCACTTGTTCCTGTCACACGCAGAGAAAGAGATGTGGTCTAATGTTAGAAAACAATCGCGATCGAGGCACCAAGAAATGGTCCATGGCCAGGATGCTCCCTGAGCATGTGAAAGCGTTACGCCAATGGATGGATGAGGACCAATATGTAGAGCGTCCCGTACTGGATGATTTTGATCTGCAATCCATTGGTCATGAAATAGATACGGCGTTTAAACGTCAGTGTGATGCTCACATAGCTATTTGGACCAATGGTAAAATCCGTCACTTTGGAGGGAAAATCCTTGAAATTAACATGCAGTCGCGTGTGCTAATTTTGGGTACACCTTTTTGCATTGAGAGACTACCGGTTGATGATATCGTTGGGGTGTATTGCAAAAATTGAAAGTAACGGCCATTCCTAGCGGATTGGTCTTTTCTATTGTCAAATAATGTCGAAATGTTTAAAAAGGACTTTTGAACCGCATGCAGAAATAGGTAAACAGGAGGGGATGGTATGAAACGATATTCTGTTTATGTTCTTTTCAAAAATGGTCAAGATATGCAATTCGAAACGGACACGAATGTACTGTTGCAGCAACCCGTACATATCAACGGAGCTGAGATGATCATGACGGAAGAAGAGTATGGCATCAACCTGGCACAAGTCAAAGATCTTGAAGTCGTGGAAATCGGAAAAGGAAAAATTGGGGTAGTTCGTAATTAGAAAGGGAGGACGAAATGAAAAAGTATCTACAATTAATCGTGATGCTAATCTTGGCAATCGGGTTATTGCCGATTCAAGGGGAAGCTGCCGCAAAAGAACTCAGAGTGCATTTTATTGATGTGGGGCAAGGTGATTCAATCCTAATTCAGTCGACGAACGGTAAAAACATGCTGGTGGACGGCGGAACCAAAGCACAAGGTGAAAAAGTAGTTTCGTTTTTGAAGTCAAAAGGCGTCAAACGTCTTGATTATGTCGTCGCGACACATCCGGATGCGGACCATATAGGCGGGTTAATCGCGGTGTTAAATGCATTCCCAGTCTCTAATTTTATCGATTCGGGCCATGTGCATACTTCACAGACCTACTACGAATTATTAACGCTGATTGACAAGAAAAACATTAAGTTTACCGTACCGAAAGAGCTAGACAAACTAGCACTGGATCCTAACATGATCATCCGTGTCTTGCATGCAGATGAAAATGCAAAAGATAGCAACGACTCATCACTGGTGCTAAAAGCGACATATAATAAAGTTTCATTTCTATTGATGGCAGATGCTAGTACGGCCATTGAAGATAAAATCCGTAAGAAATATAATGTAGAGGCAACAGTGCTTAAAAACGGTCACCACGGATCCAACACGAGCAGTTCTGCGGCGTTTATCTCAAATGTAAAACCAAAAGTTGCGGTGCTGTCATACGGTAAAAACAATAGCTATGGTCACCCTCATTTAGCAGTCGAGAGCCGTCTTAACAAAGTCGATGCAAAAACTTACAAAACGCCACTTGATTGCGATATTACTGTTACGACAAACGGGGTGAAACATTCCGTATCGACTGCATGTAAAAACGGAAAGAAAGTAACGGCACCAGCGGCAAAACCGGCAGCTAAACCTTTACCAAAACCAACGCCGAAGCCATCTGCCAAGCCTGCACCAACTCAGACTAACTTTAAAAACTGTACGGAATTAAGAAAAGTTTATCCGAAAGGCGTCTCAAAAGATCACCCGGCATACCAGCCAAAAATGGATCGTGATAAAGACGGATGGGCGTGTGAACGATGAATAAAGTGAAATACACACTAGATCGAATTGAAGAAGGGCAATATGTATTTCTGGAGCATCCGGCCGAAGAAAACCAACTCCTGATTCCTGCCGAAGAAATCACCGGGGGAATTGTTGAAGGTGATATCGTATTAATCAGCAAAACTGAATCCGGATACGAAATCGAACGTTTAATAGAAGAAACGGAAATTACACGTGATAAAGTAAATAGCTTACTAGAAAAACTGAAGAATAAAAAATGACGCGAAACAGCCACCAACTCGAGTGAGAAGGTGGCTGTTTGATTGGAGAATAGTGCGCCTGTCCCCATTTTTATATGTCCCCCAAAATATCCCCCAACTGAACGAATTCCAAAGATATCTTACGGTATATCTTGAAAGAAGAGTTGTAGTCTATTAGGTCGCTAAATACTGATACTATCACGTTTCTAACCTTGTAAGTTATGCATACGAAAAGGCTTACTAGTATAGCACGTAATAAAACGCAGAAGCAAGAAAGCTTGTACTACAGGGATTCAGAGGGATCATTTGACTAGTTAGCCCCAATATTAGCCCCACTTGCTTCTAGACTCTCACTAAACAGCGTAACGGATTCTTGTTCTAATTCCTTTAATACATGACCATACACATTATAGACCATTGCCGGAGTATTCCCTAACCGCTCAGCGATTACTTTCACATTGCGCCCACGATTTAATAAAATAGTACAGTGCGTGTGACGTAAGCCATGTATAGTTATTTTGGGTAGTGATGTTCTTGTCAGAATTCTATTAACAGAACGCGTAATACTTGAATGGGGAGAAGCACCATGGTCTGTGATAAAAACAAAGGTCTCGTCGGTTATTTTTTTCCATAAGAAAATAGCGTTTTTTTGCACCAGAGCTTATAGGATGTCAATTGTTTCAACACCATCTCATCGATGGAAATGGTCCTATACGAATTTTTTGTTTTAGGTGAACGTACACCTGCATGATCTCTCGTTCGTTCAATTTTGATTGTATTGTTTTCGAAATCAATGTTTTTCCATTGAAGCCCTAGCGCTTCGACTTTACGTATGCCTGTGTAGGCGATGGTCAACAAGAAACAATAATTTGTAATGGACTCATTTTTTTTAGCATCATTTAAGAATATTACCAATTCACTAGGGGAGAAATAATTCTTCTTTTTTCAACTTCATCTGAAATAATGGCCATTTTTCTGAAGCGATTCCGTAGAAGGATTTCACTTTCTACTGCGGCATTAATGGCGATTTTGAAGATGTTGTGTCATATCCGAATAGTCGATTCTTTGTACTTTCCTTTTAGCTTGTTGATGAATTGTCGTTCATACGTCAACTTATTAAAGCTCTGTAACTTATACCGTCCAATCATTGGTCTTAAATGGAGTCGGATAACAGCTTTCCTTTGGACACAAGTTGATACTTTCCACTTCTTTTTATTCATGTCATACCGAACATCCAGCCATTCTCCAACGGTTATTTGGTCGTATTCGACTTGTTTTGTTTCTCCACTTAATGTAGCGGCCTTCACTTCCAATAGTGCTTTGAGGGCTACCTTTTCGCTTGTAAAGGAACTCTTCTTTTTCTCTCTTCGTTTTCCCGTATCATCATTATGCTTAAGGCGGTACATCCATAGTTTTTCGCCTTTTGCATTGAAATGAAAATACAGTTCAGGATCTTTATTTGATTTTTCTAGTTTCATAATCAACCATTCCTTCCATTGCTTGGCGGCGTAATGTACAGGAATGGGTTAGCCTTACTTTTTGCATCACTTCTTCAAATGGGATCGTATGTTCTTTTTAGGTTAAAATTTTTATTCAGCAATCTTTCGGGAATACCGTAGTGTTCAATTGCTTCATGAACTGTAATTGCATTTTGGCTTACTTGGTTAAATAGAAGTTCTATCATGAATTCATAAGCTTCAGCTTCTATTCTACTGGTAGGGAAGTGGGTGTTGGATTTCAAAAAAGCCGTATTTTCATTTGGATGCAGTATGGCATGGCTTAATTCATGTGCACATATGGATAATTGTTTTTTACAAGGCAGGCGCTCATTGATATGTATAACTTTGGTGCGGTGCGTCCTACTGTAATAGCCGTGAACTGAACCTTGCGGCTCAAAAACAACGGCTATTCCTAAATTTTCGGCTAGCTTATAGGAATTGCTCGTCCTGTATTTTTTTATTAGTTGGGCAACATGTCTGGTGAGATGTTGAATGGTGTTTTCGTGAAATCGAAGGACTTGATAATAAGCTAGGGGTGAAAAGGTGCTCAAAACACTCTTTCGAATGGTAGACGGTAAGCGGCGGGTTATTCACAGGCAGTTGAGCAAGTGCGAGGTTTGGGAGTTGAAACGAGACGGCTGGCGGGAGGCCACAAGTTAATACAAACGGAATACCGGTTGGTGGGCGGTCTTATGGATGAGTGTAAACGGTGTGAAAGAAAACTTAAAACCCAAAAGAGCATTGAGGATGGATATGGCCTGGTGTGCAAGCAGAAGCATGAGGAGGCCGAAGTGGAATTCCTCAAACGGCAAATCACGATGGAGCAGAATTTCGGTGATAGTGCATGAAGGCAAAGAGAAGACCGCGGGCTGTCCGTCAGCCCCGGTAGTTTATTTCAGCTAAGGCAGTGGTCGATAAGATTTAGTTTAATTCCAAGACGGAGGCAGCATTCTACATCCAGTTGAAAAAGGATCAATCTATCAAACTGATTGAGGTTCAAGCGGAGTTCCACATCATCGCTCCATATAAGGCCGCCTGTAAACGGTGTGCGGGCACTGGTAAGCGTCCAAGTCCTAAAACGGAATCCTATCAATTGTACTTTGTGTAAGGGGAGGGGCAAGCGTGAGAAGAATGGTGCGGTATATACGGCTGACTTCAAAGTAACTTACTTTGATGGTTACGTAGAGATATACGACGTTAAAAGCGGGCCAGTAAAGAGGGATTTTCCCCTCCGGAGGAAATTATTTGAACTGAAAACAGGTATGGAATTGATTGTAGTCCGGCTCAAAGGCAAGGAATGGGTGAGGGAATAAAACACGCTTGAGGGAGTGTGGGAGAGATGATCACAGATAGGGAGATTACGCTTGGGGAATTAATTGACATTGCTTTGGACATGGGGTACGAAAAGGCATTCATGATCTAGTCTGAAAATCTTATTGAAATGAATGAACGGATGGGGGCAATTGAACGAGACCACCGAGGGGGAATCAGTGGTCTCACATCGCAGTCACCTTAATGGTGTGGCAACAGTATTGGCTCACCAGTTAGCAGATAAACGTGGTGGTATTTGGTAGTGACGCTTTGACACAGATTGTGCATCTGCCTATTAGATAAAAAGCCTCTACTTCAGATGAAATAGAGGCGGAAAATCATTCTGTTTTTAATTTAGAGAAAATTTTTATATCAACAAATTTCCCTTTAGATTTTTCGCTTTGCCTTAATGTCCCTTCGAAAGTAAAATTTAACTTTTCAAGGACTTTTATAGAACTTATGTTTTCGGGTTCTACTTTCGCTTCAACTCGATTGAGATTTAGAGAATTAAATGCGTAATTCAATAAAGTAGACACAGCTTCTGTTGCGAAACCATTGCCCCAATACTTTTTAGCTATATCGTATCCAATTTCGGCTTTAGCGTTCTCAAAATCTAATGAATTGTATCCACATGAACCAATCACTTCATTAGTATTTAATTCAACTATGGAGAATCGGTTCGCTTTATTATCGTTAGCCAGTTTATTAATGTGAGTAATCATTTCTTTAGCTTGTTCTTCATCCGTAAAATAATCGACGTTCATGAATTTCACAACATCGGGATCAGACCATATTTTGAATAAGCTAGCTGAATCAGCGGTTGTAATTTTTCTTAAATGTATTCGTTCTGTAAATAAATCTTTAATCAATACTTTTACCTCCCAATTAGTGATTTATGGTGGATTAAAAATACTGACATCTATCTGCGCATAGTTCAGTCCTTTCCATGTTTAGAAACAACCTGATTGTAAAATATATTCATAAAAATGTCAATTTAAAATAAATATCTCGGTACGAAGGTGATATGTACCAGACTCATTAAGCGTAATAAAAAGGCAGCCGATAAGACCAATCAATTTGCCTTTGTTATGGTCATTTCTCTTTAACAGGACCCTCAACTAAGGAGTCTCTATATACCATAATACTACACGATAACAACAGGCTTTGTAGAATGAAGATTAAGCTTGAAAAAATAATTGTTAGACCTTTTGGTGTTGTGAAAGTTTTTCTCATGATATCATCTCCCTTACTTTTGGTCGTTGAGTCCACCGTAGTGGAGGTAGCCCATTCAGGACTCGATGCCTGTTAAAGAGAATGAAGATTATAATATTTTACCATTAACTCTGAACTACTTCAAATATTCTAAATAGGGGGTGGGGAACGTTGCAACTAGATTTATTTCGCGAAATCATCGTCGATAACTTTGCGGGTGGGGGCGGAGCATCGACTGGAATTGAAATGGAAACTGGCTTATCTGTGGACATTGCAACCAATCATGAGAAAGTGGTCAAAGGTCGTAAAGTCGGCTTGTGTTGGCTTTCTCCCGATTGTACTCACTTTTCCAAGGCGAAGGGTGGCAGACCAAAGAAAATAGAGGTACGGGGGCTTGCATGGATAGCAGTACGTTGGGCGATAGCGGTCAGACCGAGGGTTATCATGCTTGAAAACGTTGAAGAGTCCAAGACTTAGGGGCCGTTGGATGAAGATGGCTACCCGATAGAGTATGAGTCGGGGAAGACGTCCCGTTCGTTCATTAAGGCATTGGAATCACTTGGTTATGAAGTGGATTTCCGAGAGTTGCGGGCGTGTGATTATGTAACACCCACGACACGGAAAAGATTTTTCATGACAGCCAGGTGCGACGGACAACCGATTACGTGGCCGGAAGCAACTAACGGCGAACCGCTTGGGTTGAAAAAGCCGTATCGGACAGCTTGCGACATCATTGACTGGTCGATACCGGCACCGAGCATTTTCACGCGAAAGCGTCCATTAGCTAAAAATACAATGATTCGCATTAATCGCAGCATTCAAAGATTCATTCTTGAAGCCGAAAAACCTTACATTATTAATAACAAAGCGCATTTTATCCAGCATTATTAAACGCACCAGGGTGATGAGGTGAGGGGGAGCGGGTTGGATGAGCCGTTGGCGACTATTCCGACAGCTAACCGGTGGTCACTGCTTTCCTTGCAAAGAATTATGGTGGTGGCTGTACAGGCGCCGGAATCGATGTACGAGACCATAACAGTTACGGATCATCATTCACCGGTCACAGCATTTCTCACACAGTATTACGGACAAGGCGTTGGGCAGTCATTGGACGAGCCATTGCACACGATACCGACGAAAGACAGGTCCGGACTTGTAACGGTGCGCGGTGAAGATTATCGAATCACTGATATTGGAATGCGGATGCTACAGCCACATGAATTGTTCGCGGTGCAGGGCTTTCCGGAAGAGTACATCATCGATCGGAACCATACAAGAAAGCTTTATCCGAAAACACAACAAGTTGCGAGGGTAGGAAATTCAGTTCCTCCGCAGTTAGCGGAACATTTGGTTCGGGCGAATTTGCCGGAGTCTGGTAGCAATCTAAATCACGCTTGAGGGAGTGTGGAGAGATGATCAAAGATAGGGAGATTATGCTTGAAGAGTTAATTAATATTGCTTTGGATACCGGGGACGAAAAGACATTCATGGACTTGTCTGAAAATCTTATTGAAATGAATGAACGGATGGGTGCAATCGAACGAGACCACCGAGGGGGGATCAGTGGTCTCATATCACAGTCACCTTAATGGTGTGGCAACAGTATTGGCTCACTAGGCGGCAGATAAACGTGGTGGTATTTGGTAGTGACGCTTTGACACAAACTGCGCAGTAATGAGTTTTCACTTTAAAAAAACAGTCTCTTCTTAATTAGATATTAAGAAGAGACTGTGACTTATTAAACTTATTCGTTTTATTCAAAGAGATAATTTAAAAATGAAAAATTATGGTTTAATTTCCCTTTTATAAAAGTCATATAATTGGTTAATAGAAGAGCTGGACAAGATATGACTGGCTTGTTCAATTTTCACACGTTCCCAATCAAACCAACGCATTTCATTCAACTTTTCGATTTCTTTGTCTGTAAAGCGTTTCTTTATCTCTTTAGCAGGGTTGCCACCTACGATCGTATATGGTGGGACATCTTTTGCAACGACCGAACCAGCCGCAACAATGGCACCTTCACCAATAGTCACGCCAGGCATAATTATCGCATTCATGCCAATCCAGGCATCACTTTCGATGATTGTATCCCCTTTTGGTTCGTAAGAAGTTTCAATTTGTTCAACAAACGGATACACGGTAATCCATTCAGGATGATGATTGTTATTTCCACCCATTAAAATAATTACACCACTTGCAATGCATACGTAATTTCCAATAATCAACTTATCCAAATGCCAACCATAGTCTTCGATGGGGTTAAATAACTTTGTTGATTTTTCATCTCCCCATAGGTATCTAACGCACCCATCTTCAAAATCTTGATTATCGTAATAACCAGAATAATAGGAGTACTCTCCTACTTCAATCATTGGATTGGTGACAATATCTTTTAAATACTTAATTTCAGACCAGTGGTTAAATTGATGTTGTTTCATTTTTTTCCCTCGCTTCTAAGTAGTATAAATCATTTTTTTACTTAGAAGCTTAATGCCGTAGCAACATTCTTAAACCGTTTCAAACGACGAACCATCGTCCTCATCCTATTCCTAATTGATGAGGAGATTGTAACAAATGAATCATCTGTTAGTCAAACATTACTGTACAGTTCGAATATACAGCGGCAAAAAGACTAGCGATTGTAGTCGATCAGCAGTCTTTAGCACAGGCACTTGAATTACTTATTTTAATTTTTCGGAAACCTTCCAATGTTTGAAGGGAATTATCTTTTGGTTCAGCTGTTGCACTAACAAATCAGCCGCGTAGTAATCAGCAAAAGTTTTGTCCGACTGTGTGCTGGAATCCTTTAAGGTCTCTGTTTCACCATCAACGGTTCGAATGATTACAAACATGAGTCACCTCCAATTTGTGCCATAAACAACCAAATAGTTGCAAAAGAATTATCTCATTAAAAAATAATGTAGTGTACATTATCAGTAAAATATCATCAAATTGTTAATAAATTGCAACAAAGACTCGCATATATTTCAGGAAGGTTACACAGTTCGACCAAAATCGCGAAAGAGGGGAAACCCCTCTCGCTTACACTCTTTGGATCAAATCCATTGAATTGTTTTTAGGTGAATTAACCAGTGGAGAAACTTGATACGTATCCATTTCGCCTGCATCGTAAGGGATCAACAGAGAACTGAGTTGGGCTGTATCTGTTATTGACGGATCAAGCCAAGTTTGTTCGTCCTGCGGTTTCAATATGACTGGCATGCGATCGTGGATATCGGCCACAAGCTCGTTCGGCTTTGTAGTGATAATGGTGCATGAATGGATGGTTTCATCATTCGATTTCCAAGTTTCCCACAAGCCGGCCAATCCAAATAATTTGTTTGATTTGAGTTTGATACGCATGGGGATTTTGGTCTTGTCGTCGAGGCGCTTCCATTCATAAAAACTATCGGCGACAACAATACATCTACGCTTTTTATAAGCGTTGCGGTAACTAGGCTTTTCAGACAACGTTTCAGCTCGGGCATTGATCATTTTGTAGCCAATGTTCTTATCTTTAGCCCATGGAGGAATTAGGCCCCAATGTAAGTAGCCTAAGCGATTGTTTGCCCCATCATTGATGACAGACAGGACATTTTGTGACGGTGCTACGTTAAAGCTTGGTTGATAATAATCGTGATCAATTGGGTTGCTGATAGCAAAGTGTTCCATGATTTCGTCAAGGGCAGTTGTAATCGTAAAGCGTCCACACATGCTGATCACCTCATCGTTTATTTGTGGGCATTGTATCAAAGAATCGAAATTTAAACGAGTTTGATGAATTGAATAAACTCATACAACCTGCATTGGGACTATGAAGCAGGGACGGCGTGGTACACAAACGAAGATGAAACAACTGAAATGGAGCAATTGAAAGAACGACTAGATGCGGCAGAGCAAGCATTGCTACAAATGATGATGGAAGGAATGATGTAATTTGCAACAATCATTAGTTTATCCGTTCGTATTGAACATGTGGATGATGAAAAGAATAAATGAATTATTTATTCGTGGACAGGCTAAACTTGGAAGATTGAAAGAGGATGAAGTTGATCTGATATTGGCAACACCGCAAAACATCCGTTGAGGTGTATTTTTTATGTCGGAAATCGGAGCATCTGTATCGGGTGCATCTTAACCGTAGCATTTTTTGTTTTTGATTGTTGGTGAGTAAAAAAAGGATTTCTTTCCCTTTTTGCCTAAATATACAGAAAAGATAAAAAGGGGGGGGAATTAAAGTGTCATTAAAAGCAGGAGATATAATTACGTTTGAACGAACTTTTACAGTAAGAGATGTTGAATTATTTACAGAGATTTCAGGTGATGAAGGGATTCATCACATAACCCCAGACGAACAAGGAAGATTTGTAATACAAGGGTTATTAACGGCAACTCTACCAACTAAAATAGCAGGAGATAATAACGTTCTGGCTCGTAGTACGAATTTTGAGTTTTTAAGAACTGTTTATACGGGAGATACAATAATTTGTAAAGTTAAAATTGAAAAATACGAAAAACAAGAAAATAATAGAACAGCTTTTATTGCATCTTTTTTATGTGAAAATCAGAATGAAAAAGAAGTATTGAAAGGGAACGTTTCAGGAGTAATTCTTTAAACTTACTTCAACAAACGGGTGTTTTAATTGAAAAAGCCAACATAAATTGAAGTGACCCCTAAAAGTTAGACACGGTTATTTTATCAGGCAGCTTGGGTAAAATGAGTTCGGTATTGCGCCGGACTCATTTTTAATTTTGCCTTTATCCGTTTCGTATTATAATAATGGATATATTTTTCTAGTTCTATTTTAAATTGTTCCACACTTTCAAACTCCTTTAGGTAGAGGAATTCCGACTTCATAATCCCAAAGAAATTCTCCATTACTGAGTTGTCGTAACAGTTCCCCTTACGAGACATGCTTTGCACGATTCCTCTTGATTCAAGAGTATAACGATATTGTTTCATTTGATAATGCCAGCCTTGGTCTGAATGCATCAGTAGCTGATGTTCTTCAGGGAGGTCTTCTAGAGCTCGCTCCAACATCTCTGAGACAAGTGAATACGTTGGTCTAGAGCCAATGGTATAGGTAATGATTTCACCGTTAAATAAATCTAAAACAGGTGATACATAAAGTTTCTCACCGAATAATTTAAACTCTGTAATATCGGTTACCCACTTTTCATTTGGGGCAGCCGCTGTAAAATCACGATCTAAAATGTTTGGCGCAATTTTACCAACAGTACCTTTATAGGATTTATATTTTTTCATGCGCACAATACACTTTAAACCAATCTCTTTCATAAGGCGCTGAACTTTTTTATGATTCACATTTTGCCCTCGATTTTCCAGTTCATCACGAATACGACGATAGCCATATCGTCCTTCATGTTCTTCATAAATCGCTTTGATTTCCGCTTTTAAATCTGCATCTGGATCTGGACGATTCATACGTTGCACTAAATTATAATAAGTGCTACGCGGAATGCCAGCGAGCTTCACGAGTGCTTTCACCGGATATTTATGCCTTAGTTCATAGACTACTTGTGCTTTGTCTTCTTTGGTGATTTTTCCTTGTTTTGAACTAAGGCATTCAACTTTTTTAAATACTCATTTTCCATTTCTAGTTGTTTAATACGTGCTTCAAGTGCTTCTTTAGAGTCTTCAGCTAATACTTGTTTAGATTGTTGTGTGGATTCATTTTTCATGGATGGACGCCCCTTTTGTCTTGGTTCAAGGGCTTCTACACCGCCAACCTCCATCTTCTTCTCCCAGTCATACACCATTGTATAACTAGAAATTTTAAAGAGAGCTGCAGTATCCATTAATGACGCACCCGATTGAACCATGTAGTTTAGTACGTCTAGTTTAAATCCAATAGAACAGTTTGTATAGGTATTCTTTAGTCCTTCTTCACCTTGTAATTCATAGAGCTTCAACCAATATTGGAATTGTGCTTTGGTAACACCCATTTGTTTTGCATAGTCCGATTGGGAAATTACTTTCGAATTATAGCCCTGAATAATCGTTAATTTTATATCGCTTGTAAATTTAGCCATAGAAAAACTGCACCTCCAATTGTTAGATTGTGTCTAACAATTGGGGTGCAGTTCAAATCGTTGGCTTCTTTATATCACATCTGGACCAAAATATGTAGCAGCAAAACTTTTTAGTAGGTGTTTTATTATTCAACTAACGGACTAGCTAGATGTAGATTGAGTTTCTTAATTGTATAGTTTATTATAATCTGAAAGCAGATAAAAAACTGGACTTAACGAAAGAAGGTGATAAGTATATGTTGGGTTATTATAGCAAGCTCTCATCGGAGGTATATGACTTAGACAAATATATTGGTCTTTCATTTGGAGATGT
This sequence comes from Sporosarcina soli, assembly GCF_042655805.1. Taxonomy (NCBI): domain Bacteria; kingdom Bacillati; phylum Bacillota; class Bacilli; order Caryophanales; family Caryophanaceae; genus Sporosarcina; species Sporosarcina soli. The sequence continues at coordinate 246,745 of NZ_JBHSNO010000001.1, read as the reverse complement.
GGAATTTTATAGTGATAGATTAGCTTCTTGTACAGGTAATATTCTTGAACCAGGAGTAGGTACGGGACGCATTCTTATTCCACTTTTAGAAAAAGGTTTGAAAGTTGACGGTTTCGATGTTTCAGAAGAAATGTTAAAAATATGCCGAAATAATTGTGAAAAAAGAGGGCTGAAGCCAAAACTATTTAAAGGAAAAATGGAGTCGTTTTCATTAGATGCAGAATATGAAGCGATTATCATACCAACGGGCACATTCTTGCTTCTACATAAAAGAGAGGACTCCATTAAAGCATTAAAAAACTTTTTCAGTCATCTCTCTAATGGTGGCATGCTTATAGTAGATATATTTTTACAAACCGAGGTATCGACAAACAAAATATCGACGAGAAAGTGGGAATCTAAGAGTGGTGGTATGATCACATTAGAAGATAAAATTGTCGAAGTTGACCATGTTAATCAATACACAGTTTCTCATAATCGCTATGAAAAGTGGGACAACGGAAAACTTATACAAACAGAATTAGAGCGATTTCCACTTCGTTGGTACGGAATTGAAGAGTTTAAAATGATTCTTGAACAGATTGGGTTTGAGGATATAATTATCTCAGCAGATTATAAGTACGGACAATACCCAACAGATCCAACTCAAGTAATTACATTTGAAGCCATTGTTAAGAAATAATCTTCCATTCTCAGGCGCTTAGTTGAAAGAAGTCAACGTAAATTATTGGCTTTTTATATCGCATCATAATGCGTAATAAGAGAATATGAGTATTTACCATTTTAGAACGTCCATTGGGCGTTCTTTTTGTTTACAGCTTCAGGAATAGGCCTTTAACTATAAATAAAATAATTATCTAACCGATAACAGTATTATTAAGTAGGCTAAAGGAGATTATTAATTGGATATTGTAGAACTGGTGAAGAAAATCAACCAATGCTTAGATAATTTGGATTTAGTCAGAGCAAGAAAATATATCGAGGACAATCAAGAATTATTAAATCAGAACAAACATCTCCTTCGGGGCAATGCTAGGTCTTTGTTAGATTTTATAATAAACAGAACAGACGCAGGAGTTATTCCGTTAAATCGTCAAGAGATGAATGTGATTTATTCTATAAATGCCTATGCTTCTAAATTTGATTTAAGAGGACTAAAGTTATCGGTCAAAAACAACACAAACTTATTAATGAGAGAAGATGTAAAGCAATACCTTAATGAAGATGCAAGAACTCTTCTAGAGGGTTTGAAAGTGATTAATACATTGGAATAATTAATTTTTAGAACGCCCAATCACGGGCGTTCTTTTTCTTTTGACGAAAGGACGGTGTTTACAGGGAAACAACTGAAAGGTTATTGTCCGACATCCGAGAGCGTGTTGTACGTGTCGAGAATAAAATCGACGTTATGACGGATGTGCAGTACACGGCGGACGAGGCAAAGTCGATTACTTGCGATGCCCTGGCAAGTACTAAATTGGCGCATCGGCGGATCGATAAGATTGAAAAGCTTGTGTTTTAGGCAGGCATAACGATCGTGGGAGCAGTCATTGTTGCCTTACTGGCACTACTGTGAACAAGTAATCATTAAAAAAATGAAGGTAATATCATGACAGACGTATTAATCTTTGCAACGATTTTGGCATCAATCATCTTAGCGGTGGTGCAGCTGGTTAAAGTAACCGTAAATATCCCGAAAAACTACATTCCACTCATCGCATTTGCGGTGGGTATTTTTATTGGCTTTGCGGCATCGCCGTTTACGGATGTGTTGCGTTTATGGGTAGGGGGCTTGGCTGGACTGTCAGCGAATGGATTGTTTGAGCTTGGTAACAAGCATGACGGAATGACCAAGGATGTGAAGTGATATGGCTAACATTAAAAATTTACGCCCGTTATGACTTTAAAAGAAAAACGACAGCATGAGCAGTCGTCTCCAATATCATTACATTGTTAGCAAGACAAATCCATAATACATGAAGGCGCCACAACAGTTTTTAATTTGCCCCAATTTAGCCCCAATTCGGAGTTTTTCAATGCATTATCTTGCGTAACAGTAATTAAACAACAACTACACAAAACCTTGATTTGGCGAGGTTTCTAGGTTATTTATGGTGGATAATGCGTTATGAAAAAATTATAGCACGAATTTAAGGACACTACCAATGTTCAAAGACGTTGGAATAGATGTGAAATTAAGGTTAGGTATGCGGGAAGCAGGCCGTTACCGAATGGACAAAGCTATTCATAAAATAATAGAAGGGAAAGAGGTGAGGAAATGTTTGAAATCTACGATGTTGTGATTATTCCATTGATTTTGGGTATCGTGGAGTTGTTTAAAAGGGCTGGTGTAAATAAAAAAGTGTTACCGTTTATCGCTTTGATCATCGGAATTGCCGTAGGAGTCGTCTATGTGACCGACTTCGATGTAAAGCAGGGGATACTCGTCGGCGCAATGTTAGGGTTATCCGCTTCAGGGCTCTATTCAGGGGCGAAAAATACGGTCGAAAGGAGTGATGAATAAAGGTTTTACAAACTTAATTATTTAAAGAAGGGGATTAAATGGCCTATACAATAGTCAATCGGTATATCCCGACCTCTTTGTATCCTTTAAAAGCGACATTTCCGATGACGCCGGAATATATTACGATTCACAACACAGCCAATGATGCGACAGCTCTCAATGAGATTGCCTATATGACTAGAAACACATCAGTTGTCAGCTTTCATGTTGCAATCGATGATATCCATGTTGTTCGGGCAATTCCATTTGACCGTAATGCATGGCATGCCGGAGATGGACAGGGAAAAGGGAATCGGGCAAGTATCGGGGTTGAAATTTGCTTTAGTCAATCAGGCGGCCCTAAATATGAAGCGGCAGAGGAAAATGCCGTGCTATATATCGCTCATGTTTTAAAACAATATGGTTGGGGAATTGATCGTGTGAAATGGCACCGGGATTGGTCGGGTAAACGATGCCCCCATCGCATTCTGAGCGAAGGGCGATTACAATCTGTGAAAAACCGGATTGCAGCAAAATTGAGAGAGTTGAATGCGCCACCAAAGCCAACGACGCCTAAAAAGGGGGAAATACGCATGTTTGCTCCAAGTTCGGCAACATTAAAGCAAGCCTTTGAACAGTTCTTAACAGACGCCGTGAAAGAGGGAAAAATTTCGGATAAATGGCTAAACGATTTTATAGCGGGAAAATTGTCCCTCGATGATGCACTTGCTTTAAAAGTGTACATTGATCAGTGGGAGTAGGAAAGGAAAATAGCGAACGTTCCATATGCGAACAATCGCTTTTTTCTTTGACTTCGCCATTGCTTTAGAAATAGGGGTATCCTGAATGGGAAGAGATTGGTGATCTAATGTGGAAACTTCAAGGGGGAAGCCTACACGAATCGACAGAAGGATGTTATGCTAGGAAAGGGAATTTTTACATTCCGCTCAAACTGTGCAAATGGTTAAATTCCGTATGCTCAATAAGGGTTCACCAATAAGAAAGGGAAATGTCAATGTCTAATAATATGACGATGCCAAAATCCGTCTTCCTTCTTATCGCGATTTTCGCGATATCCGTCAATATGCGTCCTGCTATTACATCCATCGGACCTATGCTTGAAACGATTCGGGAAGAGCTGACGCTATCGAATGCACAAGTCACCCTTCTCACCTCCATTCCCGTCATCTGCATGGGGATTTTTGCGTCTTTGGCACCGCTGTTGAACCGGATATTCGGATTGAAACGTACGATGTTTGTCATGATTACGCTCATCGGGCTGACAACAGCGCTACGGGGTTTCGTAACGGGATTGCCGGTGTTGCTTAGTACGGCTTTCGTTGTCGGCATCGCAATCGCAGTCATCGGCCCACTATTATCCGCGATGATCAAACAAAATTTTCCTGATCGTGCCGCATCGGTTATCGGCATCTATTCATTCGGAATGGGCGTTGGATCGGCAGCGAGTGCAGGGTTGACTGCTGTCTTTTATGAAGCGACTGGATCTTATCTTTTCGCATTGAGCATTTGGGCTGTATTGGCGTTGATCGGTTTTGTCTCTTGGTTTTTGGCCGTTAAAGGGCAGGGGGAAGTTCGTCAACAAGCACCGTTGGCTGTCCATGAAAAACGGAAAAAGGCAGGTTCACCGTGGAAATCTTGGAAAGCGTGGTTGTTCCTTCTCTTTTTCGGCTCTCAATCAGCCGCCTTCTTTTCCATTACGACTTGGTTGGCACCGATTGCCATGTCCGCCGGAATGACTTTGCTTCAGGCAAGTACACTTCTTAGTATTATGATGACTGTCCAGATCTTCATGAATATCCTCATTCCCCTATTGATGCAACGTTTTCCGGCACGTAAGTTTTGGCTTCTGTTTATTTTGATTTCAGGAATGATAGCAATCATCTTATTTTGGACGGGGATCCACTCGCTTATGTGGATAGGGGCGTTCATCATTGGAATTCCGCTTGGCGGCCTATTCCCAGCGGCATTATTATTTCCGCTCGATGAAACAGAAACGGCCGAAGAAACGAATGAATGGACAGCGATGATGCAAACAGGTGGGTTCATCATGGGAGGATTATTGCCGCTCCTCATTGCTTTGATGTATGACTGGACTTCCAATCATCACTATACGTTCATCATTATGTTGATGCTGTATGTGCTGATGATCCTCCTGACATTTTTGATTGGCGATAAAAAGAATAGCAAGTAGGGAAGACGTGCATACAAAAACGAGCTGGATCAAAACCAGGCTCATTTTTGTATGCATTAGAGTATATTAGGACCAATGGTTTGCGATAAATGTATCTCGTCCGGAACGTGCACGGTCTTCTTCATAATGGTCTCTTTCTTTTACATAATAATCTTGATGATACTCTTCTGCACGGTAAAACGTTTCTGCCGGGCGAATTGGCGTAACGATCGGTTTTGAGAAGATTCCGCTCGAACTCAGTTTCTCTTTTGACGCTTCGGCGATTTTACGTTGATCATCCGAATAGTGGAAGATGGCGGTAGTGTAGGAATGGCCACGGTCATGAAATTGTCCTTCCGCATCTGTCGGATCAATTTGCTGCCAGAACACCTCCAATAATTGTTCATAGGAGAAAACAGCAGGATCATATGTAATCTCGACGACTTCCAAATGACCGGAGTCACCTTTTTTGACAACTTCATATGTAGGGTTTTCAATATGACCACCCATATAGCCGGATACAACGTCTTCAATGCCGTCCCATTCTTTGAACGGCTTCACCATGCACCAAAAACAGCCACCTGCAAATGCGGCTTTTTCTAATTTCTTGCCTGTCAAACTCACCAACACCCTTCATGTCTATATACTTGAATTGTATCATATGAAGAAAGGAAATAATCGAAATAAGAGCGCCTGTAAGCGCCCTTATCCCAGAGGTTTCCCATTGAGCGGTGCCTTTTCTTAAACCTCGTTTTTAGTATACAAAGCTTGCGCCAATGATGATTAATAAAATGAAAAGCACAACAATTAAGGCAAATGAAGAACCATAGCCTCCGCCTCCGCAGTATTCACGTCCCATATTGTATACCCCCTTTTCGCACGGACATCAATGTATTATATGCGGAGTTGTGAGGTGGAACTGGGAAAATGTCATGGCGTTCGTTGTTCCCCAAAAGGATGGTGGAGAATGGTTCATTTTCGATTAGAACATGAATCAGACATTCCAATGAGAAGTTCACCATGACCCATGAGGCAAAATCAATTTACCGGAAAAACGACAGACCGCCATGGTATAATGATCGCAAGGGGACGCAACCAAGAGAATTTTCGTTCGTCCTATTGGCAAGATCATTTTTTGGGGGAATCAATTAATGGAAGATCAATACGAAGGGCCTATTCCGAAAAGGAGAAGGAAAAGAAGACTAAGGATCGGCAGGGTCATTTTTACACTCGCAACACTATGTTTCATCGCGGCAGGATTTTATTCCCTCATTCAATACAATGCAGGAAAATCGATTGCAAAAGGCAATGTCATAGACCCGGGACCATTCCAAGGGGACGCAGTGGATCCGAAATATACGTCTATTGAGAATTATTTGTTGCTAGGTGTAGATAATGATGGAAGTGGCAGATCTCGTACCGATACAATGATGGTGCTTTCTTGGGATAAAGGAGAAAAGACGATGCGTCTTATATCGTTCATGCGCGATATTTATGCGGATATTCCAGGCTATAAATCCTATAAATTGAATACTGCTTATTATTTAAATGGTGTCCAGACGGCAAAAGATACAATAACAGGTATGTTCGGCATTCCGATCCACCATTATGCCATTGTGGACTTTGATAATTTTGAATCGATTGTCGACATCGCTTTTCCTAAGGGTGTAGAAATTGATGTCAAAAAAGAAATGTCCGAAAAAATCGGTGTGACGTTAACGCCAGGGAGAAAAAGGTTGAATGGACAGGAACTACTTGGCTATGCCCGTTTCCGCGCGGATGCTGAAGGGGATTTTGGCCGTGTGGCACGCCAACAGGAAGTTATCTCCGCGATGAAAGGAGAAGCGATGCGACCTGGCATGATTGCTAACGTACCGAAACTGGCCGGCGCCTTAACCGGATTTATCAAAACAGATTTAACATCCAAAGACGAGATTACACGGGCTATGACCTTGTTATTGAATAAGGGGGCAGACATTGAAACGATGACAGTTCCAGTGGAAGGGACCTATTCATTCGAGCGTTATCCGCACGCAGGTTCCGTCATTGAATTGGATATTGAAAAAAACAAAGAAGCGATTGCCAATTTCCTTGGCATGCAGTTAGATTGAACGTTAAGTAGGGAAGGGGATGTCTATGGGGTTAAATGAAGAAGGTAAAACAAGTAACAAAATAGGACCGGAACGGAAACCCGGACAAGCATCTAATGTGATTCGATTTCTTGGGGGACGAAGTACGTTGTTCGTCCTCGTTTCCATTTTACTGATCGGTTTCATTATACTGATTTACAATCGGATTTCATTTATTTTTTATCCGATTACGGTTTTCTTTTCAACCGTTGTATTACCGGTACTTTTAGCCACGATCGCTTATTATTTGTTGCGACCGATTTTGCGTTTACTGGAAAAAATCAGAATATCGCGCATCTGGGGGATCTTGATCCTATTCCTCGGTGTCGCTGGTCTCGTGACACTGCTTGTCTTTCTGGTCTATCCATTTTTAAAAATCCAGTTCCATAATCTTGTTGAGGAATTCCCTACTTATTTCAGTGAATTACTCATCAATACTGACACTTTTTTACGTTCTTCCATTTTCGCTTCTTATTATGAAGGACTGGATATCAATGTCAATACGATATTGGAATCCATTCAAGGGAATATCGGGAAGCTATTCACTGATACGATTGGCGGAATTGCAAGTGGTGTGACATCCTTCATATCTGCTTTGACAGGCTTTGTTCTAGCCATTGTTACTGTTCCTTTCATCTTATTTTACTTATTAAAGGACGGGGAAAAACTTCCGAAACATATTTTGAAGATGTTACCACCTCGTATGCGGGACGATGCGAAAATCATTTTTCACGATGCGGATCGTCAAATCAGTTCTTATGTCCAAGGGCAAATCCTTGTAGCTATTTGTATCGGTATTATGGTTTCCATCGGATTTTTCATCATCGGTATGAAGTATGCGTTGTTACTTGGGGTACTGGCTATGTTTACAAGTGTTGTCCCTTATTTGGGACCGATCATCGCCATTACACCCGCTGCGATCATTGCGATCGTCACTTCACCATTGATGCTTATTAAATTGGCAGTTGTCTGGACGATTGTTCAATTGGTGGAAGGGAAGTTTATTTCTCCTCAAATTATGGGTAAATCCTTACATATCCATCCGATTACCATTATATTTGTTCTACTGACAGCGGGTTCGATTTTTGGAGTGGCAGGTGTCATTCTCGGGATACCGGGCTATGCGTTGTTGAAAGTGGTTGTCACTCATTTATTCGAATTATTCAAAATGCGGTATAATAGATATGAACCTAATGAAAATCTACATTATGAACATTCCGATAGTCAAGAAGCGGAGGAAGAGAAATGATGATTCAATTTCTATCGAAGATTGAACATGGTACGTTGACGATTGAGACAAACATCGATGGTCCGAATATGGCATTTGGAGAAACGTTATCGGGTACGGTTTACATCGAGGGAGAAGGCAGCGAAGAACTGATCGATTATATTGAAATCAGTTTGTTGAAACGCTCGGGTGAAGACAATACGGCCATTGCTAGACATTCCGCTGAACTGATGAGTGACACGAAGTCTAAAGAGACGTGGATGATTGCATTTGAAATGGTACCTGATGAAAGATGGGAAACCCAATCCGATGCCGAGATGCTCATCTTACGGACCACCGTATATTTGAAAGATGGCATGACGCTGCAAGATGAAGACCGAATCAGTTATGATTAACTTGACGAGAAAACGCGCCCCGATGTGGAGGGCGCGTTTTTTCGTCAAGCTTCTTCAAATCTTGTATAATTGAAAAAAGATTGAAAAAGGGGAGTTCTGAATGGAAAAGATCGTACCTATTTTTTATTCATTATCGAAGAGCATGCAAAGCATTCATAAATCGAGCTGCGACAATATTTCCACCGTTCAAAGCACGATTATTTATGAGTTATCCTTGTTATCGAAACCCTCGATGCAAATGGTTGCCGATGCTGTTGGTATGGATATTACGACTTTTTCCCGGCAAATCAGGACATTGGAGAAGAAAGAATTGGTCGCAAGAACGCCATTTGAAGGAGATCGGCGGATTCATATTCTCTCATTAACCGAGAAAGGAAGACAGGTGGTAAATTCCATCAATGAAATCATCGCGGCTAAAATGAAAAGTGCCTTCGCGACGATGAATGATTTCGAGCGAGAAACCGTTCTTCGTTCCTTGCAAGCTTTGGATGGAAAATTACAAGAAAGCAAAGGTAAAGAGAAGGGGTAAGTCGAATTTGTGTTCTACAAATGACTATCCCCTCCGATAGTTGCAATATGCAAGTATTGAAAACGTGTCCTTTGTAAATTGCAAATGCTTGTCGATTTATAAAAGAAGTTCATCAAGATAATGAAACTGTTTATTTGCATTGTGCAACTAACTCCAAATTCGCCTATTTGAATTGGTTTAACTACGAGCTTGAGGAGGTATCGCACATACTACATCGTATTTATTTTTTTCTATACGAAATCGGATTCTGTTTATACTCCGTTTATATAGATTTCATAAAATGAGCATATCGACAAAAAGAGAAAGTAGGGACTCACGCATGACAAACATATTGATCGTGGATGATGATCCGCATATGCGGGAATTGGTTGGGCTTTTCTTGCGGCCTGCGGGCTTTGAAATTGTAGAATCCTCTGATGGGGTGGAAGCATTAGCGACGCTTGAGTCAATGAAGGCAGACCTGGTCATCCTGGATATTATGATGCCTAACATGGACGGGTGGGAGTTATGCCGGGAAATCCGTAAACAGTATGATATTCCTTTACTGATGCTAACGGCCAAAGGCGACACGACTCAAAAAGTGAAGGGGTTTGAACTAGGAACCGATGATTATCTCGTTAAGCCATTCGAACCTGCGGAGTTGGTTGTGCGTGTAAAGGCATTACTAAAACGCTATCGAATTGCCATTTCACAGACAGTGCAAATCGGTGGGCTGATGATGGATCGCAATACATATGAAGTGTTGGTAGAAAACAGACGTGTGGAGTTGCCATTGAAGGAATTTGAGCTACTCTTTAAATTGGCCAGCTATCCTGGGAAGACATTTTCGAGGGAACAACTGATTGAAGATATATGGGGTTTTGATTATGAAGGAACAGATCGAACAGTTGATGTGCATATTAACCGGTTGCGCGAGCGTTTCCCGGATACGACCAGCGGTTTCAAAATACGTACCATCCGGGGATTGGGCTACCGTCTTGAGGGAATGGAATGAGTAAAATTTTACGGTTGGGGACAATGGTCGCCGGCATTGTCTTCTTTTGGTCCGCGGCATATGTCGGAACATCGTTTCTATACAAAGAATGGAACATGAACACGAGTGATTTTTCTAGAGGATTGTTAACGTTATTTGTCATGATTTTATTGATCATTGTCACGATATGGACGATTTCAAAGCGTGCACATCCAAAGCGAATAGATTTTTTTACTGTGATGATTAATGCAATGAAAAGAATTTCCAAAGGCGATTATAATTTCAAGGTAGCCAACCAATTTGAACATAAAAAGGATCATCCTTTTGGCAAAATTGTAGAAGGAATCAATGAGATGGCGGAGGAGCTGAATCAGATGGAGGAGCTGCGCCAAGAGTTTATCTCGAATGTCTCCCATGAAATCCAATCACCACTTGCTTCCATTAGCGGTTTTGCTAATGTATTAAAACAATCTGATTTAACGATGGAAGAACGTCAACATTATCTTGGAATCATTGAGACGGAAAGCAGACGATTAGCCAATTTGAGCGATAATCTGTTGAAGCTGACATCCATCGAGTCCCAACATCATCCTTTTGAACCGATCGTGTATCGATTGGATAAACAAGTACGGGAAGTCATCTTATCGTGCGAACCCCAATGGCTAAAAAAATCGTTGGAATTGGATATTTCTTTGGATAAAGTGGAAATTACCGCCGATGAAGAATTGATGAGCCAAGTGTGGATTAATCTCATTACCAATAGTATCAAGTTCACCCCAGACGGTGGAAACTTGACGGTCATGCTTTACAAGCAAGGAGATACAGCGGTTGTGTCGATTGCAGATACGGGAATGGGGATGACCAAGGAAGACCAGGAGCATATATTTGAACGCTTCTATAAAGTGGATAAATCACGGAACCGTACGTTAGGTGGTAGCGGATTAGGTTTATCCATTGCCCAAAAAATTATCGACATGCACGACGGCTCGATTCATATACAGAGTCAATTGCATGAAGGAACGACCTTTACTGTTAGTTTACCGTTAGGGACGGAGTAGTGGTTGGAGAATCTATAGAGTAAGGAGAGTTTGGGAAATGGTAAAATTACTGAAACATTTTACCGCCTATAAATGGCTTGTCATGATAATACTTATGCTCGTTTTCGTGCAATCGATGGCAGACCTTTTTTTACCGACATTAATGGCGGATATTATTGACAAAGGGGTCGTCATTGGGGACATCCCTTACATTTGGAAAATCGGAGGCATCATGCTTTTAGTCGCTGCATTCGGCGCAATCGCATCCGTCGCGGCGAGTTATTATTCTTCAAAAGCTGCGATGGGCTTTGGCCGGGATATCCGTCGGAAAGTCTTTCAACATGTAGAGAGTTTTTCAATCCAAGATGCGGAGAGAATTGGGACTGCGTCTTTGATTACAAGAACGACGAATGATATTACGCAAGTTCAGCAAGTGATCGTGATGATGCTTCGTATGGTCGCCAGTGCGCCGATCATGTTTGTCGGCGGCTTGATCATGGCTGTTTCTAAGGATGCAAAATTATCGTTAATCATCGTTGCCACGATCCCTGTCCTCGCGGCTTCGGTTTTGCTCATTCTTTATAAAGGCGTTCCACTTTTTAAATTGGTACAAAAACGGCTGGATCGATTGAATCTTGTCATGCGTGAAAACTTGACAGGTATTCGTGTCATCCGTGCGTTTAACCGCGAAAAGCAAGAACAGGTCCGTCTTCAGAAAGCCAATAAGGACTTGACCGATGTTTCAATTAAAGTGAATAAAGTGATGGCGATTTTGATGCCGGTCATGATGTTAGTGATGAACTTAACAGTTGTGGGTGTCATTTGGTTCGGTGGCATTCGAATCGACAATGGCGGTATGCAAATCGGTGATTTAATGGCGTTTATCCAATATGTCATGCAAATCATGTTCGCCCTTGTCATGGCTTCTATGATGTTTATCATGGTACCACGTGCTTCCGTGTCCGCGAACCGGATCAATGAAGTGCTCGCCATGCAACCGACTTTTTTGAATGAAGGCACCCAAAAAGCGGATAAAGAGCGGGGAACACTTGAATATGACAATGTATCGTTCAGCTATCCAGGAGCCGAGGAACCTGCCTTATCGGACATCAGTTTTACCGCGAAATCGGGAGAAGTGACGGCTATTATCGGGGGAACAGGTTCCGGAAAAACAACGCTGATCAACTTGATACCCCGGTTTTACGATGTGACTGCGGGAACGATCAGGGTCAATGGTGTCGATATTCATGAATCATCCCAAAAAGAAGTGCGTTCGAAAATCGGTTTAGTGCCACAAAAAGCATTGCTGTTTTCGGGAACAATCGCAGACAATATCCGTTTTGGGAAACAAGATGCCACACAAGCTGAAATCGAACATGCTGCACGCATTGCGCAAGCGGAAGATTTTATCCTGAACATGAAAGACGGATATGACACTGTCATTGCACAAGGAGGAACGAATGTTTCCGGCGGGCAAAAACAGCGTTTATCCATTGCACGTGCATTGGTTCGAAAACCTGACCTCTACATTTTTGACGATAGTTTTTCCGCACTTGACTATAAAACAGATGCGCAATTGCGGGCAGCGCTGAAGGATGAAACGAAAGAAGCGACTGTCATCATCGTTGCCCAGCGAGTGAGCACGGTCATGGATGCTGATCGAATCATCGTATTGGAAAAAGGCGAAGTTGCCGGCATCGGTACACATCAAGAACTGTTGGAAAATAATACGGTCTATCGTGAAATCGTCGAGTCACAGATCTCGGAGGAGGAAAGCGCATGAGTGAACAAAAACGTTCACGCCCACAAGGCGGAGCCCCCATGGGACCTGGCGGGGGAAATATGATGATGGCTGGGCAAAAAGCCAAGGATTTTAAAGGTACGTTTCGCCGTCTGATCGGCTATTTAAAACCGCGTCGTAAGCATTTAATCGCCGTTTTGTTCACAGCTATTTTGAGTACGGTGTTTTCGGTCATCGGTCCGAAAATAATGGGGAATGCGATTACCGAGTTATTTGAAGGAGCTTACGGCAAGTTCACGGGTGTCCCAGGGGCAGCCATCGATTTTGCTGCGATCGGTATGCTACTCCTATTACTGGCAGGTTTATATGTCATCAGTAGTCTCTTTAGCTATATTCAGCAATACATCATGTCAAGTGTTGCGCAAAAAACCGTCTATGATTTGCGGGAAGACGTCAACGGTAAATTGGAAAAGCTACCACTTAAATATTACGATGGCCGACCGGTCGGTGAAACATTAAGTCGGGTGACAAATGATATCGATACGATCGGCAGTACGTTGCAACAAAGCTTGACGCAATTTATCACTTCCCTCGTAACGATTGTTGGGATTCTTGGAATGATGTTATATATTAGTCCCGTGTTGACGCTGATTGCGCTAGTCAGTTTACCGTTATCGATGTTCGGCATTCGCCCGATCTTGAAAAGATCTCAAAAGCATTTTGCTGATCAACAACGGACACTCGGTCAATTGAATGGGCATATTGAGGAGATGTATACGGGCCATCAAGTTGTCAAAGCGTTTAATTATGAAAAGAAAGCTCTTGCCGAGTTTGATGAAGTGAACGAACAATTGTATGATGCTGGCCGTAAAGCGCAATTCATTTCGGGCATAATTATGCCGATGATGTCGTTGATCGGGAACTTAAGTTACGTTGTCATTTGTGTCGTAGGCGGTATTTTGGTCACACAGCGGGCGATTTCAATTGGGGATATTCAAGCGTTTATTACGTATACACGCCAATTTACTCAGCCGATCATGCAGACGGCCAATATTGCGAATGTCATTCAGTCGACCATTGCGGCGGCAGAGCGCGTGTTTGAAGTTTTGGATGAAGCCGAAGAAGTGCAAGAAGAAACGGTCGTGCATTTGACACGTGCTGAGGGTGCGGTTGCATTTGAACAAGTTGACTTCGGTTATGGGGATGACTTGTTGATTGAGAATATGAATCTAAACGTGCGCCCAGGTCAAACGGTTGCTATTGTAGGGCCGACTGGTGCCGGAAAAACGACGTTGATCAATTTATTGATGCGCTTTTATGAGTTAAATGGCGGGAAGATTACCATTGACGGTTTTGATACAAGAGAAATGTCGCGTCAGGATCTTCGAACGACTTTTGGAATGGTGCTACAAGATACATGGCTCTTCAATGGGACGATTAAAGACAATATCGCTTTCGGAAAAGAAGGCGCAACAGATGAAGAAATTTTTGCTGCATCGAAAATGGCGCATGCCGATCATTTCATCCGGACTTTACCGGATGGCTATGATACGATTTTGAATGAGGAAGCTTCTAACATTTCCCAAGGGCAGAAGCAATTGATCACGATTGCCCGTGCGGTTCTGGCAAATCCATCGATTATGATTTTGGATGAAGCGACGTCAAGCGTGGATACGAGGACAGAAGTGCTTATTCAACAAGCGATGAATCGTTTAATGGAAGGCAGAACGAGCTTCGTTATTGCCCATCGCTTGTCAACCATTCGAGATGCCGATATCATTGTTGTGATGGATCAAGGGAAAGTCATTGAACAAGGAACACATGAGCAGTTGTTACAGGAAAATGGCTTTTATGCGGAGTTGTACAACAGTCAGTTTTCTACTAAACCTGCAATATAACTCATAAATAGCTCATCCATAAGCTGGTTTATTGGATGAGCTATTTTTATTTAAAAAATAAAATGAACGATTTGTCAGATTGAACGGTCTAATAGGTAACAGGGGGTGAGGGGATGGAATTTGATTTGGCAAAACGGGCCATTGCGGGTGATGAACAGGCGATCGTGGAGCTTTTGACGCAACATGAAGATACGCTCTATCGTACAGCTTATGCTTACTTGAAAAACGAGCACGATGCTGTTGAGGCGGTACAGGAGCTGACGTATCGAGCTTTAAAAAAGATTCATACCGTAAAAGAACCAACATACATAGCAACATGGCTTGTTCGCGTACTCATCAATATTTGTTTAGATATGAAAAAGAAGCAAAAGAAATTTGTCTACAATCAAGCTGTAGAAATTGTATCGACCGATCAGCAGTCATTTGAAATGGCTGATATCATCGCAAGTTTGCCAAAAGAACAACAGGAATTGATTTACTTAAAATATTTTCAAGATATGAAGAACGGGGACATTGCACAGCTGAAGCAAATTCCCGAAGGTACTGTGAAATCAAGGCTACATACGACGTTAAAAAAATTACGTGTACTCGTAGAAAAGGAGGAACTGTAAATGACCAACTTGAACGGGCAGGATTGGCAGAAGCTGAAGAAGGAGTTGGAAGCGATTCAATTCCCTAGCGAAGCCTTACACCAAGGGCGTGCAAAGGCTGTGCAACGTCATCGGCTGGCAAGGAAGAGAAAGCACCGTCTGTATGCAGTTGCAAGTGTCGCTACAGTTGTATTGCTGCTGTTTGTGACATCGATTCGCGTTTCCCCAGCGGTTGCGGAAGCTGTGGCCAAAATCCCGGGTTTTGCTTCTGTTGTGGGCATGATTGCTGTTGATAAAGGAATCCATGACATTGTCGACAATAATTACTATGAAGATCTTGGAATTGTACAAACACAGGGCGATTATACGCTGACATTGCGGAGTGTCATAGCGGATCATTCGGGCATGACGATCTTCTATAAGCTTGAATCCCCCTCAGATCTTTCCAAAGTAAGTATCACTTCTTTAGAGGTGACGCAACAAGGCATTCCATTTGGTGTCGTAAGTCCTTACGCCACCTCCCGAACGGGTGAAAGGACTGTACAAGAAGACAAAGTTGAAATTACGTATGCCGATGATTTATCTAATGACAATCTGTCATTTGAATTTAATATGCACTTGAGTGATGGGGAAGAGACACAGTTCACCGTGCCATTTACTTTCACCAAGCCAATCAAAGAACCGAAAGTATATGAATTGAACCGATCCGTTGTTGTAGATGGTCAAACCATTGACGTTAAGGAGTTAAAAATTTCGCCGTTGCGTGCAGAAATTCGACTCGCTGCTGATGAACAAAACACAATGCGGTTATTAAAATTCACATCGGTTCGCTTGATCGATGAGAATGGTGAAATTTGGGGTCAACCAATAAATGGCGATGGTGGGGTCCGCAATTTACGTGACGGTGAAGTAAGCATCTCTATGCAAAGCAATTACTTCAGGGAGCCGAAAAAATTAACGTTAGCGATGGAGGGAATTGAAGCACTTCCAAAAGGCTCGGACTATATCGAAGTCGATTTTGAGCAACAGAAAGTGTTGTATGTGCCAAGTGAACTGGATATTGATGTTCAAGTACCATCGGCCGATGCATTGGAAGTTACCTATCCACCTGGTAGTTGGCTACTATTGGCTGAAATAGTGGACCAAGTAGGCAATGATATCAGTAGTAATCTAATTGAAATGCATGTTAGTAGAGAGGCGCCTTATGTCACAGCTGTATCAACCTTTGATTTTGAGCATGAAATGAATCCAATTCGATTCAATATTAATAGCTACCCGATGTATTTGGATGGTAAAGTGGAAATTGATATTCCGCTTAATGAATAGGCTTCTACTTCCCAATTATTAAACACTTAAAAGGAACTGGCTTTTACGATGATAAAGCCCCATTTGTATATTCATTTTGCGAATGGGGATTTGCGATACCCTTGCGTAAGTCTCGATTGACGTGCATACTATTCTAGTATCCAATACTTGATATAGGGGTAGTTTGAAAATGAAAACTGATGAAATGACACTTAAAACAATGACGCCTGCATATGATCCATGGGAAGCTTATTTGGACGTACAGGAACATGGGAAATTGACATTATCGAGCATCGAATTCACGACGACGTATTTATGCAATATGCGCTGTGAACATTGCGCAGTCGGCTATATGTTACAGCATAAGGACCCGGACGCTTTGCCGATCGACTTGCTGACATCCCGGTTGGATGAGATACCTCATTTACGGACGATCAGCATTACGGGCGGTGAGCCGATGTTCTCCAAAAAGTCGGTGGAAAACTACGTTTTACCTTTGCTTAAATATGCGCATGAACGTGGCGTTCGCACACAAATGAACTCGAATCTGACCATGCCGCTTGACCGTTATCTGGCCATTGCACCTTATTTGGATGTGTTACACATCTCACATAACTGGGGAACGATCGATGACTTCGTAGATGGCGGATTTGCCAATATGGAACGAAAACCGTCCCGGGAACGTCGTGCTGAGCAGTTCGGGAGGATGATCGACAATAGCCGTGCATTAACGGAAGCAGGTGTCATGGTTTCAGCAGAGACGATGTTGAACAAACGGACACTGCCACATTTAGAACATATTCACCGTCAAATCGTTGAAGAGATGAAATGCGCACGCCACGAAGTGCATCCGATGTACCCAAGCGATTTTGCTTCACAACTTGAAGTGCTATCTTTGGATGAAACGCGGAAAGCGATTCACCAATTATTGGAAACGCGTAATGAAGATGTGTGGATGCTGTTCGGCACATTGCCGTTCTATCCTTGCAGTGATAACGAAGAAGATTTAGCTCTGTTAGAGCGGATTTATAGTAGTAAAAACGTTTCAGTACGCAATGATCCGGATGGAAGGTCCCGCTTGAACGTCAATATTTTTACTGGCGATGTGATCGTAACGGATTTTGGAGACACACCGCCAATGGGGAATATCCAAAAGGATTCGTTGCCAGAGATGCTCGATCGCTGGTTGGATCGCCCCCTTGCCAAATCTATCAGTTGCCACTGCCCGGCAGTCAACTGTCTCGGACCGAATCTATTAGTAAAAGATGCATACTATCCGGAAATGGATTTTATAAAAAGGCAAGCGGCCATTAGTCGCTGATCATCGACGCTATGTGGAGAATATACGTTCACCGCATAGTGTCTTTTTATCTTCGTTCAGCAAATGTTTTTGTACTGAAAGCGAAGCGTCAGCTACAGAAGACTTCCACCTCTATAGGTGGCGAGATGAATGCGGTTTTGTATTTCCTGTTCAGCGGGTGTCCAGACGCCCGCTGAACGAAGAGTAGAAGGCAACCTAAGTTCGCTGCGTCCTGCAGCAACGGTTGCATGACCTACCTCCTGTAGGCCCGCGAATGTCACAGATTTTTTAGAGGAGCTTTTCAAGCGAGCTCGAAAAAATCTGGACGCAATCACGCCGAGGCGCGATTGATCTTTATTCAGCAACCTATCATTTTTATCGGCAAAATAGATATGAAACTGTTGCGAGTTGTATAAGCTGGAAATAAGAATGTTTACAAGGAGCGGTGATGTGTATAAACGGTTTGCAGTGATTGGCCTTATTCTCTTCTTATGTGGTTGTAGTTCGAAGGTGACCGTTTCTGAAATCAGTTTAGCACAGGCAGAACAAGACGTACTGAAGTTTATCAATATTGTTCATGAGGAAAACGGACGTTATCTTTATACGGATGACAACAACCAAATTTATATATTTTTAAATGAGAAATACGTAAAGCGGGGACAGGACGCAGTGCATTTTACGGCTTTCTATATAACAGTCCAGCAAGATGAATTGAATGTATTTATTAATCAGGATTATGCTTCGGATTACTCGGATAATGAGTTGAAATACCAAGCACTCTATAAAGTTTCCACACTGGGAGAGTTTGATAGGATTAATCTGTTCAGTAACGGGCAACCTGTTTCATTCGATCGGATTTTTAGCAGAGAATCGTAAGTAAAGTATAGGTCACATAGTGAACTTTACTGCCTGAATTTCGTTTACAGTATAAAGCCGGAGAAGGGTGGGATGAAAAATGATCGCTAATTACCAAGAGCCTTCATTTGAACTGTTTTCAATAGCACATCTGACTGCAATCGGTGGATTAGGCTTGTCCATCTTAGTACTTTCCCTCTTCAGAAAGGCAACACCAGCGCCCGCGAAAGTGGAGCGTCTTTTCGCATTGACCTTATTGTTCATGGAAGTTTCCTATCATGCTTGGATGATAAGCTCAGGCAGATGGATGGCTAGCCAGTCTTTGCCATTGGAATTATGTAGTATCAGTTTGATGGCCGCAATAGTTCTTCTTTGGACGGGAAACAGGCATCTTATCGATTTTGTCTTTTTTGCGGGTATCGGAGGAGCGCTCCAAGCAATGGCAACACCTGTATTGGACATCGGATTTCCACATTTCAGGTACTTTCATTTTTTCTACATACATATCGGCATTATTTTGACTGCACTTTATTTTACTTGGATGAAAGGCTATCGGCCGAAATTCAAAGGAATTATGAAAACAATGCTCGCTTTAAACTTGTTATTACCGGTTATCATGGCTGTCAATGCCCTGACTCAAGGAAATTATATGTTTTTGCGGGAGAAGCCTGTGAATGGCAGCCTGCTCGATTATTTGGGGCCTTATCCTTGGTATATCCTTTCCCTCGAAGGGGTGGCATTTATCATTTTTATCTGCCTATGGCAATTATTCAGGGGGCGGCGTCATTCCGAGAACAAGTGAATGCCGTGTGCTACGTCCTAAGTCTTAGAAGCATTCCGTTCTCAAGTCTATTCAGTTGAGAACTGTAACTGTCTATAATAGAGATTGCAAAGTGAAATGATTCCGTTGCTTGAAGGAGGTACATGTATGGCGAATTATACGTCGGAGGTGCAAGACGAACTGCTTTTTTGGAAGCGTAAACTGACAAAACGATCCGGAATGATCAGTCGAGCATCAAAGGGCGCACAGATGAAAGTGAACAGTCTTATCCCTGAAAAAGTGCATAAAGTAGTGACAGAAAGCATTAAAAATATGGTGAAAGCAACGCTGGTCGGTTCGAATCTTACAACGAAAAAACAACAAGCGATTGGTCTTAGCCTTTATGAACGAGATGAGCTGTTCAAAGAGAAGTTATCGACTTTTCGAAAAACTGCCGTAGTCGAAGGGGCAGGAACAGGAGCAGGTGGTATTATGCTCGGTTTAGCGGACTTTCCCTTGCTCTTATCCATAAAAATGAAATTTTTATTTGAAACGGCAGCTGTCTACGGATTTGATACGAATGAATATGAAGAGCGCCTTTTTCTGTTACATGTGTTCCAACTAGCCTTTTCAAGTGACGAAAAGCGAAAAGAAACATTGAACATCATTGAAAATTGGGAACACCAAAAGTACTTGATCGCTGATATGGATTGGCAAGAATTCCAACAAGAATATCGGGATTACATCGATTTGGTGAAATTGTTCCAATTGATACCCGGATTTGGCGCGATTGTAGGAGCTTTTGCAAACTACAATCTGCTCGATCAACTTGGGGAAACGGCGATGAATTGTTATCGGCTACGAACTTTGCAACAACAATAAGTGCCTGCTAGACAGAATGGGAGTGAATGATGGATGGTTTTACCGAAAAAGTGGTTTGTCTTTTTAGTGATCGGCTTGGTTTTTGGGGTCGCTATCGCATTTGTATTGAAATCTGGACTGTTTTTCGAAGACAGTGCCCGAAAAAAAGTGATTGAGAATCCTTCCTTTTCGAGGATTGACGTTTCCACGTCTAATGCGGTCATCGAAGTGATTTCAACAAAGAATAAGGAAGCTGTTGTAGCGTATTCCGGCAAGAAAGGCAACTATCGATTTGATGTGAAAGAAAAAGGCGATACGCTCGTCATCGAGCTCAAGAGGAAAGGATGGCGTTTCTTCAATTTCAACTTTTCACGCCAACCGTTACGATTGACCGTCGAAGTTCCGGAAAAACAATATGCATTGATCCAGGCCAAATCGGATAATGGAAGGATACAGGCAGAACGTTTGCAAGCGGATGAGCTGGTGTTCCAAACCGATAATGGAAGAATCGAACTGAAACAGCTAGAGGCTTCCAAAATCCATGTGAAATCAGATAATGGTCGAATCGAGCTTCAACAGGTCCAAGGTGACATCATAGGCAAGACGGATAATGGAAGAATCACAGTTCTGACAGACCATTTGGATCAATCCATCGATTTAAGTTCGGATAACGGTCGAATTGAAATTCAGACATTGAAGGAACCGACTAATGCGACCATAGATGTGGATACGGATAACGGCAGAATAAGCATTTTCGGCAAAGAGAATAAACAACTGACATTCGGAAAAGGCGAACATACGATTAAATTAAGATCCGATAATGGAAGAATAACAATAGCGAAATGATAGGTGCATGCCTATCATTTCGTTATTGTTCGTTCAGTGAATAACTGTTTGTACTGTTCTTTTGTATCGATGTCAAAAACAAGCCGTTGATCTTTGCATGGCAACAGTTTTCCGTGTTGCAGGAACTCCCCTTGCAAAATCGCTTTTGCGGCGATATCTCCATGCAGTTTTAGTAAATCATTGTACATGGCAGAAGGGAAGAACACGGGTGGCAAGATAGTTCCCTCCAGTGCCGTCGCTACAAATCGACACGACGGATTTTCTTTGGCACAAGCAATCATTTCCTCGATCATTTGAACGGTAATGAAAGGCTGGTCTGCTAGCATG
This sequence comes from Sporosarcina soli, assembly GCF_042655805.1. NCBI lineage: Bacteria > Bacillati > Bacillota > Bacilli > Caryophanales > Caryophanaceae > Sporosarcina > Sporosarcina soli. Next base: position 225,277 of record NZ_JBHSNO010000001.1, on the reverse strand, counting down.
ATCAGTACTGCATCCATCTGATCGCTCTGTGCCTGTTGGATACCGCAGCGCAATGATATGGCTTGTCCTTCATGGGCGGTAGCACAAGGGATAATTGCACTCTTGGCATGTGATTGTACTTCTGGGGAAAGCCATGATCTATCATCGTTCTCTTTTGTAATGATGTAGATGCGCTGGAGCGATGATTGTAATGCGGTTTCAACAGCAAGGCTTCCCAATGTCTTCGTCCCGACAGGTAACGCCAACTTATTGCTTCCCATTCTACTACTGTTTCCAGCGGCAAGATAAATGCCGGCAATTTTCATGTCAATTTCCCCCTTCTCACTGCAATCAGTTCCACGACGATGCTGACTGCGATTTCTTCAGGTCCGTCCGCTCCGATCGAAAGCCCTACTGGCGAGTGGATCCATGCGGGTATCGCCCCACCAAGTAACCGTTCCGTCCTTCTCTTCGAACCTAAAAAGCCTGGATACAATACTTGGATATTCTGGAATTGTTGCAAAATCCGAACGTCCAGCTGATAGTCAAGTGTCATGATAACGACTGAATCGAGTGGGCTGAACTGGATTTCCGCAATTAAAAAACCGATATCTCCGATTAGAAAAGAATCGGCCATTGGAAAGTGACGTGCATTGCAAAGGGATTGACGCCAATCGAGTAAGTGGATTGCATAGCCTGCTTGGCATGCAAATTGCGCGAGCGGTCGTGCATCAGCGCCTGTTCTAATGATATAGAAGGTAGGTTGCGGCAAAATAATCTGACAATAAAAAGAGTTGCCGTCGAGCGTCATCATGCCCACTTTCTTCTGAAAAGGCAGGATATTTTCCTGCTTAAAAGGATTTTCGTTCTCCTCCATCCTGATTGAGCGGGAGTGACTGAAGTCTTGCATCGATTGAAGGAAGACAACCGGCTCTTTCTTCAGTAAGTGTTAGGCAATCTGCCGACAGCATTTTCGAAATTGCTCATCTATATCGCGTATCAGCGCAGAAACAACCCCATTGCAGCCGGCTCAGCGCCCCCATCCGCTATCATCTTCGGCACTTAAATCATACTGGACAATTTCAGCATGACCTGTCCCAAACAATTTCTTTGCCCTTTCCTGTAAATCATTTTCAAGACAGCCGCCACTTATGATGCCTATTTGTGTCCCATCTTCTGGCAGCAACATCCAAGATCCTCCGAACCTTGAACATGTACAATCATCGTAAGAACAATAGGCCGGTCGTCCTTCAATATCATCTGTAACATTTTTTGGACGGTTTACAAATCCCTCACTCCATTCCATTCTTCCAACTATCCCCATTCAACCAAATTCCTATTCGTTCCCCAATCTTGTTCAGGTTATTATAATCTTTCATCCAGATGGTTAAAATATGAACGTTGATGTAACAGTTATTTAAGGAGTAGTTGTCATGAATAGTTATTTACTTCCTGTCGTGTTAGGGATCATTTTCGGTTTTATAGCCCGGACCATTTTATTGCGTACTGATTTCCGGCAATACCCGACGTACCCGACAGGTCGGGTCATTCATCTTTCCCTCGGTTTCATCGCGGCTTTTATTGGAGCGGTGTTCACCCCTGCATTTTTGGAATCCGATTGGACTGCGGTGACATTTCTAGGTCTTGCCGCTACACAGTTCCGGGAAGTCAGGAAAATGGAAAGGGATTCCCTCGATAAAATCGATACGAATGAGCTTGTCAAACGCGGGGCTCCGTTTATCGAAGGAATGGCCCAAGCATTTGAAAGCCGCAATTATTTAGTGATGTTCACGGCATTGATCACGACGCTCTGTGCCGTCTATTCCTTTTGGTTCGGTATCGTTGGCGGGCTGATCATGCTGATTATCGTGAAATTTAAAATGTCCGGTAAATTGTTACATGCCATTGCCGATGTCACAGAAGCGGAAATTCGTTTCGAAGGGGCAACGCTCTTTGTAGGCGATATTCTTATTAAAAACGTCGGTCTGGAAGATACGAGAAAAATCATTACTGAAAAAGCGGTCGGGGCAATTGTCATACCCAAAAACGAAAACAGTATTATTACGTTATCCTATCTTGGGCAGAGACAAGCGATGTTACATCATGTAGCAACGGTATTGGGCAGTTATCTCGATTCCGGTGAACCGGCATTGTTGCCACTGTCGAAAAGAGATATGGAAGATGGCCGAATCGCCCTTTTCCTATTGCCTCGGGAAAAAGACTTTCATCAAGTCAAAACGGTATTGGAAAATGTGCCAGTGTTGGATAGTGCAATCCGGATGCCAAAAGAAGCTGACAAAGGGAAAAAATAGATTCATCGATCAAAGTAAGAAAGGGCGTATGGCCAATGGGTAATCAACATGCAGAAATTGTTGCCGTTATTACGATGCAACCAGACTTGATTCGGAGCGGCGGCAGCCCTGTTTTTATTGCAGCGGATAACAAAGATTTGCAGAAAATAAGCATGACCCTCGAAAAGATCATGGATGCTTCAGCGCATGAAATCGAGGAACATACAATCATTATTGTTGCACGGTAAATTTGGGGAGGGAATCAGGATGAAGCAATCAATCCATACGACGGTGGGGAAAGTTGAAAAAAGGATCGATGTAGTAGAAAAGGCAAGAGGAAAAGTTCGGTACGTCTCGGATTATGCAGTTCCAGGCATGTTACACGCAAAACTGGTGACCAGCACACAAGCCCATGCACTCATCAAATCTATCGACATAACGGAAGCTTGGAAAGTTCCAGGTGTGCGTGCAATTGTGACAGGCGACGTGTTTCCATACCATATTGGTCCAATCCTTGCAGATCGGCCACCGCTCGCATTTCAAAAAGTGCGCTATTACGGTGAACCGGTAGCCATTGTCGTAGCGGATTCAGAACATCAAGGGAAACTGGCGGCAAGTAAAGTGAAAGTGGACTATGAACCGTTGCCTGTCGTCAACTCGGTCCAGCAAGCCTTTCAAACGGATGCGCCACTCATTCATGAGCATTCTGGCCAATATACAAAAATCATCGACAATGTCTATCCCGTACCCGGTACGAATATCGGAAGCCATATCAAAATCCGAAAAGGGGATGTAGGAGCCATCTGGGCAGACTGTGCGGAAACGATATCTGCCAGTTATTCCTTCAATCTGTCGGATCATGCAGCGATTGAAACCCGAAGCACCCGGGTGGAAATCAACCCGGAAGGCAAAGTGATTGTCCATTCATGCACGCAATCGCCTTATACGATCAAAAAAGTATTGAATCAGTTTTTTAACGTTTCAGTCGGAGATGTTGTCGTACATGTCCCGCTAATCGGCGGTGCATTCGGAGGAAAAGGAACCGTTCAGTTGGAGCCACTTGCGTATTTGGCATCGAAAGCGGTCGGAGGCAAAATGGTCAAGCTCCAATATGAACGAGAAGAAGATATGATAACCGCTCCATGTCATATCGGACTGGACGCGACCATTAAATTGGGGGCAACGAAAGACGGAAAAATCATTGCGGGTCACTATACGTTTCTGATTGACTCCGGCGCGTATACGGATCAAGCAGCGGGTATCACAAGAGCAATGGCACTTGATTGTACAGGTCCTTACAATATACCGAACGTCTGGTGTGACGCTTATTGCATGTATACAAATCATCCCTTCGCGACGTCTTTCCGTGGATATGCCCATCCGGAACTGACATTTGCAGTCGAACGCACGATGGATCAATTGGCCAAACAATTGAAGATGGATTCGATGGAGTTGAGGATGATTAATGCGATTAAACCCGGAAACACGACACCTACTCAAACTGTCCTTACCGCAAATAATATTGGAGATACTGCAAAATGCCTCCAACGTGCAAAAGAAATGATTGCCTTGGATAAAGGAAGGAAAGTGGATGTAGGAGAGGGGAAAGTCCGCACGAAAGGGGTCAGTCTATTTTGGAAAACATCAACGACAGCGACAAATGCGCAAGCGGGTGCAGTGTTAACGTTTGAAGCGGATGGTACGGTCAATTTGAACTGCGCTGCCATCGAACTGGGACAAGGGACTAAAACAGCATTAGCTCAAATTTTGGCGGAAAAGCTGAAAATGGATATGAAACAGATCCATGTGACAATGGAAGTAAATACACAATACGATCCGCATCAATGGCGGACAGTAGCGAGCAGTTCCACGTTTCTGGCAGGGCGTGCAGTGATAGCGGCAGCGGAAAATGCCATCAAGCAAATGAAAAAAACCGCTGCCATCGTTTTGCAATGCTCAGAAGAAGATTTGGAAGTGGGGGGCGGGCGCGTCTATTTAAAGCCTGATCCGGGTTACGGAGTGGACATAAAGGACATCGCATTAGGTTATACATTTCCGAATGGCCATGCAATCGGCGGTCAGATTGTTGGCGTCGGTTCCCATATCCAACGTCATTTGACGCCGATGGATAAAGAAACGGGATTCGGAAAGCCGGGACCCTGGTGGTCTGTAGGTGCGCAAGCGATCGAAGTCGAGTGGGATGAGAAGAATTATACTTACAAGATTCTCAAAGCTGTCACCGTACTAGACGGTGGAACGATCATCAATCCGATGTTAGCTACACAACAAATGCGCAGCGGGATGTATCTCGGTTTAAGTTTCGCGAGTAGCGAGTCTTTCATCTTTGATGAGGCAGGCGTTCCGCTCAATCCTGATTTACGAAATTATCAAATGCTCCGTTTCGGGGAACAACCGTCTGAGTACTTGGTCGACTTTATTGAAACACCAGCAGCAGATGGACCGTTTGGAGCACGGGGGATCGGAGAATATGGGGTCATCGGGATGGCGGCGGCTCTTGCGAATGGATTATCCGAAGCTGCACAAGTGGAGTTGAATCAACTTCCACTTACCCCGGAATTCATTTGGAAAACGAAGGAGGGTGGAAAATGATTCCCTTCAATTTTGAGTATTACAAGCCTTTCAGCATTACCGGGGCAGTCGAAGCTTTTCAAACTGCGCGTGACCTCGGTAAGACTGCCGTCTTTTATTCAGGCGGAACGGAATTCATCACATTCGCCCGAACGCATAAATTGCACGCTGATGTTGTCATTGATCTGAAAGGGATTCCTGAATGCAATGTATTGGAGCTGGATGAAAACGACTTGATGATCGGTGCAAGCGTTTCACTCAATAAAATATCCGAATCCGGCTTATTCCCTTTATTAGGCGAAACGGTAAAGCGGATTGCCGATCATACGTCCCGGAACAAAATTACGCTTGGTGGCAATTTAAATAGTCGTTTGATGTATCGGGAAGGCATTTTACCCCTCCTCTTAGCTGACGCAAAAGTGAAAATTGCAGGGAATGATACTCCGGTGGCATTGGATCAGGTGTTCCATCAAGAAATCACATTGGAACCAAACGCTTTTCTTGCTCAGATCACTGTGGATCAAACATACCTTAAGCTACCTTTCAGCACAATGAAACGGACAAGATTCTCAAAGGTCGGCTATCCTGTTGCGACAGTAGCGGCTTTGATGAAAGACGAGGAAATACGGATTGCTTTTAGCGGAGTTTGTGACTTTCCTTTCAGATCGCCTGCTATCGAAGCGCTTATCAATGATACTTCGCTATCTACTGAAGAAAGGATCGAAGAAGCGATCACCCATCTTCCGGCGCCGTTGGTACATGATATGCATGCATCAGCGGAATACCGCCGTTTTGTCTTGAAAAACCTGATGACAGAAACCTTACATGCATTGGAGGCGACGAAATGATTCGATCACATACTACTTCAAAAGCAATCATACCATTGCTCGTTAATGGGAAAAACCATGATGTTGTCATCCGATCGGCCGATACGCTTTTACACGTATTGCGTGAGCAACTTGGCTTAACAGGGGCAAAACAGGCATGTGAAAACGGGGATTGCGGTGCATGCACGGTCCTCGTAAATGGGGAACCGATGCATGCCTGCTTATCCTTGGCCATTGAAGCGGCGAATGAGCCAATTACGACGATCGAAGGTTTGGCGGATTCTCCTGTCCAACAAGCATTCGTTGACAATTGGGCTATCCAATGTGGCTATTGTACACCGGGTTTTGTCGTCAATTGCCACGCCCTAATGGAACGGCATCCCAATGCAGACGACGAAACGATCGAGGAATGGATGCAATCGAACTTATGTCGCTGTACAGGCTATCATGAAATGAAGGAAGCCATTCAATCGCTTCTCTGTACAAAAAAAGACCACCCCTCAATGTATAAAGATCAGTGAGGGGATGGTCTTTTATCCTTTTTTGAAACTATTATTGCCGCTATTCAACGATTGGATCAGTTGAAGTGTTTGTGCAGCCTGTTCAATTTGTTGGCGAACTTGTTCCAATTGCTGTTGCACAGCCGTCGTCGATTGGGTAACCGCCACTCCTTGCATCTGGTTCATAAGCAGAGATGCTTGTTGGAGTTGCTGTTGAGCTTGTTGCAAGGCTTGTTGATCAGTCAGTGAAGTAATCTGCTGGACCGTTTGCATGGCTTGCTGCATCGCTTGAAGTGCCTGCTTCTTCTGCATTTGAAATTGTTGTTCGCTCTGTGTCTGCTCCTGTTGTATTTGCTGTTTCAAGTGAAAAGCTCCTTTCGATAGGGAACGGATTTGTCTATATTAGTGTCGGTATAAAGGACATTTTTTAATCATTTATGCATTATACTCTCTTTCGTATCGTAAAATTGTCTTCCAATAGCAGCCAATTTTGTGGGAATGGATACCCAAGTACCCAGTAACTGATTCCACGAAGCTTATATTCCTTCACCAAGTCAAACTTGGCCTGGGCACTGCGGGCATCCTCAAACCATACTTCATGACGCTGTCCATCCGCATCGGTGTAGCGGAAAAACGGAGATTGGGCCACTTCATCATATTGAATGGTAGCCCCGTATTGGATTGCCCTGCGAAGCGCTTCTTGCTGACTGAACGTTTCCGCTTCCTGACCCTCCACATGGGGGAGCAGCCAATCCCGCGCATAAATTTGAAATCCGAAAAAGATCTTCTCTCTCGGTATAACCGTCACTGCATAATCAAGCACCCGTTTAATTTGGTTCAGTGGGGAAATGGCTTGGGGAGGACCCAATCGATAGCCCCATTCATAGGTCATCAGCACAACGAAATCCACTATCTTTCCATGCGCCTCATAATCATGTGCCTCAACCAATATCCCACTTTGTTCGCCGCTTGTTTTCGGTGCAAGGGCAGTCGAAACAAAATACCCTTCTGGATGTAGCCGATCTACAAGTCGTTGTAAAAATTGGTTGTACAATTCACGGTCGGCCGGTAGCACATTTTCAAAATCGACATTGATCCCTTGATAGCCTTTTTCTTTCATGACATTTTCAATATTAGTCAATAATTGATCTTGAATAGCCGTGCTTGCCAAAATGGTGTGGGCGAGCTCGGAGCCAGCCTCTGTAGCACTAAAATTTGTGATTGTCAGTACCGGGACAATCCTTTCCGCAGCGGCAGATTGAAGCATTTCCGTATCATCAATGGCATCCAGGCCGCCATCTGCCCGCATACGATAAGCGAAGGGCATCCAATAGGTCAAAAATCGGCCGACTTCCTGAATTTCACGGGCACCTGTTTCGCCCGTATTGAGCGTATAGGCATTGACATCGATTTCCGGTCTCTCCGCGGGAGGCGTTGTGGAAGCAACTGGAATAACAAGGGCCATGCCGGGCACTAACTGATTCGCATCGGCCAGCTGATTAGCTGTCACAATCCGATTTACCATGACGCCATAGCGATTGGCAATCAACCATAGCGTTTCCCCTGGTTGTACAACATGGATTTGCATCTACTTCTCTCCTCATTTATTCATCTCGTTCATCTTATTCGACAGATGAATAGGATATCAGTATTATTTGTGAAATAGATGAAGATGTTTCCAAATTATTCGATAGCTATGGTAGAAGGAAATACAAGAATGCTATTATGGAAGAGAACGCATAGTTATCTATAAAAAGGGGTAGTTTGCTATGACCATAGACATGAATCTGTTTCCCGAACTCGAAACAAACCGCTTAGTGTTGAGAAATATAACAAAAGATGATGCGGATAGCATTTTGAAGTATCTATCTGATGAAGAGGTCATGAAATATTATGGATTGGAGCCATTCCAAACAATCGAGGATGCATGGGGTGAGATTTCTTGGTATCAATCCATAAAAGCTAATCAAACGGGGATACGATGGGGAATCACTTTAAAAGGGCAAGGGAAAGTGATTGGCAGTTGTGGTTTCCACAATATCGTTTCCCAGCATTTCCGTACTGAAATCGGGTTTGAGTTAAGCAAAGAATATTGGGGACAAGGGATAGCTGATGAGGCGCTGGATGCTATCATCAGACATGGATTTGAACAGATGGAATTCCAAAGGATAGAAGCATTGATAGAACCTCCTAATCTCCCATCTCAAAAGCTAGTCGAAAAAAAAGCGTTTAAAAGAGAAGGTTTATTGAGGAAGTATGAGTATACTTGCGGGAAATTTGATGACTTATATATGTATGCATTGTTAAGGGAGGACTTTTTCCAGTCATGAAAGAACTTAAAATTATCGAACTGAAGAACAGTGCCGAAATACGGTGGGCGTTTCATATCATGCAGCAGTTACGGCCCCATCTAGACGAAGCAACTTATATGGAATTGGTGATGGAAGCGCAGAAAAAGGATAGCTATCATTTAGTTGCATTAATAGACGGTGATCACTTTGTGGCACTTGCCGGTTTCAAACCGATGATCACCCTCTATTATGGCAAGTTTGTTTGGGTTTGTGACTTAGTGACGGACGTCACGCAACGATCGAACGGATATGGAAAAAAATTGCTCACATTCGTCCAAGAATGGGCAAAAGATAATGGTTATGAAAGTGTCGCCTTGTCTTCTGGCCTACAGCGAACTGACGCACACCGCTTTTACGAAGAGAAGATGGCGTATGACAAAGTGAGTTATGTGTTTAAAAAAGGATTAAGATCTTGCAAACACAATGAAGGCGAGATGTCATGAATCGCTTACCAAGGCAATACCATCCTCAAATGGCAACAGCCGCCATCCGTGTCGGCATTGTTAAACTCAATGATGATGCCTGTGGGTGTATACTGGGTTTCGATTTTTACCGTAACGCCCGTCGATATGATCAATTCATGCACTCTAGCTGTATTTGAAAGTTGAGCGGCTTCCATGATTTCTTTTGCGAATTGTGGGGAAGCGATCACTTTGTTCGTAAATAAGTCCATTTGTTTCGTAAGGGATTGAATTTTCTGCGCAGAGTGATTGAATTTGTTGGTATCGACAGCGGGAAATGTAGAGTGCGGATCCACTATAGCCTCTGTTTGGCGGTATGCATGATACGAAGGCGGGGCAATGACGAGTTGGCCCGGATGGACATAAGGATAGGGCAAATAAGGATAAGCATAAAAATGCATGGCAATGCTCCTTTCCAATCGCCTGATACCCTATCCTATGTAGGAAGGTGGAATGAGGTTAGTTTAACTTGATTTAGCAGACGTCCCCCACTTCCATAAGTGGTGGGATGAATGCCAGAATGCATTTCAAACAGGGGGAGTTCAAACTCCCTGTAGCTGACGCTTCGCATTCAGTACAAAAAGATTTGCTGATTAGAGGAATTCAGGCTAAGTTCGCCGCGTCCTGAAAGTGCCTTAATTTCTGCGAAAAGTTCAGAAATTAAGGCAAATCAAACCCTTCGCTGTTTGAATTCCTCCAGACAATTTTGACAGATACAAACCTTTTCACGTTCAGTAGGTAAGAGATCGAAAATTCCTTTAGGAAAGAATGCATCGGTACACCAACAACCTTCAGCAGAACAATCATTCGGTATGCAGCATTGATTATTATTCTTGCATAATGGGCAACAATACTTATCAGCTATCATTAGGAAGCCTCTTTTCTATGATTTTCTTTTCATTTATTATACGCTATTTTTCTGCAAACCTCGTCATTGTTTTTAGTGAACCATCATCTACTAGAGAGAAAGAGAAATCTTTACGGTAGGGGTGAATCGCAATGGCGAAACGAAATCGGGGAAAAATCTTAAATAAGCTTCCGTCCAATGGGCGAGGGAACTGTCCATTATGTGAGCGGAAAAGAATCAAATTATTATATCCGGTAAAAATTGAACCGACTACAACTGTAAAAGTCTGCAAATATTGCCGTAATAAATAACATCACCTACGTTGTTCTTCTGTACATCGCTTTCACGAGCGGTGTATTTTTTTTGATTATCTTCATTCAGGAAAAGACACCTACCTCTGTAGGTGTCGAGTATTTGCTGGTTTTGTTATCTTTTCAGCGGGTGTCCAAACGCCCGCTGAACGAAGATAAGCCTCCGGCGGATGTCACAGATTTTGAAAGGAGTTAATTTGACCTTTGCTCAATTCAAAATCTGGACGCAATTACGTCAAGGCGTAATTGATAATAAGCTGTGTTGAAAAAATACTTAAACAATGTCAAACTTTTTTCAAGCCTTTTACGAATATATGTATAGAACGGTCTAGATCATGGGGGAAGCATGTGGTGAACTATGGAGAATGAGCAACGCTGGATTAAAAAGATAAAGAGAAACGGCAATGAGGTAGCCGCAAATGCACTTGTCTCGAAATATTACAAAGAGATGTATGCCTTTATCTACAAACAGACGATTGATGCAGAGCTTTCGCTCGATTTGACGCAAGAAATTTTTATTAGCGTTTTGAAATCAATCCAAAACTATGATAGGAAAAAGGCGGCATTTCGGACTTGGTTGTACAAACTGGCATCAAATCGGCTCGTCGATTATTACCGATCGAAGAGTTATAAAGATACGCAACTCGTCCAATCCATCGATGATTATGAGTTTGAAGATGAGTATGATATGACCGTTTCGCTTGAGTTCAAGGAAGACTTTGAAAGTGTGATAGCACTTGTCAATGAATTGGATGCAAATTCACAGCAAATTGTCCGGCTTAAACTATACGGTGATTATACGTTTCAAGAAATCGCATCGATTGAAACGATTCCGCTGTCAACGGTGAAGACAAAATACTATGCCGCCCTGAAAAGAATTCGAAAAGGAATGGAGAAGGTACATGATGAATAAGGAGAAATTTCAAATTCCGATGCCCGATGAACGTACGATCCAGACACATATTGACCAAATTGTCGCCGCGGGTGTTAACCAAAAAGAATCTTTCACGGCTTATTTGACATCGATGGTCCGCCAAATCGGATTCAAGCATTTGTTTGCAGAACGGTTGGGGCTTGTGTACATGTTTTTGACGGCATTGCTCATAAACAGTTCCATGTTCTTACTCGCTGAGCCTGAAAAACTCGCCATACAGGATTTATACGGGTTGGTCTTTCTACTTTCGCCCTTATTGTTTCTGATGTTTTCCATCTTTACGTATGTCCATAAAATGAACAATGAAACGTTTGAAATCGAAATGTCGTGTAAATACAACGTCTATCAAATCATCGCGTTCAAAATGCTCGCGTTCAGTGCTGTTTCTATAGTGGTGAATACGATAATGATTGCTTTTCTCGCTACCGTTTATGACGACATACACTTCTTACGGGCGTTTATGATTTCGATTACGGGGCTATTTGTTTTTTCCATCCTTTTTTTATACGGCATGATGAAGCGTCGTTCAACATTTGCCGTAGCAACGGTCGTTATCATGTGGATGGGTGGAAATCTCCTCTTCCGTTTTATGAACGATGCACTATATACCAATCTTCTCGTCACTATGCCACTCTTTGTCTATGGAGTCGTCTTCATTGGCAGTCTTTACTGTTATGTACGATACCTGAAAAGATTGATCCGTTTTACACAAATGAAAGGAGCGTTTTAACATGATACTTGTCAAAAACATCAGCAAACAATATGGGGATTTTACTGCGTTAGAAAATATCAATTTAGAATTCACTAATGGGCTCTATGGGTTACTCGCTCCAAATGGGGCAGGGAAGACGACATTGATTAAAATGTTGGCAACGCTCATAGCCCCAAGTAAAGGGGAAATTCTCTATAACGGGAAAAACATCGTTGCGATGGATGAAGATTATCGCACATTATTGGGCTATTTGCCACAACAGTTTGGTTTTTACAAAAACTATTCACCAAAGCAATATTTACTTTATTTAGCTGCGCTAAAAGGCATCGGCAAAAAAGAGGCTTTGGCGAAAATAGATGACTTGTTAGAAAAAGTGGCATTGCGTGAAGTCACCAATAAAAAAATGAAGAAATTTTCCGGTGGGATGATCCAACGGGTCGGCATTGCACAGTCACTATTAAATGATCCGAAAATCCTCATTTTGGACGAGCCAACAGCTGGGCTTGATCCAAAGGAACGTGCACGTTTCCGCCATCTGCTTACTGAACTGGCACGTGAACGATTGGTTATCGTTTCTACTCATATCGTATCGGATGTCGAGACGATTGCTAATGAAATTATTATGATCAAAAACCAACAACTGCTTTATAAAGATTCAGTCGAAAAGATTTGCGCGACATTAGACGGTCATGTCTTTGAAACGACCATCCCTTATGAACAACTGGAGACATTTCGCAAAAAGTATGTGTTGTTATCGGAAAAGCAGGAGAGAGGATCGATGGTTATTCGTTTTATTCATAAAGGGGTAGCTGAAACAAACTGGTTCCCACTAGCTCCGCAATTGGAAGATGTCTTTCTCTATGAATATCGGGATGACATTGGGGAAGAAGTGTGATGGCGATGCGCATCGTATGGCATGAATGTAAAAAAGCTTTCAAATCCCCTATTCTTATTGGGCTACTTCTACTCTTTGCAGCATTCAATGTATTCGTGATAGTGGACAATTCCTATTTCAAAGATGAATTGAAAGTTGTGAACCAGCTAGTTGATAAGTATGGTAGGCACATCACGGACGACTCATTGTTACAGTTTGAGAAGGACTTACAAGATGATCTGGTGACCTTAAAAGAAATAACAGGGCAAGAGTTTCAAAGCGTTTATGATTTCCTAGGGACATTATCTTATGAAGATCATGATCTGTATAGCGAGCAAGATTGGCGATTCATTGAACAGTTGCAACTGAAAGAAATGTACTTTGACATGGCCAACGATATCGATGCAAGTTATGCAATGATTGATATACAGAAAGTTGCGGAAGGGACGATCGCGAAATATGGACTGAGCGGACATGCGGAAAAGACACTTTTACAGGAATATGAAAAGTTTTCACAACGTTTTGAAGAGATGAAGCAAAACGAGGAACATAAAGAATGGTTTTTTGCGGGAAAAGCGTACCTCATGCATAGCTTTCTCTTTAAAACGGTCTTTCTTAACATGGTCATCGAGTCTCTAATGCTCATTATTTTATCAACAGCCTTGATTACGAATTATGAATTTGAAAATCGGACACAGCTTGTCACCTATGGCACAACAAGGGGCAGACGCCTGATGAAGGACAAACTCGGTGCCTCAGTGGCGATGGCGGCGTTGCTCACAACCGCTATACTAGTGGTCACACTTAGCACCTATTTTATCGTATTCGACTATTCGAATGTCTGGGGAACTTCCATCAATAGTGCTTTCAATTGGGAGTATAATTTTCCGAATGTCGCTTGGTGGAATTTGTCAATCGGGCAATTTTTAAGTGGGGCAATTGCAATTGTCTTCATCACCATGCTGTTGTATTCAGGATTGACATTTACGCTGACTACGTTTGTTAAAAATAGTTATATTGCTGCCATTCTAATGGCCACCTTTTTCGTCTTGGCGTTACTGATACCAGGCTTTATGCCGACATCTTCAAATCTATTATTTATCACAAGCTACAGTTTATCGCTGATTGTGTTGAACACTGCTTCATCGTTCATGGGAAGCAGCGGTCTCATCATGTTCAAAAATTTTGAATGGATGACAACCGTTTGCTGGACGATGATTACGCTAGTGCTCTGTATTTTTTCATTGAAATGGTTCAACAAAAAGGATATTCAGTAAGGGGAGAACACATTGCGGGTTTTATGGAATGAACTAAAGAAAATCTTGGCGTGGAAGATGTTGCTTTTGCTAGTTATGCTCAATAGTGTGCTGTATTTTTTTCTAATTGAATTCGATATTAAGCATTTTCCGAATGGCAGACCTGCACTTGATTCTTATCATATCGGGATCGAAATGATTGAGAAATATGGCACACATATGGATGAAGACGAGTTTCTTGATTTCCGGAAAGCATACGATGAGCAAGTGATAGAAGCGGATCAGTACTTGCAATCGAGGCGGGAGTTTGTGGAAGCCGGGTTTGATACGTATGAGAAATTCAAAAATTTCGATCGAGATAATGAAGAATTATATATCCTCCACAGTAAGGTGATGTTTGAAGAAAAAGAAGTGAATACATTTTGGGAGCTTCAAGAAAGGGAACGTCTTATCGAGTTTTATGACATGAAAGATGAACTTCGAGGCTATGATAATACCCAACAAAAACAACGCGCAGAAGAATTGATTGCTTCTAAAAAATATGGAGTCTATCCAGAAGTAGTCATTATGAATTTCAGGGATTTCATTGGCAATGTGACCATCGCTATCTTGTTCAGTGTCGTCTTGGTCATCTCACCGATGATTTTGAAAGATCGTTCACGGCAAATGCTCGCTTTGCAATACACGTCAAAAAAGGGACGAAATCTCTTCAAAACGAAGATCCTAGCAGGACTGATTTCAACTTTTAGTGTCATTACAGCATTGCTTATCGTCTATTTTGGGGTCTATTCACTGAATGATACATCTATGTATTTTGATGTACCGGTCAACACGTTTATTGGCAATGAATCATGGTATGATCCGACATTCTTCCAATATATTTTGCTGTGTGTCGCAGCAATTTACGTAATAGGAGTTGTATTCGGACTGTTGGCGATGTCTTTTTCAAGCTTTGTTCCCAATAGTATGGCTTTGATCGGCATCCAAATTCCATTTATTGTCGGGATGATCATCGTGATAGGGGGACCTTTAATGCGATATATCATATCGATATGGAATCCGCAATGGCTGGCTCCAACCGTATATTGTGGAATGGTTGTTGCTAGTGTTCTCTTAATCATCATTCTTTGGAGAAGAGAAAGGAAGCGGGATATCGTCTTATAAGATTAGTAAGGGGAGAACGCAATGCGGGTTTTGTGGAATGAAATAAGAAAAATCTTTACGTGGAAGACATTACTTTTACTCGTGCTAGTCAATGTTGTACTCTACTTTATACGAATTGAGTTTTATATTACTAGTTTTCTTGGTGGTGACAGTGTTTATTCGTATAATATTGCGGTAGAAATGGTTGAACTATATGGAACTCATATGGATGAAGATGAGTTTCTTGATTTCAAGAAAATATTCGATGAACAGGTGAAGGAAGCGGATCTTTACTTACAAGCTAGAAAAGAATTTAGAGACTTAGGGATAGAGACTTATGAACAGTTCAGGAGCTATAATCCATTTAATAATCCCAATGAAGATTTGAATGCACTTCATAGCAAGGTGATGTTTGAAGAGGAGGTCGAATTATTTTGGGAACTACAGGAGAGGGCCAGATTAATTGATTTTCATGAAGTGAAAGAGAATATTCCAAGTAATGTTAATGACAAACAACAACGACGTTATGAGGAATTGTTTGCTGACAAGCAATATGAGGTGTATTCTGGAATAGCGCTTGATAACTTTAAAGAATTCATTACTAATGTAGCAATTGCAATACTATTTAGCGTCGTATTGGTCATTTCACCAATGATTTTAAAGGATCGTTCAAGGCAGATAGTTGCGCTGCAATACACTTCGAAAAAAGGGCGTAATCTTCATAAAACAAAAATTCTAGCCGGGATAATTTCGACTTTTATGGTCATAACGGCATTACTCGTAGTCTATTTCAGTCTTTATGCAACGAATAATACATCGATGTTTTTTGAAGTACCGATTAACGCCTTTATAGCTATGGGCAATCCAACTTGGTATAACTTGACATTCTTCCAATATATTTTGCTGTGCGTCGTAGCGATTTATGTAATAGGTTTTGTCTACGGGCTGTTGGCAATGTTTTTTTCAAGCATTGTTCCCAATACAATGACCTTGATTGGCATTCAAATTCCATTTGTGATTGGACTAATCATTTTTGGGATGAACCCGTTGCTTCGTTTTATCATTTCCATTGGGTATTCACAGTGGCTGGCTCCGACCATATATAGTGGGATGATTGTTGTGAGTGCAATTTTTATCATTTTGCTTTGGAGAAGAGAGAAGAATAGAGATATTGTTTAGTAAATAGAGCTATGAAAAATACATGAATTTAAGCACTTCACGAGGCGTTTGGTGAGGTGTTTTTTTCATGAGGAGAGAATGCCATAAGAATAAATTAAATTATGTATATATTCTTATTTTAATAGACCTCGCTAGTGCATATATAAATTTAACATCCAACCGCACCTTGCCTTATCTTACAACTTTTTTTCATCCCCGCACAGTCCCTTAAGGGCTATTCAAAGAGCTAAATAACAGAACAGAATAATCTTAAAGAGAATAGCAGTCTATCGCAACGGATAGGGGTCTTGATATATGGACTAGCGAGGTGTATGATTATTAAAAATATTGGGAGTGTTCAGTGTGAAGATACCTTCATTTCAACAAGCTGTCGGTTTTAGTATAGGGGACACCCTTTCTCTCTTTTTATTGAGAGAGATTCGTGAGCAAAACAATTATGCAAGAGCCCTTTATGAACAATTCAATTTCGATTTTCCGGGACGATCCGTTTCCTATGAGTACGTTGCACGTACTGCCAACACATTAGAAAAGGATGGATTTCTTCATTCGGCAACAGCAGGACGCAAAAAAATCTTTCACATTACCCAAAAAGGGATTAGACGCCTACAAGAATACGAAGCAATTTATGCGTATCGATTTAGCGAGGTATCGACCGTTATCGATCGATTCTATTATTTTCTAACGGGGAATGGACTGCCACCGGAAGGGGAGGTTGAACCGTTGCATGAAGATTTTCGTCCCTTTATATCCAAACTATTATCTGTCAAAGACGTCGTACGATACATCGCATTGCGACTTAGCTTGAACCGAGAGTTTTTTTACATGGCAGAGGTCCAAGCGCAATTGAACAGTCTGTTTGGCTGGTCTCCGTCCAATGGGTATTTATACGACATCGCCCGCGAAATGGAGGAGACTAATTTATTGGTCGGATTTTGGCCGGATGAAAGAAGAACAATCCGGAAATTATATAAGACGAATGAGAGCGAGGCATTCTATGATATTGTTGCAGCTTCATTGGCAGAGAGAATCACGCAAGTACGAAAATATTTGCATTATATTTTAAAGATGGTTGGGAATTTGTAAAAGACTTGAAATTCTAGATATTTAAGTGGAATCTATATTGGTTTATAGAAGGAAAGGGAGCGTAGGCATTATGAGAGACGATTTGCGTGATACAGCTAACTCGAAGGATCAAATCATCGAGATTTACGAAAAATATCTACTCGCAATTACCGAACTAACATAAACAATAAAAGAAAAACGTTCGATATTTTGTAGAAAAACAGGTTTATTTTTTACCTTTTCAAAAATGTTGTTCGCTTTTCGGTAATATTATGTTAAAATCCTAACAAGATAATGATTTGCAATTTCATGATTTTATTTTACTGCTAAAACGATAAGATCATCGCGGGATGCAAACATCGAAGATTAGGAGAGAGTAGGGAATGAGATGCAACAACAAGAACTAGCAAGAGGCCTTAAAAACAGGCATGTGCAACTAATCGCTATTGGGGGAGCGATTGGAACCGGATTATTTCTAGGTGCTGGAAAATCGATTCACCTGGCAGGACCATCGATCTTATTTGCTTATTTGATTACAGGCGTAATTTGCTTTTTAATCATGCGTGCACTTGGCGAACTGCTGTTAACCAATTTGAACTATAATTCCTTTGTAGACTTTGTACAAGATTATTTAGGGAACATGGCCGCTTTCATTACGGGGTGGACGTACTGGTTCTGCTGGATTTCAATCGCAATGGCCGATATAACCGCTGTTGGTCTTTATGCGCAGTTTTGGTTTCCTGAAGTACCACAATGGATGCCAGGATTAATCGCACTTGTGGTTTTGCTCATTATGAACTTGGCAACCGTAAAACTGTTTGGTGAGATGGAATTCTGGTTCGCCTTAATAAAAGTTATCGCGATTCTAGCCCTCATCGTCATTGGTGTCTTCATGATATTTACGGGCTTTTCTACCGATTCAGGTACGTCCAGCTTCTCGAATTTGTGGAGCCATGGTGGCATGTTCCCGAACGGCTTAAATGGTTTTATCCTCTCATTCCAAATGGTCGTATTTGCGTTTGTTGGGATTGAGCTGGTGGGACTGACTGCAGGCGAAACGGAAAATCCAAAGAAAGTCATTCCACAGGCAATCAATAATATTCCCATCCGGATTTTAATCTTCTATATTGGGGCACTGATTGTCATTATGAGTATCTATCCTTGGAATGCCATCAATCCACTAGAAAGCCCATTTGTACAGGTCTTCGTAGCAATTGGCATTGTTGCTGCAGCCGGTATCGTCAATTTCGTTGTTCTGACATCTGCTGCTTCAGCCTGTAACAGTGCCGTTTTCAGTACAAGCCGGATGCTGTACTCACTTGCCAAAGATAAAAATGCACCTGTCCCTTTTACAAAATTGACGGGTCATAAAGTGCCTTCCAATGCGTTGTTCTTTTCAACTGTCGTTATTCTAATTTCCGTTGTGTTGAACTATGTCATGCCAGAAGGCGTATTTACACTCATCACAAGTGTTTCCACCGTCTGTTTCATCTTCATATGGGGCATCACGGTCATCTGCCATTTGAAATACCGTAAAACAAGACCGAATCTAGCACGATTAAGCAAATTTAGAATGCCCCTATATCCGATTACCAATTACTTGATCCTTCTTTTCCTGGCCTTTGTGCTTGTCGTGCTGGCACTGGCGGAAGATACACGCGTCGCTTTGTTTGTTACACCAGTTTGGTTTATTTTACTCATTGTGCTTTATAAGATGAGGCCTACGAAAGCGAAGAGAAAAATAGCGTGAACCCAAATGCAACACATCGCACTCGTCCCTTTAATGGGGTGAGTGTTTTTTGTCCTTCTTTCTCCCTCTGATTGTCATAGTTTGTTCAAAGTTGCACAAACTCTTTTATTTTTTTCCTTTATCACTTTACTATATTCAGATTTTAGACTATACTGTATTTTGTGAAAACTAAGTATTTGGTTCGGGATACTCGTTTTCACAATAAGGGCAGCATTGAAAGGAGGCGTGTAATAAGAAGAGACTTACAACTAGAAGACTGGATATTCATTCTAGTCAATGTCCCAATAGTTGTTGTTGCGACTCTGCTTATATAAGCGGAGTATGTCGGTGGCATGGAACAGAATTTCCTGTTCATGATTTCAAAGGCAACTAGCTTGCTGATTACCTTACTAACTTATTAATAGGAGGCAGTATAAATGTGGGTCATTACCCTTTACGCAGACGTATCTATTAAAATGTTTGAATTCGAATCGGAAAAAGAAGCGAGAGAGGTCTATCATTCTTTACAAGGAAACAAATACCTCTCGCACCTGGTCTAATAAACGTGCTTATTTTCCGTAGATTGAAACGACTAGGATTGAGAACAACGGCATAGTGCCGAGTCTATCATCAGTTTTACAAGTGAGATCCTAGTGGATTTGAGACGTAGGGGAAATGCCTACCGTGTGGACTGCCTTTTATGGGGCAAACAAAAAAGAAGCAAGTTAGCACACATTCAGGAAATCGTTCCAAACTAAAACTATCCAAGTGTTAAAAAACTTCCTGATAAATGAAGTTATAAAACTTCTAAAAAAGTACATCACCACTCTAATGGTGATGTACTTTTTCATGTATGTAAGCAATCCATTGAGTTTTTTTCCTATTCTAAGGTGGAGCCCGCTAACTTAAAAAAATTTATTAAAAATGAAAATTTGAATAGACAAAAGATCATTAGTATGTCATAATCACTTCAATGTTACATCATATTATTCGATTTCTCTACTTTACCCCTTTACTGTTTGGACAATATAGATTACTCTGTATTTCTTCAAAACAAATTGTTATGCATAGGATACTTTTTCCCACACAATAAAGGTAGCATTTTGCATTGAAAGGAGTTTTTTAGAGGAGACATTGCACAAATGGATTGGGAATTCAATTGCTCTTCGGAAAACGAGCAGACCCTAAACTCCCGTTATTATCTCAATATTCGTTGTTGCGAGTCTGCTTTTTGTCCAAGTGAAGTAGATCGATAGCGGTGGAACAGAATTTCTTGCTAATTTTGCAAAATAGCAAATAGCTTGTTTGATCATCTTACTAATTTTATAGGAGGCAGTATAAATGTGGGTCATTACCCTTTACACAGACGTATCCATTAAAATGTTTGAATTTGATACGGAAAAAGAAGCACAAGAGGTTTACAATACATTAGAAGGAAACAAATACCTCTCACAAATTATCTACTAATCATTCTTACTTTCCGTGGATTAAAAACTAGGACTGTTAACACAGATATATTACAAGGCTTCAAGAATGAAATCCTAGTTCTTCTGTGGCACGTTAGGGTAAAAGCCCATCGCGTGAACTGTCTCTTGTGAGGCGAAAAAGAAGCAAGTTACGATACATTTAGGGAATAGCTTTAACTTAAACTATTCAAATGTATAAAACCTTATGAATTACTTTGAAAAAGTACATCACTTATCTTAATGTGATGTACTTTTTTGTGATTTCTCCCTTTATTCCCCTTGTAGAAGCAGGGACTAACGCTTCGGTTTCAATGCAAATACATTGGCTGAAATAGGTTAGATATACTCCCCAAATCTATCATATTTAACGTGAATTTTACATATACCTAAAAACGTCTACACACCTTGATACGAAAGGGTTTAGGCGTTTTTTATTGGTTGGCCAATGGGCCGGAAAGTTTAGTTATGTTTAAAATAAACTTGGTTAATTATACAATCCTTATAATACTAATAACTATATACTCCTTAGCCATAGCCATTTGGATTAACATCCTTAGACAGAATGAAAATATACAATGTGGGTGTGGAGTTAAAGAAAGACAGGAAGAAATGAGAAACTTCTACGATATGGTAGTTAGTAAATTATTTCCTATGACAGATGACAGAAAATCATTAATCCTTCAAATCATTAATTTGGAATTAGAAGATCTGAATGCGAAAAGCTCTGAGGAACAGGCAAAAATTGAACGTGCAGAAAGAGGTGCTTTTCAAGAATCAAACGGTTTTTCTGCTGAAGAAGATAAGCGATGCAAGAAAGGAAAATGTATATGACAGTAATTACTTGTCCTCATTGTGAATCGCAAGAAGGATTGTATACAAAAGAACGAGTTACGGGGCCATCAACACCTCACTACACTAAAGAGGGACATTATGCAGAGGGAAATGGTCATATTTATGAATCTGTAATTCATTCTGGAGGAAAGCGAACTTATTGTATTGTTTGCAAGGAATACATTGGTAAAAGTGAAAACTTGATTTCAGGATTAACAGAGGAAGAAGCGCTTAATTAATGAACATAACGAATTTACGGTTTAACAATACTTAGAAATGGAGAGAAGAAATTGAAAGAAAAAGCTATCAATATAATACTGAAACTAAAAATAAGCCATATCCTATTTATTAGTCCTGTGATTAGTATCGGTTTATCAATCCCTTTCATGAAAGGGATAAAACTTATAGAACAATTAATGGGGAAATACTATTGGATTGATTTCGCAGTATTCCTATGTTTAGTAATTTGTCTAATCTCTATTTATTCCATCATCAAAAAGAAGAATGATGTGGTTTCACAGTTATAAAGACATAGTTACAATAATCAATTTTTAGGTTGGTAGTGCTGCACATTTTGATCAATATCCGACATAAGGATTTGAAAAGGTGACTGAACATTAACGTGTCTTGATAGAGAAAATTCCAGATTCAGTATTGAAAGAAATACCGGAGCAAATGCTTGCTGAGCGGGAGATTATGATGATTTCAAGCATAATCGTTTTGATTTTTCTTTCAATCATAATTCGAGCCAAGAGGAAACTCACACGCAACAACTCCTGAATTGCGGTTTAGGGTTGCTTGTTACGTGTGGGTTTTATAAATCTTTTAGATATTATTATATTTCTGGTAATATTTAGGCATAATATTTAGTAGCCTCTGAAGTTGCAAAAACAGTGTTACCTACATTACTTACCGCAAGAAGAGAGAGAACAAGAGAGTAAATAAGTTTTCCATTTTTTGAAAACACGTCTAAACAGTATATTTACATTCTAATTTTAACACAAGGAGGGTAATTATGGAGTATAGATACAAAAAAGGTGATGAATGGATTTTTATTGTTAGTATTTTTTTTGTGATTTGTATCCCTTTTATTAATGGAACTAGAGAAAATCTCGGTAGTAATGATTTTATAAAAACTATCTATGGATTTCCATTTGATTGGTTACATATTTTTGCTAATAATGGTTTCAGCTTTCTTTGGATAGGTTTTATAGGCAATATTCTATTTTTCTACTTAATTATTAAAATTTTAATTTGGATTTATAAAAAATGGTTGGTTAGTTTATAACGCCGACAAAACAGAAAAAAACTATTCCGCAGTATTAATCTTCTACACAAGTTACTAATTCCTCCGCAAAGGGTATTGCGGTTTTCCGAAATACCCTTTGCGGTCTATTGACTTTGAATATATCACTGGTAGTATTGTAAATATTAAGAATTGGCCAATTCCCAATATTTGGAAGGGGTGTATTTTTTTGAGAAAAATTATTTTTACATTCTTGTTAGCTATATTCGCTCTAAGTACAATCTCTTCACAAGCTGTAGAAGCAAACTTTAAAGAGCCTGCGAACGAAACCAGTATAAACAAGTTTGTAAATGGTGGAGAACTGGCAAACGAACTAGATGAGTCATTTGACTCTATAATAGAACAAGCTTTCGTCTATGATGTGTCGGGAAATCTCATAGATTTCGATTTTGAAGTATTGAAAGAAAAATTAGGGGCATCTGCTGAATTAGATGAATTACAACTTCAATTGGAACAGGATCAAGCAGAATGTCATGTAGAACCAGAGATAGGCATTATGTTAAATCCTGGTGGAGAATTTCCGGATCAGCAAGAAATAGTGAAAAAGCAGAAGGCGTGCTTTGAGAAAAAATTAAAAGATAATTATAAGGATTATATAGGCATTAATACAGTTGCTACTGTATGGTCGGCAGTTCAATCCGCACGATACAGAGTCGCTGCAGAAGAACTAATTAAACGTGGCGTTAAAGCTAATGCTACAGCTCTTGGAATTACATTATCTTATTATTATGCACAGTGTATAATTACTAGTTAAACAGTTAAATAAAACCACGTTATGAGTTTCTAACGTGGTTTTATTGATTTTAGGAGGGTGATCTATGAATATGGAAAACACACCACTATACATAATGATTTTTATTTTAATGGTTATTAGTGTCTTTATCACACACTTTAAGGCAAAGAAAAACAATGAAGAACTTAACAGTCATCCAGTGTTAAGAAGAATAACTACGACAGTTTTTTTTCTTGTAGGATTATTTCTACTTATTGTTAGTGTAATAGTAGACGTTAATTTTATTTTTTATTCCGGCCAAGCCCTAATATTCATTGCTGGTGTGGCGACTATGATATCCCTTTGGAAAGTCACAAAGGTTTACGCAGTATTCATATTTATACTTTCTGTCTTCTTTATCATTTACTTGAATTTATAGACTCTCGCTTGTTTCTATTCAATTGGTTGTCTAGTAATCCCCAAGGCATTCCTAAAATGTAAATTAGGAATGCCTTGGGGATTTTTATATTCTCTTTAGATATACTGGCCAAAACGTTCCGATTGCCAAGCATGAATGGCATGGCGTTCCTTCTCAAACACTTTCTCCAAGTAAATCATTGTCGTTTCAATTTTCTCATGACCGAGCGATCGCATAATATCGTACACGTCGACACCGTTCAGTTTGGAAATGATTGCAAAGGCATGCCGGAATACGTGAGGGGTGATTTGCAACGTCTGATCCGACAACTTTAATCGTTCCAGGCTTGCAATCTCCTTTTTCACATATTGCGATAAATAGGAAGGGGAATAGGCGCGCCCCGTATTCGTCGTAAATAACGGATCCTCCAGTCCAGCATGCTCAATGGGGAGTAGGCCACGTGCATAACGAAAGCTACGAATGCTTTGAACGACCTTCTCTTTCAACGGAATATGCCGCCTCTTATTTCCTTTCCCTAACACATCTAAATAATAGCCACCTTGGATCGCATCTATCTTCATATCTTTTACTTTTAATGTACAAAACTCTTCGTTCCGAATTCCTGTCGTCGTCAAAACGTGAATAATTGCAAACATGATCGGATGTTGCTTGTCCCGATAGACATTCAATAATGTAACGACGTCGGCAGGTCCTAAATCACGATTTGGTCGATCGTCTTTTCGGACTGTCGCAATCCTAAGTCCTTCGTGAATTGGTTGTTGAATATATCCCGCCTTATGTAGAAATGCAAAAAAAGCCTTTATGATGGTCGTCTTTCGTTCGAGCGTAGCAGGGGAGTATGGCCCTTTCTTAATAACATGTGGACTTTTAGTTGCCAACCACTCCTGATATCTTCTTAAATGACGTGATTGAAGTGATTTGAACAAAGAACCTTCTATTATATAGGTCACATCGATGTCGATTTCCAAACTGTATGTAAAAAGCTGTTCAACGAAAAGCAGAAGTTCGCGTTCGTACTCTCGGACGGTCTTTTCTGTCCGATCATTCTTTTCGTTCAAATGTCGTCGTTCATATAGAAACCATTTCATCATATCTACATCCGTAAAATCATGATAAGCAGGTTGTCCATTTTTCTCCGCCTCATCCAAACGATTCTGAAGAGTGGGAAGTGTAGTCATATTTTGCAATTCCGTTTTTAAATGAATTATTTCGAATTGCTTGTTTTCAATTATCTCAATTGGCAATCTGAATCATCCTTTTATCCATTCTACTTTTCCATATAAATGACTAGTTATTTCTTCAATCCATTTTCATATGCATAAAACTGTTTTCTGTTGATAAATCCATTTTACCACAAATCTAATATAATCTAAAAAAATCATCCATTTGTTTAGTTTATAGAAAGTAAATCTAAATTTTAATTCTATTTTTGTATATAGTTATGTTACTATTAAATTATAAGAGTTTAATCTGTATTGAATTAAATTCTTATTTAGAATGAAATAATCCTATTATTTTATAAATCTAATATTTCCTAACTTAATATGTTTTATCTTAAATTTTATTCCAAAGAAGAAAATGCACAATTAATATTAATTTAATTTTAAATAAAGGATTTCACTAAAAAAGAATTCTCTATTTTTATAGACGCAAGACAGGAGAGATTGAATTGAAAGATTGGTATACAAGACAAGAAGTGGCAGATTTACTTGGTGTTTCGAAGGCAACAGTCTATCACTATGCCAAACAGAAGAAAATTATTAAAATCGACGATCCACATCGTCTTATACGGGAAGCGAGATATCAGAAAGAAGAAGTCGATGCATTGGCAGCAGAACGACAACGGCATCAACCAACCGGGTTACGTCCTTCCGAACTTGCCAAACAATTAGGTGTGACGACCCAACGCATTTACGCATTGATTCGGGAGACTGATTTACCGGTGGACGAATTGCCGGCTGGGGATGAACGAACGATTTACTCCATTCCCGATGAAACCGCTGCTTGGATCCGCCAAGAAATCGAACGGACTGCATCCGCCAGAGGAACAAGAGTCGAATTTTATGATGCAAAGTTAGATATTGCACTTTATCAATGTTTCCGCACGCCCCAAGGGCAAGAGATGCGCGTAGTGCGCAATGACAACCAGCAATGGGGATTCTATTTGCAGTCTGGAACCTGGATTCCTTATGCTGACGGCATTCAAGCTTTTCAATATGAACCGGCCTATCCGATTCACCAGCCAAATAGACAGATCAGGGGCTATACGGACTTTTTATTGCCAAAAGCAGAGAAGGAATCCTTTGACTTTCTCGATTTTGTCTATCAAGCATGGGGAATTGAAAATATTCGTATCCGCGAACAAGAAACGCATATCGCTCTATCGATCAAAAGTGGGGAGGTGGACCTTTCCATAGCGGTTCCTGAAACAATAACAGAAAGAATGATGAAGAAATTTCTAGTATTAGGCGAGGTGATCACCGGGGAAGGGAAGTGGGCGCTCATTAGTGGGTACCGACGTACGACATTTGATTTGCCATCTAATATGCTGGAAAAGTTGAAGCGAGTTTCCCAAGAGCACGATCTATCTATGAGTGAATATGTAGAAGTTGCGTTACGGGAGAAATTGGAGAGAGAACAGTATAACGGCGAATAAGAGAGAGACTAGCTTCTTCTAAAAAAACTTGAAGGGCTATTCAGACTCTGATTATCGATTGCGTTGATTTCTTAAAGTGGTACATAATAATATTATGTAAACTAAATATTGTTGTAAAAAAAGCCACGTAAAAACAACGACTTCACTTACAAAAAGCTATCGAGAGAAAACTCTTATCGATAGCTTTTTATTTATAAACAGGTTACATGCACAAGTCCAAATATTAAACAGAGCAAAGTTCAAAAATTCAACCGAATGCAGGACGAAAATTGACTGGTAACGAAATTCTCTTATTATACCAAGGTATTGTCTAAGTATTTGAATTGGCACGATTCCTGCATATTAACCCCAGTGAAAAGAAAAGTCAGCTGTCATGCTAACCGATCTATTCAATCTATTACTAATCAAAGGGGATGATGAAATGACAAAGAGTGGAATAGTAAAAAGGAATGGACAAGGTATCATGTCTCGGGTTCAATCGACCAGAGCAAAAAAGGAAGCGTGTTAAAGAATACAAAACCATTCCTTGATCGATCTTCTAAAAAGAAAGGAGTTATCAGTATGATTCGACCTTGGCATTCTCTTTACCCGCAAGGAGTTTCACCGAAAGTGGCAATCCCCAATCAGACTATATACGAGCTGTTGGAAGGCTCGGTTCTCGATGCCCCAACTCATAAGGCTGTCATCTATGAGGGCAAAGAACTGACGTATTCCGAATTAAAAACAGCCTGTGATCGATTGGCTGCCGCCTTATACAATCGCGGTATCCGGAAAGGAGAACGTATAGCTGTCATGCTCCCTAATAGTGTGGAGTAGGTGATTGCCTATTTTGCCACGGCTAGGCGGGATCATGGTCCAAACGAGTGTCATCTATCAGTCTTCCGAATTGAATCATCTTTTAAGAAACTCTGAAGCTACGTGAATCATTTGTCGACCAGATCAACTTGGAAAACTGGAACAAACGGAACTAATCGATCAACTGACGATGATTATTGTCGATCAAGATTATGATCACCCAAATAATTTTCATCGTTTAATTGAATAAGTCAACAACCATCTTCCACCGGTCGTGATCAATCCAAAAGAAGATGTCGCTGTGCTTCAATATACAGGAGGAACGACTGGAAAACCTAAAGGGGCCATGATCACCCATTTCAACTTTGTCAGTTATGCTCACCATTATAGGCTATTTTATTCCTTACAACAGAAAGGCGAGATCATTCTTGTCACTTCTCCATTATTCCATGCATCCGGTTTACTCATGTTAAATCTGACTGCTTTGACTGCTGCAACTTATATTGTAGTTGAAAGATTTAACGTCGATACGGTTTTTGAAATCATCAGGAGCTATAGACCGACGCTCTTTCCGGGTGTTCCGACAATGTTTATAGGTTTAATCAATAACGCCTCGGCGTTATTGCGTCCGGATTTTGAATTGAGCTTGCTCAATTCACTCCTTTCAAAATCCGTGACATCCGCCGGAGGCTTGGGCCAACAGGATGTTGGTCACTCAGGCGTTGCCAATCAAACAGCGAAGGGTTTGATTTGCCGTATTTCTGCGGTTTTTTGCAGAAATTAAGGCACTTTCATTCAGGACGCGGCGACCTTAGCCTGAGTTCCTCTATTCAGCCGGGGTTTGAACCCCCACTGAATGGAATGCATTTCTAGCATTCATCCCATCACTTATAGAAGTGGGGGACTTCTGCTGAAGCAAGTTAAAACGAGACGATTTGAAAGAAGATGATCTAACATGTCTGAAAATCTGTTCAAGTGGAACGGCTCCATTACCCGTTGAAGTGCTTCGTGATTTTGAGGAGAAATCTGGAGCGATGATTTTGGAGAATTTCGGGATGACAGAGGCTTTAGTGACACATCGAAATCCGTTTTCCGATAAAAGAAGAGTCGGCAGTATTGGAATTCCAGTGCCCAATATGGATTCCAAAATCGTTGATACAGAAAACGGTACAGAAGAAATGCCTTCAGGAACGCCACGCGAGTTGATTATGAAAGGGCCACAGATTATGAAGGGATATTGGAAAAATGAAGAGGAAACGAAACGCACCCTACGGAATGGCTGGCTATACACAGGTGATATAGCCATGATGGATGAACAGGGTTATTTCTACATTGTAGGCAGAAAAAAGGATCTGATTATCGCCAGCGGCTTTAATATTTACCCGATTGAAGTGGAAGAAGTCCTCTATCAACATCCGGCAATTGCAGAAGCTTGCATGTTCGGTATCCCTGATGCCTATCGTGGAGAAAGCGTAAAAGCTGCTCTCGTACTTAAGAAAGGTTACAGTGCTTCGGAAGAAGAAATGATC
Organism: Sporosarcina soli; assembly: GCF_042655805.1. Taxonomy (NCBI): domain Bacteria; kingdom Bacillati; phylum Bacillota; class Bacilli; order Caryophanales; family Caryophanaceae; genus Sporosarcina; species Sporosarcina soli. Next base: position 196,498 of record NZ_JBHSNO010000001.1, on the reverse strand, counting down.
CGTTGGTGTAAGGAACGACTCGCCACTTATAAGGTTCCACGAGTCATAGAGTTTAGACAAGCATTGCCTAAAACCGCGGTCGGAAAATTGCTTCGAAGCAAATTAGTTGAGGAAGAACCAGAAAAACAGGATTCCCAACATAGTCTTTTTTGAATATGATTATCAATTCCGCTTTATTCCTCTGAATATAATCGGTACTCACTAAACTTTTTTCATAAAAAGGATTCCCTTTAAAAGAAAACATAAAGGAAAGAGGAGATGCTATGCGTTGGTTTATTCTAATTCTTATGTTCTTTGGAGCAATGATCAGCTTCGCAGATAAATCCATCGTCGGACTTGCGGCTGTACCTATCATGGAAGAATTTAATCTTTCCTATGTTGAGTGGGGGCTTGTCGGAAGCTGTTATTACTGGCTTTATCCAGTAACAGGGCCTTTTGGAGCATCCTGGGCGGATCGGATTGGGGCTAAAAAAATTCTCGGATTTCTTATGATTTCTTGGAGCATTTTGCAATTTGGGGTTTTAGCGATTGCTGCTTTGCCTTTTTTACTGTTGTATAGAGTTTTGCTAGGGGCATTTGGAGGTCCATACAGCCCCATTGCATACAGTCACTTAGACAAGTGGTTTGCAAAGGAAAAAGGACTTGCCAACTCGGCAATTGTCGGCGGAGGAACGATAGGTGCAATGGTGATTGCGCCAGTACTTGTATCCTTAATTACCATTTTCGGCTGGAAAGTGGCCTTCGCCTCTCTCGGCGTCGCGAGCCTTATATGGTTTTTCTTGTTCCAGTTCTTCACAAAAGAAAGTCCGATTGCCGTTTATAAAAAAGAGGAAAAGAAGCAGATTGAAAAACTGGAGAAATTCAATCTGAAAGAATTTGTTTCACTGATGATCAGACCTACTCCTTTATTTACTGTACTTGCCTATGCATCTGTCTATATGCTCATCATTTGGTTTACCATTTGGTGCCCGATTTACTTAGTGGAAGTCGTCCAGTTATCAGCTGCTCAGATGGGCTATAGCATTGCTACAATCGGCATTGCTTCAATCGTGATTTATACGGGCGTTTCCATGATCTCTGATTATTTATTTAAGAAAAATCAAGATTGGCGTATATCCAGAATTTATGTGGTGACGATATCGATGGCAATCGGTGCGCTACTTCTAGCGTCGATCATTATTTTCCCAAATCCCATTTGGGTAGTTTCTGCTCTTTGTCTATCAAAAGGCCTCACTTATGCCATATTAGTCATTGCTCCAACGATTATGATCAATGAAAAACGTGAATCTGGTGGCTTGATGTCGAGCATGTTAACTTCATTCGGAAGTCTGGCAGGGATTGTTGCTCCCGTTTTAACAGGTTACATCATCAGTTTAGCGGCCGGGGATAAAATTGCAGGCTATAATTTTTCAGTACTGTTCATGGCCGCACTCGTTTTAACTTTTGGTATACTTTTTGGGATTTTCGTCAAACCGGCTTTATCTCGAAACAAAGTTGCGAAGAAGAACATATCGAATGAAGTCGACTTGGTCAATTAAATGATATAGAAGCGTATTTTTAAAACGTTTTCCTAGAGTTAAGAAGAGAAGACGATTATTAAATAACTGATAAGCAATACAAAACTTGGACTCAATGGTACCTTCGTGTGGTGATTGGGTCCACTGTTATCCGCATTGAAGGACGGAAGTTCAAATTTATGAAATTAGATACGTGCTTAGAGTCTCATTTTAATGTTATGATTCATGTGGAGGTCTATATTATTGAATCATTCGGAAAAGTTAAAAATATGATGATTAGAGAAAGACCTACAGCGCCTATTGCCCAATCACCAGAAATTAACATCGCAAAACTGGAAATAGGAAAGGTTGTCTTGGAAATGAAAGCCTCCGAAAAATTACACAATCCAATGGGAACACTTCGCGGGGGTGTGCTTTGTGATCTAGCTGATTTGGCTATGGGTTATGCTTTCTTCGGCACGCTGGAGGATAATGAACTATTTACCACCGTGGAAATTAAGTTAAATTTCCTAAAACCTATTTGGAAAGCAAACTCTTGGCTGAAAGCAAAATTATAAAAAAAGGAGGCTCCATCGGCTTAATTGAATGTCAGATCTATGATAAAAAAGGAAGTCTCGTTGCTCATTCAACGAGCACGTGTATGATTTTAAAAGGAAATGTGAAAGGGAAAAGGCTTAAATCATAACGCTTTACTAATCTAGCACTTATCATTTTACAAATTGATTGGAGGAACAACCCATGTCAAAAATTCCATCCACCCTTCAGAATTTACGTTTTCCTGTAATTGGCTCACCGATGTTCATTATTAGTAATCCACAGCTTGTGATTGAACAATGTAAAGCAGGGATTGTTGGATCAATGCCTGCTTTGAATGCTAGACCCGCTACCTTACTCGATGAGTGGTTGGCAGAAATCACAGAGGAACTCGCAGCTTATAACGCCAAAAATCCAAACCGTCCAGCAGCACCTTTTGCGATTAATCAAATTGTACACAAGACAAATGATCGGTTAGAACATGATATGGAATTATGTGTGAAGTACAAAGTTCCCATTATCATTTCATCCTTAGGTGCCCGTGAAGAGATATTTGACACAGCGCATAGCTATGGAGGAATCGTACTGCATGACATCATCAATAACACTTTTGCACAGAAAGCGATCGAGAAAGGGGCTGACGGCTTAATTGCAGTTGCGGCTGGGGCTGGTGGTCATGCGGGGATGAAGAGCCCATTTGCGTTGATCCAAGAAATCAGAGAATGGTTCGACGGTCCGCTTGCCTTGTCGGGATCGATTGCTACTGGAAGCGCCATTTTAGCTGCTCAAGCGATGGGGGCTGATTTTGCCTATATCGGCTCGCCGTTCATCGCGACGCACGAAGCCCGTGCTTCTGAAGCGTATAAGCAAGCAATCGTTGACGCTACGTCTGATGATATTGTTTATAGTAATCTGTTCACAGGTGTTCATGGGAATTATCTAAAGCCATCTATCCGAGCAGCAGGATTGGATCCTGACAATCTACCCGAAAGTGATCCATCCAAGATGAATTTTGGAGATAGGACCGTCAAGGCATGGAAGGATATTTGGGGGAGCGGTCAAGGTATCGGTGCGATTAAAGAAGTGACAAGTACAGCTGAATATGTCGATAAGCTTTATAAAGAATACGTAGTAGCAAGAGATCAGCTCATGAGCAATAGTGCAATTAGCATGAGTTGATGTTTGCCGAATGCTGTATAGCTACACAATGATTTCACTTGTGTGGCTTTTTTTGGTTGTTCTATTTCAAGAAAAGGGGACTATACATCTCAGACAAATCGTCCATCGACGTATATCGCCCTCCATCCTTCAAAATAGATATTTCATCGGAATTAGAAGACAGGGAAATCCATCTGTTATATAGTAGTTATTAACAAAATAATCTGTTTCAATACAAAGAGATTGAAACGAGAAAAATTGGAGGAGATCAGTTTGGAAGCAATCAAAAATCAGACGGAAAAACATTGCACAGAATGCGGCAATAAAATTATCGAGAAACACGAATCCGCACTTTATGAATGCGAACGATGCATCGGTAAGCATGAATATTAATCAAAAAATCCCTATTTCCTGAGCAATACGGTAATAGGGATTTTTTGATTTCATCAGATGGAAATTTCACCTATTATGGTAAAATGGTAATATTAAAACATTCATACATAAATACAACAATAAGGGGATTTTTCATGAACATTTTTAAAGCCACACTAAATGACCTTGATGCACTAACCGAACTATTTGACTTGTATCGACTATTTTACCAACAAAAATCTGATCTTGTCGGTGCAAAGAAGTTTATCCAGGAAAGGTTGCTCAATGAGGAGTCAGTCATTTTTATTGCTTATGATGAGTCTGATCCGATCGGCTTTGTCCAACTTTATCCGTCATTTTCATCTGTCAGTATGAAGCGTACATGGGTGTTAAACGATTTGTATGTGAAGCAAAGCGGTCGTGGTAAGGGATTCGGAGAAAGTTTAATTAAAAAAGCCCTTGCTTTTGCAAAAGAAACGGATGCGAAAGGAGTACTGCTTGAAACTGCTGAAGATAATCGAATCGCACAAAGACTTTATGAAAAAATTGGATTTATAAAAGAGACTACTCATTTTTACTTTTATGAAATTTAATTGGCTATAAGCGTTGTAACCTTTGTCAAGCATGCCCGTCCAATTGGTTAAAGGGGCAAGGAGATCTTATGAAAAAATACTTTTTATTACTTTTAATCGGCTGCTCCGCCTTAGTCGCTTGTCATATGGAGGAAGTAGCAGTGAAGGGGCAATATGACTTGAAAGGAATCATTACCAAGATCGACAGTGAAGGAGAACGGCTGTTAGTAAAGGATGCAAATGAAGGCTTGACATGGATTAGTTTGCCTGAAAATAAGGTAAGCGCAACGTTTAATATAGGTCAAGAAATCGTCGTTTGGATAGATGGGGAGATTGCTGAATCGGCACCGGCTTTCGCTAAAGCTGCAAACATCGAGCTTGCAAAACAAGCCTTGCATCCTTTCGATTTTAAAAATACCGATTTTCCACCAACTCCATTGGGGCTCGTCACGATTCATGAAACTACATATGAGATGACTAGGGGAGGTTTTACGTGGACAAAAGGAAACCAAACGGTGCAAACCGATGCCGCATCCCCAACGCAAATTGCAGAAAGTATTGAGGCAATTGTGACCGAACCGAACAGCAAAGTAAGCATCGGTATTGCACAAGACCCTCATTTAAGTGTCTATTTATGGGAAGTTGAAAGAAATGATTTCATTTCAGAAGGTAATGAACTGATAATCCCTCATTCGAGCGGCCGTTATGTTTATGAGGTAATCGCAAAATGGTCTAACGGCGAACAATCGTATACATTTGTTGTGGAAGTGAAATAAGCATTCAAACCATTCGATGTTAACACATTGAATGGTTTTTTCTTCATAAAAAAGATAATTTATTTTCGATGGAACTTTTACGGACTTTCAATACTCTAATTGGTAAAGAACCGTTAGGAAAGGAGAGACTAGCATTTGTGATGACATCGATTCCGGATTCGATCCAATTGAAAAGAATTAAAAAGCAAGATATGCAAGCAGTGTTAGATTGGTTTGATGCTAGACAGTCTAAGTATTATAAGATCGGTTGGGCCTATTTGAAAAATCGCCATGATGTGGAAGATGTTTTTCATAATACGATACTCAAAGTGCATGACAAAATTGGCCAGTTAAAGGAAGACAACTATTTCGAAACGTGGGTGACTTCTATATTTTTGAATGAATGTAGGTCTGTTTATCGGAAGAGGAACAAGCAGGTGCTGGAGAGTTCACCAGAAACAGTAGCTAGCAGTCCACTTGAAAGCAAATTAGAAGTGCTAGAAGACTTGGATCAGCTTGAAGACATACATAAGGAAGTCATTATTCTAAAATATCTCCAAGGATTTTCCCAAAAGGAAATTGCACGTATTTTGAACGTACCAATAGGGACTGTGAAATCCCGAATGTATAGGGGACTTATAACGCTTAGAAAAATAATCGAAAGCGGTGATAGGACATGAATTGTAGCGATACGCAAGAGCTGTTAATGGACTATTTAGAGGGAAATCTGGATAAGACGGCAAGAAAAGAATTTGAATTGCATCTCAATGAATGTAAAAGTTGTGAGAAGGAACTAAAAGACTTTCAGCAGACTATTATTGCGCTTGAGTCAGAAAGTGATGTCATTCAGATTCCAGATGATTTTATGAGCAATGTTCGGCAAGCTGTGGCGGATACACAAAAAAGCAGAAGGAAAATCTATCAACGTCCAGCAGTGATGGGGCTCGTAGCAGCACTTTTTCTAACCTTGTTTGTCGGGACAGCCGTTGCAATGAATGGTTTTGAAAACTTCATGGAGTGGTGGAAAGATTTTGGTAACAAGCAGGATGAGCGCATGCAAGACTATGTGCAGCATGGATTAGGGGACTATCTGAACCTAGTAGCAGAAAGTAATGGCGTGAAGGTAACGATCACCAGTGTCGTGGCAGATGACATACAGACACTAATCTACTATGAAGTTGAGGATCAGAAAAAAGAAAACAAGTATATGATCAATTACACTGAAGGACTGCGAATTGCCAATCAAGACGATCTATGGAGTAATGAAGATGATTACTCACCAGTCAATAATCATCTCAGTATCTATTCAGAAAGCAGCCATGTGTATAAAGGCAGACTTGGTACTGCACCCCTGTCTACGAATGAGGGAACGATTCAGCTGGAGCTTAGCAAGCTTCAGAAGGTGATTGAAGCGCCAGCGGATGCAGAGGGTCCTGAAAGCCCATTGACTGACACCATTGAATTCATAGAAGGCGATTGGCAATTTGACATTCCGTTTAAAAAGCATTCGGCCATTGTACATGAACTTCAAGTCGAAACTGAAATTGACGGCAATCCGGTTATTTTTGAGAAACTGACGATTGCACCAACGATAACCGTGTTGTCTTATCGCTATCGCAATGAAAATCCGGATAGAAGGATGGACTACATGACCATTGATAGCCTTGAAAGCAATGGGAAGCGTGTCTATACGGATCCATTTAGACTGGGTGGTTATGGCGGTGGAGGTGGGTATGCAAGTGGTTGGAATTCGGCAGAAGCAACATTTGAATCGCTTTATTTTGAAAAACCGATGGATATCCGTGTTCATATTGGTAGTGCTTCATTTTCAATTACGGAGAAAGCGGATTTTGCTATTGACGTGTCGAAAGCATTTCCTCAAGTTTTGGAGTATTTAGGGACTAAAATTACCATTGAAGATATTGAGATTGGAGTACAGACAAAAATAGAAATGAGCGAGGAATTAAATCCCAATCGTGTCTATGAAAGGCTCGACTACCGCTTTTATGACGAAGAAGATCGGGGTTCATCAGTTGCAAGCGTGGATGGCTATTACATCGATAAAGACGGCATGAAATATAAAGCGATGGACTATTTTTATCGCTTGAATGAACTTGAGAATCCTCGTTTCTTCTCTACGGAACATCATATTGAGCTGTCAAGGGAGGATCAAAAGGGGGATTATATTCCAATCGGAATCGAAATTGAGGGCTATCGAATCACTTCAATTTACGATAATATTGTGGAAATTACATTGGACGAATGATTGAATAACAAGTAGTATTTACAAAAAAGAGAAGGGGTGTTCCAATGAACAGGTTAACGAAATCAGAAACAGATAAGGCGCTGTTTGGTGTCTGTGCAGGAATAGCAGAGTTTTTCAACATCTCGCCATTGATTGTAAGAGTCTTGTTTCTATTGACTCCAGCCGTTTTCACAATCTATCTCCTGCTTGCTGCATTTTTACCGAAGAAATCGCTCTATTAACAGCAATCTACCTAAGGGAATAGTTTCCAAGATCTAATCATACAAGAAAGAAACATAAGATTTTTTCACTAAGGAGAAAACAACATTGGTTACGAGTATAAATTATCAATGGCGCATTACAAAATATAATCCAGACTTTAGAGATGACGACGGCTATTACACAATCGTAGAAGAATGGACCTGCCCTTCTCAAATCGGACAGACGATTAATGGCCATGAATTCACATTGAACGAGTATCTTCGCGTTGAAGCTTCCTATGTGGATACAGTGATCCAATTTTTAGTTGCGAGCAATCTTAGTTCACTGCGGATCCTGCAATGTTCTACAGTTAAGATTTCACCAGAAGAACGACAATCGATCTTGTATGAGCCAGCATTCGATGAGGTGCAAGTAGCAGTAGATAGGATTGTCACCATCCAAGAAATTCGCATAATTTGTCAGATGGTATTACGTAACTTGTTATTTTGTCAGTTCTATTTAAAAGATCAGTTCTTTGTCCATTTTGGCTGGGATTCTTATATGTATGTGGGAAGCTGCAATAATTCGTTGTCTGCGATTGCATTTGCTGAAAACAATGGTTTATTTGTAGAACCATTTCAATCACCTTACTATTATACGGAGGAAAAGACAACCAGGCTGGTCGAATGGAATGAAATCACAGATGATAGCAAATTGATTGTAGGTAGTGAAGAGCTAATTGAGGTACCTATTGAAGAGTATCAAAGAGTTTTGAAGTTGTCGAACGAACATCCTGTAATTGGCCAATTCAATTTATCAATAGAACACAAAGAATTCTTTCAAAAGCTGTTGAAGCATGAGATGGATTTTACTAAATATGAATACTTTTTTACCGGTGAACATTAAAAACGATTGTTGATGGTTTCAGTGGAATTAGGGTGGTATCGCGGTTAAACCCGCACCTTTGAGCATACACGCTCATGCAAACAAAGAATTTTTCAAGGTGGACATTAGTGTAGCACGGAAATGAGTCAACAATTGCTGTTGGCTTTTTTCTTGTGCATCGGCGAAATTCTGTGTAGTATCTCTATCATAGACCCCATAAAGGGAGGAAGAGCCATTTGAAATTTTTAAAAATACTTTTAGGTACTGTGGTCTTTATCGCTGTAGCAGGATTCGCGATTTACTTTTTTGGGACAAAACTCATTGCTGACCAAGTGATGGACCAAGTAGCGGTAGAACTGACTGACAGCGGTCAAATTGAAAGTATTAAACAAGAAATCAAGAATGATCCGCAACTGCAAGCATTTATCGAAGAAGGGAAAAACGTAGATAGCAGCACGTTACCATTCCAAACGAAAGAAGAAGCGGTCAGAGTATTAGTGAAGAAGTTCAGTGTAAGTGAATTGAAAGAACTCCAAACGAAAGCCCAAAGTGGTCTTACCGCGGAAGAGCAACAACGCTTATTCAATGAGATTGAAGGCAAGTTAACGGATGAAGAATTATTGGCCTTAAAAGTATTGGCTTATAAGGAACTTGAACAACGGTGATATTCCAAGGTGTGTCATCTAGCATCACAAGCAGCATTGTAGAATAAAGCAATGTTGCTTGTTTCTTTTGAGCCGTAAATTAGTTGTCGAGTGCCAAATTTACGGGACTTGAACATTTGTTCGGTCAACACAGAACGAATGCGGAGAATTTTTGAAGCTCATGATAACTTCCGATCCCATTTATTATAAAAAAACAGCCATTTCGAAGCCTTTTAACCCCATTCAATACAATAATTGTAAATTTATTCCGCTATTATCCCAAACACACAACAAACAGAACACCAGTTCCCACCCCCAGTAATTGAGCATTTTTCTTCGTTTAATAAAAATAAATTCACGGGAATTGGGAGGATGGTTAAATGGATGATAATGATATATCGAAAGAAAACAGACTAATTGACAGCTTCGTGCAGGCGGAAATAAGTGTACTCGTTGAGTTACGAATGGGGAATGGATTGCATGCAATGGAGGTTGAAAAGCTAGTTAAAGCATTGGCTGCTTGTGCTGATGAGTGGGAGAATCGGGAGAGTATACCTCAAAACGCCATCCACGCTCTCATTGAACTGTTTGATGAACTCTATAACTTTTCACTGATTTATAAGGAAGATGAAGCGACACGAATAATGGAAGCCGCTAAACAGATAAAAGCGCTGATTCATAGATGGACAAAAGAAACGGGGGAAATAGATCCTGAGAAAGCCAAAGATATTGCCAAACTGCTCGAGTACATCAATGAGGACGGACATTTTTTTGAAAAGCTTCAAAACGGCAAAGGTATGGATGAGCGGCAATTTGAAAGAATTTATAATGAATTGGAATCCATTTCCAACCAGATTTATGGATGGGAAACCTTGCCGAAAGTATTGGTTAATATGCTAATCGATCTTTGCGAAATGGATTTGTATGCTTCTCAGTATCAAGAACAGCAAGAGCAGGCAGAAAAGATTTATGATGCACACGAACGAATAATGACTTTACTGATTGGATGAGCCTGAGCCGTTTATAAGCTTTTAAAGGGGCAGATAGTAGAGTGTAATGTCCCCCTAGCCACTCATGGTTGAGTAGCTAGGGGGATTTTTTATGAGGGGAAATTGTAAAACCTTTTTACAATGGTCCATCACATGATCAATCTCTGGGCAACGAGACCAAGCAGTAATCCTAAAAAGATAGAGGATAATGTCCCTAACAGGAAATATTCCGCCCAATTTCGATCATCCAACTGCTTGAACCGTGCAATCGACTTGGCAGCGATAATAAAAGCGATAGACGGATAGGCACCGATCATCGTTAATAAGATAACGAGCAATCTTTCGATGTAGCCAATGAGATTTCCACGTGAACGGAGAGGAGTGGTGTACGTAAAATAATGGTATTCTTCTGTAAAACTATTCTCCATATTAGGTTGAGCTTTTTCTTTCGCAGCAATAATTTGATTTTTTAGCGTCAGTTCGCCTTCGAAGTTTGCAAACTCTGAAGGCAAAGAGCCAACGATGAATTTAACGATATGACCACTGACACTTGTCGCTAAAATAAAAATGATAATGAGCAATAATAACGCGTTAAGCGGATCTAATTTGCTTGTCCCAAACAATTCTAAAATACGAGTAGTCATTACCACAACTTCCATATGAAAGAAAATGATACAGGTACTGAGTAACATTACGATATGAAGAAGTTGATCGAATAGGAAAAAGCCAAGTTTTTTCAAACTATCATTTGTGTTTCTTTTAATGGAGTCCACTAGTTTTATTTTCAGCAAGTCAATGAAAAGATGTGAGACACAGATAAAAAGTAATGGGAAAATAAAATACTCAACCATGTTCCTAAACTCGTAATAATACCCCCATACGATGGCAAGCGCTATTCCTGTAGTAAATAGATGGTGAAGAAAATGTTTCTTGAAATGTTTTATTTTATGTTTCACCATTTTATCCGTTTGTAACCAAAAGTCAGCAATTAAATGTGCGAGAAGTAGCAGCAGGACAGTCATCATTTTCCTCCCTCAATGTTTGGAAAATAATCATGAAGCTGATCGCTCACAATCTGTCGTATGTTCCTTTGTAATGAACCACTTGCGCTATACGGATTCAACTTATGATCAGTTTCTAAAGAATTTAATACGTTTACAATGTTATGAAAAGCATCCAGGATAGCTTCTGTTTTGCCTTTTTTCATATGACTTGAAACAGTAGATGCTGTTCTCCCCAAATAGTGACTCACTTTATTTTGTTGAGTAAGGATTAAGAACAAAGAACAGACAAGCGATTGGATTTCTGTTTGTTCATTTATTTGTTCTTGTTGCAAAGTTAAAATCACATTTAGCAACGTTTCAAACTGACTTCCAAATACATTGAATCCTTCGGGTGACTTTTCATCTGAAAAATCCGCCAACCGAAAGTGAAATTGAGCTCTATTTTGTTGTTTTTTCAAGAAATCATTTGCCTCTCTAGCTTGTTTCATTAACGGATGAATCCAAGTTTCTACGTTCAAAGTGTTAACGTCATCTTGTATATCACCAAAAGACAGACCGAAATAGGGTTTATGATTTGAGAATTTCCAAACACGGCTCAAATAAAAAGCAAGCGTATAAGCTGTTGCATAGCCATTACTCACCACGACGAGTTCATCGCCAGCCCGGTGGGTGATTTGCGTCGCAACAATATTTTGTGTCCACTTAGCTATACGTACCTCTAATTGCTGAAGATATTCACTTAATTCACTTCCGATATTTCCCTTAGACGAATGACTGACGTCCATAATGAAAACAGAAATTGGATTCGTCATCAATAAACAACACCTTCCCAGCATCAATTGTAGCATTAAGTTCGATGATATCATCAAATATATCAGTAATTCGATTAAACAGTCAAACTTGTAGAATGTTCGATTATACAATCGAATTTACATATAGATTCACTTATCACTACGAGGATGAGCTTAAACAACCGGCAGAGGCAGAAAAATTGACGAGGTACATGAACGAATTGTGACATTACTTATTGGTTGTCCTACTTTGTGCAATGAAATCTAGATTTGTGCTTGATTATTAGGAGATTATAACTATAATAAAATTAGTTACTTATGAAAATAGCAAAATAAAAGAATAATGGAGCAATGAACAGCATTTGTATTTGGGCACTTAAATGACTGGGAGCAAGTAGTGCAACCGACCTTGATTTTTTCAGGGTCTTTTTTTATGATTGCGGTAAAACATCTCAAATTGGACAAACTTATAATGCTGTTCAAACGCTTGAGACACAAGCTGTTTTTGTACTAAAGAAAAATGCATATTTGTCCGAGGAGATACAGCTCTTGCAGGTATTACCAAGTAAATAATATAAATATGAGGAGCATAATTTATGAGTCTTTTTTTCAGAAAATCTATATCTTGGGATGAACAAATAAAGTTTACTAATTCCAACTTATCAAATGTAGGAGAAAGAGCAAAAGAACGCCTGAATTTCTTAGGTATCGACCAAGATACGTTACAAATTGTAAAAGAGTCAGCGGATTTTCTTGCCCCTTTTAAGGATGAGATGATTGACAAGTTTTATGAAAGGATCCAGTCTGTCGAGGGTCTACATAAGATTATTAACGAATATTCTACAATTGATCGATTAAGAAAAACGATGGGGAAGTATCTTGATCAATTTTTAGAAGCAGAAATTAATAAAGAGTATATCATGACCCGTATCCGTATCGGCCAAGTGCATAGTCGCATCAATTTAACAGCTGAAAATTTTATTTCTGCCCATCATTTGCTTCTTCAAGTAATGACGGCTGTCTTAATCGAAAAACTATACCATAAACCTGCTCGGATGATGGAGAGTATAATTGCCGTCCAAAAGTTAGCTGCATATGACCAACAGCTAATCGTAGAAGTGTATATGGAACATACATTTAAGCATTTCCTATTTGGTGTTTCGGATATGTTGAATGAGATAACAGATATTGATACGACGAAACAACTCATTTATAGTATAGAAAAACAAATGGATGAAACACATAATGTTACTGCAGCTACTGATCAAATGAGTGCCTCCATACAAGAAGTTGCAAATTATGCGATAAAAGTGGCGGAGGGGACAGATGATGCTGTACAATCTGCTGAAAAAAGTCGGCTAGCTGTAGATGAAACGACAACGGACATTCTTCAAGTTGGAAAAGTGTACGAAGAAATTGTGAACGGGGTAACAAGACTTGGTCAGGAAATCGACCATACCCAAGACATTGTCCAAGTGATTAAAGGGATCGCTGACCAAACCAATTTACTCGCGTTAAATGCAAGTATTGAAGCTGCGAGAGCGGGAGAACACGGACAAGGATTTTCCGTGGTTGCTTCTGAAGTCCGTAAATTATCTGAACATACAAAAGAACAAATCGTAAAAATCAACGAAAATATGGAATCTTTGCAAAGGGTTTCTTCAGAAGTAATCGATGAAATCACCAAAACCTCTAAATTAGTAGAAAAAAGCGTCACAGGGGCAGAGAACACAAGCCAAGCATTAGTTCATATTGTCGAAATGATGCAAGGGATTAACGAAGCAACATCGCAAATAGCAGCCATGAGCGAGGAACAAACTTCCACGACTGTAGATATTGCTTCTAGAAATTCTTCTATTTATGATAATAGTGTACAAGCTCGAGAAATCTCACATCAAACTGCGAAAACACTCTTTGATTTAAGTAATAAAATGGATAATTATCGTAAAACGTTCTTTGAGATAAATGTCAAACTTACTTCTAAAGATATAGTGAAAGTCGCGAAAACAGACCATCTATTATGGAAGTGGCGCGTATATAACTTAATATTAGGAGTCGAAACGATTGATTTGAAAGAAGTAACATCTCATGAAATGTGCCGATTAGGTCAGTGGTATTATGGAGATTTACCTGATCATATAAAACAAAAAGATGCTTTCAAACAACTCGAAATACCACATAAAGAAGTTCACGAAAATGCAAAATTAGTTGTTGAATGTCATAACAGAAATGATCTGTACGGGGTTGAAATGGGCTTCAAACAATTAGAAGAAGCTTCTGAGAAAGTTATTACTTTACTATGCGAATTAGAGGACGAATTAGAAAAAGATCTCTAAGTTTTATTTCATTTGATCGTTCAACATATTGCCAAAAAAACTGCCTGGAAACTGAACTGGGTAGTTTTTTAATATTGAACATTAACTTTGAGGGAGGCCATTTTAGAAGTGGTCTTCCGTTTAAAAATATTTTAGTTTACATAATATATATTATCGATAGTTGTGTTTCGTTGAATAAGTATACTTGGAACAGTGAGATAAAATGCAGAATTGCTGTAAATAGACATAAATGTTTAGGCTTGGACTTCTTAAATACATTCTAAAATTGTTTAGACAAAAAAATATACAGATACCTAAAATGCTGCTGGTTTCTGTATATCCCCATTATTATTAATTGAATTTAAAAATCTGTAGTTCGACCAAAATCCAAGAATCTATTTCCTGAAGATTATACTTTACTAACAGTTCTTCAGCTTCAATCATTTATTAAATGCACCTCCGAATTAATTCCAAAATAGTTGGAATCTAAATCAGCATATATTTCTCCTATGAATAGCAACAAAGCTATATTCGAAAGTAATGTTTCAATATTTAATCCTGAGGATATGTTAAGTAATTGTTGGATTGATGTCTTCTTATCTCTTTTAATTTGATCCATGATATCGCTTCTAATCACTTCGTTTAAATAATTTCCTTTCTTTAGTAAACTTATTATAATTTTATAATTTGTAAGGAGAAACCGATTCCGTCTAAGTTCTTTTTCGGTAACTATTCTGTGAACTAAGTTATGTTTTTCACACCATTCTTTCTGTATTTCTATTTGCGTTAACACTCTTTTTTCTTGTAAATCATTCGAATACTTTATCTCTCTTATTTCTTCTGTACCATCAGCATATAAAATCCACATATTAGGGATTGATGAACGAATCGTATTTCCCATAGGCAACTTAATTTCAAATGGTCGCTCGCAATAACTAATAACATGTGGATTACACTCTATAAACAACCAATTATCGTATTCTAAGCCACTGGATAAAAACACATCCCTACTTATTTTTAGACTCTTTGATTTCCAGCGATTGTTACCGTGTTTAGTAGTAAAATTTGTTATGATAGGTGTATACATGGATAACCCCTCCCCCAATTCACAAAATTCAGTTATTTCCGTTTACCTTAATTACATAATATTCAAATATTAATACTTCATTATATGTTCGGTTAACATAAAAAAGAAGCTCGACAATACTCAAGCTTCTTTTTGTATTATGTTACCTTAATTAAAAATCATTGATATAATTATAAAAGCGATGATAATAACAAGTATGAGTATGCCAGTACCTTTCCAGCCTAATCCCCCTACCAACTCAGCAAGATTTCCAGTTTCCGCCTTATTGAAAGCATCGCTCATATTTCCGGCTGGGTTTCTTTTTAACTCTTCTTGTCGTAACCTTTCCCTTCTTCTTTCAGGTGTTTCTTTATCTTCGTTCATCACCCCACCCCCATTATCCATCATTCTAACATCTAACCTTCAATCTATCTTCCAACTAATCGAAATTATACAAATAAAAAGAATAGGCATCCAGATTTAATCAGTCAAAACGATGGCTCATCACAATAAGTTCACCTTTTTTTCCCATTGATCGTAAACCTGTATCGATAAATCCACATTTTTTGTATAGACCTTGTGCAACTTCATTTCGATAATTGACTGCCAAGATGATTTCATTGATTCCGGAGTAATTCGTTTTCAAGTATTGCGGCAATGCCGACAACGCTTCCGTTCCATAGCCTTTTCCGAGATGATAAAAGCAAGTTGAGAAGGTTCTTACTAGTATCGCTTGCTCATTGTTGGAATATGGCTTGACTCCCTCATTACTATGTAAGACAAAAAACGTGACGAGCAGACCGTCCTTTATTGCTAATATCGGATGACGATCTGGGTCTTCAGCTGCTAATGCAATCGCTTCTTTAGGTGTATCGGTGAAATAGAGCTGGTCTTCTGTTAATGTGTAGTGCTCAATTGCGGACTTGAAAGTTTCACAGTACTTATGTAATTCCATCTCGAACTCCCCTAAATATATGTTCTATTCATTGTAGTATAGCAAATCACAATGGTTTTGAAATCATAAATTTTAGTGAAACGTCTCATCCTATGCGCGTAGATAATTAAAGTCCACTTTCTCAGTTTTAAAGTTGAGAAAGTGGACTTTGTTCGTCACCAATAAAATTAAATAAAAAATTCTATAACATTTCTTCATATACTTTTAAATTCTGATAAATAGCTTTCAGAAACGGTGCTTCTACATGATATTGTTTTGCCAGTTCCAATAAGTACCCTTGTAAGTGCTCTCCTTCAATCAATAAATCTTTTTCCATATCCCGCTGCATAGAGGTTTTAAAATCATAAGAGAGGCTATCTATCGACTTCATATGCTGTTCCACAATATGATCAGCAATTGGAGCTTCACTGGCTCTAATAATCTCTGTAACCTCTTCAAACAAATTTCTAATGAAGTCTCTGCCGCCCTCGCTTTCACGAATGGGTCCCATTGGTGCGCGCATTAGTGTCGTAACACCTGACATAACGGTGATAAGTAAATATTTGTGCCACATTTCTTGCATGATTTGATTACTCAAAACAAAATTTGCTTTTGTACCACTGAATGTATGAGCAATTTGTTGTATTCGATTTGTTTCTTGATGGTCGAGTTCACCAAATACAAGCCGGTCAAAGGCACTCGAATGCACTACTTCGCCTTTTTCATTTAATGTAGTTTCTATAATGCACAAGCCTCCAATCACTTTCTGTTCACCAAATGCTTCTTTTAATGGAGTTATATGCGCTATACCATTTAATAATGGTATAATTACTGTCCGCTCACCGATAAATGGTTTCAAATCGTTTATTGCATCTTCTAAATGATAAGCTTTTATTGAAAGTAACACGATATCAAATGGCTTGGTATGATCAGCTTTTGTTATTAATTTGGGTGCAAAAGAGAAATCACCCTTTACACTGTGGATGACTAGACCATTTTCCTCCAGCTGTTGTTTTCGTTTTGTACGAACAAGAAAAACAACGTCTTCTCCTTTTTCTACTAAACGGCCACCAAAATAGCCTCCTATTCCCCCAGCTCCTAAAACTAAAATACGCATATACAACTCTCCTCCACCAAATTTATATTGACCCTTTCTTTACTGCAATAAAAGTTCCACTGCACATTGCAATAGTACTATCGCCAATACAATATTTATGATTCTAAAATGTTTAAAATATGTTTTCTGGAATAATCCCCCGAATAATATCCAAGTCAGCGTAGCAAGGGTACCTATTGCAGCAATGATCATTTCAAAAAATAAAAGCATACCTAGCGATGCGTAATAAGGTATAACATATCCTGTTAAAGAGGTAATACCAAATAAAAATATCTTTACATTAACAATTTGTAGAACAAAACCAATCCAAAAAGAAGGCTGTTTCACGGATATCTGATTGTCAGACTTACTAATGGCAATCTGATAAGCAAGCCACACGATATAAATAGCTCCTGCATAGGTAAGGACAGTCATTATTGGATTTATTAAGTTCTCTAATCCATAAATAAAAAAGGCACATAATGCTTGGACAAAAAAATAACCGGTAAAGATCCCGAAGTATAAAGGTTTTCCCCTCTTCCATCCAAAATTCGTCATTGTATTGAATGCTAGAATATTACCTGGCCCCGGTGTAAAGGCATTTATGAGTACGTATATAACAAATGAAAATAATACTTGAACCCCCATATCAAAATCCACTCCCATTTCATCCGAATAATGATAATTATAGGGAGTCTTTTTGATATAGCATAATACCAAAAGAATATAACCTAATATAGCTGGAATCTATATCAGACCTATTATTTAGTCCATCTTCATTTATAATTCTTTAGCAAATCTTCTTAAGGCGTCTAAATAGATTGCGCCAAGTCTTGTTAGGGTGACATCGCTATGCTTAATTGTTCCTATACGGATGACTTCATCTACGTTAAGAGGAACTGCAATAATTTCATCTCCGTGAAGGTATTTAGGAAAAACGCCTGAAGAAATCGTATATCCATTGAGTCCAATCATGAAATTAACGATAGCTGCTCTGTCACTTACTTTGATACTTTTCTTTACACTTCTCGTACTTAAAATTTCTTCTGAAAAGTAAAAAGAGTTGTATTCTCCTTGCTCAAAAGAAAGACACGGATAGTCTTCTAATTCATCCAAATCAATAGATTCCTCGTTGGCCAATGGATGTTTTTTACTAATAAATACATGTGGTTTCGTGGTGAATAATTCTGAAAAGGTTATATTTCTATCTCTCAACAGCTTTAGTAATACGGATTCATTATACTTACTTAAATAGATGATCCCTAACTCACTTCGTAAATTCTTTACATCTTCAATGATTTCATACGTTTTCGTTTCCCGAAGTGTAAACTCATATTCTGACATCCCAAATTCTTTTACAAGTTCCACAAAAGCATTGGCTGCAAAAGTATAATGCTGGGTTGAAATAGAAAAATGTTGCTTAGCTGTTTTTTCACTTATGTATTTTTCTTCAAGCATGTTATATTGCTGTAATACTTGTCGGGCATAACCTAAAAACTCCGCCCCCTCATTCGTAACAGTAACTCCCCTGTTCGTCCGGATGAATAGCGTGACTTTAATGGCCTTCTCTAATTCCTTTATCGCATTCGACAAACTTGGCTGTGAGATGAATAAACTTTTTGCCGCTTCATTCATCGATCCCTTGCTTGCCACTTCTAATGCATATTTTAATTGTTGTAAATTCAAACGGAACACCGCCTTTCAAAGCTCTTACCAATTACTTTAACAAGAGAAGAAAGGAAATGATAATAGTAAAGCCCACTTTCTCATTTTTAAAACTAAGAAAGTGGACGTTTTTTCGTCGCTCCGGAAGAGCTCTTTCAATCTGTTTTATTTCATGATTATTCATTTGGACCGATTACCCGATTACGAATATCCAATTTCCCCTCACCTCGTGCTCGTTTGCCTAACGTATTACGCCAGTTACGTGCAAGAAGCTCACAAGAAGCAAGTCTAGCTGCCAGTTCTAAATCATGTTGTTGATTATGCATCACATCATTGCATCTAGAAACAGTCCATTCTGGAAAAGGTCTCTCTCGAAGTTGAAGAACATCCCCTGCTTGGATTTCGCCTTCTTTCAGAACGCGAAAATACCAGCCTGTCCTGCCTTCTTGTTGTATTTGTAAAGCCAAGTCTTTAATCTTCCAGCGTCTTGCCGGTTTCCAACAAGGCTGCCTCGGTTGCGAGACTTGTACGATCGCTCCACCGATTTGAAAAATATCACCGATACACAAGTCAGCTTCAACCATGTGTTGAACAGCCAAGTTTTCACCAAATGCACCAACTGTAAAGTCTGGATTTTGCAGTTTGATTTGCCAAAAGGCATAATGAGTGACGGGATAGACAAATATTGCTTTTTCCGGTCCCCCATGATGTTTGAGGTCGGCTTGCCCATCTCCCTGAAGATTTGTTTTTCTCGCCCAGATCTTCCCATGGACAGATTGCTTCACAATACCACTCGTCCATTCACGATCCATTGGCCGTTTCGCTTCTTTTTGTCCAAATGTTTGCGGCTTTCCAACCATGATCCGCTCTATGATAGGTTGACTCATCCATATCGAACCCCTTTTAACTATATTACTAAGATCTCTCTCATGATTTACTAGTCAATCTAAGTTACATTTTAATTGGAGTTATCAAATAATTCCCTCCATTCTCTACTTCACGAACTATTAGATAAACTTATGATTTAGTATATAATAATAGAATATATCTATTATTTGAATATGAAATATGGGAGGATATCCGATGGAACTAAAGCAATTGGAATATTTTATGGTCTTATGTCAAGAACTGCATTTTACCCGTGCTGCCGAGAAACTCGGGATAGCTCAGCCCTCACTAAGTCAGCAAATTCGCTTGCTAGAGCATGAAGTGGGCATGCCGCTATTTGATCGCGTCGGTAAAAAAAACATGCTTACCACGGCAGGCAAAACGTTGCTACATCACAGTTACAATGTGTTTCATGAACTTTCGCAGGCACGTGCGACAATCAGCGAACTGCAGGGATTAGAAAGAGGTACGCTGAAAGTCGGTGCACTTCTGACGGTTGTCAATTACTTGCTTCCCCCTACGGTTATCGAATTTCACCACAGTTATCCCAATGTAGAGCTTTTTATACATGGACTACGGACTGGCGATATTTACAAAGGACTACTGGAAAATGAACTTGATTTAGGCATTGTATTTTTGCCCATGGAGCATGGAGAATTGGAAGCCGTCCCACTTTACAACGAGAATCTTGCACTTGCGGCGCCTTTAGAACATCCTCTTGCGCAGAAAGCGTTTGTAACACTTCACATTTTAAAAGATACGCCATCTGTTTTATTGCCTGACACTTATTTTTTGCGACAAGTAGTTAATGAGCAGTGCCGTTCATTGTCATTTACGCCACAACCTGTACTCGAAATGACAACGATGGAATCAATTGTAAATATGGTCAGCAAGGGTATCGGTATCACCATACTCCCGAAAGCTTACTTAGATTATATAGATAATCCTAACATCCGAACGATTCCTATTCAAAATCCAGTGGTCACCACACAAATTGGTATCGTTTATCGAAAGAACAAATATTTATGTGCGGCTAGCCGTGTTTTTATGGAACAATTGATTACTACGGTCAAAGATGAACGTTTCAGCTGAAATAGTGCCAGAAATGACTGCAATTTTCAATATTTCTTCAACACGCGTTCAATAAGTGCAACAGCTTGGTCGATTTCTTCTTCAGTTATTAATAAACTTGGTACCAAGCGAATCACATGAGTACCTGCAGCAAGAACGAGCAGCCCTTCTTTAAGCAAATCATGTATTATCTGAACGATCGGTTCACGACATTCAATCCCAATTAAGAGTCCGATCCCTCTAATGGTTTGCACGATAGGATAATGCTTAAGTTGATTCTTCAGCCGCTGTAATGCATATGCTCCTACTTGTGCAGCATGTTCTGTAATGCGTTCCTCTAGTAGCATCTCAAGCGTGGCAAGCCCAGCTGTTGCCGATAGAGGAGCGCCCCCAAAGGTTGAACCATGACTTCCTACTGAGAAAGCGTCTCGAATTTTTTGCTTTCCCATCATCACGCCAATCGGAAATCCACTGGCTAAGCCTTTGGCAGCGTGATGATGTCCGGTTCAATACCATAATGCTCATACGCAAACAAATTCCCCGTCCGTCCCATTCCAGTCTGTACTTCATCGATAATGAGTAGCACCCCATGCTCCTTACATAAGGCCGAAATTTCAGCCACAAATTCGGGCTCCGCTGGATAAACCCCGCCTTCGCCTTGCACTAGTTCAATCATTATCGCCGCGGTTCGATTATTCATTTGTTCTTTTACAGATTGAAGATCGTTAAAGCGCGCATATTTAAATCCTTGAGGTAAAGGAAAAAAACCATCCTTGACTTTGTCTTGCCCAGTCGCGGTCAATGTTGCCATGGTACGCCCATGAAATGATTTCTCAAACGTAATGATCTCGTACCTCTTATTTTCCAGTACACGCTGATGATATCTTCTGGCGCACTTAATTGCTGCTTCATTGGCTTCTGCACCACTGTTACAAAAGAAAACATGATCCAGACAGCTATGTTTGACAAGTAGCTGTGCAAGCTTCTCTTGACTAGGTACGTGAAATAGATTTGAGACATGCCATACTTGATCCAGTTGTTCCCGGATTCTCTGTTTCACTTTCACAGGTACATGTCCTAAATTGCATACCGCAACGCCAGCCATAAAATCCAAATACTCTTTGCCTTGATCATCCCATAATCGACTACCAACTCCTCTGACTAACGAAATAGGGTGTTTCGCATATGTAGGAAATAGGGCATTGTTCTCTATATGACCCATACAGCATCACTCCTTGAAGTACTCTTTTGTTTTCTGCAGTGCTGAAATGAATTGATTGACATCTTCTTCCGTATTATACAAATAGAAGCTTGCACGCGCCGTAGCACTGGCACCAAAATGCTTCATAAGCAGTTGACAGCAATGGTGCCCGGCACGAATCGCTACTCCTAACGTGTCAAGAACCGTAGCCAGATCATGTGGATGAATTTTGTCTAAATTAAAGGTCACCAAACCAAAACGGTCTTTCTCTGGACCATACATTGTCAAATGTTCGATTTGCTTCATTCGTTCTACCACATAGCGAGTCAATTGCTTGTCATGCTCTTCTATGACATCCAATCCAATTTGTTCAAGAAAATCAATGGCCACGCCCAAGCCAATTGCTCCCGCTATGATGGGAGTACCTCCTTCGAACTTCCAGGGCAGTTCTTTCCAAGATGCCTCATGTAGGTCGACATGATCAATCATTTCTCCTCCAAATTCGATTGGCTCCATCTGCTCAAGCAATTCTTTTTTTCCATATAATACTCCGATACCGGTTGGTCCACACATCTTATGTCCTGAGAAGGCATAGAAATCACAATCCAACTCCTGAACATCCACTTTGATATGTGGAACACTCTGTGCACCATCTACCATGATGGCAGCACCGTGCTTATGAGCAATCGCAGCCATTTGCTTCACCGGATTAGCAATTCCTAATACATTAGAAATATGCGAGACGGACACAATTTTGGTGCGGTTGGTGACTTTTTGCTCAAAATCTTTTATAGAAAATGTCCCGTCAGCTTGCAGTGGAATATATTTCAAGACTGCTCCCGTTGTTTTTGCCACTTGCTGCCAAGGAAGTAGATTGCTGTGATGTTCCATAGCGGAGATCACAATCTCATCCCCTTCTTGACAAACCTTTCGCGCATAACTGCTCGCCACAAGATTAATAGAGGATGTTGTACCACGAGTAAAGATGATTTCCTGTTCTGATTTTGCATGGATGAAATTAGATACCTTTATCCGTGCTGCTTCATAGGCATCCGTAGCACGTGAGCTCAATGTATGTACACCCCGATGGACGTTTGCATTGTCTCGCTCATAATAGTGTTTCAAAGTTTTAATGACCTGAATCGGTTTTTGCGCTGATGCCGCGCTATCTAAGTAGACGAGTGGATGCCCATTAACTTTTTGGTCCAGTATCGGAAAAAGTTTACGTATGTCGGTAAATCCCAAAATTATTCACCTCTTTCAATGCCCATTTTATTCAATACTTGGTAATGTGCCTTGATTGTATTTTCAATATCTTCGTCAGAGTGGACTGCCGAAACAAACATCGCTTCATATTGTGAAGGAGGTGTCAAAATACCGAAATCCAACATGCTTGCATAATATTTATTGAAAAACTGCATATCCGAACTCTTAGCAGTTTCATAATCGACAACCTCTTGTTCCGTAAAAAAGATGGAAAGCATGGAGCCCACCCTGTTTATTTTTAGAGGTATATTTGTCAATCGGGCATTTTCTGCAAATCCTTCTGCCAATCTGGCCGCTTTTCTATCCAACTCACCATAGATTCCTGGTTCTTCTAGCAATTGTAAAGTCTTATATCCAGCCGACATTGCAAGCGGATTACCTGATAATGTACCTGCTTGGTAAATAGGTCCGGCGGGAGCAATATGCTCCATGATTTCTCGCTTACCACCATAAGCACCAACAGGCAGCCCTCCGCCTATAATTTTTCCAAGACAGGTAAGATCCGGATTGATTCCGTACAGCCCCTGCGCACCATGATAGTCCACACGAAATCCCGTCATTACCTCATCGAAAATTAGGAGGCTTCCGTATTGCTCGGTAATCTCACGTAGCCCTTGGAGAAATCCAGGCTTTGGAGGTACAACGCCCATATTTCCTGCCACAGGTTCAACGATGACAGCTGCAATTTGTTCTCCAAATTGTTCAAATGCAAGTCGGATACTCTCCATGCTATTATAAGGCACTGTAATGGTATGGGCGGTAACGCTATTGGGTACTCCTGGATTGTCTGTCAAACCTAATGTAGCCACACCTGAACCCGCCTTGATTAACAATGGATCGGCATGCCCATGATAGCCGCCTTGAAATTTCACAACTTTTTGCCGTTTTGTATACCCTCGTGCCAAACGTAATGCACTCATCGTAGCTTCTGTGCCAGAACTAACCATGCGCACCATTTCAATGGATGGGATTCTTTCACATATCAATCTAGCCACATTTATTTCAATCTCCGTAGACAATCCGTAACTTGCACCATACTTCGCTGCTTGTTGTATAGCTGTTACTACTTCTGGATGGGCATGTCCGAGTATCAAAGGTCCCCATGAACCGATATAATCAATGAATTCATTTCCGTCAATATCATATATGTGGGATCCTTCACCTCTTGCAATAAAAACAGGGGTTAAGCCAACTGATGAAAAAGCGCGAACAGGACTATTCACCCCGCCTGG
The DNA here is from genome assembly GCF_042655805.1 of Sporosarcina soli. Taxonomy (NCBI): domain Bacteria; kingdom Bacillati; phylum Bacillota; class Bacilli; order Caryophanales; family Caryophanaceae; genus Sporosarcina; species Sporosarcina soli. The sequence goes on along the minus strand of NZ_JBHSNO010000001.1, from coordinate 172,097 downwards.
TATTACATTTTTAGCTTGTTCGAATGCTACTTTGGAATTTGAATCCACTCTAGTGTTGTTGAAATTCATTGATGTTCCCCCTTCGACCAATATTCTAATCATACAATGCAAATTGTGTGGTTATTTCCTTGACCCTTCCGCTGAGTTGTTCAAGCAACATTGACTGTAGTGGGTTTTTCAATGCTTGGGCCATGATGCGTCCAATCTCCTTCATTTCATCTGGCCCCATCCCTCTTGTGGTCACGGCAGGTGTACCGAGACGAATTCCACTTGTTATTAACGGGCTTGTCGGATCAAATGGAATCGCATTTTTGTTTACCGTTATACCAATCTCATCAAGGAGTAGCTGTGCATCCTTGCCTGTCAGCCCGACATTACGAAGATCTAGGAGGATTAGATGATTGTCGGTGCCTCCCGAGATAACATTCAAACCCTCAGCCATCAATGCTTGGGCTAATACTTTGGCGTTCTGAAGTACACGCATCATATATAAATTAAATTCGGGTTTGGAATTTTCTCCAAATGCAACCGCCTTAGCAGCAATCATATGCATATGCGGACCACCCTGAATAGTTGGGAAAACTGCTTTATCAATCGCTTGCGCCCAAGACTTTTGGCATAAAATGATTCCCCCTCTAGGTCCCCTTAAAGTTTTGTGAGTTGTAGTTGTTACAAAGTGAGCGTACGGCACCGGATTCGGATGCAAGCCCGCTGCAACAATGCCAGCAATATGGGCCATATCTACAAGGAATAATGCGCCCACCTCTTCAGCAATTTGAGCAAAGGATTCGAAATCGATCGTGCGCGGGTAAGCACTTGCCCCTACAACAATCATGCGAGGTTTATGCTCATGGGCAAGCTTCTTTACTTCATCATAATCAATCTGATAGGTTTGTTCATGAACACCGTAAGAAACGAAGCGGTAGAGCCTCCCAGAAAAATTTACAGGACTACCATGCGTCAAATGACCACCATGTGATAGATCCATACCAAGGATTGTATCTCCTGGATTTACAGCGGCAAAATAAACCGCTGCGTTAGCCTGCGATCCTGAATGAGGTTGTACATTAGCATGTTCTGCTCCAAATAGATTTTTCACCCTTTGTCTAGCTAGCTCCTCTACCTTGTCAACATGCTCACAACCTCCGTAAAATCTTTGACCAGGGTAGCCTTCTGCATATTTATTCGTTAGGACTGTACCCATCGTTTCCATAACCGCTTCGCTTACGAAGTTTTCTGAAGCGATCAATTCAATCTTGTTACGTTGTCGATAGAGCTCTTGCTGAATCGCATTAGCTATAGCAGGATCTTGCTTAAATAAATATTCCATTTATTATTCCCCCTTAAAAGCTGGCCCATTATGAAGTTTCAATTCCTTTCTGAAAAGATATCCAGCTCTTGATTTAGTATAAAGGGGATGGATTTTTTGTTCAATTCAGTTATTTATATCATAACGATAGGTATTTCCTATGATAAAAAGATGCATTAAAAACTCTGAAGTCAGGTTAACAAATTGTCACTTTAAGAGGTGATTTCCGCTTATTTTAATCGTTATTTTGCACAATCAAATTTAAAATCCAACTTACTTACAGCTTGGAATGCCTTTATTGTTAGAAATGACGTACTTTGAATTGTAAAATAGCACTTCAAACATACGCAATTTACCGATTAAAAGTGATAGCATATTTTAAGAAATGCGTTAAAAAAAAGAAGATGCACAAGCAGCACCTTCTTTTTGATGTTCATCCTTTAACTTCATCTAGACTCGCGCCGAAATTGATATGATATACATTTCCGCCAATCACCAAAGCTGGGACGGATTTAATACCTGCCTCTTCTGCCTCTTTGATACGGTTTCGCTCCGTACCAAGATGCACAATTTCTGTAGTAATTTTTGAGTTATCAAGATAATCAAGAACCACTTGCTCCGCATCAACACAAACTGGACAGCCCGCATGATAAAAAACAGCTTTTGACATTCACAACCATCTCCCTCAAATTATTTTGTAGCATTGCTACTTATTTCTATTATAGGAGTGGCCATGGAGCGTAAACAATATCATATTCCCTATAGTTCTCATAGGAAAATCTAATAATACTCCAAATGCTTGTCAATAAGTACAAGATCATTTTTACGGAATAATGAATTGCTGAACTACCTTTCTAAATTAAGCATTTCCCATTGGACTTCTGCAAATCCCCATTGGAATTCCATTATGATTTATAATTTTTTTCAGATTTACAATCGCATTCCCTTGATAAATCTGCTCCATAATTATTTTTATTTTTTCACTTTCTTGTTCACTTACTTTTTGTTTCATCATTATTTTTTGAAACCAATTTCTAATTTCTATCGGAGAAATATTCCCGGCAATGGATGAAAGGCGATTATATCCATATGATACTTTTTCTTCTATGTCAACTTCCCCACCAGCGTAAAAATAGAAATCGTTTCTATCCATGCGCTTTTTTATTCGTTCCAATTTTTCTTTATTGCCAGCATCTTTTATACCAATGACTACATCTATCTCACTTAATTGAATAATACTTTTTTCAGATAGGTCAAATCCAGTTCTTCTTGGATTGTTATACAAAATTGTAGGTTTATTACTGTGTTGTATAATTCTTTTTGTATAAGCGAGCGCTTCTTCTTGTGACGGTATAATATACGGCGGATACCCAAGCATAACACCTGCAATTTTTGTATGACGAATTTTTTCAGCTAATGCCTCCGCCTCTTTCTGTCTAATGGAAGCTATACCAAATATAATTTCAATATTATTAGTGAGATCTTCTTCCAGTTCTAAACTGTTTATTAATTCCATTTTCTCTTGAAGGTTTAAACTATGCTGCTCCCCGGTGGTTCCAGAAACAAGAACAGATTTCACTCCTTGTTCATACAGATCTCTTATATGGCTTATTGTCCCTTGAATATTTAAAGATTCATCTTCAAAAAAAGCTGTTGGCACGGCAATATGAACTGCTTCTATTAGCATCTTGTTATCCCCTCTATCTTTTTTATCTTCTAACACTAATCTTCCAGTTCCTTAAAATAGGGATTTTCACATTCAATTAAAAGATAAGCGGGTTATTTGTAATTTTGCAGTTTTCTCATCGCTTCTGCTAATTGCATGGAATTCGGATCTTCTTCTTTTTGTAATTCTTCAATGATATTATGATAATCCTCTTCATTTCGATTTTGGCTTAGTTTATAAGCAGCTTGAACTTCTTCCACTTTTATTTTAAAACCAACGATTCCTTTTAATTGTCCGTCCAATAACTGGGGCGATAATGTATCCCATAAAACCGGATTTTCACGATGTTTCTCATACTTTTCTAACAACATCGTCAGATCTTGTTTTAACTCTTCTTCTCCTAAAATGCTTGCTTGACCGTACATGTGAACTGCCTGGTAATTCCAAGTAGGTACATTTTCTTGCTCATACCATGAAGAAGAAATATAAGCATGCGGACCTTGAAATATGACTAGAACACTTTCACAAGTTTCAAATGTTCGCCATTGTGGATTTCCGTATGCCATATGTCCGGTTATGAAATAGTCCTCTCTCTCCTTTAAAAGTTGTAATGATAGATGAGAAGCAATAGGCTTCCCTTTTTTTGTTGTGACTACTGTTGCAAATGAGTTCTTCTCAATCATTTTTACGATTTCGTCAATATCTTTGACGTGAAAATATTTTGGGATGTACATCATCGCTAGCTCCTTCCTATACAAAATTGATCCCCTTCATTAAAAAAATTTGAATGATGATTATTTTGATGATTCGTCATAATCGTACTATACTTATTGACATACAAAAAGATACAGTTTGTATCAAATAGATATGTCAGAGGGAGATATGATGAAAAATTTCATTTTTGCGTTGGAAGATCATTCTGCAAAATACAAACAGATCTATGAACGATTTAAAACGTTGATTGAGCACGGTGACCTATCTGCCAATAGACAATTACCTTCAATACGCCAGCTGGCAGACTCCTTGCAAGTCAGCCGCAATACGACATTGATGGCTTATGATCAGCTTATTGCAGAAGGCTATATTCGGGGAGAAGCAAGAAAAGGCTACTTTGTTAATGAAATAGAACCTTATTTATTTCAGGAGGAAGTCATTGCGATTCCTAGTAAGCAAACAGAGACAGCAACAATTGTTGTTGATTTTAAAGCAGGGGCTGTAGATCAAACAAGCTTCCCTTTAAAAGCATGGAGAAGGATTTCGAATTCAGTACTGACCTTACAGAAGAGTTTTCAATATGGGGATCCTTTTGGTGAAATAACTTTGTGTAAACAAATCGCTGCCTATTTACTCCAATCCCGCGGAGTAAAAGCAGATCCAAATGCCATTATCATTGGTAGCAGCACCCAGCAAATGTTGATTCATCTTGGACAAATTTTAAAAGAGGATTTCTCGAGTCTGATCGTAGAGGACCCAGGGTATGACGGAGCAAAAGAGGCATTTCTATTCCATCGTTTTACCCTTGAAACTTTACCAGTCGATGAAACTGGTGCAGATTTTTCGCAATTGGAAAATAGGACGTCACGCTTAATTTATGTGACGCCCTCCCATCAAAGCCCAATAGGCGTAAGCATGTCCATTCAACAAAGGCATAAGCTCATCCAGTGGGCTACCAAGAGAAATGGCTATATTATCGAAGATGACTATGATAGTGAATTTCGCTATACCCAACAGCCATTTCCAGCACTTACTTCCATTGATGCCAAAAGGGTGATTTACCTAGGGAATTTCTCCAAGTCCTTTCTGCCGGGAATTCGTCTAAGTTATATGGTGCTACCAAAGCTTCTTTTAAACCGCTATAGAAATCAGTTCCAGTGTTTTGAGAGTACCACTTCCCTTCTTAGCCAGCTAACGATGGCGAAGTTTATGGAAGAGGGAGAGTGGTACAGGCATATTAAACGGATGCGTCTTGTTTATAAGCGAAAAATGCAGTGTATCGTTGCAGAGTTGAGCAAACAATTCCAGCAACATATTTCCATTATTGGAGAACAGTCTGGTTTGTATGTATTAGTGAAGATACATCAAAAACGTTCGGAAGACTGGTACATTGAGCGTGCTGCCTCTTATGGCGTTAAAGTATACCCGACTTCCATCTACTTCATTCATAACCATTCTGATGAACCAATTATCAAACTTGGTTTTAGTAATCTTAGTTGTGAAGAAATAAATGAAGGTGTGAAACTTTTAAAACAAGCTTGGTTTTGAACTTCTCCTCCTTGAGAATTATTTAAAATAGGTGTCTTCTGTCAGGAAGTGATAAAAAAGAAATCAAATTCTAAGGTGAAAAATCCATAACAACAAGTTTATGTTAATAAAATCTCGCAACAGAAAAAATAATTTAAATTTCCTTGATACTCTCCCTACGTCACCTTTTATGATTATATTTAAGAAAAATTGGAAAGGTGACAAAAATGAATAAACCATCCAAAAAGGAAGTTTTTTCGGTACAATTAATGCTTGGAATTTCACTATTTCTCGGTGTAATCCCTCCCCTTATTTTGTATTTAGTTGCAAGAAAGAAAAATTTATTATAGTAAAATCAAAGATTCTATTCACAATTTCAGAAGTGAAGAAAGAGTTAATTTAGATAAAGAGTACTTTTCATTCTTTATGAATTTAAAAAGACTTGTAGCGAACGAAACAAATCCTGAATCTGATGAAGCCTTAAAATTTATCAAGCCGTTGGTAGCACTCACTAACCAAACGTTATCGAAAATAGACACAGCTGAAATAAAGTCAACGAATCTAAATGATGAACCCAACTTACTCAATCCTTTTACGGAAGAAGAAAAAAACTTTCTAAAAAACGCTTTTGCTTATCTGTCAACGAAATAAATGGATTAGGAAGGAGTGATTAATGCTGAAGCAAATTCAATTAAATTATCCTGAATTTAACGGTGTAATGAAAAATTTGCAGCTTAAAATCGTCAATTCCGGGATGGTTGTAACACCAGATTTGATTAAGAAAGCTTTAGTAAATAGCGAAATACAATGAGGATTCGCTTGAACAGTTATTTTTAAATGCTTTATTTTCCATATGTTGAGTGCTGACGAACTTCCTAAATGGAAAGTTCGTTTTTTTCTTTACAGCAACAAAAAAAGTCATGGGTGGTTTTCCCATGACTTTTCAAGGTATTTATTCGATTTCAGCTTTCGGATCTTTGTACATATGCGTGACGATGCCGTCTTTTTTCTCATCAACTGTCGCGCTGCCGTTGGAATAACGGTCGACCAATCTTAGCGATCCGGCAACGATCGGAATCTTCTGGTCCTGATCCGTTGCTAGGACGATGATATCGTCATTTTTCACGATTTTTGCACCAATGATTCGGTAAGGGTTCGTTTTCAATTCTTTTAGGACCACTACACCACGCTGAGCTCTCGATGCCGTTTCCAACTCTTTCAAGCTCAACCGTTTTACGTTCCCGCGCTGGGTGCCGATCAAGATCGATCCGCTGTCATCCGGAACGATTTCCATAGCGACGACTTGGTCCCCTTCTTTCAAATTGAGACCGCGCACGCCTGCTGTGCGGATTCCAGTTACAGACAGTTCAGAAAGCGGGAAGCGAAGTGCGTAGGCTTGATGCGTAAACAGGATAACTTCCTCTTCCCCTTGGACGAGCCTTGCATCGATCATCGAATCCCCTTTTTTAATCCCCATCGCTTTGAAGGTCCTTGAATAGCGTTGTACCCGATAATCCGCTAGTTTCGACATCTTAATAGAGCCGTTTGCGGAAGCGGTGACGATAGAAGCATCTTCATCGAAATTTTCAAGTCCAATGGCAGCGATAATCGATTCATTTTGTTCCAATGGGATAATGCTCGAAATATGTTGTCCCAAGTCTCGCCATCGTATATCCGGCAGTTCATGGACTGGCTGATAGATATAATTTCCGGCGGAGGTGAACAGCAACAGATGATGCTGGGTATTCATCGGGGCTTCCAACAGGCTGTAGTCCGATTCCTTCATTTCCTGTCCGGTGCCATTTGACGCGCCGTAAGAACGGACACTCGTCCGTTTGACATAACCGTCTTTCGTAACAGATACGATGACCTCCTCGCTCGGCACAAGGATATCAAGATCCACTTTAATTTCTTCGATTTTTGCTTCAATGACCGATCGGCGAGGTTCGGCGAATTGTCTTCGAATGCCGGTCAACTCTTTTTTGATGACAGCCGATAGCTTTTTATCACTTTTCAATATCGCATCCAACTGTTCAATCAATTTACGAAGCTCTGCATCTTCTTGCTGAAGCTCTGTAATATCCGTGTTCGTCAGTCTATATAATTGGAGCGATACAATGGCTTCAGCTTGTACTTCAGAAAAACCGAATTTCGCAATCAAATTATTTTTAGCATCGCGTTTGTCTTTCGATGCCCGGATCGTTTTGATCACTTCATCCAAGATCGACAATGCCTTCATAAGGCCTTCTACGATATGCAGACGGTCTTTTGCCTTTTGGATATCGTATTGTGACCTGCGCGTGACAACCTCCTTCTGATGGTCTATATAGGCGTCCAGAAGCATCGGGAGCGACATCAGTTTCGGTCTGCGCTCTGAAATAGCGATCATATTAAAACTATACGTCACTTGCAGGTCTGTATTTTTCAGCAAGTATTGGAGGATTCCGTTGCCATCGATGTCTTTCTTCAGCTCAATGACAACGCGGAGACCAGTCCGATCTGATTCATCCCGGACATCCGCAATGCCATCCAATTTGCGATCTAAGCGCAGCTCATCGATTTTCTTTACCATATTCGCTTTATTGACGTCATATGGAATTTCTGTAACGACAATTTGTGATTTGCCGCCTTTTAATGGCTCAATTGCCGTTTTTGCACGAATGACAAATCGGCCTTTACCTGTTTTATAAGCCGTTTTAATGCCGTCTGTCCCTTGAATGATCCCGCCTGTCGGAAAATCAGGTCCTTGGATAACTGTCATCAGTTCATCTACGGAAACATCTGGATTGTCCATCCGCATCAGAACGGCATCCAACACCTCGTGCAATGCATGTGGAGGGATATCTGTTGCATACCCGGCGGAAATACCTGTAGATCCGTTGACAAGCAAGTTTGGAAAACGGGATGGCAAGACAGTCGGTTCAGGCTCCGTATCATCAAAGTTCGGAACGAAATCGACTGTGTTTTTCCCGATATCCCGCAGCATTTCACCTGAAATCGCGGATAATCTTGCTTCCGTGTAACGCATGGCCGCTGCCGGATCACCATCTATCGAACCGTTGTTACCGTGCATTTCGATCATCATATGCCGGAGCTTCCAGTCTTGACTCATCCGTACCATCGCCTCATAGACGGAACTATCGCCATGCGGATGGTAGTTCCCGATGACGTTCCCGACTGTTTTTGCGGATTTCCGGAACGCTTTTTCATGGGTGTTGCCTTCATGGTACATCGCATATAAAATACGCCGCTGAACCGGTTTCAACCCATCACGCGCATCCGGCAATGCCCTGTCTTGAATGATGTACTTACTGTATCGCCCAAATCGGTCTCCGATGACTTCCTCTAAGGGCAGGTCTTGATAACGTTCCGTTATTGTCATTCAAAATCCCCCTCGACGTGCAAAAATTCATTGTCTAAAATATTTTGTTCTTCAAGCATGCCAAAATCGACGTTCTCTTCTATCCAGCGTCGTCTCGGTTCCACTTTGTCGCCCATCAATGTCGTCACACGACGCTCAGATGTAGCGCTATCTTCGATGGTCACACGGATCAATGTACGGGTTTCAGGATTCATCGTTGTATCCCATAACTGATCGGCATTCATCTCCCCTAGCCCTTTGTAGCGTTGGAGCATATACCCCTTCCCGATTTTTTTCATCGCGGCATCAAGATCGGCCTCCGTCCAGGCATACTCGACTTTTTCGTTTTTCCCTGCCCCTTTGAACACTTTATAGAGTGGTGGCAACGCAATATACACTTTCCCGGCTTCAATCAACGGTTTCATATAGCGATAGAAAAACGTCAATAACAGCACTTGGATATGGGCACCGTCCGTATCCGCATCCGTCATGATGATGACTTTATCGTAGGCGATATCTTCGATTTGGAAATCCGATCCTACGCCGCCTCCGATTGCATGGATGATTGTGTTGATCTCCTCATTTTTCATAATATCTTCCAGTTTCGCTTTTTCGGTGTTAATGACCTTCCCGCGTAAAGGCAGGATCGCCTGAAATGTCCGATCACGGCCTTGTTTCGCAGATCCGCCGGCGGAGTCTCCTTCGACGAGATAGAGTTCATTTTTAGCCGCATTCCGCGATTGGGCAGGTGACAATTTACCGGACAGAAGTGTATCCGATCGTTTTCTCTTTTTTCCGGAACGTGCATCTTCTCTTGCCTTTCGTGCCGCCTCCCGCGCTTGTTGCGCCCGGATGGCCTTCCGGACAAGTGATGCACTGAGCTCCGCATTTTCTTCAAGGAAATAAAGCAGTTTCTGTGAAACGATCGCATCAGTTACGCTACGGGCTTCACTTGTCCCAAGTTTGCCTTTCGTCTGTCCTTCGAATTGTAAGATTTCCTCCGGGATACGGACTGAAACGATTGCCGAAATCCCTTCTCGAATATCCGCTCCATCTAAGTTTTTATCTTTGTCTTTCAATAAGCCCGTTTTCCTTGCATATTCGTTGAACACGCGTGTCATCGCTGTTTTGGCACCTGTTTCATGTGTTCCACCATCTTTTGTCCGGACGTTATTGACAAAAGACAAAATGGTTTCCGAATAGCCGTCACTGAATTGGAAAGCAAACTCAACTTCGATGTTATCCGATTCCCCATCCAAATAAGCAACTGGATGCAACACATCCTTTTCTTCATTCAGATAGGTGATGAAGGCTTCGATGCCTGTTTCGTAGTGGAAAACATCGTGTTTGTCGGTACCTTCTTCCTTCAGGTCAATTTTCAAACCTTTCAACAAGAACGCCGATTCGCGTAAGCGTTCACTCAGCGTATCGTATTGGTATTTGATCGTCGAGAAGATGGACGGATCCGGCTTGAAATGAATCAGAGTCCCTCTTTCCCGTGTCGTTCCGACTTGTTCAAGTGTAGTAACCGGCTTTCCACCTTTCTCAAAGCGTTGACGGAATTTTTGACCGTCCCGGAATATAGTCACTTCGAGCCATTCAGACAAGGCGTTGACGACAGACGCACCGACTCCGTGCAGTCCACCGCTTGTCTTATAGCCTCCCTGGCCAAACTTCCCCCCAGCGTGGAGCACAGTTAAAATAACTTCGACTGTTGGTTTCCCGGTTTGGTGTATTCCGGTAGGCATTCCCCGCCCATAGTCGCGCACGCTGACACTCCCGTCTTTGTGAAGCGTCACATCCACTTCCGAGCCGAACCCCGCCAATGCTTCATCCACCGCATTGTCTACAATTTCGTAAACGAGGTGGTGAAGTCCCCGGGAATCCGTAGATCCGATATACATACCCGGCCGTTTTCTGACAGCATCAAGACCTTCCAGAATATGTATCGAATCGTCATTGTACGTATAGGTTTCTTTTTGTTTCGTCAAGTTACAACCCCCATCAAACAAATGTTCTGCACTCTATATATATTATCGTATCGCTTCCGATAAACCTTGTCAAATCAACGTTTACAGTAGCTTGCTCAATTAATTGTATAGAAGAAAGCGGTTGAATGCAACGAAGATAGGAAAAACTTAGCTTTATAAACGGAATGTCTCAGGTCAAAATCTTCCAACACGCTGAATAGTCTTTTTCGATAAAATGGCGTTATTAACGTTCGAATCCCATTGTCGTGATTGGGTGGTTCTGCTAAACTGATTAAAGACATCTGCAACTAAAAGGGGTATGAAATGGAACTTATCTTATTGTTACTGTTCGCCTATTTACTAGGTTCGATTCCCTCCGCGCTTTGGATCGGGAAACTATTTTACAAAACGGATATAAGAGAACATGGTAGCGGGAACCTCGGGGGGACAAATACATTCCGTGTCCTTGGAAAAAAAGCAGGGCTTACGGTAACGACCCTTGACATTTTGAAAGGAACTGCCGCAGTTCTTTTGCTGGCATTGCCTTATTTCGCATCTGTGAACGTCCATCCGCTCATTCCAGGGGTCCTCGCAGTCGTCGGTCATATGTTTCCGATATTTGCACGATTCAAAGGCGGTAAAGCCGTCGCTACGTCTGGCGGGGTCGTTCTAGCCTATCATTGGCCTGTCTTCATCGTCGTTCTTATCACTTTTTTCATCGCATTGAAACTAACGAAAATGGTCTCTTTAAGTTCGATGATCGTATCCGTCGTCGGATTTTTGTATAGCATTTATCATTACATCCGAACCGGGGATCCTTATTTGATGATCATGATCGGTTTGTTCGGCCTATTCATCTTCTATCGCCACCGTGCCAATATCGGACGGATCAAAGCAGGAACCGAGCCAAAAGTGAAGTGGTTATAATACAATGGGGATAGCAACAGAAAGGCTGGTGTCACATGATGAAAATCGTCTTATCTGAAGAAGCGCTCAATTGGTTCAAGGAAGAAATGGATGTTGAATCAGGAGATGGCGTTAATTTCTATGCCAGATACGGGGGAAGCAGTCCTTTGCATGATGGCTTTTCGCTAGGCGTCAAAATGGACAAACCCGAGGAGATTGCGGTCCAAACAGAACACGACGGTATTCTGTTCTACATCGAAAGTAGAGATGCATGGTTTTTTGACGGACATGACTTACATGTCCAAGTAGATCTTCAACTCAACGAGCCGACCTATGCATATGAAAAAATGTGAGTAAAGACAAAGTCTATTTTTGACTTTGTCTTTACTCTTTTTTGGCTGTTCGCTGCGTTACATCATGATGCCGCCATCGACATGCAAGACGTGGCCATGCACATAATCCGATTCCTCACTTGCAAGAAACAAATATACATTTGCGATATCGCGCGGTTGCCCAAGTCGTTGTAAAGAAGTTGAATTCTTCATTTGATCGAGCACTTTTTCAGGCATCTTATCGACCATTGCGGTAGCAGTGAAGCCTGGCGCAACCGCATTGACATGAATGCCTTTCCGTCCGAATTCCTTCGCCCATGTCTTGGTCATGCCGACAATCGCCGCTTTTGCTGCCGCGTAATTGGTTTGCCCAAAGTTACCGTATATGCCGCTCACTGAAGATGTATTAATGATCTTGCCGTATCCATTTGCGAGCATATGAGGGACAACCGCTTGTGTACAGTTGAAAACACCTGTCAAGTTCACGTCAAGTACACGTTGGAAATCAAGTGGATCCATTTTGACCAAAGTTGCATCTTTTGTAATGCCTGCATTATTGATCAAAATATCAATTCTCCCGTAGCGTTCTAACGTTTGATCGACCAATTGCTTTACACTATTCCGCTCTGCGACATCAACTTGGATAAATGTCGCTTTTAATCCTTTCCTGGCGAAATCAGCTTCGCTTTGTTTTCCTGCCAATTCGTCGAAATCCGCCATGACGACGTTTGCCCCTTCTTCCGCAAATCGTTGACATGCTGCAAGACCTATTCCATTTGCTCCGCCTGTTATGATTGCTGTTTTTCCTGTCAATCGCATGTAATCAGCTCCTGTTTCAAGAAATTTGCAAAACGAGAACGGAGATCGTCATATTTTTTAGCTTGTTCCGTCCCCTTTTTCACTCCGTTAACACATTCAACCTGTTACCTTCTTTCATTCCTACTAAACCTCCTCTCCATTTGTTCGATCAAACCTTTCTTATTCCCCTCTTTATCTAAGGTACAGTTATCACCTGCTTTTTATGATGAGATAATAATTTAGATGAGTCTTTTTTTGATTGTTACACGTTGTAATCTAATTGTAAAAATCCTTGGATAACCCAATGGTGGCAAGGCTTAAGGAGCTACCACCATTTAATCTGGAAACAATTCCCTCCAAGTGCCGAACTCTTTCTATGTTACGATCAATTGCGAGTTCTACTAGAAAGTTTTCAGGAGGCAACGTATGAAAAAACAATTAGTTACTGCTACTTTAATCGCGTGCGTCAGCCTAAGTACATTAGGAACACCTCTCCCGCACCAAACAAATGTACTAGCGGCTACGACAACGATCCAAAACAACCAATCGGCTGTTGAAGCAAAGGCGGATCAATTAATCCAAACTGCAAAGAGTTTGATTGGGAAAGCTACTTATAGTAATACCGAGTATAAGCCCACTTATCCTTATAAATTTTCATGTGCGAGTTTCCTTATGTACATTTTCGAAAAAAATGGCGTAGATCTAGCGACATATAATGAAGATTATATGATGCAACAAGGAACGTACGTAGCGAGAAATCAATTACAAAAAGGGGATCTACTTTTCTTCTCTAGTAAAGGAACTAAGATTCCGGATCATGTAGCTATGTATATCGGTGATAATAAAGTGATTCAAATGGCAGATCCGACACAAAAAATTGTGATTACCGATTTAGACAGCAAACCTTATTATAAAGACAGTTATATTACGGCTCGACGCGTTCTACCAAGCTTACTTCCTTCAAATCCGGCGACAACAGAGGATAACATTGTGAGTCTTTCCTATGATTTGAAAGATAAAGTAACAATGGGCACTGTGAACGATGAAAAATCTAAGAAGTTTACAGCCGGAGGATTTGTGAACTATGTTTACAAACAAAATGGCGTAACGGTTGGTACTACCAATCTACAAGAACAAATGAAATTGGGAACGACAGTCTCCCGAGCAAATTTGAAAAAAGGTGACTTGGTTTTCTTTAGCAATGCGATTGGATCAAAAACACCAGGTTTAGTTGCGATTTACGCAGGGGACCACCGGATCATTATCCCAAATTCAAACGGCATTCTCACACGAGTTCTTTTCGTTGATTATTATGATCAGCGCTATATCACAGCCAAACGCGTTGTAAATGAAAAGAATGCATCGATTGCCGTATCACCTACTGTCAATGTTTCTTCGGCTAATCAACTCGTCAACTTCGCATCAACACTAATAGGAAAAGCAAAATTCGGTTATGTATATGAAGAGAAATCATTAACCTTTACGCCCGCTGGTTTTACATACTATGTTTATAAACAGCAAGGGATTGACCTGAAAAGCAAAATCGCAAGCCAACAAGGGCAAATCGGAAAAGCCGTTCAAAAAACCAACCTTCAAAAGGGCGATCTTCTGCTCTTTTCAACAGATCAGAAAAGGACCAATATTACGCAAACGGGAATTTACATCGGAGGCAATCAATTTATTTCTCTTTCCAATTCCGGGCCTGTCCTGAAGGAAAGTCTAAACTCTGATTGGGCTCAGAAAAACTATGTTTCCGCACGACGCGTACTTTAAGCTCATAAAGAAGCATTCATCACAACTGTGGTCGAATGCTTCTTTTTCTTTTTCACTTATTGACTTTTAAACTACTCGCAAACTCAATCATGGAACGACTTGACATCGGCCCCTTGATCAGTAGAATGGCATCGCTATCCAGGACTGGTTCTAACATTTCTTTAAGTCCCTTGACTTCTTGCACCATATGGATAGTAGCTTTGCTTCCGTCTTGAATCGCTTGTCTTGCGATTTCTTCCGCCTTGCTTCCGATTGTAATTAAAGTATGAATGTTTCTTTTGGCAACGAGACTGCCAATTTCTCGATGATATTTTTTTTCGAAATTCCCCAGTCGATTGATATCGCCTAATACAAGAATGACATTTTTGCCTTTTCCAATGGTGTCTAGAACTTTTAATGCCGCTTCAATGGATGTCGGATTATTTGTCCATGTATCATCGATAATTGTACTTCCACCGAATCCATCAGAGAACTCCAAATGTCTAGTCATATTTTCATAAGTGGCTAGACGGGCAAGCGCCTCCTTTATGTCCATCCCCATCTCATTTACTGCCGCTAAAGCGGCAAGGGCGTTGTAAACTTGGTGCTCCCCGTATCCAGGTATATAAGCTCTATAGATTCTTTTGTTATAATGCAGATGAAAAGCCATTCCCTGATTAACGAATCGGATATTGGAAGCCCTAAAATCTGACCGCATGCCGACGCCAAAATAAATGATTTTCCCTTTGAATGATTGGATAGGGACCTTTCTCGTATTTTCGTCATCCGCATTTAAGATTAGTGTGCCGTCTTCCTTCAGTCCATCCACTATTTCTGCTTTTGCGCGAATATATCCTTCGAGGTTTTTACATCCATCTAAATGATGAACACCGATATTGGTGATGATGCCAATCGTTGGCTGGTAAATCATACACTGATGCGCAATATTCCCTGAATTCCCCAGTCCGTGCTCAAAAACCGCAGCATCTGTTTTCTCATCGATTCCCATCAAATAAGGGAAAGATTTTCTTGGCTCATTTTGGCTGCTAACAGAAGCTTGGACCGTGCGATCTTTACTCAAGATATGTTTGATCATATCTTTCGTTGTTGTTTTACCGCATGTGCCCGTTATCGTTACAACAGGTATTGTAAATAGACTACGATAATAGTTGATGAATTTCCAATAAGATTGGACAAGACTTGCCACTTTGATGACCGTCGTATTTGGTAATGCATTTTTCAACTCAGATACCGGCATATCTGAAATGACAAGAGAAGGACCTTTCTGATTAATTTCATGCCAGTTAACAGCATCGCTTCTATTAACAAATAAAAGTGTATGTCGCTTCGTCAGGTCATGGCGTTTATAATAGATTGCATCCTTTACATGCCATTGTTCAGAACCGCTAATTAAATCCCCTTCAAGCAATTTCCGAACATCTTTCACTTGTAATGGTTTCAATTCGATTCCTCCTCTCCTCTTAACATTTTATGAAAAGTATGTTTTGACTGTATGGGTACTAAATCATAATTTTAGGAGGCATTGAAGAAACCGCGTTCAATGTTTTTGATAGTCGTATACATCTTTTTATCCTCCAGCTTATAAAACATAGAGAGATCAGGGACGCTATTGCCTTCGATGATCCCTATTCCACCCCGTTTAGTGATGCCAATATCAAAACCGATGATCTTGATCCCAGTTTTGTTTTCTTCAAGCTGTCCAGCAGCGGCAATACAAATCTCATCTATCTTCGCTTCCAGTGATTCAGTCGGTTTTGACAGCATGTTTGAATTCTGAATGGCATCCTCCAGTGATGCCAACCCCTGTGCCGCATTGGTAACGATGAAGCCCTCAGCGGCGATTTTAACAATCTTCCCGGTTGTTTTCCAAGCCGAGTCAACCTTTTGCACAATCACCCGACAATCGAAGGGACAGCCGTTAATCCTTGCTAATGGTAATCTTCGTTGGATAATATAATCCTCTTCAGATAGGTAATGTTCTTCGATAAAATGATATGTTTCCTCAAAGGTCGCTTTCGTCATTTTTTGGATTCCTGAATGAATTTCATACGAATGGTCATGATTTACGGAAACTTGCACGATGCCTAAGCCGCCCTGACCATTACAGGGCTTAATGATTATTCCATGATATTTGGCAAGTAAATCATGTAAAGTAGTCATCGTATATAAATCTGTATGTGGCGTAAAAGGCTTAAGTGAACGTTCCATCATAAGCGTAAGATACTGGTTCCATTTACTTCTAGGTAAGTGCAACATGGTATCATGAATCCAGATTCCTATTTTCATGTCGTACACAATTTCAACTACAACCGTATGACAGGTCGGAAAGCATTCTCCGAGTTTTTTGGCAACTAACATGGATAAGTTCCCTATTTCATGACGGAAGTATTTATAGATCCCCCTTCCATTTGTAGTGTTCATTTTCTCGGTATAAGAATGTAAACTCCACACATGTGAAGCCGATTTCCGATGCACGGTAACAAGATATCGACAATTGCCTTGGGCGTACCGGCGACTCATCTTTAATGGCTTGATCACATAATATTTCTGCTTGATTTCATGACGTACCAGATGTTGATAAACCGCTTCCTTTTCTGAACATATCACTATTTTCGATTTGGATACGATCTTAAACTGGTTATTTACAGCGGACACACATACCTCGCCAGGACCAAATGCAGGCAGTATGACAAACGTATTGTATTTTTCGATAAAATCGTAAAAAGATGCTTTGGAGAATAGTTCCGTCTCTACGAGATGCTTCGATATGCTTTCGACAGAATTTAATAGATGAAATTGGCTCAATCGGCCGCTACTGGCCTTCATAATTCAACTCCCCCTTTAACTTTTTAGATGACTGTGTAAAAAATAGGCACTTCATAAACGAAGCAATTGAACATCATGCGATCATAATGTCTGACAACCTATTGCAGTGATGGAGCCTTGTGGGACAAATACGGCACCATTTTGGTCAAAGAAACCTATTATGACAAAGCTTCTCACACTATCGTGTCCTGGAAAAACGTGATCTTTAAAGACCGCTGTAAAGGGATATTGTTTTCCATTCACGATGCCAGTTCCTCGAACAGTAACCGAACAACCCAACTTCTCCTTCTGGCAGACAACAGAAGTAATGGCATTTGCAGTAAATAGAAAGTCATTTTTAGATGGACATTCGTTATCCACAAACTTCAAGGAAAGCGTCGATTTTCCAAGTGTAGTGATACAAACGTCAGCCAAATACGTAAGATCACCTGTAATCGTTCCGCATTTGCCCTTCAATTCAACATGATTCCTTTTCGAGAACGCATTGACAGAGACGCCACAAGGACAAAGGATTCCCATGCATTTCCCTCCTTTCTTTCAGATACTTTACGATATGAACGGCATTCAGGATGCGGCTCGGTGTTTGTCCGAGGGAAAGGAACTTTTATCCATACATGAAGTAACAAAATGCCTCCTGAAAACACTCGAGTCTAAACGCCAGTGTTTTCAGGAGGCTATTCCTTCTTCCGTAATTTAACAGCCAATTCGATAATGGGTTTACTGTACATATCTCCTTTAATCAGGATGATTGTATTTTCATCGGTAATCCGTTTTAAGAGATCAAAAACAAGGGTACTATTGTTAAATGTATAGACAGGTGCATTCAAGCCGCAGTACACTGCTTGATCCGCCATTATGCGCGCATGTTCTCCAATGGTAATGAGGACATCTACACCAATCTGATAGATCAGTTCCCCTGCTTGTTCATGGATAATATATCCCCAAGATCCCAAATCCGTTATCGTTCCTAAAATAGCTATTTTATTTTTTCCTTGTCCAACTTCATTTAATACTTTTAACGCTGCTTCCAAAGAAGTCGTTGTGATACTCCATGTATCGTCAAGAATGGTCGAGCCGTTAATGCCATCAAACAGTTGAAGATGCTTATTTAAATTTCGGAACGTTTTCAACTGATGTGCGATCTCATGGAAATCAATGCCCATTTCATGAGCAGCTGCAAGCGCGGCAAGCGCATTATAAACTTGATGCTCCCCAATTCCCGGCACGAACATAGGATACTCATTGTGCTCATACTGGACAGTAAATCGCATGCCGTTTGGACAGTATTGGATATCGCGGGCTTTAAAGTCACAAGAAGAATGGATACCTACTTTGATGATTCGACCATTATACTGATTCAGATTAAGCTTTTCACTATTTCGATCATCAGCATTTACGATTAACACACCTTTCTGTTCAAGGGCTTCGCACATTTCACCTTTCGCCTGAATGTATCCTTCCAAAGTTTTACAATAATTCAAATGGTGTGCACCGATGTTCGTAATAATTCCAATGGTCGGTTTGAAATATTTCCCCGCATTGCGCACATCGCCAGGGGCACCGACTGCCGTCTCAAAAACAGCTGCTTCTGTGTCTTCATCAATGCTGAGGAGGTAATGTAAATGAGCGGTTCGTGAATTATTACTGCTGTTTGTACAAGCGACACTTTTACCTACGGAAAGAATATGGCAAAGCATTTCCTTTGTAGTCGTTTTTCCAGAAGTCCCTGTAATCGCTACTACCGGAATTTGAAACAGGTTACGATAATCATTTACAAAGCGCCAATACGCTTCTTCCGTATCTTTTACTTTAATGACGGTCAAATTTTCTAATTTCTCATTTGGGCTATACGATTGATGTGTGACAAGGACGATTGGAAAAAATTCTTTTAACCTCTCCCATTTCACAATCTTCTGCTTCGAAAAAAGAACGGTGTTTGGCTTTTTCACTTGTTTAAGACGATAAGCTCCATGATAAACAATCATATCATCGGATCCTTGAATCAAATCACCGGCAATTGTAGTTCTAATATGTTTAACAGAGAGGGGCTTCATGTTGTTAAGTTCACTCCTTTCACGTATAGCATTATATGTAAATCCATTCATCTTGCTTGTACGGATCACTTAGATCGCTCCATTGTTTATGCAATATCCGATTTTCTTATCGAACAACTCTCCTAATTTTCCTGCTTTCATGATACATAACCCATGCCAAAAACGGTTTTATTCCATAAACATATAAAGAGTTGCTTTCACGGAGGTTCCTAAAGGGGGTGTACCGTTTGAATACGATTGTCTTTGTAGGCACAAATAAATCCGGATCCAGTCGAGAAGCGATTCAAGCCGCAGAACGAATGGGGTACTTTACGGTTTTATTCACCAAAAACGAAAAACAATTGCGTCAAAGAAACGAATACTTGGATGTACATGAGATGATTTTTGTGGATACGGACAATATTTCTGAAATGAAAAATGAAGTGAATAGACTCAAGTCAAAAGGAAAGGATATCCAAACCATTGTCAGTTTTATCGACTCAAATGTCTATCAGGCTTCCATACTTTGTGATGTGTTTTGTCCAAACCGTCTCTCCTCTAGAGGGATCGAAATCATGGAAAATAAAGAGCAAACGAGAAACCTTTTGCATGATCAACCTTATACCCCAAAATTTCTCGTGATCCAACCAGGTGAGATGGACTCTTTGGAAACACTAAATGCACAGCTGCACTTTCCCATCATGGTGAAATCCCCTAAATCGACAGGCTCCAAAGACGTGTTGCTTGCAAAGGGAAATGAACAATTGAAAAAACAGATTGCAAGCTTACAGGAAAAGAACCCGGATGAATCCATCATTCTAGAAGAATATATTGAAGGTGATCAATATTTAGTCGAGGCCCTCGTCTATAATAACAAGGTGCAGATTGCTGGTATTTGTAAACAAGAAATCACACAAGGCAAACGGTTTATTATTACGGGCTATGGGGTCTATGCGGATGTTCCAAGTAACTTGAAAACGGGAATTGAAAATGTCTTACATTCCATCATCTCGCAATTCGGCATGATAAACGGTGCTTTGCATCTTGAGTTAAGGCTTTCAAAAAATGGTTGGAAACTCATTGAAATCAACCCGAGAATATCCGGGGGTGCGATGAATAAAATGATTCAAGCTGCATTTGGTTTTAATTTAGTAGAAGAGACTCTTAAACTTTACTTAGGGGAGAGTCCCTCTCTCAAACCAAAATGCAAGAATTACGTCTTTACCCAGTATCTCGTTGTTTCAAAAAAAGGGGTATTGGAAAAAGTAACCGGGAAGAAAAGGGCTAAAAATTCCCCTGGAGTGGTTGACGTTTATGTGAAGCCTAAAAAAGGCACCAAATTGATTCCTCCGCTGTCCATGGGGCATCGCTATGCCTATGTCATTGCGGTCGGGGCAAGTATGGAAGAAGCGAAACAGCTTGCACAAAATGCTGCAAACGAAATTCGGTTTCATCTGATCGAGGAAACAAAAGAATAAATGGCTTTCTAGAATAGTTATAAGGTTCTTACTATCAATCACGCCTCGGCGTGTTTGCGTCCAGATTTTGAATTGCACTTGCGCAATTCACTCCTTTCAAAATCTGTGACATCCGCCGGAGGCTTGGGCCAACAGGATGTTGGTCACTCAGGCGTTGCCAATCGAACAGCGTAGGGTTCGATTGGCCGTATTTCTGCGTTTTCTGCAAAAATTAAGGCACTTTCAGGACGTGGCGACCTTAGCCTGAGTTCCTCTAATCAGCAAATCTTTTTGTACTGAAAGCGAAGCGTCAGCTACAGGGTGTTTGGACTCCCTCTGTTTGAAATGCATTCTGGCATTCATTCCGCCACTTATAGAAGTGAGGGACTTCTGCTGAATCAAGTTAAAACCCGGATCATTGCGCACTAGTTGTTAGTGGCCATGATCCGGGTTTTTTGATTGGTTATTTAAACGTTTGATCGATAA
Source organism: Sporosarcina soli (assembly GCF_042655805.1). NCBI lineage: Bacteria > Bacillati > Bacillota > Bacilli > Caryophanales > Caryophanaceae > Sporosarcina > Sporosarcina soli. The sequence continues at coordinate 150,939 of NZ_JBHSNO010000001.1, read as the reverse complement.
ATTTTACGGTTTCAAACATATTCGTTTTACTCGCTCCTTTGACCAGAATGGTATCATCTTTTTCAATTATCTCCGCCAACAAATCATGTAATTTGTCTTTATTGGTGAAATGATAAACGTTTTCAGGAGGAAATCCCTTTGCTTTTGCCTGTGCGCCGATATCATCTGTTCGAAAACCATAGGTGATTAAAATATCAATTTCCTGCTGGTAAACATATTCACCGACTTTCCGATATTCCTCCTCCCGTAAATCTCCTAACTCCCTCATTTGTCCGATAATCGCGATTTTACGGTGTTTTCCTACATTGGAAAGAACATCGATTGCCGCCCTTACCCCTTCTGGATGGGAGTGTACAGTATCATCCAGAAGGGTGATATTGTCACGGCAATTATAGATTGTCAATCGTCTCGGCGGTTTTCTAAAGAGCAATCCCAGTTTAATATCTAATGGCGCTACGCCTAAATAATCAGCGACAGCAATTGCATTGAGTGCATTATAAACGTGATGCTCCCCCAAAATCGGTATGAAGAACATCATTTCCTTGCCTTGAAGTTCCATCTTGAAGTTCATACCATTATCTCCAAAGTGAACATCATAGGCCCTATAGTCTGCGTCCGAATTTACGCCAATCGTAATGATCCTCCCTTTGAATTTTTGCGTCTCTAAATACGTTGAATTTGCATCATCTTTGTTGACCACTAAAATACCTTCCTGGTCCATTCCATGAATCAATTCAGACTTTGCATGTGCAACTTTTTTAACATCTCCACCAAAATTTCCTACATGTGCCTTCCCGATATTCGTCACGATGCTAATATTCGGCTGGATGATGCTACAATGTTCTGTAATCACACCTGGGTATGCCATGCCATACTCCAATACAACTGCCTCATGGGATGCTTGGATTTCTGCAGCATGCTTTTTCGTATGATCGGTCGTATTCCAATAATCCTTCGACTCGAATACATTCCATTTCTTTGCTAAGATCGAGGCTAGGAATGCTTTCGTTGTCGTTTTACCAGCACTTCCTGTAATCGCGATAACAGGTCTTTCCTTCTGTCCCCCAAGGCTTTGTTCTTTGATTTCTTTTATTTTTTCTACAATGGCTTTTTGATTCTTTGCCAAATACATCGCATATTGAATGGTATTGATAACTACATCCAATTCTAAATAGAATGCAGGAGGACAACCCGGACGCCAATTCACTTCATAGATCCAGATTTTATGATTCTCGTCTAATCCGATATCCACACCGATTTCATCAATGACCTCTCCGAATTGAATCATTTGAAGCTCATCTAAATGATTCGCAAGCGCTAAAGAAAAATATTCCAAAGTCCGCCTGATATTGAAAGCTTCCTCTTTAAATTCTTGCTGTAAAAATGGGTCCAAATAATTGGTGAATCCCCCATTGTTAATATTTGCAATGATTGATCCTGGAGGTGCAATACGCGGATAGATGGTGGTAATCACCCATTTGCCTTCTCCATTTTTTTGAACATGAAGCCTGAAATCAAATACTTGCCCTGATTTCGTGACGGATTGAATATAAGGCTGCATAATATGCGTTCCTTTTGAAATCTTTGACTTTATGAAATCATATAGCTGTTCTCTTGTATAATGGGTACTCGTATTGTCTTTCCGTACTAGAAAAGCGTCTTCTTTTTTTGTAATTAAAAATATTCCTTGCCCTTTTCTTCCATCAATCGGTTTTAATACTGCCTTTTCAAACGCAGCCATAAATTTAAAGAAATGATCCGTGTCTTTTACAATCTCTGTCGGAATTAAATAGTTGGCAAACTCGTTCGCTTCTTTCAAACGCTCATTCACATTCCACTTATTCCCGATCGAATGCGTGGTAAAGGGGATTTCATTTTTCAACTTTTGAATAATTTCTTTGGATTTAGCTAATTTCTCCGGACTCCCCGCATTATATATCACGTCTGGGAAGGGCATGATTCGCGCCATCCATTTACCATTTTCATAAACTTGTCCTCTAATTGTCCGATTGACAAAATTCACTTCCCCGGGGGAGAAGTAGAAAAACCGTGCGCCCTCTGCTTTAGCCACCACCGCATATGCATAAGACTTTATAACGGTGGTGGGATCTTTTCGATGATGTAGCATTCCTATCAAAATCATTGAATAATCTCCTTTTGTCTTTTCTACAATCCTTCTCTAGTACATTCCATGAACAATGCTTTTGATACGGATAAACGTTTATAACTGGAAAGGGAATTATAAAAAAGCAAGAGGAAGATGATCATCCATTAACATTTTGGTTCAATAATAGGAAGTGGACGGTTTACGAACTCTACAGGAAGGGGGCTAATGGCACAAAAGCATTTTAAGTTAATGATGATACAGCAATCCGTCTTGCGAAGCGCAAATAAATCATCACAGGAGTCAGTAGGATACCCTTCCATATCAACGGCTTCAAGTAACGATAAAACGGCACAGCATATTTCCTCATCCAACTTCTCTAATCGAAAAAAAGGTGTCCTCATGCATTTACCGAAAGCCTTAAATGGATCATTTTGATGCGCAGTAAAAAGCATAAAAGGAATGGTATCCACCTTTTTTGACAAACAAATAAATTGAAATTCCGTCTCCGCTAACATACATTGTTCCTTCAGCAATGTTTTCATTGATTGACAAATACAACTTTGTTTACTCACTTCGACTTGTCCCCCTTCCCACTTGAGTAGCTATCACTCGTATATCCTATAACTTTAGTGTATGCCGGTGGAGAGATTTTGGAGAGGATTTATCTTCATTCAGCAAAAGACTTCGACCTCTCTTGGTGGCGGTTTTGTTTCCTGTTCAGTGGGTGTTCAAACGCCTTCTGAACGAAGATAAAGCCTCCGGCGGATGTCACAGATTTGGAAAGGAGGTAATTCTCCAAAAGCGTAGGGCGCCTGCCTAGGAGCGACAGGCATAAGGCGAAGATGCAGCGTGGCGCCTTTTGCCACAGAGCAACTTTGACTTATGTCCCGAGCTCCTGGCGCCCGAAGACTAGACGTGAGCTTTGCTCAATTCAAAATCTGGACACAATTACGCCGAGGCGTAATTGATAAAGATTAATTCCTACAATGGTTCTAAGTAGAATTTGATGTGACTGGCGGCTTTCACTGCGTTTATCTTTGCTTCTTCTGGAGTATCTCCAGAAGCGATTACATAACCGTAACGATGCCCCATTGATAGCGCAGGCATCAGTATCGTTCCTTTTCGGGGCTTGATATAGACCTCTTTTACGCCAGGTTGAGCAGTAGCCTTCTGTTCACCTATCACTTTTAAAAGGTAGCCGCAAGATCCAATGGTTATGTAATGGGTGTAAATGGATTTCTCATATTTTCTTGTCAAATTGGGTTCAATACCAAGATAAAGTTTAATGGTTTCTTCAACGAGATGAATGCAAAATGCTTCTTCTATCATTCGATTCATCGCTCCACCCGCTATTCTAGGGTTCATCTCAATGAGCTTCCATTCCCCATTTACATATCTGCATTCAAGATGGCAAGCAGCATTCGTGATGTTAAGATCCTTTATGATCGACTCAACTGCCTGAACAAGTTTCTGATACAATTCACCTTCCACATCTAGCTCGACGGCATAACCGGTTACAATGAACTTGATGGTTTGTGTGATGTCTTGTTGAACAATCGCCACAATCGTACTCTTTTCGTTGTGTACAAGTACCTCGACTAAATATTGAGGTCCGTCTAAGTATTCCTCCAGTATTATTTTTTGGTCAGGATCTTGCTTCATCATTTTCTTTATAATCTTTTTCATCTCCACTTTATTTTCAACGACATAGACGTCCTTGGAGGCTTTAGAAAGGGCAGATTTGACGATGATTGGATACTTGTAATCTTTATAAATCAGCTGTTCCATATCGACTGTAGGCTCGATTATGTCAAAAGTAGGGGTCGCCTTATTTTGCTTTAATTCTTTTCTTGTTGCCGCTTTATCCTCCATTATTTTCAGAGCTTCAACAGAAATTTCAGCACCACAATATTCATTTGCAAGTTGTGCGGCAAGCGATACAAATGGATCGACGAAACTGATGATTGTCTTGATAATATCCCTTTGCTTTTGAAGTTGACTAATCGAGATTCGAATTCGTTCTTCTGTCAAGTCTTCCAAATGAATCATTTGCGCAACCTCTGCGAATTCATCCTGTTGCTCGATAAAACTCATTCGTTCCGTTAACAATACTGTACGATATCCTAATCGGGCAGCAGCTCTTAGTGCTTCCCTGCTTGAACCTGATTTGGTTGTTTCAATAAATAAGATGGTTTCCATATATCATTTCACCTTTCCAATCGACTCCCTTCATTCTTATGCTGTGGGCGTTTATGGGGTTTAGGCTTAAACAATTCGATAAATAGCAATTACGCCGAGGCCTTATCTTTGTTCAGCGGATGTTTGGACACCCGCTGAACAAAGATAAAAAAGCATAAGGCTCAATGCCCTACGCTTTTGTTCTTAGGCCGAATCGTTCCAATTGGTCGATGAAGCCTTCGTTTTCCAGAATCCTTCGTTCATCGTTTCCAAATAAGTCGAAATGAGGATAATCATTCCGCATGTCGATCCATTCTGGTTTTAATCCGTATTGTTTTCCCCATTCAACAAGCTTGTCGATATTCGCGCAACCCGCTTTTGTCACCGTTTTGCTTCCAGGAAAACGTTCATCAAGCCAGTAATGAGTCAAAAAAGCGATTTCGCCATCACTGACCGCTTTTTTCCACGATTTCAATTCCGCCCGTTGTATGCCAAACGCCATATCAGTCTTTCACCTTTCGAATCTCCCTGTACTTGGCATCCCATGCCGGATCGACTTTCTGTAAGGAGACTGGTCGGAAGTTTTCTCTCTTGACGAGGACATGTTCCGAAGTGGCTGTCGCCGCAACTTTTCCATCTTCATGAAGAATTTCATAACCGTATGTCGTACGCAGTCTATCATGTGATTCGATCCATGTCCGGACTGTCGCCTTTTGTCCGTATCTCATCGCAGCCTTATATTGAATCGATAAATCCGTTACGGGAGACAAGTAGCCGCTCGCTTCCAAACCGGCATATGTAAAACCGAGATCTTCAATTAGTTTGGTCCGTCCGATTTCCATCCATACTAAATAATTTGCATGATACACGACTCCCATCTGATCGGTTTCCGCATATCTGATTTCAATTTCTTTTTCGCTAATATGCACATTTCTCACCTCTTTTTCCATTATACAAGAAAAAGGCGCCCGATTCACTCGGACACCTTTTCGTATACAACATTAGTTATTTTTCATTTTGTCGCGAAGAACCATTTGTAGGATTCCTCCGTGACGGTAGTAGTCAACTTCAACTTCTGAGTCAAAACGTGCTAGTACGTCGAATTCTTTAACAGTTCCATCTGGAGATGTCGCTGTCACTTTTAGAATATCACGTGGTTTTACACCTTCCGCGATGTTGACACTGATTTCCTCTTCACCTGTCAGACCAAGCGTTTCAGCGCTTTCGCCATTCATGAATTGAAGTGGAAGAACACCCATCATGACAAGGTTTGAACGGTGAATACGCTCGTAGCTTTCTGCGATAACTGTTTTAATGCCAAGAAGGGATGTACCTTTCGCAGCCCAGTCACGTGAAGAGCCCATTCCATAGTCTTTACCAGTGATGATTGCAAGACCTGTACCGTTTTCTTGATACTTCATCGCTGCATCATAGATCGGCATGATCTCTTTTGTCGGCCAGTAAGTTGTGAAACCACCTTCTGTGCCTTTTGCAATCTGGTTACGGATACGGATGTTCGCGAATGTTCCACGCATCATGACTTCGTGGTTACCACGACGTGAACCGTATGAGTTAAAGAAACGAGGGCTTACGCCTTTTTCAGTCAAGTATTTACCGGCTGGTGTATCTTTACCGATTGCACCCGCTGGTGAAATATGGTCCGTTGTGATGGAGTCACCAAATTTACCGATGACACGAAGTCCTGATAAACCTTGGATGTCGCCTGGCTCTTTTGCAAGTCCTTCAAAGAACGGTGGGTTTTGGATATATGTTGAATTTTCATCGAAATCATACAATGCTTCGTCTGTCGTTTCGATGGCATTCCATGCTTCGTTCTCCGTGAATACGCGTGCATATTCTTTACGGAATAATTCTGGTGTAACTGTTGCTTTCACAACATCTTGAACTTCTTCAGATGTCGGCCAGATGTCTTTGAAGAATACATCGTACCCTTCTTTGTCTTTACCGATCGGATCTTTTTCGAAATCGATATCGACTGTTCCAGCCAAAGCGTAAGCCACAACTAATGGCGGTGAAGCCAAGTAGTTCGCTTTTACAAGTGGGTGGATACGTCCTTCAAAGTTACGGTTTCCTGAAAGAACAGAAGACATGAGCATATCGCTATCCATGATCGCTTTTTCAATTTCAGGAAGAAGCGGACCAGAGTTACCGATACAAGTTGTACAACCATATCCGACTGTTGTGAATCCGATTTGGTCTAGGTATTTATCAAGACCGGAATCTTGCAAGTAACCTGTTACAACTTTTGAACCTGGTGCCAGTGATGTTTTCACATAAGCTGGTGGTGTAAGACCTTTTTCGACAGCTTTTTTCGCAACAAGTCCAGCACCCAACATAACATAAGGGTTAGATGTGTTCGTACAAGACGTGATTGCAGCAATCGCAATGTCGCCTGTTTGGATATCAGCTGTACGTCCATCTTCGAAATTGATTGTCGCTTTCTTTTCGAGCTCTTTTGGTGTGAATCCGAAACCTTGGTTCCCTTCAGGTGCAACAACTGCGTCATTGAATGCGCTTTGCATTTCTGTAAGAGGAATCATATCTTGTGGACGTTTCGGTCCAGCCAAGTTTGCCACGATTTGAGTTAGGTCGATTTCGACAACATCTGTATATGTTGGATCTTCTTTATCCGCTGTAAAGAACATATCGTTTTCGATCAAGTATTGCTTGACCACTGCGATATGATCTTCGTCACGGCCAGTTAAGCGCATGTAATCAAGCGCTTCTTCATCCACTGGGAAGAATCCGCAAGTTGCACCATATTCTGGAGCCATGTTTGCAATTGTCGCACGGTCTGCTAATGGTAATTTAGAAACGCCAGGTCCGAAGAACTCGACGAATTTACCAACCACACCATGTGCACGAAGTGTTTGTGTCACTTTCAGCGCAAGGTCCGTTGCTGTCGTACCGTTTGGCAGATCGCCTACAAGTTTTACACCGATTACTTCTGGAATCGGGAAGTATGAAGGCTGACCAAGCATACCCGCTTCCGCTTCGATACCACCTACACCCCATCCGAGAACACCGATACCGTTGATCATCGTTGTATGGGAGTCTGTCCCGACAAGCGTATCCGGGTACGTTTCGAATGTACCGTCTTCATTTTCAATCGCATGGACAACGTTCGCAAGATACTCAAGGTTTACTTGGTGAACGATCCCTGTTGCTGGTGGTACAGCACGATAGTTATCATAAGCTTTTTGTGCCCAGCTTAGGAACTGGTAACGTTCAGCATTACGCTCGAACTCAAGCTCCATATTTTTTTGCAATGCATCATGTGTTCCGTAACGGTCAACTTGTACAGAGTGGTCAATGACAAGGTCAACCGGGATTTCGGGGTTAATTTTGTCAGGGTCGCCACCCATTTCAGCCATTGCTGAACGAAGTGATGCTAGATCGACAACAACAGGGACACCTGTGAAGTCTTGAAGAATAACACGGGACGGTTTAAATGGTACCTCAGCACCTGCGTCCGCATCCTTTCCCCATTTTGCCAGATTTTCGACGTGATCGTCTTTGATTACATAGCCATCATGCTGGCGCAGGACGGATTCAAGTAGCACTTTGACTGAGTAAGGCAGTCTGGAAACGTTTGCGATACCCGCATCTTCGAGGGCGGCAAGACGGTAATAGTTATACGTCTTTCCGTTCAGCTCGAATGATTTACGGCTGTTGTGCAAATTGCTTTTTGCCATTGCTGAATTCCTCCTTCTATCGACTGAAAACTACTGAAAAGGCTATAAAGGAGCATCTTTTCTCTAGTCCATCATAATATACAATTCTATATAAGTAAAATACATTAATTTTATAGTCTTCCATAAGATAATGTAATGACTTAACTATTTCTCATTAAGAATTTTCAAACACTTGCGCATATTGTCGGTTTTCCCAATTTAATAATTTGTGATTTCTAAATGTGCTGATTTTTTTGTCAGAGTATGGCATGATTGAAAAAGACAAGAAAAAAGGAGCGATCTTCAATGAAAAAAGCTTTATTAGTAATTGATTACACGGTTGATTTCGTTGCTGAAGACGGCGCGCTCACTTGCGGCGAACCCGGCATCGCTTTGGAAGAGTATATTACAAATTTGACGAAAACTTTTTTGGATGAGGGACATTTTGTTGTAATGCCGGTCGATGTGCATGATTTTGACGATCCGTACCATCCTGAAACGAAGCAATTCCCACCTCATAATATTCGCGGGACAGCGGGAAGACATTTATTCGGTTCCCTTCAACAATTGTACAATGAGCGCAAAGAAGACATCCTTTGGATGGACAAAACACGTTTTAGCGCCTTTGCTGGGACCGATTTGGAATTATTATTGCGGGCGCGCGGCATTACGGAATTACATCTTGTCGGCGTCTGTACGGATATCTGTATCCTCCACACGTCCGTCGATGCTTATAATCGCGGCTTTGATCTGTTTATTCACGAAAAAGGTGTAGCAAGTTTTAATCCTGCTGGCCATATATGGGCGTTGAACCATTTTGAAGCAACCCTTGGTGCGACAGTTATCCGCTAATTTTTTAGCTCTTTTTTGGTAATTTTTAACCTATCTGATGTTTAACGTATCGCCATAACGGTTATAGCAAATACTAAGGAAGCAATCATGAATGACTAAAAAGGAGATGAACAACATGAGCTTCATTTGGTTTTTAATCGTTGGTGGGATTATCGGCTGGCTGGCAGGCCTTATTTTAGGAAAAGATATTCCGGGCGGGATCATCGGTAATATCATTGCCGGAATCATCGGTGCTTGGGTCGGCGGAATGCTTTTAGGCCAATGGGGACCAAGAGTTTCTGATTTCTATATCTTCCCTGCCTTGATTGGTGCGATTGTGCTTGTATTCATTGTGAGCCTTATTTTAAAATCGATGCGTAAAGCATCATAGCAAAAAAAGATGGACACCGATTTGGGTGTTCCATCTTTTTTTATCCGCTTTTTCTTGTTTGGCATACTGGAGTCTAATTTGTAAACCCGTGTCCTGGCTATTGCTCTATTTTCAAACGATATGCTTCAAACTCGTTGAAAAAATAAAGAACGTCTTGGACATATTTTTCACTGTGGTTATAATGGAAAATCGCTTTTTCCAAATCCCCATCTGCCGCACCACTTTGGGAAAGGTAATTCGCTGCGCTAAATATGGCATCTTCCAGATTGTATGGATCAGCAATTCCATCGCCATTCGCATCAACACCATAACCACCGTATTTGGCAATAATTTCTGGATTCGTTTTATCCTCTTCCGGAATGTCCCCTTGTCCAAGTCCTCCGCAACCAGGGTAACTCCATCCGACAAATGTACATGGCATAAACTGCATATGTCCTTCTGCCCCAACTGGAGAAAGAAGCGGATCCATTGTCGAAAACTTCGTTTCAATCCGATGGTGAGCTGCGAGGAGCGTCCATGGAATGCCATATGTCTCGGCCGCCTCTTTGTAAACGGGGATATATTCCTCAGGGATTGTCATGGCCGTATGGCGGTCTCCGATTTCAAGCAACGTACTCGCCGACTTTTTGATGAACTCAGAATCGTTCAGACTTGTCCAAATAATGGCTGTCAATGTGAAGACAGTGACAGCGACGGGGATCAGCAAAAAAAGGAGCATGGCTTTTACTTTGATGGATAATCCTTTTCGTTTTTTTTGTTTCATCTTTACACCCCGTCAATTCTCGTATTCCTTTACTTAAGCACCTGCTTTAACAAGTGCTTTGACATCTTTCACAATTTGCTCGTACGGGACATCTGAATATCCGTTATATGTTTTCACAACTTTTCCATCTTGGTTAACAAGGGAGAAATATGTAGCATGAATCACATTATTGTTTTGTGGATCATCGGCAACAAGCGTTCTAAATGAATCCATCGCAAATTTGATGATTTTTTCCTGCTTAAAACCTGTCAGCATTTCCCATCTACTTTGATCTTGGACATCGAAAAGATCGAGATATTCTTGCATCAATTCCGGCGTATCAGTTTCCGGATCGATACTAAACGACACGATTTTATAATCTTCGACACCTTCGGCAGCAAGATCTTTCTCAACATTCGTCATATTGACCATCATCGGCGGGCAAGCATCCTGACACTGCGTGAATACAAACTGTGCCAACCATACTTTCCCCTTTAAATCATCCAACGAAACTTTTTCATGATGTTGGTTCGTAAATTCAAATGGCTCAATGTCATATTCGTGATCCGCTTTGAAACCACCTTGGGAACAAGCACTCAAAACGAGTACGACAAGTAAGCAAAAAGGCAGTAACCATTTTTTACGCATTCTCTTTCCTCCACTATCTCTTGATACGTTCATCATAGCGGAACTGATTGTCCTAGACAAGCGAAGCGCTGACATGTTCCGTGGCAAAACATTGACGTTTCTGTGAAGTGGATTTCACTTTTAGCGATAAGTATCGACCTCATCTCTCCCTCTGTATGTCGAATTGGCAAGAAAAAATACATTGTTCGTGAATTTTTTGACGGATGCTCTTATAATGGTGAATAGAATGGAAGAGGTGAAGACTATTGCAACAAGACTTATTTATGTGGTTCATCCTTTTTTGGTGCATTGTACTTGTCGCGCTTTTCGGAATCGGCGGCTTTTTCATGTTCCGGAAATTTTTAAAAGTATTTCCGAAAGCAGACGGGAAATCTACGCTCGACTGGGAAGAACATTATGTAGAAAGTTCCCTTCATCTTTGGAATGACGAAGCGAAACTTCTGTTGAACGAATTGGTGTCCCCTGTTCCAGAACTGTTCCGTCCCGTTGCCAAACAGAAAATCGCTGGTAAAATCGGTGAAATTGCGCTCGCAGAAAAAGCGAAGAAAATTGATTTTGATCTTATCATACGTGGATATATACAGGCAACGCCAAAACGCGACCATAAATTTCTACGTAAAAAGTTAAACTCCATGGAAGTGGATCTCGCTCCCTATGAACATCTATTCTAAAGGGACACAAGAAAAAAGGTGTCTGCAATTAGTTGCAGACACCTTTTTCTTGTTTAAGACGATTGTATTTGATAAGCATACCGATCCGCCAGGGCACAATCATCCCAAAAGCCAGTATCCAGAACATCCCGCCGAGCTCTCCGACGTCAATCGTATTGCTAAGCATCAGTTTCCCGATGAGCCGGACAATCAGCAACCCGAACAAAATGAACAGAAAAGCCTTTGAACGCTTCACATAGATGTCTCCATCCCGGTGCTGGAAGTTTGTTGTTTTAATAAGGATGATCGAAAAAAGCATACCGACAATGAGTGCTTCGAGCACCTGCAGCGGCGGTACCCGGAATTCTTCAAAGATGAACATTAATGCTCCTGTCGACATGAACAAAGGTGGTAAGATGATTTTTTTCGGCGTCACTGGTTTTTTTGCAGCTTTTGACCGGACAATCAATGCGAGCGTCCCCATAAATAAGGCGAGTGCCGTCGAACCGATAATCAAGTATATCGGGGGCACCTTTGTAAAAATCGTATCAATCAATGCGCTCAATCTTGATCCCCCGTTCCACCAGTTCCCCTAAACGTCTTTTTAGCTCCTCCATTTGAACAAACCTGGCAAAGCGCGCATACTCTTTTCCGTTTGTGAACAAAAGGACAACGGGTGCGGTAAATAAAGATAACTGCCCAGCAATTTCTGGCACTTCCGCCACATTCACTTTGTAAAAAGGAATCGGGTACATTGCATGCAAGTCCTCTACTTGCGGATACAACCCGTCGCAGACCGAACAATTGTCTGTCTTGACAAACAAGAGCAACTCTTGATTTTGCTCAATGATCTTCAGCCATTCCTTGAATGATCCAATTTGTTTCATCGGTATTCCTCCAAATTTCTAAATCAATTACGCCTCGGCGTAATTGCGTCCAGATTTTGAATTTGCTTTCTAATGACTGGTGCCTTAATTTCTGCAAAGAACGCAGAAATTAATGCGCATCGAACCCTTCACCGTTCGATTCGCAATTAACTTCCTTCAAAATCTGTGACATGCGCCGGAGGCTTTGGGCCAACAGGATGTTGGTCAATCAGGCGTTGCCGCAGGACGCGGCGACCTTAGCCTGAGTTCATCTAATTCAGCTGGGGCTCGACCCCCACTGAATTAAGTCAAAAGCCCGTGAAATCCCCGAAAAGCGGGCTTAACCAATTGATGATATACGTCATGCCATCGAAAAACAGCAAGATCCCAACGGCAATCATAATATAACCGCCAACTTTCATAATAATGCCACTCGATTTGCGAATCCAACCAAGTCTTGTAATAAAGAACGACAGGATGAAGAATGGTATCGCAAAACCAAGGACATAAGCGATCATATAGGCCATGCCGGACCCTGGATTAGCCGCAGCTAAACCGATAATCGCTCCGATAATCGGTCCTGAACATGGCGTCCAGCCTGCAGCAAAGCCAAGACCAATGAGCACGGATCCAAAATAACCAGAAGGCCTGTTTTTGAATTGAAGCCTTTTTTCTTTCATCAGAAATTGTGGGGTGAATAATCCGGCAATGATGACCCCGAATAAGACGATAAAAATAGCTCCAACTTGTCGTAAAATTTCCTGATTCTGTATAAAAAACTTACCTATATATGACGTGCCGAAACCGAGTACGATAAATATAATCGAGAATCCAATTAAAAAGAATAGCGTATGTAACATTCCGCTTTTGCTCATCCGCTTTGAGTCCGATTTCAAATCGTCCAATGACATGCCTGTAATATACGAAAGAAATGCCGGGTATAGTGGCAATGTACATGGCGATATGAAACTGAGAAACCCCGCACCAAAAGCGAGGAACAGATTTAAATCAGTAGCCATTAGTATTCCCCTTTTCACTTTTCTCCTTCAATCGTACCAAAAGAAACACTTGAATACGCTTAATTTGTCTGTGAACAGTTTATGACATTTGACGGAACATTAACTCACTTCTATGAAATAATGCGCTTGTTGAATTATTTTTTGTGCATCGAGAAGGGGTAAGTGATTTGATTGATACATATAGTAGTCGTGAAACCTTAAGTATATCACTGGAGGGATTCTATGCAAAAGTGCTTGTATCTATTTGGGATTCTTATCGTGCTTCTATTATCAGCTTGTTCGTATGATAGTGATAAAGCCGTAAAAAACGGGGATGTGATCAATATGCATGGCCCCATTTATAATTTTCCCCGCTTTGAACACTTTTTGGAAAGCACTGAATCGGGAGAAAAAGCTTCCGTACGGATTACTAACTATACACCCGAGGGAAATCCCACCTTGTACAACCTCTCTTTCAACGGAACCGTATTCGATTTGGAAATTGATCGTACAAAAAACAAAGATCGAGGAGACAACCCTGCCAAAACGAATATGACATGTACAGGGCTCTTGACGGAAGAGGGAGAACAGCTATTCATCTACACACTGGAAGGCTGCCAGCAACCTGCCTCGACCGAAAACTTCATGTTGTTAAGCATTTCAAAGGAACAGTTGGAAGAACACGATCACTCACATTAAAGATGACATCACGAAAAATCCATCGTTTCCATTCCAATAACGGCGTCCAGTGAGAAGGTTTGCACATCCTGCCCCACTTCCAAATCGATGAGTCCTAACTGGCTATTCACCTTTTTCAAGACGCCTATTCTGTTCTTGATTACCCCGTTTTCCCATGTTTTGATCAGGATTTCACGGCCCGTTCGATAAGCGATGTCCAACTGTTGTTGAATGTCTTGCCATGCCCACTCATCAAGGGTGGGTTTTTCTTCGTATGCATCTTCCGCTACCCAATCCCGTAACTTTTCCAGATGTTCGGGCAACATCATCGCCGTCCATTTTATGCGTCCGCGATCACGGATCATATGAACCCTTCCCCCTTCTCATCAAAAGAACATTTGTTCTATTCTATGAAATTCCACCTCTACAGGCAAGCGATTCGCTTCCATGAATTATAACATCCGATTCTATTGACGTTCTTTCTTGTTATAATGAAAAAACAAACGTTACTTCAAAGATTGGAATTCATGACTCCGGTCATTTTAGTTGTGATTTTCACACTGGTCATCGCTTCATTTGTACTTCATTGGGTAGTCAAAAATGCCATCGACAATTTTGCTGTCGGAAAGAAACTGTAACAAGTCGAAAAGCAGCTAGCGGAATTAAAGAATCTTATAGAAATGGATGATGGAAAAAAACCTTAAGTTTTCTTCACGCCACCACAACAAAAGGCATCCACACTTTTTCAGGTGCAGATGCTTTTTTCATTCCCTAAACAGAAAGAAAAGGAGCAATCGAGATCCCTTCTTATAACTTTTATTGAAAGTTTTCCAGTTCATCACCTACTCGTTTTCTGAATTGCCCCTGCTATCCATTAAGTCGCTTGACATGATACTTGTTAAGGGTTTTCCACGAGTTCCAATAACGCATTTTGTATGCGCCACTGTTGGAAGACAGGCGTTCCATGCAATTGAGTCTATTCGACGAGCATAACTGGCGTAATCGTGAACTTGGCGTAACGATGGATGCGTTACGAAACAGATACGGACCGAATGCTATTTTGCAGGTATTTTCGATAGAGTAGGTATTTCGGCTTAAATAATAATGAAGAAAAGTGACAAAGTCAGTTCTCAAGAAGACATTTACTTTGCAATCCCCATTTTTTTGCCCACCGTTTTTTTATTTAGAACTATACTTCCGGTGTCTAAAAAAAATAAATATCGCACTCAATATGACGGATAAAATTCCAACTAGGACAACGTATTGCGTTCCCATCGCCGAGATGAATAAGCCCCCTACAGCTGTACCCACTGTCGTCCCGATATTGGCGGATGATAAATACAAGCCGTTCGCAAAGTCAGGCGCTTCAGGTGCTGTAGTGATAAGCACATATTGAGTAATGTTTGCGGAAATTCCAGCAAGTATTCCCCAAAATAAGATCAGCATTACCATTGGCAAGGTAAGCTGTCCCAAGAAAAATTGGACGATATAGACAACTCCCAATAGAAAAGGAAGTGCGACGATTGTTTTAATCGGATTAATCGTCAGTAGCCTTCCAGCCAAAATGTTACCGATAATATTGGCTGCACCGTAAATGAATAACATCACGCTAGTAATGCTTGGGGATATATTCGTTACGGTTTGTAAATAATCTGCTAGATAGCTGTAAACTCCAAAAACAGCTGAGTTCAGGAAAATGACAATGAGTATAGACAGCCATGTAATTGATTTTTTCAATACATTTAATTGAGTTCCATAGGAGATTTTTTCTTTAACCGGCATGGATGGAACGAATAATAATGTAGCAATCAGTACAAGGATATTCACAACAGCGAAAAACGCCATCGCTATTTGTAAATTAGATACACTAGCAATAAAACTGACAATTGGAACCCCGACGACCATCCCCGCTGACACACCAATAAAAATTTTAGATACTGCTTTGGGAGCTTCCTCTTTGCTAACCGAATCGGCAGCCGCTGAAAATGCCAAAGAAACATAAACCGGATGAAAAAGGGCGGGAATGATGCGAGCAATTAATAAAACGGTGAAATTGGATGTAAATATAGAGATGATGTTCCCCACAACAAACACACTCAATACAAGGATCATCACGTTCTTTCGATTTATCCCCGAAAATAGTAACGGCATGGTTGGAGCCGATATGGCAACGCCTATGGCAAAAATACTGACCAACCATCCCGCTGTTGCAACACTCACATCGAAATAAGCCGCAATATCGGGGAGTATCCCAATGAAGCCCATTTCGGTATTTAAAATTCCGAAAACGCCTATCGTTAAAATAAATAGTAATAAATTGTTTCGTTTCTCCAAACAAACAGATCCTTTCTTTACTTCTTTATTACAGAATAGCGGATCCACAATGTTCCATATTCTAGTTCTTTAACAGATTTAAGTTGGAAAGCTGTGTCGTTACTGTTGGAATACGGTTCTTTTGCAGTGAAGAATCGGTGACCATTTGGATCACCATTAGCGATTGGAGCCAAGATGACACTGATTTCATCAACCAGGCCATTTTGCACGAAAGACCAGCTGATGATTCCGCCCCCAACAACGAGCATTCGCTTGATTTTGAAAAGATTATAGAACTTGTCAAGCATCACTTCATAATCAATTTGATCTTTACTAGCGATGACATAAGATATCTCTTTCTGAGAAAATCTTTGAAAGCATTTGTTGCCTGCTCCGTTAAAACTTCTATAATATGAGAAGGGACATCACCGTAGCCATATGTATTCTCTTCAAAGGCCAATTCTCCACGTCGATCTATTGACAAGTAATACATCGGAGCATCGGAATCCGCCACATAGTCCCCTTCAGGCACAGGAGCTGCGTTTTCATCCAACTCTGGTTTCTTGTAATGGGTAATGTTGTCTTCTGTCGACGTTTTACCGTTTAGATAGCCCTGTACTTCAAACTGCTGTTTTTCAGCATTCAAATAAAGTTCTTGATATTGTCGACTCGCATCTTCAAATTCTCGCAAATCCATCATATCGATATTGCCATCTATGGACGTATGGGTGTGAATAATCACATAAGGTTTGTTCATGACTGTTCCTCCATGTATTTTTTCAGTGTAGCAATCGTTATATTTTGATCATCACTTACGCAATTCACATTGTGCTTATGTCAATGACAAATCGATATTTTACATCTGAAGCTAAAACTCGTTCGTAGGCTTCGTCAATCTGATCAGCAGAAATCACTTCAATTTTAGGGGTAATGTTGTGTTGAGCACAGAAATCCAACATTTCCTGAGTCTCACGAATGCCACCAATCACGGAACCGCCAAATGAACGACGATGTCCGATTAGAGATTGTACATTCAATGACAAAGGTTCTCCGGGAGCGCCGACACTAACCAGTGTGCCATCAAGCGTAAGCAATCCAAAATAGGCATCCATATCAATTTTTGCACTTACTGTATTAATCATTAAATCAAAAGATCTGGCAAGCTTTTCAAACGTTTCCGGATTACTTGTAGCACAGTAATCGGCCGCTCCAAATTGCAAGCCATCGTCTTTTTTATTCAATGTTTGGGATAAGATAGTAACTTCAGCTCCCATGGCATGTGCAATCTTAACGGCCATATGTCCAAGTCCGCCCATACCGACGACAGCTACTTTTTTTCCTGGTCCAGCTCCCCAATGATTTAACGGGGAATATGTTGTAATACCTGCACAAAGTAAAGGTGCTGCAGCGTCAAGTTCAATATTATCAGGTATTTTGAGTACGAAGTCTTCCGTTACAACAATATGAGTTGAATAGCCGCCTTGCGTATGCTCACCATATTTATCAACGCCAGCATAGGTAGGTATATTTCCTTTTAGACAGTATTGTTCTTCTCCTTTACGGCAGTTCTCGCACTCACCACAAGAGTCAACCATACAGCCGACACCTACTCGGTCACCCACTTTATATTTCGTTACCTCAGGGCCGATATCTGTTACAATACCTGCAATCTCATGTCCAGGAACAAGGGGATAATGTACTTCTCCCCAATCACCGTGGGCAGTATGAATATCGGAATGGCATATACCAGAATATTTGATTTCAATTAGTACATCCATTAAATCCAGATTACGTCTTTTAATCTCAGCAGCTCTGAATGATTGTTTTGGACCATCCACAGCTCGTGCCTTAGCAATTATCATAAATAAAACCTCCAAATTTTTTATATCCATTCCCACTAGGGCTCCCGAATCAAGGAATTAGCACAATAACACCGGTTGTTTGTCTCGTCTCTAATAATTCAATTTGTCCTTTAACCTGTCGCCCCACCAGGCTATCTAAGTAGTCCCTCGTTATTTATCTTAGCGTGCTTCCGTACATATATCCAATACCTATATCTAATAACAAGGTATGCTTGATAGGCATTTCAAAAACATATATACTAACACATCATAGAGGGAGGTATGTTTTATGGAATTAAGGGTTTTACGATATTTCCTTGCGGTTGCAAGAGAAGGAAGTATAACAGGAGCGGCAAATTTTTTGCATGTTACACAACCAACTTTGTCGAGGCAATTAAAAGAGCTGGAGGAAGAGTTGGGAAAGAAATTATTTATCCGGAAAAGTCACCATATCGTTCTTACAGAGGAAGGAATGCTCCTAAGAAAAAGAGCCGAAGAAATCATTGACATGGTTGTGAAGGTGGAAGAGGAATTTAATTCGATGGAAGAAACGATAGGGGGAGATATTTACATAGGGGGCGGAGAAACAGAGGCGATGAAGCTGATTGCGCAGATCGTAAAAGATTTGCAGTCTAAATATCCAACAATCAAATATCACTTTTTCAGCGGAAATTCCGATGATGTGACAGAACAGCTTGATAAGGGATTACTCGATTTTGGAATTTTAATTCAACCAGCCGATTTGTCAAAATATAATTACATCAATATCCCGGCCAAAGATGTGTGGGGAGTTGTGATGCGAAAAGATAGTCCCCTCGCTGTAAAAGAAAGCATACAGAAGTCGGATCTAATAGGTGTTCCTCTCCTCTTATCAAGACAAGCTATTAAACCGGGATTGTCTAGAAATGAATTTTCTGAGTGGTTTGGCGAAGATTATGATAAATTAAACGTGATCACGACCTACAATCTTGTGTATAATGCTGCCATATTGGTAGAGGAAGGCATCGGTTACGCAGTCACTCTTGATAAGTTAGTAAATACATCCAGTGATAGTAACCTTTGTTTTAGACCATTAGAACCGAGACTTGAATCCGGATTAAATATTGTTTGGAAGAAGCATCAGGTTTTTTCCAATGCCGCCAATCTGTTTTTTGAAGAAATTAAAGAAAGGTTTTCTGATAAAGACGCTAAATAAATCTTCATAAACTAAATATGTATTTACGAATATTCAAAAAGACTACTGGAAAAATAGAAAACTTCTTCCAGTAGTCTTTCTTTTTGTCAATCATCATTTTTCAGTACAGTTACTATTAAAGCACCAACCGATAAGGTGACTCGATATAGCCGACCAACATCGTCAAGAACTCGGCAGCTGTCGCACCGTCCACGATTTGGTGGTCAAAGGTGATGCTGAGCGGGATTTTCTTCACCGATTTCACTGCACCGTCTTCGGCTAATGCCAATTCATCCTGGAATGCACCTACACCTAAAATACCCGTTTCTGGTGCGTTCAAAATAGGTGTGAAGTATTCGATTCCGCTGGCTCCTAGGTTGGTGATCGTGAATGTCGAGCCGGACAGAAGGTTGCCGTCTACCACACCATTTCTCGCTTTTTCCGTGATATCCTTCATTTCTTTTGCGAGACTACCGATTGTTTTTTGATGGGCATCCTTAATGACTGGGACCAACAATCCATCATCCAAGGAAGTCGCAATTCCTAGATGAACTTCATCGAACTCCGTCAATTGACCATCCTGATAAAGGGAATTCATTTTCTTCAATTCTTGAAGTGCGAGAACTGTCGCCCGCGCTATAAGTACCGTCAGCGTCAGTTTAACATCCAATCCGCCCGATTCGATTTCTTTTCGCAACACCTTTTGGAAGTCGATTAATGGATCCGCATTCGCTTTCCGGTGTAGCGTCAATTGCGCTGTTTGCGCCAAGCTACCACGCATATTCCGCGCAATCGCTTTTCTCATCGGAGACAGCCCTTCACCAACCGCATTTAAATCAACTGAAACAGCTTGAGTTGTACGTTCAGTCGTAGCCTTAACCTCAACATCTACACCATTTACCAACACGCGCTCGATGTCGCGTTTCGTGATGCGATTATTGCCACCAGTCCCTTTGATGAGAGCGATGTCCAAGTTCTCTCTTTCAGCCATTCGTCTAGCTAACGGTGTAATGAAGATCCGTGTCTTTGTACTGGCCTGCTTTACAGGTTTTGCTACTGTAGCTGCACTTACACTCTCGGGAATTTTCGATTTTTCGGCGAGAGGCTGCTCAACTTTCTTTGTTTCCGTGGAAGCTGTTTCCCCTTCCGCTCCAATCACTCCAATGACAGCCCCTACCTCCAACTCATCTTCCACTTCACCATGTTTTTTCAGTAACACACCTGATATTGGTGCTTCGATATCTTGGTTCAATTTCTCTGAACTGATCGTTAAAACCGGCTCGCCTTTTTCAACGGGATCTCCGACTTCTTTATACCATTCTGTAATGGTCCCTTCCGTCATCGTCATCCCTAATTTAGGCATTACAATCGTTTCGTTCATCCCTTCGTTCACCTCCTAGATAGTTGAGACCTTTCGTAAATCGGCAATTAATTCCTCGGCCACTTTCAACACTTTGTCTGCATCCGGAATGTATGCTTTCTCTAGGTTCGCAGCGAATGGAACCGGTGTATTCGGTGCACAAACCGTTTTAATCGGTCCATCGAGGAAATCGAATGCTTTATCTGCAACGACTGATGCAATATCCGTCGCCGTATTGTTATGCGGATTGGATTCGTCAATGACGATGAGTCTTCCCGTCTTTTCTACAGATTTCAAAACCGTTTCCTGATCCCATGGAGCGATCGTCCGTAAATCGATCACTTCTACGGAGATGTCTTCTTTTGCCAAACGATCTGCAACTTCTTGCGCGACTTGAACCATTTTACCGATGGCGACAATCGTCAGCTCCGTACCTTCTCTGACCACGTTCGCTTTGCCGATTTCAATTGTGTAATACTCTTCAGGTACATCACCCTTCATCCCATATAGCATCTTATCTTCCGAGAAGACAACGACATTATCTTCTTCAATCGCCGCGAGCATCAGCCCTTTGGCATCATAAGGATTGGAAGGTACGACCACTTTCACACCGGGAATGGCTCCAAACATGCCATATAATGTCTGGGAGTGCTGTGCCGCCGCCCCCGCACCGGCACCATGTACTGTCCGCACAGTCAACGGAATTTTTGCTTTGCCGCCGAACATATAGCGCATCTTTGCACCTTGGTTTAAGATCGGGTCCAACGCAAATCCAACAAAATCATTGAACATTAATTCGGCAATGGGACGTAACCCCGTGGCAGCTGCACCGACCGCAGCACCGAAATATCCATGTTCTGCAATCGGTGTATCAATGACGCGTTCACGCCCAAACTCCGTCACCATTCCTTTTGATAAACCGAACACACCACCAAACGCGTCGTCATAACGTCCATCGTCATGGACCAGATGATCCACTTCTGCTCCTCCGGCAACATCAGTTCCAATTAAAATGACCGTCTCATCTTTTCTCATCGATTGAACCATCGCTTCGGTAATTGCAGACATAAACGTAAGTTTTCTTTCTGTCATTTGTGATTCCTCCTTTTCTTAGGCAAAGATATCCGTATAAAGTGCAGATTCATCCGGCAACGGGCTCGCTTCCGCAAAAGCGGTTGCCTTGACAATCGTTTTTTCCGCCGCCGCTTCTATCGCATCGGCTTCTTCCGCGGTCATCCATCCATTGGCTAGCGCTTTTTCACGGAACTCTGGAATCGGATCGCGGTCTTTATTCGGGTCTTGATCTGTTTTGTATTTTTGTTCATCGCCTTCAAAATGACCATACTGTCGGTACGTATCACATTCGATCAACGTAGGTCCCTTGCCTGACTTTGCTCTTGCAATCGCTTCTTTTGTTGCATCATAAACTGCCTCAACGTTCATGCCATCCACACGGACACCTGGCATATTATAAGCAGAAGCCCTCTCCGCAACCGTTTCGGAAGCACTCGCATATCTGAATGGAGTTCCTTCCCCAAATTGATTGTTCTCACACACGAAGATGACTGGCAAATTCAAAATGGAAGCAAGATTCAAACCTTCATGGAATACGCCTTCGTTTGATGCACCGTCCCCAAAAAAGCAGACTGCGACATTGTCCCGGCCCAACGTTTTAATCGTTAAGGCTGCACCCGCGGCAAGTCCGAAACCGCCACCAACAATCCCGTTTGCACCAAGCATTCCCTTTCCAACATCTGCAACGTGCATGGAACCGCCTTTTCCGCCGCCGAGACCATCCTTTTTCCCCATGATTTCTGCCATCATCCCATTGATATCACAACCTTTTGCAATCGCATGACCATGGCCACGGTGGGTGCTCGTTATATAATCCTCATCATCCAATAAAGCCATGACACCAGTCGCAACCGCTTCTTCTCCGGCATACAAATGGACGAATCCTGGAATCAATCCTTTTCCGAACGTGCGGTGTACTTCATCTTCAAAAAAACGGATCTCATTCATCTTTTGATAAATCCAAAGTGCTTCTTTCCTATCCATATACAATTCCTCCTTTTGTAATGCTTACATATGAATTGCTTGTCGGGATAGCGCATTCGCACTTTCCCCGATCGCCTCGGAAACAGATGGATGGGCTCGTACAAAGCTTGCCAATTCATTCATCGTCCCTTCCGCATGCTTGACGGCTAATAGCTCCCCAATCAATTCGGTTGCACCGGTCCCGACGATGACAGCCCCCAAAATTTCTCCGTAATTCGTGTCGGCGATGATTTTCACAAAGCCTTCCGTCTCCCCCATCGCAATCGCCTTGCCATTGCCTGCGAGCAGAGATTTGGTCACGGCTACGTCATAACCGGCTTTCTTGGCCTGTTCTTCACTAAGACCGAAAGAAGCAATCTCAGGGGACGTATAGACACAGCGTGCGATTGCGGTTTGATCGAGTGGATCCGGCATTTCCTCATTCATGGCATGTACCGCTACGAGACCTTCTGCACTGGCCGCATGAGCTAATTGATAACCCCCAACCAAATCTCCAACGGCGTAAATATGCTTCTGACTCGTTTCATAACTGTCATTTACCGCAACGAACTTGTTGGCATCATCCATTTCCAATTGCAGGTCATTCGCCACTTCAATATTCGGTTTTCTGCCGGTAGCTATCAACAACTTGTTATATGCGATTTCCCGGTTCGCTAGAACTACTTGGCTTTTTTTCACTTCCTGGATTTCAGCTTTTGTAATCGTTTCAATGTTTTTCTTTCTCAACTGATCATGGATGATTTTTCGTGCATCCGGATCTTCCGTCAATAAAATATCATCCGCCACTTCGATGATCGTCACCTTTGTACCAAGCGGTGCCATTGCAAAAGCCAGTTCCACTGCTATGATACCACCGCCGATAATAACGAGGGATTCCGGTAATTCATTCAAGTCGAAAAACGAATCCGTCGTTATGTAGTCAACTTTTTCCAACCCTTTGATAGGAGGGACAAACGGTCTGCTACCGGTAGCCAATAAAATATCCCGGCCTTTGATTTTTTCTCCGGAAATCGTAACGACCCGTTCCTTATCAAGGGATGCTGTTCCTTGAAATAGAGTGATGTTGTTTTTCTTCAGTAAATAATCGACGCCACCCGTTAACGTTTGGATGACTTGATCTTTCCGCCGCATCAGCTTTGGAAAATCTATGAACAATCCCCCAGTATGAATGCCCCAATCATTCGCTTTTTTTATGTTCTCCACCATCTCACCGTGTTTCAAAAGCGTTTTTGACGGAATGCAACCGACATTCAAGCAAGTCCCTCCGATTTTTTCCCGTTCCACAATTGCGACCGTATTGCCTAATTGTGCGGCCCTTATTGCGGCAACATACCCGCCAGGCCCCGCACCGATTACAATCAAATCAAAATTCTGCATGCGACTTCATCACCTCACTTTCATAAATAAAGATACACTTTTACAATATTGCAAGAAGCATGCCGAATATATTCGGTAGCACGAATAATCACACAAAATCACGCGGCAATGGAGTTCATCTAACTGTATTATTTTTTAAATACCGTTCATCATTGTTTCAATGAGACGAAAAGTGTCTCATTGTCTCACAGTTTTATATGGATGAAGATAAAAACCCCCTGATGAATATCCTTCATTCATCAGGGGGTTACGGTACTTTTATCATCCAATCCAGTGGTTATCCGTTAAATGATACTGCTTGATTTTTCGATACATCGTCGCACGGGAAATACCTAGCATTTTTGCAGCGTTCGTGACATTCCCTTTTTCCCTTCTCATCGCTTCGATGAACCGCTCTTTTTCTGTACATGAAGCGCTTTCAATTTCCTCCAGCAGTTCCATGGGGAGATCCATAGGATGCAATATACTGCCATTCATATTAAATAGCGCTTGTTGAATAACGTTTTTCAGCTCCCTTATATTTCCGGGCCAACTGTATTGCGTTAAATATTGCATTGTATCTGTGTGTATAAGAACGTCCCGCTTTCCAAATTGACCGCACATTTCCCGAATAAAAAAGTTGACCATCTCCGGGATATCAAAGGCCCTTTCACGCAAAGCCGGAATTTTCAATTGGATTACGCGTAGCCGATACAATAAATCTTCACGGAATTCCCCTTTTGCGACCGCCTCTGTTAAATCCTTATGTGTCGCTGCAATGACACGTACATCAATCGGGATTATTTTTACTCCGCCTATTCTGGTGACGACCCGCTCTTCTAATATACGCAGGAGATGAACTTGTAAATCCAGCGGCATATCTCCGATCTCATCAAGAAAAATCGTTCCTCCGTTCGCCAATTCAAATTTCCCTGGACTTCCTTTTGCTTTGGCACCTGTGAAAGCGCCCGGTTCATAACCGGATAATTCACTTTCAAGCAATCCTTGTGGAATAGCGCCGCAATTGATAGCTACAAAAGGCTTGTCCCTTCGGTCGCTAGCCTGATGAATTGCCTGTGCAAACATTTCCTTTCCAGTCCCGGTTTCACCGGAAAGAAAGAGAGTCGATTCAATCATGGATGCCTTCTTAGCTTTTTTCACAACATCCATAAATGCCGGAGAAGTTCCGATGACATGATCAAACGAATAGCGTGTAGTTTGTGGGTTCACTGATCGTCTAGGTATCTGGGCTTCAATTTTCGTTTGGATGTGCAGTAAGCTTTCTTTTAAAAATATTACCGCACCTAAGTGCTTTTCTTGAAAAGTGACCGGGTAGATTGAGCAGATGAATTTTCTTTTTCTCTCGTCATCGCATACTTCTTCCTTCATGATTTTCTTCCCGGATTGCAATACACGATCGACAAGTGCTTCAAGCCCTGTCAGACTTGGAATGGTTTGTATCCCTCGTAGACTGTGATGAGACTTGGCTGCCCCGTTTTTTTCCACAATCATTTTTCTGCTATCGACTACAAATACGGCATCTTCTACGCCTTCCATCGCAGCAGTTAGAAATAAGTTATTGTGCAGTACATGGTCAAATAGAGGACGGACAATGGAATGGGCTAAATTTTTCGCTTCCGAAATGACAAGTTCGACTTTGTGTTCGTTTACTCGATCGGTTGAACCCGCAATATTGACGACCCCTAATAGTTCATTTGTAAATGGGGCTAAAATCGGAGTGGCCGCACAATACCATTCATGATTTTTTTCACAGAAATGTTCGGAGAATAGCACTTGAGCCGATTTTTTCGTCTTCAGTGAAACGCCGACGGCATTGGTGCCTGCGGACTTCTCACTCCACGTACCGCCGTCGAAAATATTTAAAGCTTCCGCCTTTTTCAAGGTCATCTTTTCACCAGAGGAATGTAAAATCGTACCGTTATTATCCGTAATAGACAGCATGGTTTTCGATTCGTTCAAAAGGTCGGCCAAACTTGCTATTTGAGGTAACGCAAACGACAATAATTGTTCATTTCGTTCGAGCCGTTCGGTCAAATCATGCTGAGTGATAATTTCGTTTATTCGATTTTGAAAAGGATTGACACCTAGATTTTTGGAATTCATCCAGGAGTCGAGTATTTCTTCACGTATGTTCCCCTCAGGATGTTGTCCCTTTTCCTGATAGCGTTTCCAGACAGATTTAGTAGACAGATAAAATTCTCGAGATTCGACAATCGCTTTTCTTAATAGCTGGTTCATCCTGTCCCCTCCAACCATCACTATACTCTTCCTTCAATCGGAATATTGAAAATAGTATATCATATACCACCGTTGCCATCTCCTTTTTTACAGATTTTCCGAACGAGAAGGTCAATGTTTCGACTTTTTCGTTCTTTGTACCATATAATAGTTGCCGACAAAACGTATGTTCTTTATAATTGAACTATTCAAATAAATAGGAAGGAGGGAAATCCTTGTTTGTCACCCATTCTTTTAAAATTCCTTATGATGAACAACTCTATGCAGAGCTCAGGGATATGCAACGGGAAGCGGCTTCTGTTTGGAATGATATTGTGAGAGAAGCCACTTCCTATTATTTCTCGTTTCGTAAATGGTTAAGTAAAACCGACATTCAGGCGGTTCGGAAACAAACCTATCATCTTCATTCCCAAACGGTTCAAGCAATTGCGGACAAATATGTCGCGAATCGGGAAACGATCCGTCAACTGCGAAAAACGGACAAGAAAGCCAAATACCCATGGCGAAAAAAACAGTATTATTGCATTCCATTGAAAAAAGCCGCCATGGATATTTCGGCTGACACGATCGCTATTAAAAAAGTCACATATGAACTGGACTTACCGGCTTTGCTCACAAAAAAGAAAGATTGGCATCAAAAATATCCAAAGAAATATCACTCCGTCAAGTTCTCAAATCTTTCCAAAGAAAACTTGGCAAAATGCAACTATGCTGAAGTTGTTTGGCGAAATGGGGCATACTGGTTTTGTTATGCCATTACAGTGCCTGAAAAGGACATTTCAACGTATCCTTTTAAAGCCGCCGGGGCCGATTTAGGTGAAATTCATGCAGTGACGGTCGCAACGGAAGAGAAAGCGTTATTAGTATCGGGACGAGCGATGCGCAGTGTTTCGCAATTTCGTGCAAAAGCGTTAGCGGAATTGAGTAAATTAATGTCCCGCTGTAAAAAAGGATCCCGTCAATGGAAAAAATTTCAGCGAGCAAGGGCGCGAATCCGGCAAAAAACCGCGAATCAATTGGCGGCGTTAGAACATCAAACAACGAAAGAAATCGTTGCTTTTTTAGAAGCGGAACAAGTGACCCACTTAGTCATTGGCGACGTTTCAGGCATTGAAAAAAACACCAAGAAAAAAGGCCCTCGAAAAACCAGCCGAAAGCGGCGCCAACAACTATCCTTGTGGAATCAGGGAAAAGTAAAACAAAAGCTGACCTATAAAGCACAATTAAAAGGCATTCAAGTGAAAGTAACGGAAGAAAGCTATACTTCGCAAGACTGCCCGTTTTGTCATGGTCGCCATCAAGCAAACGGAAGAAACTTCAGTTGTTCTGTTCACAAAACAGAAATCCATCGCGATATCAACGGCGCGCAAAACATCGTACGCAAAAAGTATCCGATGGCTGTCAAAACCATCCTCTCGGTTGTCTATAAGCAACCGGTGTGGTTAAAAAGGCATCTATCGTTCGAGGACAGACAAAAAATAAAGCATCCCAACGATCTGCCGAAACAAGTGAAACGTATCGCCGAGTGGACGGCGTAGTCGGCACGGACCTTGCCCTTTCGAGAGAGGAATTCTTTCGACTGTTGTTCGCCCAAGTTTCGCCTCTGCCTCCTCAAATGGGGAAGTGCAAGTGATATGTTTGCGAAAAAGAATCCCATTGCTTTAGCTGTGGGAGTGGTCAATAAACTGTCACAAAACACTTTCAATCTATACATTGGGATAAGATTTATCGGGTTTTAATATAGTAAAAGGAATTCTTAAGCAAAGTATGAGGAGGTCAGCTACGCAAACGATAAGAAATAACGGGTTCCCAGCCTGTTTTCTATTCCAAAGTATAGAAAATCATCATAAACGTGAGAAAGATTATCACAGAAATCAATTCACTTCCGAAGAATGTCATTAATCGATTATGCGTTCAACTGTAATTATTTATTTCAACTTTTGAATCAAAAAAATAAAGTGGCGCATGAATAAATTCATGCGCCCACTCTATTTTCACTCCATATATATACTTCCGCGGCTTGATATCTTCAAAACAAGGATGATTAATTATTGATCGACCACCGTATATGATTCGATAATCACCTACTCGTTTTCTGAATTCCGCTGCCTAGCTACATCGATTTCAAAAGCTTCATCTACAGACTGATCAATCACTTTTCAGTATCTCCCGTATAACCTTTCAGAATATCACCCACCAGCTCCGTAACAAGTCCTTCTTGATAGCCGGCTTTTTTCCTAATTCTCATCAGGTCTGCAACTTCAAGCAGATCGGGTGAAGTGACTGCCTCGATTTTAGAAAGTCTGTCAGACACGTCCTCATCTGATAATATCTCTTCATACGATTTTTTATCCATTCTCCATATAATAACTCGGTCTCCATAGCGATTTTTCAGCCGTTGTGCCATCGTAATTCCTTCAGGATCTAAATCCCCTGAATAGTAGAATGTGCACCCCGAGTCATAAAGCAAATCCAATATGAGCCAACTTGCAGTGCGAAATTGACCATGTGTACAAATGATTGGCGCCTCAGATACCTCGTCAACAATGGCTGAACAGACACTCGAATTTTCTACAATCCAAACTTTTTTTCCGGCAGCGGGTCGAACTTTTTGGACATCCACGAGGAGTTTAAGAGGGACATTCAACACCGAGCCCGTTTCCACTGCCGCTTTCCATAGCGGATGGATGCCTTGCTCTGTTTCGGCTAGCAGTCCCCTGCATGTCACAAAACTCCATAAATCGTCGCGCATCAGTCCATACTGACTTAACAAATCATTCAAGTCTTCGGTCGTTTTCGGCATGCTTACTCCAAGAACTCCTTTGTTAAGCTGATCCGTTATCAGGCAATGACTCAATAGATTCCCCTCGACTCTGCCATAATCAAAGAAATGCGGATTTCCGGTTGTCCTTTGAGCAAAAAGCGGTAACCTTTCAAATGTTCGATTCACAGACAATCGTTGAAATGCACTGAAAACAGTCGTTAACTTGACGAATAACCCATGCGGATCCTGTCTATATAATGCCCATATCCACCTCGTGTCCGGCGATTTGGACTGGATCTTTTCCCACCACCATTCGCCTTCTGGACATTCGGCGAGCAACTCTCTAAAATAAACACTTTCCTGCTCTTCTTCGAGTTTCTGCTCTTCATTTTTTGTCACAATCTTCTCGCCTAGCACCGTTTCCATTAATGTGACTAGCGAGCAATTGGCAAATACAGTCCCTTTCAGCGCCTGTTCAAAGGATGCTAAATGAATTTTCCCCTTATCCCTCAAAGGCTGCGGAGATTGTCCGATGAGCCCTGCAATCGATTCAACTTCTTCATCCGTGAAACCGTCTATGTCGACCGTTCCACCAACCCGTCCAAGGGAATAATATTTTTGTTTGAATAACATAAACAGCTTAAGGAATCCAGGTTCTTCCTTTAAACGCCGACTATAATCAATCATTTGGTATAAGCTCCTCTATTGGATCCTCATCGAGGACAAGTTTCCGTTGTTTCCCGTCCCATTCATAACGGATGACTGCGACAGAATCGGCATTTTTCGGTCGGATTAATTCACAAATGGACAGCTGGGGAATCGTGTCATAATCGCCCCATAGCGCTTGGGAGTTCATAATATAATCGAAGCCGAGTTGTTCCACTACTTCAAACATGTCGCGTATATTGTTTTCATCCACTCCCGCAAAAGCTTCGTCGAGAGAAATGATATAAGGTGCCATTTCCCCTGCTTCTTTATAGCGTGAATACGCCGCTGTAAAAAGCGGTATATACATCGCCATCGCCTTTTCACCACCACTGAATCTGAAAAAGGCATTGTTTGTCAATTCCCTTTTCGGCTCGTTCTCTTTCTTATACGATAGGATGAACGTGAACCATTTCCGATAATCCAATACTTCCTTTAAAACTTGATGCAAGGTAGATCCTTCATTGCGCAATTGAATGAGCTCTTTCGCTTTCAATATCCTTGATTGGAAATGTTTAGTGATTTTATTCAAATCTTCTTCACTCAAAAACTTGCTATTCCGCTGGAGAAGTGAAACAAGGTCTTTGGTGTCCAACTCTTGTTCGGACTCTGCGGTTAACGGTTTCCATGAAATCGAGAAGATCAATCCTGACGAGTTATTCCGACTTGCCATTATTTTGTCCATCTCGCGAACCCATTTTTCTGCACGTTGGATTCGGTTTCGCAAAATACTTCCTACTGTATTGACTATAATATCCTCGTAAAGCTGTCGATCCTGTTCATCAAGCCATCCTTTTTGTTCCGCAAGTTCGTTTTCCAAAGATGTTAGCACAAAGTAAGGATTGACCCGCTGACCTTGATATTCCATTTGAATAAGACGTCTCCCCTGTAACTGCACCCATTCATTTTTAAACGGTTCAAAATAATCGCCCCAGTTCTCGGACAACCATTCCGGAACAGCTGTCTCTTCCGTATACTCGAACATCCGGTACTCGGTTAACTGTAATTGTTCATTGTAAAACGTTTTAGTCAGCTGTTCGCTCAGCTTAGAACGGTCGTATTTCTCCGTAATTGGAGATAGGAAAGAAAGAATTGGAAGAGGTTCCGTTTCTTCCATTTCGACAAAACGGAGTGCGAGTTCTGTTTGGACGATCCGTTCCCACTCCGATGTCATATTGCCCCAGAATTTGGCGGAAATTTGGGCTGACTCCGATTTTTCCATGCAAACATTCAGTTCAGCTTCTTTTTTGGGTAGCCCCTCCCGAATCTCGTCAATTACTTGTTCCGCTTCTTTCAACGTCTGTTGCACTTGTTGAATATGCGCCCGGATCTCATCGATTCCTTCCAATTTCATTTGCGTTTCGATCGACTTGATTTCTGCCGACGTATGCGAGCGCTTCGTTTCTTTCATATTTTGTTCACCTTTTAGTTCATCCAGCTCTGCTTCTTTTTCATAAATTCGTTCATGGAGGAACTGGATTTGCTTTCTTGCATTCACCCCTCGCTGATGTGCCTTGTCAAGTTCGTGTAACTGCTCCAAATAGCTGGAGGCCGCCTCCAATGCTTGTCCGATCGTTTCCGCGGTCAGCTTAATGTTCAGTTCATTGCCTTTGCCGTGAAGTTGTACTTTCACTTTTCGGAGTTCTGAAAGTGCTTCTTTCCACTGCCGGTCGAGTAATTGAAGTGCAGTTTGCTCTTGTTTCAACAGCAGTGAATGTCTATGCTTTTCATCATTCACTTCGTATAATGCATCATCTTGCGGCATCGTTTTTTTCCACTCTTCGATCTGTTGGAGTTGCTCCTGGAAATGTAGTAGTCGAATATCCAGTTCATTGCGCTCCAATTGCAGCCGATCGATTTCCAACTCGCATTCTTCTATTTTTCCCTGCTGGAACCGTTTCCGGGAAGAACGTCCGATATATTTGGAAGGCCCTTCATTTGGCGCATGACCGATCAGGCAGCCGATGGCATATGTCCCATCCGCGTCCAGGGCAAATCCTTCTCCCTTCCGTTCTAACTGAATGCTACGTAACACGTCGTCAACAATGGATGCAGCGATTGGGCTATCCGCGTCGACATCCGGTCGTAAATAATCGGCAAGCGTAGGGACGAGGACCAGTGGATTCGTTTGAATGACTCGGTCGCCTATCGGAGAGAGTTGCTGCCCCGTAATGATGCTGTCAAGCAATCCCGTCTGTTTCAATGCCGATTCCAAACGTTCTTTTTGTTCCTCGGTCACATGATCCAAAAATTCAACAGCTGCGTAAAATGGAAGATACGCCTTATTGTGCACATCCAGTTGGCTTCGGAATGTATTTGTATCATCTGCTCGATCGGGATGAGGCATTTTCAGTGTTTTCCAATGATGCAGTTCATTTTTTGCCTGTTCGATTATTTTCTCTATTTCTACGATGGCATTTTTGGTAATGCTTGCATTCGTCTGGACTGCCGTGACACGAGAATTGATCGCTGTCAGTAATTGTTCTCGTACGTCATCATAACGGTTCGTTTCATAAAGCCCACCTAGCAGACGAGCGATGTTCTGAATTTGCTCATCGGAAAATTGCAGTTCAGGATGTCGTTCGATCCATCCAAAAACATGATTCGTCAGTAGCTGTTTTTGTTCGGTGAACCATTGCTCCAAATGTTCTTGCTGTTGCAACAAATTGTCGACGTGCTGCTTTTTATCGGAGGACTGCCGTTGCAGGAGAAGATGATTTTCCGTAAGGCGCTGCTCTTCTGCTACCAACTCTTTCAATGTAGTCAGCAGTCGTTCATGCGCTTTTGCTTCCTGCAGCCAAAGTGTAAAATCAATGGATTGTTCCCGGTGGCGTTGGTAATGGGCATCATTTTCCGTATGTTGGATGAAGGCGGATTCCGTCGCATCCAATTCCAGTTCCCCCAAGGCATTCTGCACGTCTGTCTTATTTTTTTGCAATTCTTGCTGTAAAGTTTCACGCTCTACTATGATTCGGGAATGCTGTCCTCTTTTTTCATCCCATTTGATTTGCAGGCGCTCAATTTCCTTTTCGAGTGTGTTCATCGCGTCTTTTTTCTCTGAAAGTTTACTTTCTAACTGCCAGACATCGTGGCTACGAAGCTGTTCCTCTTCCGTTTTCGCAAGTTGTAATCGCTGTTCAAAAGAGGACTTGTCCATTTGGAGTGATTCAATCACTCTTTTAAGCTCTAGTTGCTGCGCTTCTAGATTTTCCATTTTTCCTGCTGCCTCATCATATCTTTCTCGTGCACATTGCCATTGCCCTGCCCGTTCAGCTAACATGAATTGATTGTACAAATGGTATTGTTTAACAAGCTTACCGGTCGATGCGAACTCCCTTTCCAACTGTTCCAGCTGTTGTTGTGTCTGATCCATATTTTCAATTGTCTCTGATAAATGGCGCAGTTCATCATCTGTTAACGCCGGAAGCGCGGACCCCAATATTTCGTATATGACAGTCGGCTTGAAGTCTTTTGATAATTTGGGGCTTCGAAGTTGAATGAGCAACTTAATCAAGTCTTCGTAAGCTTCATTTGACTGAAATCCGAAAATATATTTATTGACAAGATCCATATATTCTTTCTGCGAGTGGACAACGTATCCTCCTTGTCCGATTCTATTTTCCAATTGCTTTGCAGATAATGGAATTCTCTCTCCTTGATCTGCTATAGCAAGGTCGATATCTTGTCCGATACGGCGATTGTCCGTCAACAGAAAATACCAAGACTTGATTCCTTTGTTCCGTTTTGCTTGCATGCCAATACCTGTCGTTACATACTGTTCCATTCCTTTTTTCTTATATTCGATGAATAGATACCCTGTGCGTTCATCACGGTTGGTTACCTCTTTTTCACCAAGCAGATAATCTTCCATTTTCCGTGCCCTGGAACCGAATGGATCCAGCCGGTCCGGAGACTTTTTGCCATCCAGTAGCACTGGGAGAAAACTTTGCATCGTTACTGATTTCCCTGATCCGTTCGTTCCTCTTAGCAATAATTTCCCATCGGAAAAAGTGAAGATTTCATCATCGTAATACCAAAAGTTCAATAATCCTGCCCGATTCATGCTCCATTTTGAGTTGTTCATTATTCGTCATCCCCTTGTTGAAAATCGACCGGATACTCTCCGGTCAGGACACCTAACAGTGGAAGTAACCGGATAATGCCGGTCTGCTCATCCACCTCTGCCATCATCCATTCTTTCATCGTTTCAACGATTTCAATTCGGATAGCATTCACACTTTTTTCCCGAAAATATTTTGACCATCCATCCTGATAACTTTGCCGCAACGAATCAATCACTTGTGCAAACTCGCCCTCGGTCAACAGAATCTCACCGTATTCATTTGGTTCGAACGATTCGGGTCGTTCATGAATCTCTCTCGACAATTGCAACAAAATATCCGTTGAAGCTTTTTGGTTCGGATAGTATTGATGATATTGCCTCGATTCAGAAACAGAAAGGAATGCCGTATTTTTATAGACATGAAGCTTGTAATCGCTATGCAATTCAATATCATCCGCCATTCGATTCCGAAAGTTCCGGATGTACAGAAAATCCGGATCCTGTTGGGACTTTCGATGAAGACCAGGAGAAAAGAATAATTTCCGATATACTCGTTTACGGCGTTCGTCTTCCTGGCTTAGTTTCCAGTCCTCCTCCAAAAGTTCTTGCCAATGCTGATAGGCCGAAAAATCATCTGGATAGCTCCGCATAAAATAACGGCTATATACGGTCGCTTCATATAAAACTTCCTGTTCTTCATCATGATCAAACCTTCCAATGTCTCCATCGATTGTACGGATGACCCTGAAATCCATCAGTTTTTTCACGGCACGTATCAATGACTTCCTATGAGTGTACAACGTCCAGTCAAGCGGAAGTTCATCGGGATAGTCACCTTGAATATCCTGACATAATTCCGATAAGAGAAATTGCTCATCCACAGCCTTCCCTTCTAGAAATGAAAGCGCACAACAGAAGATCGCGTAATCCATCGGCTCTTGAAAGTCTTGAATCCCCATCCATTGTTCCGGTTCTACCGGTATTTTTTCCAATTTGATAAAGTGCTGATGCACAATGAGACGCAGACCGAATTTTTCATCGATATAACGCCGCAATACTTTTTCCCGTTCCCGGATAAGTTGATACCACTCGGGCTGTTCTTCACGCAAAATCCAATAATGATGGAATAACAAATCCATGCCATACTTTGCTTTTTCGTCGAAAATAGGTATCGGTTCCACTGCTCTCACCCCTGCTGTTCAAATTCGAACGTAGCATCAGGCATCACCAGATTTCCATCCTTCGCTTGTAGCGTTATCGTTCGTTCCTTATGTAATTTCACTTTGACTTTCAATCCGTAATCAGTCGTTACGGTTCTATTTTTAGTCGCCATCGATTTGCCAATCCAATTCAATAATACCTTCCGAATAAATGGATCTACCTCACCAAGTGAGGATAGCTTAATGACGCCTTGTTCCATGTACTGCTCGATTAGGTTCTGTTCCTGCTGACGCTCTTTTAAATATTCGTCCCTTTGCCGCTTCTTTTTTTCTTTATTGGAAGAAAAGGAGCCCGGTTTCGTTTTCTCACGGTAGCGATTTGTCCTCGGTTTGATGGTAAGCTGTACAGGTTCTTCATCCCATGTATCAGCATAAAGATTATCAGTCGTTCCCTCTTCAAGATGAATATGCTGAGTGGTCAATGAACCAAAAACGACAGCGGAAAGTTTATGCGCATCTTCGATTTGTTCGCATGCGGTGAACCATTTCGCCAAATGTAAATAATCTTTTTTGCGACTGCGAAAATGTTGCTGGCGTTCGCCGATCCGTTGCACATATCTAGTCATTCTTCTGATCATCTCATTGGTCTGCCGTTGAAGGGCATCCAATTCGCTTTGTTGGGCTCCCGAGCCTAAAAACCAACGTCGAAGGGATGACCAATACTCTTCATATTCAAGCAGCCAATCTTCCACTGAGGAAGTGACATCTTCCAGGCGAGGAATGGCTTTTCGATGATCCACTAGTTTCAGGAAATACGATTGCATCTTATCCGTTTCCAGTTCACTCAACCGTTGCTGTATTTGCAGAGAGGTTTTTTGCAAGGAGACGATGAAATCACGCAAATAGGTCGTGAATTGGTTTTTATAAACGAGAAATGCCTCTGACTGCATGCGCTGATCGGCTTGTTCGCTATTGATGTAAGCAATATAATCGGCCGTACTTGTACGGATTGATTGAAAATAGCGAAAAACATCTTCCCAAATTCGCATGTATTCTTCAGGTGGAAGCTCGATTTCGCTTGCCAATTCCTTTTGTAATGTTACAAGTGCCTGAAGCAACCGTTCAAATTGCGAACGCTCCAGCGAACCTTGGAATTGATCACCAATTTTCTCCAACTGCATGAGCATACGCTCGATTTCGACAGTATACGGTGTGCACTGATAGCGAAATCTTTTTTTCTTATATTCTTCAATCGTCTTCGCATTCGTCATATCCTGCCTGGCAATCAGGTTATTCCATTTCACCAATTGACCTAACTGTAGATGGAGCTGCTCTTCCCCGTAATCGAAAAACTCCGGAATGGAACGCATATGCTCCAAAATTTCTTCAGGGGTGATGAAGTCCCGCATCCGCTCATGCTGATGGTAAAAATACCGTAAAATCGAACGATAGTGAGCGACAGAATCTGCAGTTAAATAGCTTGCTTCCAAAATTTTCTTCATCGTCAAATTCAAAAACGTCACCTTCTTTTCACACTTTATTTGTTTTTTCTTTTTTAGCCCAAAGTTCAGAAATGTTTATTCTTTACAATTTAATCATTGTGATAGACGGCAATAACAAAGCTAATTATTAGTCTTATAGTACCACAATCGAGTTCACACAATCCGATAGCTACCCTACCGAAAATGCCCCCCAATCAATTTCGCCCTTTCCACAGCTGTCCCCGCCTCTGTATATGAAACCGCCCGCAAAATAGCATTCGAGCCGTACTTGTTTCGTAACGCATCCATCGTTTCACCAAGTTCGCGGTTGCGCCAGTTATGCTCGTCGAATAGACTCAATTGCATAGAACTCTCATCTTCCAGATTCGCCAGGCTGATCGCCAGACGTCTCACAGGTCGACCATCGTGAAATTCTTCGAATAATGCCATGCACATCTTGTAAATTTTCATCGTGTCGTTGGTCGCCTCGCTCATCGAACGCGAGCGGCCAAAACCACCACCAAGCGCTTGCTTCGAATAACCGACAGACAGATGGACAGTGCGTCCCGCCTTCCTCGCTCTCCTTGCCCGCATCGCGACATCTTCGCACATTTCAAGAATGACGGTAAGCACATCTTTCCGTGTCTGATAATCACGATAAAGGATTTGCCCTTTGCCAAAACTCGCCTGCCCTTCGATCAGTGGGGCACCCATATCTGATAGATCGATGCCATGCGCATGGTAATACAACTGATTGCCCATAATGCCGAATTTCTTCTCTAACCTATCAAGAGAGGCATGTGCAAGGTCCCCAACTGAAAATATCCCCATATCATTCAAGGTTTTCTCCAGGCGCCTGCCGATCCCCCACATACGGCTGAGCGGCGCAATCGGCCATAACTTCATCGGCACGTCTTCGTATGTCCACTTCGCAATCCCCGTTTTTTTCGCCTCCAGATCGAGCGCAATTTTTGCCAGTAACATATTCGGCCCTATGCCACACGCGGAAGGCAATTGAAATTGGCTCAGGAGATCCTCTTGTATCCTTTCAACAGCTTGCTCAACGGGTCCCCATAGCCGTTCTGTTCCGCTCAAGTCAATGAAACTTTCATCCACGCTATATACATGGATCGCTTCTTTCGGCACATAACTGTTCAGCAGACGAACAATTTCCATGGATACGTCAATATAAAACTGCATTTTAGGTTCAATCAAATGAATCGCTGGATCATCCGGAATTTCGAACAGGCGCATCCCCGTTTGCACCCCGAATTGTTTTTTCAATGGCGGAGATGCAGCGAGAACTACACCGCCTTTCCGCTCTTTATTACCGATAATCGCAATCGGCGTTTCCATCACATCCAGCCCTTCCATCACGGCTGCACAACTGGCGTAAAAGCTACGCATATCGAGACAGATGATTTTCCGGTCCGGTAAATGTTCATACATACGAACGCCTCCGATAGAACTGATGTTCTTTATAGTATATGACGAACGCACGTTCATATACTATCGGTATATTTTTCCTGAATTTGAAAATCCCTTAAAACTGTGCGAAAGACTCGTAACTGTTAGACAAAGAGATGGAACTGTAAGACAGCTCTAGGAAACCGTACGACGCTCCATCAAAAAGCAATCAATCCATAGTCGATCAAATAAAAAACACCACAACCTCGTAGGCCGTGGCAAATTATTTTTTCATGAAAAATTTACGCCCTAAACGCTCAACAAGTGCGGGGGCGACCGCATACAGTTTGCTTGTTATCCCCATATACCATGGCAGATTCACTTCTCGGACAGGGTTGTCGATCGTTTTCATAATCGCATCGACCACCTGATCCACCGTCAACAAATGTTTGCCGATCGACTGTCGGTAATGGCCCGTTTTATCCGCGAGATCTAGAAATGGTGTATCGATCGGGCCCGGATTGATGGTCGTCACATCGATACCGAATGGCTCAAGTTCCATACGTAGTCCATTCGTATAGCCGATCATGGCATGTTTGGATGCTGCGTAAATCGAAGACTTCGGTGTAGACACTTTCCCTGCTTGTGATCCTAAATAGATCAGTTGCCCCTGTTTGCGTTCCATCATACCGGGCAACAACTGTTTCGTGAGCCGCATCGGTGCAACAACGTTGAGATCCATCGTGTCTTGTATCGTTTGATCAGCAGTTTCATAGGCATAGTCAAACATACCGATCCCAGCTGAAAAAATAACGACATCAGGTGAACTGATTTGTGCCACTAAATAATCAAGATCTTGCTGCTTGGATAAATCGGCCCGGATGGTCAGCGCACCGGCTTGCTGCAGCTCCCATAACGCGTCCACTGCCCTGCCTGTCGCCCAAACGGCATGCCCTTCTGCCAACAACCGTTTCGTCACCGCAAAACCGACACCGCTTGTTGCTCCCGTAACCAGGATCGATTTACGCTTGTGCATAATGGAGAACGCCATTTTCATCGCGTGTTTCGTGGATCAGTTCTTGCTCGATGAGATAATCGGTTTGTCCAATGGTCTCAGATAAGGTTAAGCCGAGCTCTTTTTCGTATACAGCGGGAAACAGTTCACGGGTTAGTTCGAAAATCGTCCGCGAGCCGCCGTTCATCATCGCGAGCACTTTCATCGCCCGGTCACGCTGTTTTGCCAACCGGCTTTCAATCAATGCATGGACATTCCGGACTTCATCGCCATGTCCGCTATAAATGACGTCAACAGGCATGTCAAGCAAACGTTTCAACGAACGTTGATATTGCAAGAGAGAACGTGAACGCTCCATTTGAGGATCAAGTGGCGGTTCAATAAGCGGATTAGAGGACACTTTTTCGAGCACTAAATCTCCCCCAATCATCGCCCCTGTCTTTTCATGCCAAAGCACGATATGACTTTGTGCATGACCTGGTGTTTCCAATACAACCCACCCCTCATGTCCGGGAACAGCATCCCCTTCCGTCAGAAATTGATCGAGCGGTCGCTCACCCATCAATTCAACGGAACGTTTCATACGCTTTACCCAAAAATGATATTCTTCAGGAACTCCTTCTTCGATCAAACAATTTAGATAGAAACTATCATGATACTTGAAAAATGCTTCATCACGTTTCAACCACAAATCATTATAGCGATGGCCGAGAACTTCTGCACGATCAAATGCATCGATCCAACCGGCATGATCGGGGTGATGATGCGTCAAAATGACTTGCTCAACATCATTGAATGTATAGCCCGCCTCTTTCAAGCCATGGCGTAAAGCTTCGTATGCTTCCGATGATTTCGGTCCGGCATCGACAAGTGTAAGCGCATCCCCTTTGACAAGAAATGCATTCACATCTCCTACTGCATATGGCGTAGGAATGATTATTTTATGAATCATCGCAAAAGCTCCTTTTAAAAATGAATGAGTGTTCAGTCTATTGTACATCTTTTCGTCACAAACGTCATCCACTGTTTTCCCTTTTTTCTAGCAAAGCAAAAGAGATTTTGTCGTTTCATGGTATAATGAAAGCAGTTTACTACGTTGTTGGGAGGGCTCATAAGAATGGGTTTGTTCGGATTTTTCAAAAATCAGTTTATCGAGGTCATTGAGTGGACCGATTCAAATACGAATACAATGGTGTACCGGTTCCCCGTGCATAATAATGAAATTAAAATGGGAGCTGAACTGACCGTCCGGGAATCACAAGTGGCCATTTTTGTCCACGAAGGAGAGATTGCAGATGTCTTCGGTCCGGGGCGTCATCTATTATATACGCAAAATATGCCGATTTTGACAAAGTTAAAGGCATGGAAACATGGATTTAACTCTCCGTTTAAAGCGGAAGTATATTTTGTCAATACGAAGCAATTTATCAATCAGAAATGGGGAACTTCCAATCCAATCATGATGCGGGACCCGGAGTTCGGTATGATCCGTTTACGCGGGTATGGCATCTATTCGTACCGTGTGTCCGAACCGACTGTCTTCCTGAAAGAAGTGTTCGGAACGAATGCCTCTTTCGATACGAGTAGCATCGAAGGACAGTTGAAAAAGATGGTGCTATCGGGATTGACCGATCTGTTTGCCGAATCGAAAATACCGGCTTTGGATTTAGCCATGTATTACGATGAGCTCAGTGAACGAGGGAAAGAAAAGATGGTAGAACGGTTTAATGCGTTTGGATTCGAGATCACTTCCCTCTATATTGAAAACTTGTCGTTGCCTGAAGAAGTCGAAAAAATGATGGATAAACGGACATCGATGGGTGTGCTCGGAAATATAAATCAGTACCAGCAATTCCAGGCAGCGGAAGCCATTCGGGATGCAGCGAGAAATGAAGGCGGCGGACTAGCAGGAGCAGGGGCAGGCTTGGGGGCAGGCGCCGCACTCGGCAATATGATGGCGAATGCTTTCCAAGGAAATCAGCAGCAACCGGTCCCTCCTACAGCCCAGCCCGATAAAGTGAACTGTCCACATTGCCAGTCACCCAATAACGCGGGAGCAAAATTTTGTGGGGAATGCGGGAAAGCCCTTCAAACACCAAAAGTCCCATGCATTAGCTGCCAGGCAGATATCGACGCAGATGCAAAGTTCTGCGGACAATGTGGCACAAAACAAGTGACGGAAAAAACGTGTGCGAAATGCGGCAACGTAAACGCTCCGGATGCCAAATTTTGTGGCGACTGCGGCGACAGCTTATAACAAGGATGAGGTGTGCATGTGAGCCGCTTGGAAAATGAAGATTTTAAAATAATTGAAGAAACAAAAGTGAATCAATGCCTTTCCTGTGGCGGCAATGCGGTGTTCGAACCGGCAACCGGAACATTGAAATGCCCGTTTTGTGACAGTGAAAGAGAAATCGAAACAACGCGTGAAAACACCATTGAACACGATTTTTTACAAGCCCTCGAAAAGGAAAACCATAGCTGGGATGACGAAAAACGCGTTTTCAAATGTGAAAATTGTGGTGCCGAAACACTGTTGGACAAAGATAAAGTAGCGGATTTCTGTTCATTTTGCGGTTCTTCGCATATTGCCACCAGTGAACACCATGCAGGTATCAAACCTGCATTGGTTATTCCTTTCCGGATAACAAAAGAAGAGGCCGTTGATAAATTCAAAGTATGGATCCGAAAACGTTATTTCGCCCCTTCCAAGTTGAAGCAATCATATCAATTGAATAAAATTACAGGTACCTATTTGCCCTATTGGACATTCGACTCACAAACCGACTCCTCCTTTGTCGTCCAAATTGGAACTTATTATTATGTGACGGAGACACGTACCGTCATCGAAGATGGAAAGCCAAAACAAGTGACAGAGCAAGTCCGGAAAATTAGCTGGCGGACGGAAAGCGGGCGTTACAGGGAATTTTTTGATGATGTATTAGTCAAAGCTTCCCGTAACGTGGCCACCGGGCTTATTGATAAGATCGAGCCTTTTGATCTGAATGGACTTGTCGACTATAAATCCCAATATTTATCGGGTTTTTTAGCGGAAAGGTATTCAATTCCTCTACAAGAAGGATGGCATGATGCAAAAGGGATCATCGACCAGCGCATCACAAATGGCATTTACGGACAAGTCCATGGGGATGTCGTCAATATTGTCAGCGTCGCAACAGATTACAAAGCGATTACCTATAAGCATCTTTTATTGCCGATCTGGATTTCTTCCTTTGTATTCAACAACACGATTTACCGCTTTCTTGTCAATGGACAAACAGGTAAAGTGAGTGGCAATTCTCCAGTCAGTGTCTTGAAAGTGACGGTTGCAGTATTAACCGTATTGGCAGTCATTGGAGTCGTCTACCTATTCACGGAAATGAGCTAATCATTACTTAGCATGTTGACTTTATTCGGAGGACGTGCAATAATCGTTCTAATTCAAGTACATATAAGCATTGACGAAGACCAGTAAAGGTGGAAATGGAGAACAGAAATTGTGGTCACCGGCTGAAAACCACAACTCCCTCTCCTGCTTTGAACCTCCTTCCGAGCTGCCGTGGAAACACGGACGTGCCTTTCGCGTTAAGAAGGAACAAGACGTACCGGTATGTGAAATGACCGGTAAAATTAGGTGGTACCGCGGAAACATGCGTTTTCGTCCTTTTCAGCAAGGGCGAAAACGCATGTTTTTTTATCTTCATTCAGCGGAAAACTCCCACCTCCATAGGCGGCGAGATGAATGCGGTTTTGTGTTCCTGTTCGGCGGGTGTTCAAACACCCGCTGATCGAAGATAAAGCCTCCGGCGGATGTCACAGATTTTGAAAGGAGTTAATTGAGCTTTGCTCAATTCAAAATCTGGACGCAATTACGCCGAGGCGTAATTGATTGAAAAATTAGAGGAGTGTTTAAGATGGAAACAGTAGTATTTGTAGGCGCAGGTTCCATGGCGGAAGCCGTCATTGCAGGCATTGTAGAGCAAGGTGCGATCGAACCACATAATGTCTATGTGATGAATAAATCGGATGATGAAAGGCTTTTTTCTTTACAACAAAAATATGGAATTTCCATTGTGTGCAAAGAAAGAAAGATAATGAGGACAGCCGATTTAATCGTACTTGCGACAAAACCGAAAGACATCCATCAAGTAATGGCAGACATTCACCCACTGTTATCAGATGACGCGGCTATCTTATCTGTCATCGCGGGCGTATCGATTGCGACGATGGAAGAAGGTCTCGGAAAAAGACCGATTGCCCGTTCGATGCCGAACACTTCTGCTACGATCGGTAAATCCGCGACAGGCGTGGCCATGAACTCCACCGTCGATGAAACGATGCGCCAGCACGTGCTCAGACTGTTAGGGGCGATCGGTCTAGTGAAAGAAGTGGAAGAAGATGATTTGCACACCGTCACTGCCCTATCCGGAAGCGGTCCCGCCTATGTCTATTATTTGGCGGAAGCAT
This sequence comes from Sporosarcina soli, assembly GCF_042655805.1. NCBI lineage: Bacteria > Bacillati > Bacillota > Bacilli > Caryophanales > Caryophanaceae > Sporosarcina > Sporosarcina soli. The sequence goes on along the minus strand of NZ_JBHSNO010000001.1, from coordinate 107,732 downwards.
TGGAAGAAGCCGCTACCTCAAAAGGCCTTTCCCCAGATGTCGCCCGCTCACTCATTATTCAAACACTTGAAGGCGCAGCGGCTATGCTGAAACAAACCGGCATAGAACCAGCAGAACTGCGGGAAAACGTGACAAGTCCGAATGGTACGACAGCAGCAGGTTTGCAAGCATTGGAAGAACGATCATTCAAAGCAATCATCGGAGAATGCATCGAAAAAGCCGCAGCTCGTTCACGCGAACTTGGAGCGCAGTCTTAAGAAAATCAAAAATCCGCAGAATGGGCGCTTGGAAGCATCCATGCTGCGGGTTTTAAATTCCATTGCTTTTAGTTAGAGAGAGGAATCGAATGGCGATACATTAAATCTTTACGACGATAAACACTCAACACGACACCAATTAAAAAGGAGTTTAGCAAAATCGGCATCAATCCATAACTAATAAATGGCAAAGACATAGAGGTCATCGGGAAGAACCCGAGTGTCATGCAGATATTACTAACCAATTGAACCGTATAAAGAGCAACCGCACCGATAAGAAGAAGCTTGCCATATGGATCATGGATCTTATAGCTGATGACAATGATCCTTGCCACAAGTAGGCAAAGGATTAAAACAAGAACAGCAGCAAGAAACCAGCCATAGTGGTACGTAAAACCTACAAAGACAAAATCGGTATGCGCTCCTGGAAGTAATTCCAATGGGGTGGAGTTTCCAAACCAGCCCGCTTTTGCTAGGAGCTCTTTAATATGTAATATCATAAACCCTTCATCATTTGAATATTTTTCAGGGTTTAAAAAAGCCAAAAGCCTTACTTTTTGATAAGGGCTTGTTAATGGCCATAAAACACCGACTGCCATTAAACATGAGCCCATGGATAAAATCATAGTAGTTAAAATCTGTTTCCTGCTAAATTTGCTCCACCAAAATAGGACAAATACCATAACAACGTAGATGTAAATAGTTGAGGTGCTCGGTACCATCAAAAGTAAATAACAAGAATGAAAAAACAAGAGACCTAAATGCCATAGCTTCAACTTTTTGTTATTGAAAAAAGATGCCCAGGCAAGAAAAAAGAATGGGATGGCCATTAAGCTTTCAATTGTTAAAGGACCTAACACTACAATAGGAACTCCATCTACGATTCCTGTTGAAAATAAATTTATCGTTAAAAGAATGAGTACTCCGATTATGTAAAACAACCAGCCTAGCTTAGCTATTTTCCGATAATCCAGCAGCATCATTCCCCAAACCACTGCTCCACCTAAAAAAGCAAAGATAGCTTTGTGCTTAAAAAAATCGCCGGCATCCATGCCGATCCGTAAGGAATAATCAGGATCGACGAATAAAATCGGGATAAACCCTAGTCCCATAGTAGCAACTAACAATATCATCGTCAGCCAATCCACCTTTGGACGATGAAGCTTGTTCAGCTTTTGTCCAAGAGTGACCGGACTTCCCATTTGTCCGACCGCCTTTTCTTCTGCTTCCGCTTCATCTAACCCCTTTTTCATCCATTCGTGCTTCGCCTCTCTAATATGAGAATCTAGTTCAGCAGAAACAAAATCCTTCGCCTCTTTTGATTTGATTCGCTCCCTAACTTCCCTTAAATAAGATTGACCCTTTTTTTCCACTTGTCTTTCACTCCCCCTCGCCTACTAATTTATTAAAAGCAAACAGCTTCGAAGTAGATTGTTTTTCTGCTGTACGTAATCGTCTTCTTCCTTTATTGCTCAGTTGATAATATTTCACATTCGATTCGTTCCAGCTAGCGTGGAGACAACCCTCCTGTTCAAGCTCGTGTAACAGGGCATATAAGTTCCCCTCATTATCTTCAAATGTGCGCAGTCCCCGTCCACACAGTAATTGTACCAATTCAAATCCTGTTTTCTCTTGAACGAGAAGCTGCATGACGGCGAATAACACGTCTTCTTCCCTGTCATTTTCTTTGCTGATTTTCTCCCGAATTTTCCCCCGATGCTGTTCCGTAAAGTTTAACTGGGAAAATGTAGTCGTATCCATGGAATTTCTCAATCTTTTTAGGCGTTCATCCATTTGTTATCGCTCCAATCGTTCTTTCAGTAACTCCTTGGCACGTCTGAGTCTCGTTTTCACTGTATTTGCACTCACTTCCGTTAGAACAGCAATTTCTTTAATTAACAATTCTTCATAATAAAAGAGATAAATCACTTCCCTATATTTAATAGGAAGAGTCATGATTGCAGCGATCAATTGATTGTCCTCTTCTTTTTGGATGACAGCATCCTCGACCATTTGTTTCGCAGTCCGATAGTTGGCCGGCTCTTCTTCTGTCACCAATACGTTTCTGTTATACCAGCTCTTTAAGTAATCCTTGCAATGATTAATGGCAATCCGCCATAGCCATGTTCTAAGTTTTGATTTTCCGCTATATGTATGAAGCGATTTGTAGCATTTTACAAATATATCTTGCGTCAAATCCTCTGCAATTTGGCTATTGTTCACATAAGAATAGACAAGCCTTAAGAGATCCTGTCCATACCGCTCCATCAGTTCATCGATCAAAGCATCTTTGTCTTCAATTTCAATGGTTTCAGCTAGTAATTCCTCCACTTTCCTCCCCCCTTCCTGACTATTAGACGAGGTGCCTGATCAGAAGGTTTTTCATAATGCTTCAATTAATTACTTCATTGAAGGAGGAATACTCGATCCACCGCATTTTGAACACCTTGCGAAATGCTATTCAAATGTATCAAAAGCCTATCACGATACATCTTGTATCACGACAGGCTTGAAAGATTGACACGAGTTATCCTTTTGACATTGTCAAGCACCATGTGAAATTCACACATGACGTCTGACAACGAAGTACCGATGCTGTTTTCCCCCCATATTGTCTCACCGTTATGTTATGTTTTTTGCCATTCTTAATTTCTTGGAGAAAGATAGACTTTGGGGCAGTGTAATAGAGACAAAACTAGCTAGTAGCGCAAGGATTCCTGCGGCGCTAAAGGAAAAGAAGTGTGTTCCAAACATTTCAAATCCCCAACCTCCCAGGAATGACCCAATAGCTGCTCCAATTTGGTGCCCAACAAAATAAGCCAATCCATTTAAAATCCCTAATAGCCGTACTCCATATAAGTCACTTAAGATCGCGGTGGCCATGGCCACCGAACCGGCCCATACCAATCCGGCGACAGCGGAAACAAGAAAGAGCTGCCAAGTGGCCACCGACAACACAAGCCCGAAAAATCCAAGTCCACGGACAAAAAATACTAAAAACAAAATATTTTTTCGTGGAAAACGATCCGCAAACTGTCCTAAAAATAGGGTGCCGAAGATGGCGACTATTCCAATCAGCCCCACTCCAAAGGATGCGGTCATAGGTGCAAAATCATGATCCATCAACATTGGGACACCATGTGAGCCTAATAAATTCATTCCGAAACCGCAAGCAAATAAGACAAAAATAATTTTCCAATACGTTAGTGTCTTAAGTGCATCCTTTAAGGTGAAATTCGCCGGAGCCTCCTGTCTAGTTTTTACGTTGGCAGTCCCCTGACCATCAGCCCCTTCCGGTACATCCTCCCGAAAGATAAAAATTGCTGAAGGAAGAACGAGACAGATAAATATACCTCCAAATAATAAGAGGGTATTGTGCCAGCCAATCATGTCGATCAACCAAGTTTCGACGGGTGTTATTACGGCAATCCCGGCCATACTCCCTGTCGTCAAATAAAAAAGTGCTTTCCCTCTCGGACAAACCATTTGCTGATAATCGGCGACAAACTTACGCTGCTTAAAAAGGCAAGACCAATCGACAGGAACACTCCATAGGATAACAGAAAGGAAATTACCCCTTTTGAGAAAATTGTCCAACCAATCGAAACACAGACAATGGTCAGCCCAATCAGCAACAAAACCCGGGTATTAAAGGCTTTTAAAAGAACACCTGCGATGGGCATACCAATTCCATAAGCAATCATTCCAATCGAAATAATAAGTGATAATTCAGTCCGCGACAACCCTAAATCATTCATAATAGGATTAACAAAAGGTCCAATCCCCATCCGTAATCCTGTTGTAAGCAAGACGATAATGCCAGCGAAAATGACAATATACCAGCCAAAGTAGAGACGCTTGTTATGATTCATGGTATCCCCCAACTATGAGTTGACTTACATACATTCCACATGACCTCCGGCAGTTGAAATTCTTTCATCTATTTTTTAAATGTACTAGGCATTACTACAGCAACCACTTCCCCACGAGCACAAAGAATTTCATCAGCAAATATCTCAGTTTGAACCTTCCACCTTTTTGGATGGATCTCTTCCACATGCCCAATGGCTTTTAATGGAACGTCTTGCGGGGTTGGTTTTAGGAATTCCACGTTCAGTGAGGCTGTAACAAATCGAGGCGGCTCAGTCCCATCTCCGATTTCGTGACCATTTTTACGATGTAAAGCAAGTGTAGCAGAACCTGTCCCATGGCAATCGATCAATGAAGCAATCATCCCGCCATAGACGAATCCCGGAATCCCATATATTTCGGCTCGGGTTTATAGCTGGTAATGGTCTGTTCCCCTTGCCAAATGGTTCGAAGTTGATGCCCCTCCTCATTCAGCCGACCACATCCATAACACCAAGCAAAATTATCTGGATAAATATCTTGAATCGCTTTCTCTATCATTATTCTCCCACCTATTCATTATTTTAAAGTTGCTGGCTCAAGTAGACTAACTACCAAACTTGGGCATACTGATCATAATTTTTAAAGTTGCTAGGTGGCCGCCCATTACAAAATAGTATAGTTTATTCCGAAAACATTGTAAAATGCTTATTTACTATATATAATTATAAAAAAATATTTATATTTGAATGTGCAAATGCTCGAAATAGTATTTTAAGTAGCAATACGGGGTAAAGAACTTTTATGATCCAGATGTAGTGTAACAGGGATGTTCGTTAATTTTTATTGAGCATCAGAAAAGCACCTCTTGATACGTTTATCGTACCAAGAGGTGCTTCGTTGTTTGAATGGAGCTAACATTTTTTACTGTTCAAGGACTTTCTAATCCAAGGTTTGTTTTTGGTACTTTGTCTTAGCCGGCAACATTCTTTTGAAAAAGTCAAATCGCATGTCTGCCTGCCAATTGACGAAAAAGATGCCAAGAAATATAAGTACACCACCTAACAAAGTAAACCATGCCAAACGTTCTCCGAGAATAAGCCAACCGGACAAAACGCCAAAAAACGGCGCTAAAAATAAGAAAGCACTTGTCTTCTCCGGATTCCCCTTTTTCAATAGGTGAAACCAAATCGAAAATTGAACGATGGAAGCCGGTATGGCAAGCCATAATACGATGAATATGGATGAAGAGTTGATGATGAATTTAGGTTGTTCCAGAAGAAAACTTGCCGCAAATAAAATCAAACCGCCAAACAATAATTGATAGGCTGTCAATACCCATGTATCGAATTTATGTCCATGGATTTTGATAACCAAAGTAGACACAGCCCATGAAACGGCCGCTAAAAATCCGAACAAAGTTCCCACTTCGAAATTCAAATTTGCCCCCAACGTAATGAACACCCCGACAAATCCACATAATACACCCATCCATTGCCTGAGACCATACCGGATTTGTAAAAAGATTGTTCCAAAAACGACAACAAGCAATGGGTTGGTAAACGTTAATATTGAAGTTTCACCTGATGTTATCGTTCGTAATGCTAAAAAAATGCCGCCCATCACACCTGCTGTTTGAAAAAATCCTATCACTACAATCCACATCCAATTGACAAATTCTTTCGGATGTGGCCTTTTGAATAATTTAACAATGAGCGCAAAAAGTACCCCCGCAATTGTAAATCGAATGGCTACCAATAAAAGAGGAGTTGCATAGTCGAGCCCCATTTTCCCGACCGCAAACGAAGAACCCATCAAAGCAGTGGTTAATACCACTAACAAGCCAAAGACAATTCTATTCATTTCATCCCTCCTCCTACATAACCAGTGAATTTTGATTATGTCAATCAATCGTTTTCAATATCTTACTATGTATTATAATAGATCCTTATATATACGCTTTCCCCTTAAGTGTTTCACGATTATTCTCGATAAGCAAGAAGAAAGGACAGTTTCTCGGCATCCAGTTGCTTGGAAACTGTCTTCTATGTAAATCACTTTTGGAAATCGATACAATGAAATTGAAAATCTATTTCAAGATCATGTGCTCCAGATTATGAATTTTGATTTACTGATGCGCTTATCACCGCAGAACTTTTCTTGACCTTGTTCATAATCGTGTACGCAATCCAAAGTATGCCCAACCCACATTCAAGAAAAAAACGGAATCACACCGCTGTTAGAGGTCTAGTGTAAATGCACAAGATATAAACTGCCTCCCCGAAAAGACTGAGCTGAATATTCGGTCTTCACTTCCCACTTTGCTATACTGATGTAGTCAAGATATAGGGAGGGCGAGAATATGGTGAAATTGTTTGAATCGTATGCAATCCGCGAAGTTGAATTTAAAAACCGGATCGTTATGGCGCCAATGTGCATGTACTCAAGCCATAATGAGGATGGAATGGTTCAGGAATGGCATAGGACCCATTATGCAACACGCGCAGTCGGCCAGGTGGGGCTCATTATCGTTGAGGCGACGGCAGTACAACCGCAAGGGCGTATTTCTGCACAAGACTTGGGCATTTGGAGTGATGAGCATATCGACGGTCTTGCAGAAATCGTGCAACTCACCCAGCAACACGGGGCAAAAACAGGCATCCAACTCGCACATGCCGGTCGGAAAGCGACTGTCGATGGAGATATTCAGGCACCGTCAGCGATTGCGTTCAATGATAAATATAAAACACCCATTGAAATGACTGTCGAGGATATTAAAGAAACGATACAGGCCTTTAAAGCTGGCGCTATGCGTGCAAAGAAAGCCGGCTTCGATGTCATTGAATTGCATGGTGCTCATGGTTATTTGATCAATGAGTTCTTGTCGCCCTTATCCAATAAACGGACGGATGTATATGGCGGCTCCAGTGAAAACCGATACCGTATTCTGCGCGAAATCATCGATGAAGTACGTTCGATTTGGGAAGATCCTCTCTTCGTCCGCATTTCCGCGCATGATTATACGGAGGGCGGCATGACAGCCGAAGCATACGTAGAAATGGCAAAGTGGATGAAAGAGCAAGGCGTGGATTTGATCGATGTCAGTTCCGGGGCGGTTGTTCCAGCTAAAATTGATGCATATCCTGGCTATCAAGTGAAGTTTGCTGAAACGATCAAAGAAGGGGCGAATATTGCAACAGGCGCTGTAGGTCTTATCACAACAGGCATCCAAGCGGAAGAAATATTGAAAAATAACCGTGCGGATATGGTGTTGCTTGCACGGGAACTTCTTCGCGATCCTTACTGGCCCTATACGGCGGCAAGAGAACTAGGAGTGGAAATTCCTGCCCCCAAACAGTATGAGCGAGGTTGGAGATTCTAAAGAAAAACAGTTTTGGGACTCTCTTAATCGAAAGTCCTTTTTCTTTCGAAAGATATGATATATTGAAGAAGAATTATTTATTCTGACTATAGTGATAATAATGGAAGGAGTTGAATTCAATGCAAAAGTTAACAGCGAATTCTCAAGTGATACAAGATACATTACAAGAATTAGGTCATCCCAATGAAGTAGTCGTTTTAGAAGACAGTGCGCGTACGGCACAAGAGGCAGCGGATGCTTTAGGTTGCGAAGTGGCGCAAATCGCCAAGTCCATTATTTTCCGGTTGAAAAGTACAGATGAACCACTTCTAGTCGTCACAAGTGGCATCAATCGGGTTAATGAAAAGTCCATTGCCCAAAAACTCAATGAAAAGTTAGGAAAAGCCGACGCAGACTTTGTTCGTGAAGCGACGGGATTTGTCATTGGTGGGGTTCCTCCTTTAGGGCATAAAAAGCCTGTACGGACTTTAATCGATGAGGATCTGTTTCAATATGAAATGATCTGGGCCGCAGCAGGTCATCCGAAAGTGGTCTTTTCATTGACCCCGGATGAACTGAAAAAAATGACAAAGGGAGAAGTCCTCACAGTGAAATAATGCTTTTTATCTTCATTCAGGAAATCTTTTTGTACTGAAAGCGAAGCGTCAGCTACAGAAAACTCCCATCTCTATAGGTGGCGAGATGAATGCAGTTTTGTTTCCTTTTCAGCGGGTGTTCAAACGCCGGCTGAACGAATAATGGAAGGCAGTCTAAGTGCGCGACATTCTAAAAGGAAAGTGCCTTAATTTCTGCAAAGATCGCAGAAATTAAGGCAAATCGAACCCTTTGTTGTTCGATTCGCAATTCAAAATCTGGACGCAATTACGCCGAGGCGTAATTGATGCTAAACCCCCGATTTCGCCTTCTCTGAAGATGAAATCGGGGTGCTCTCATTTCCCAGGAAATATATAAAGACTATTCAAACAATTCAACCACATGCGCTCGCTAATCCTCCAAACGGATCATTTCCCCATCTTTCCATTCAAAACGTGCAAAGTCTTCTGCAATATGAAGTGTCGGGAAAATGGTTTCTCCTTGCACTTTCAACTTTGCTATATCACTCGGCATGAAGCGTGCACTAATATGATTGGCGATCAACGCTTCCACCCGAGCTTCGTTCGCAACAGAAGCGGCATCACCGATTGTCGAGTGGCCATATTCTTTTGCCAAATTGCCAGTCTCCAGATCGAATGTCGCTTCGTGCACAAGTATATCTGCTCCAGAAGCCAGTTCTACCGCAGAATCACAATAGCTTGTATCACCAAGAATAGCGACTGTAAAACCTTCTTGCGGTGCACCGGTGACTTCTTTGCTTAAAACGACCCGGCCATCATCCAGCGTCACATCTTCCCCATCTTTCAGCCGCTTCAAGAGAGGGCCTTTCGGTACTCCTGCCCCCACCGCTTTGTCGATCAGCAATTTACCTAGCAATGGCTTTTGTTCAACCCGATAGCCGTAGCAAGGAATGACGTGCCGCAAGCTTTGGGTAATTACCCGGAAATTCTCGTCTTCAAAGATAACACCCTCTTCGATTTCGTGAATACGCAGTGTATAATTCAAATGCGTTTGCGTAATGCGAAGCGTTGTTTCTAGCCATTCGCGCAGTCCTAGTGGGCCGTAGATATCAAGCGGTTCATCACCGCCTAAAAAAGAACGGGAACCAATCAATCCCGGCAAGCCGAATATATGGTCACCGTGAAGATGTGTAATGAAAATCTTTGCGATCTTTCGCGGTTTCAATGATGTATGTAAAATTTGGTGCTGCGTCGCTTCCCCGCAATCGAACAGCCAATAACCTTCTCCCTCAGCCGATAGATTTAGAACGACAGCCGATGTATTCCGTAATTTGGACGGCATGCCTGCGCCTGTCCCTAAAAATTGCAATTCCATAATAAATAGTCTCCTCTCACCCATTCCCCCGCTTGACGGTACCCGGACCGAATCTCTGCTCGATTTGCGATAATAGATCATTTACCGCCTCTTCTTTAGCATATTTTTCAAAATTGTAAATCGATAGTTGTTCGTTCAATTCATTCATCGGAACAACGTTCGACACAGTGATGCCAAGAAGACGAACGGGTTCCCCATCCCAATGACGCTTGAATAGGTCGATCGCTTCTTTATAAATATCTTGTTCCTCATAGAGCGGATTATGTACAGTTCGGCTGCGCGTCTGATTGCGCCAATCGGCCGTGCGGATTTGGATCATCACAACTGTCCCAGCTAGCTGCCGCTTATCCAGCCTATCTGCCACTTTCGCTGAAAGCCACTTGAATACTTTAAGGCATCCTTCATAATCCGTTTCATCAATGGGCAACGTCGTTGAACTGCCTACGCTTTTCCGCTCATCTGCCGCTTCCGGGTCAACCAGCCGGTGATCGATGCCATTCGCCCGGTTCCGAAGCCGGAGGCCATGTTTGCCAAGGGCCGTTTTAATGATTGTTTCATCTTTTTGAGCAAGATCGCCGATCGTGTAAATATCAAGTGTATGCATTTTCTTCTCTGTACTTTTTCCGACACCATGCATGTCGATAATCGGAAGCGGCCAAAGGATGGACTCTACTTCCCGCTTTCTTAAGATGGTGATTCCCATTGGCTTTTTCATATCCGAGGCGGTTTTAGCAAGAAACTTATTCGGAGCAATTCCAATGGAACAAGGCAAATCTAATTCCCGTAAAATTCGTTGTTGCATCTCAGTCGCAATCTCAATAGCATGGGTCAATCCGCCAATTGAGGTGATATCAATATAGGCTTCGTCAATCGAAACAGGTTCTACAAGCTCCGTATACGAACGCAATAAATCGAAAACTGCTGTCGAGGCAGTTCGATATTTTTCAAAGTCTGGAGGAACGATGACTAACTCTGGACAGAGCCTTTTCGCTTCTCCGACCGTCATTGTCGTGTAAATGCCAAACGCCCTTGCTTCATACGAACAAGTAACTAGAATCCCCCGACGCTCTTTTGGGTTGCCCGCTACAGCCATCGCAATCCCTTTTAAAGAAGGGTCATGCGCTTGTTCTACGGATGCGAAAAAGCTATTCATATCAAGATGAAGAATCACTCTTGCATGAGATTCGCCAACCATTGTCATCACATTTCCCTCCCATCAACGTAGTACCCATTATAATGCAAAAACCGGACAGAAGAAACTGCCCGGTTTTTGCATTATTGTTCTTGTACTAATTGAGCCTCGACGTATTCGTGAATGTCATCCATCCCTGTCAAGGTTTCGGATAAAATGGCGGGGCTCACTACGGTGATCATCCGATTTTCCAAATTGGCAACGGTCGTGAAATACGGTGTCCGTGAATAAGCCATCAATCCGGAAGATGTCATCGTATTTTCAGGTATGTCTAAAATCTCCTTTGCATCCAAAACGAGCAAACCGATAAATAAGTTTTCCGTCTGCACAACAACTACCCTGGCATCCGCATGCCCTTTTGCACTTCGTCCATATAAAATTTGTTCGAAATCCAAAATAGGCACTAGTTCCTCACGGATTCGCATCAATCCAAGTAAATAATCGGGTAGATGTGGAATCGGATTCACTTGTCCTAACCGTTCAATGGAGACGACCGCCTCCACGGGAATGGCATACTCTTCATTTCCACATTGGACAATAACCGCTTTTACATCATTCATCAAGAAATCTCTCCTTCACTTATCGGCAGCAACCCGAACAATTTCCAGTAATAATTCTGTCAGTTTGTTCAGTTCCTCAACAGGCATCCGTTCATTTTTCGTATGGATTTCCTCGTAGCCAACCGACAACGTTACCGTCGGAATACCAGCGCCATTAAAAATATTTCCATCACTTCCGCCACCGCTCGTCATCAATTCGGGAGTCCGTCCAATATTCCTGATCGCTTGCATTGCTGTCTGCACGACGGAAGCCTCTTCTGTGAATCTGAAACCGGGATACATAATTTGGACTTCTGTTTCCGCTTTCCCACCCATCAATTCAGCTGTACGTTCATACGTCCGCACCATATGTTCTGTCTGTTCAGTCAACTTGTCCGGATCAATAGAGCGCGCCTCCGCTAGAATATGCACTTCATCACAGACGATGTTCGTCGCCTGTCCTCCTTCAAACCGACCAATATTCGCTGTGGTTTCCGGGTCGATACGTCCAAGTGACATGGCAGCAATGGATTTTGCCGCAATATTAATGGCAGAAACTCCTTTTTCAGGTGCTACACCGGCATGTGCAGTTTTCCCGTGGATTGTCGTCTGCAATTTCGCTTGGTAAGGTGCGGCAGTCACGATACCGCCCACTTTTCCATCACTATCGACCGCATAACCGTATTTCGCTGTGATCAATGACGCATCCATTTCTTTGGCGCCCACAAGTCCGCTCTCCTCACCCGCCGTAATGATAAACTGAATATCACCATGAGGCTGTCCGCTTTCTTTCAACGTACGAGCCATTTCAAACAGAGCAGCAATCCCTGCCTTATCGTCTGCTCCAAGAATAGTCGTGCCATCGGAATAGACGTAGCCGTCCTCACGTAATTCAGGTTTAACGCCTTGTCCGGGAACGACTGTGTCCATATGACAAGTGAAATAGATCGGATCAGCGTCCTTTTCCGTCCCTTTTAGTGTCGCAATGAGGTTACCTGCGCCATGGCCGGTGCGATCGTCCGAATCGTCTTCTTCGACGTCAAATCCGAGCGCTGTCATTTTCCGTGTCAACACATCCGCGATTTGCCGTTCATCTTTCGTTTCTGAATCGATTTGGACAAGTTCTAAAAATTCATCAAGTAATCGTTGTTTGTTCAAAATGATTCTCCCCTTATAGTGGAATATTTCCATGTTTCTTTTTTGGTCTAATTTCTTGTTTATTGCGCATCATTTCCAAGGCTTGCAATAGTTTTATGCGCGTTTCGCGCGGATCGATGACATCATCGACCATGCCATGTGATGCCGCTACATAAGGGTTTGAGAATTTTTCACGATATTCTTCGATCTTTTCCGCGCGTGTTTGCTCTGGATTGTCGCTTTGTGCGATTTCCCGGGAAAAGATTATGTTGGCAGCCCCTTCCGCACCCATAACAGCTATTTCCGCATTCGGCCATGCATAGACGACATCAGCACCGATGGATTTGGAGTTCAACGCTACATATGCACCACCAAACGCTTTTCTAAGAATAACCGTTATTTTAGGAACGGTTGCTTCCGAATACGCATATAAGATTTTCGCGCCGTGACGGATAATGCCACCGTGTTCTTGTTTAATACCTGGGAAGAAGCCGGTTACATCTTCAAACGTAATAAGCGGGATATTGAAAGAGTCACAGAAGCGGATGAATCGGGCAATTTTATCTGAGGAATCGATGTCCAGACCGCCTGCCATCACGCGTGGCTGGTTACAAACGAGTCCGATGCTTTCCCCTTTCATACGCGCCAGTCCGACGACGGCATTCTTTGCAAATTCAGATTGAACTTCCATGAAAGAATTCTCATCCACAACTTGGTCTATCACTTTCCGGACATCATAAGGCCTGATTGTTTCATACGGGACAATATCCGCTAAATCGGCACGGTAGTCATCTTGTTCTTCATACTCCGCAAGCGGTGATTTTTCCCGATTATTTTGAGGTAAATAACTTAGTAGTTTTCGAACATTTCCCAGGACGGTTTCTTCATCTTTCCCACGGAAATGTGCATTTCCGCTAATCGTGTTATGTACTTTCGATCCGCCTAGATTTTCAGATGAAATCTTTTCCCCTGTTACCGTCTCGATCACTTTCGGCCCGGTGATGAACATCTGGCTTGTTTCATCCGTCATGAATACGAAATCCGTAATCGCCGGAGAGTATACAGCACCGCCCGCACAAGGGCCGAGTATGACCGAGATTTGCGGAATGACTCCGGAGTAGATTGCATTGCGATAGAAGATCTCACCATATCCATCGAGGGAAACAACGCCCTCTTGAATCCGGGCACCTCCCGAATCGTTCAAGCCGATAAAAGGTGCACCATTTTTAGCTGCCAGGTCCATGACATTGGCAATTTTCATGGCATGCATTTCCCCAAGTGCCCCTCCGAAAACTGTGAAATCTTGCGAGAACAAGTAGACAGGGCGACCGTCAATCTTTCCATAGCCCGTCACCACACCGTCTCCAGGTCCGACCTGCTTGTCCATTCCGAAATCGCGCGTCCGATGAGTGACAAACGGATTCAATTCCACAAACGTCTCCGGATCAAGAAGCAAGTCGATTCGCTCACGAGCTGTCAGTTTTCCTTTTTCATGCTGTTTGGCAATCCGTTCGTCTCCGCCCCCGAGTTCAATTTCCCTTTTTTTATCGTATAATTCGTTGATCTTCTCATAAATATCCATTTCCTCATTCCCCTTTCCTGCTTTTATCGCAAAGTTCATATAAGACGCCAAACGATGATTTCGGATGGAGGAATGCAACTTCAGCCCCACCAGCGCCATTTTTTGGTTCATCTTGCAATAGCTGGACTCCTTTTTCGCGAAGATCATGCATTCTTGTGCGGATATCCGTCACGCCGAAAGCGATGTGATGAACTCCTTCCCCACGTTTCTCAATAAACTTTGCGACCGGTCCGTCTCCCCCAAGCGGTTCCAGCAGTTCCAGTTTGATATTCCCAGCATCAAGGAACGCAACACGAACTTTTTGGCTTTCCACCTCTTCAATGGCTAACAGTGTCAAACCAAGCGTATGAACATAGTATCCAAGTGTATCGTCAATGCTTTTCACTGCAATTCCGACATGATCGACTTGTTGCATCATCCTCATTCCCCCTTTACCCTATTGTACAATTTATCTCACTCAACCGCTATATGTTGTGAAATCTTTCAGTTCTGCTAAAATAGACATATAAAAGTTAAGGGGTTTTGACGGATGAGCAATAAGAAGGTTCAAAAAGTTATTGTTTTAGTGATGATCATCGCCATGGTCGCTTCTAGTCTCATGTTCGGACTGAGCACAATGTTTATGTAACAGAAGTCCAAAAGGCTAGTTGTCCGATCGAAGGCGACAAACATAAGACAAAACGGCGCAGGTCCCAAGCCGGGATGGAAACAACAAAAAACAGTCCACATGTGCAATTTGCACGGTTGGACTGTTTTTCGATTAGACCTCTTCGCAATATTCCTCAAATTGGCTTTGTAAATTTGTCACAACGGACATCGGATCATGACCTTCAATCTCGTAACGTCCAATTTCAGCAACAAGTTTTCCATCTTTCAGAAGGGCAAATGATGGTGAAGACGGTAAATGATCTTCCCCAAACAACATACGCGCTTGTGCAGTTGCCTCTTTGTCCTGTCCTGCAAATACAGTGACGAGATGATCTGGACGCTTGTCATAATGGATTGCATGGGCAGCTGCTGGACGTGCGATACCACCCGCACAACCGCAAACGGAGTTGACCATGACAAGAGTCGTGCCAGAGCGCTTGAACGCCTCCTCCACTTGTTCAGGTGTTGTTAATTGCTCATAACCGCTTGCTTCCATTTCAGAACGTGCTGTTCTCAGTATATCGTTCATATAAAGGTTGAAATCCATATTCACTACAATCGAACCCCTTTCTATTTTCCACTTTATCATAGCAGGAGCAGTGAAAAGTTGCAAAATATCAATTTGCAAAAAACCTTACGATTGTCCGCGAAAACAATTTTATGTAACTTCATGCAAATCTAGTAGGTAACTCTACTTCTTTTAACCATTTTGTGAAAAGAGGATTCCCCCTTGCGCAAAGGGGAATCCTCTTTTAGATTATAATTGAAAAACCTCGATCTCCACATAGGATGGTTTCCGTATGCCTTCTCCGATAAAAATCATTTTATTGAGATAGTCATACTTTTCACTTCCCGTTTCAAATACAGGGGATGTTTTAAAATAATAGGAACCATCAGGCACTTCTTCACCGCGAATAAGCTTGTCGATAATCGCTTTAGGACCATGTCTATACCCTTTGTTGACAACATAAATGGGAATCCCATCATCGGTTTGAATCGTATAATGGGCGACCACCTCCGTCACTCCATCATGGCGAATGAGCTGATAATCCGCTCCTCCTGGGAGGATGATCCCTTTTAGATCCGGGCCTTCAAATGTTCCACCGGTAATCGGTATAACCCTTCTGATTCCACTCCCTACATTTCCGATTTCAATGGGTTTATCCACTTCAATTTTTGCTGTAAATACTTGATTCAGTTGATTAGCCATCTGGACTTTCCTTCCCTCCTCTTTTTCTTTGATTAAAACTTCGAATTACTTACAAGAGGCTTCAAGTGTTAACGGCATTTGCTGATTTGGATTGTTGTGTTTCATTCTTTGCCTGTTGTTCCCCCTGCTCAGTTGCCATTTTATGTTGTCCATGTTTTTCTTGTACAAATAGCATCGCGAAGCCACCTAGAACAGCTGCACTTGCAATCGCCGCAAAGTTATACTGAGGTTGTAAACTGATGGATAATAAAATCCCGATGAACGTCGGTGCCGCAATCCCGCCTAATCGACCAAACGCCATCGTACTGCCAAGAGCTGTTGAGCGCATGTCCGCAGAATAATATTGGGATACAAAAGCATTCGATATATTTTGTACACCAACTGATGCCGCACCGATCACCGAAATCAAAACGAATGCGATTAGCATACTGCTTGTAAAACCGATAAGGGACAAAGCGATCGCTCCGCAAAAGAATAAGGGTACAAGTACTTTCTTAAAACCTAGCTTGTCAACTAATGGACCGAAAACAAGCGTGCCGGCTATTGCCCCAATTTGCATGACCGCCGTAAATAGTAAACTTGAGCTTAAATCATAACCCGCTTCCATCATCAGACGCGGAAGCCAAGTATTCATGGAATAGATTAAAACGAATGCACTGAAACAGGAAACCCAAAACATGGCCGTGCTAAATCCACGTTTTTCTTGGAATAACCTGGTGACAGTAGAGCCTTTTTCTTTTGAAGCTGTACGGACAACCTCAATCTCTCCTTTCAAAGTCGGATCGATTTTCAATAAAATTTTCTTTGCCTCTTCTATCTTTCCTTTTCGAAGAAGAAAACTAACCGACTCTGGCACATCTTTTATGAGAAAAGGAATGAATAGAATAGGAATCCCCGCCAACCAGTATACCGGTTCCCAGCCCGCTACCGGAAGAAGGGAACGACTAGTAAGCGCTGCGGCAAGTGCTCCAACTGAATAACCACAAAAAACAAACGAGACAAGCGCCGTCCGGATACGCTTTGGTGCAAACTCCGTCGTCAATGCGATGACGTTCGGCATCACGCCTCCCAAACCGATACCTGCTATAATACGGCAAATGATGAACAACGTCGGTCCGTTGGCGAAACCGGATAACATTGTAAATAAACTAAAAATGAAAGTAGTGAACAAGATGACATTTTTTCGTCCCATCTTATCGGATAATATGCCAAAAATGACCGCCCCGACTGCAGTACCTAACACCGTGTAACTGCCAATCGCCCCTGCTGTCACATCAGAAATCCCCCACTCCTGAATAAGTAAAGGGACCGAAGCGCCATAAATGACAACATCGTAGCCGTCAAACAGAATAACGAGAAACAGCCAACCGATTAGCCAGATATGAAAGCGTTGCATCCGACTATTGTCAATGACCTTCATTGGATTGATTTTTTGCATAACATTCTCCCCTTAGTTGTCAAATTCTTATGTATGAAAAGGGTCCGCTTGCCAGCAGAAAATGTCAACAAGCGGACAAGGATCCACCAACCCCATTGCAACCGCTTCCATTAAAATAGAAAATGAATGCTTATGCTTGATCCCTTTCATCCAACACTCGCTTTGCTTTCATTGTAAATCGCGGCAATGTATCCGCTTCAACATTTTCCACATCGATTCTCAAGCCAATTCGCTCTCTTAAACGAGTAGCTAAAATAGGTGTAATTTCGGATTTTGCCTCAATTTGTACTTTTACTTGATCCATTTCTGCTTGGGAATAGTAAACAACTCTAAATTCTTTTATTTCTGGAAATTCCCTCACAATCGATTCAATGGAGGATGGATATATATTAATGCCACGAATGACCACCATATTATCTGCTCTTCCAATTACGCCTCCCGGGAAGAAACTGTATGGATTGCCACATGCGCATACTTCATTTGAATGAACGACAATATCCCCTGTCCGATAACGGATAAGTGGATACCCATATCGGCCAAGATTGGTCAGTACCAATTCCCCTTTTTCTCCGACAGCAACGGGTTCCAATGTTTCAGAATTAATCACTTCGGCAATAAACTGCGATTCATTGACGTGAATCCCATTTTGTTCTGAGCAGGAGTAGCCGTAAGCCCCCATCTCTGTCATGCCGACATGATCATAGAGCGTGGCCCCCCATAAGGTTTCGATTTGTGTTCGGATCGATGGCACTGATCCACCAGGTTCACCTGCCGTAATGATTTTCCGAATACCCGTTTGAGTTAAATCAATACCGAGTTCTTCTGCCACCTCTGCTAAATGTAGCGCATAGCTTGGAGTACAAAGAAGGACCGTTGCTTCATTTTCAATCATACAAGTCAACCGTTCTTTCGTAGACTGACTTCCACCTGTAATAACGAGCGAACCTTTCTTTTTTGCCGCTTCGAATGCCCCCCAGAATCCGATAAACGGACCGAAAGAAAAAGCAAGAAACACATGGTCTTCCTTTGTCACACCACTTGAGCGAAAGACTTCCAGCCAGCACTCTTCCCACCATTCCCAGCTTTCCTTCGTATCCAATACTTTCAGTGGTTTTCCGGACGTTCCAGACGTTTGATGATAACGAACATAGTCCACTGTTGGGTAGGAATGATTTTTACCAAAAGGGCCATGGTTCTTTTGATCATCCACTAGGTCTTGTTTAGTCGTCAGTGGTAGTATGCTCAATTGTTCCGCTGATCGAATCGGTAATTGGATATCTTGAAATTTTTGCTGATAAAAACCATTGTATTGACTGACAAAAACAAGCAATTGGTTTAATCGATAGAGCTGATGATCGGATAGTTGTACATTTTTTCGTTGTGATGACAAAACTGTCATTGACATCCCCCTCTTTTCTCTTAGAATACATTCCCTTCCTACAATCCTAAAAGGTTTCTCTCACCTTTCCTACCTCATTGTTCTTCTATATGGAATATAACATAAATTTTCTAACCTTTCGGATTAATCATGTTATAATTATAGAATAGAGGAGTGATAATATGGCGGTAAATGAAGGAAAACAAACCTTTTCTTCCATCGAAAATGCATTGCGTATTTTAAAAGCCTTCTCAATGGATTCTCCTGAATTGAGGGTGACTGACCTTGCAAAAGAGTTGAATCTGGCCAAAAGTACGGTACATCGTTTGTTGACAACAATGGCTGGTGAAGGATTTGTCTTTAAAGACCCAAGATCAAGTGCCTACAGTTTAGGTGTATCCGTCCTCTCTTTGACAAATATCGTTCATTCCCAGTTACATATTTTAGAAGACGCCACTCCGTTATTGAATATGCTAACGGAGAAAACAGGAGAAAGTTCACATATTGCTATATTAGAAGGAAACGAAGTGATTTATTTACAAAAAATAGAGAGTGAATATGCTTCCCGAATTACAACACATATTGGTCGGCGTAACCCTGTTCACTGTACAGGCAGCGGGCAAGCAATTCTTGCATTTGAAAAAGAAGAAGTCATCGAACAATTGCTTTCTGAACCGTTACAAAGGTTTACAGAAAACACAATTACCGCTGCGGACAAATTACAACAACGATTACATGAAGTGAAACAACTTGGCTATG
Source organism: Sporosarcina soli (assembly GCF_042655805.1). Classification (NCBI taxonomy): domain Bacteria; kingdom Bacillati; phylum Bacillota; class Bacilli; order Caryophanales; family Caryophanaceae; genus Sporosarcina; species Sporosarcina soli. The sequence continues at coordinate 88,432 of NZ_JBHSNO010000001.1, read as the reverse complement.
TGGTCAACCGCGAAGAATTCGAAAAAAAGATCATTGCCATCGGTGCACCCATCTTCAACGAAAAAGAGGAAGTCATCGCCTCTGTCAATATTACCGGACCAGTCGTTCGTCTTGAGCAGCGAGCGAAACAACAGCAATCCATTGCTGAAGTCGTCCATACGGCTAAACGCATCACCGAACTAATTAAATTACGCAAACGCAATGCATACATACAACGAAAGCCATACTAATTTTTGAGAGGTGTATTCCATGCCCCACACAACAAAAGATAAATATATCCTTTCATCTGTAAAAAATGCGATGCGCATTTTACGCTTATTTAACACTAAACAAAACGAATTAGGCCTGACGAGTATCGCTGAACAAATTCAAGTACCGAAAAGCACTGCGCATCGAATGGTCTCTATATTAATGAAGGAAAATTTTTTATCGCAAAATCCGAGATCAGGAAAATATCGGCTCGGCTTATCCCTTTTAACACTTGGAGGGGTTATTTCCACCCATCATGAAATGTACAAGGAAGCGTTGCCAACTGTTCAATCCCTTGTCAACCTATTAAATGAAACCGCTCACATCTGTTTGCTTGAAAATGATGAGGTAGCCTATTTATTTCGGAAAGAAAGCGAACGACATCACCGCCTTATTACACAGATCGGTCGAAAAAATCCGATTCACTGTACAAGTGAAGGGCTCTGTATTTTGGCATTCCAAGATCAGAGAACAATCGAACGTGTACTTTCCATGCCGATGTATCCGTATACGCCGGCAACGTTTACACTGCCTGAACAAGTTTTAGAAGAGCTGGAAAAAATCCTTCAGAGAGGATATGCCCTTTCGAAAGATCAGTTTTACGAAGGCTTCGTCGGCATCGCGGCTCCGATACGGGATTATACCCAAAATGTTGTCTCTTCCTTATCGATCATCGGCTCCACAACAACGATTACGCCCGATCGCTATCATTTTTTCATTGAGGAAATTGTAGAAGCGGCAGCTGAAATTTCCGAGCATTTGGGTTATTATTAACATACATAAATACAAAAACGCGTATCGTCGTCTGATACGCGTTTTATTTTTACACTTGGCTTAAATCCGTTCTAGTCGATTCACTTAACACCTTGTCAACTTTCATTTGCGTTTGTTTATGAGGGACTAATGATAAGGCGATCGCCGCAATCACTCCAGGAATCGCAAATGCGATGAAGTTCAATTGAATCGGCAAACTGACAGATAAGAGGAAGCCTCCCAAAAGCGGACCAAGCATACCGCCGATTCTCCCCACGCCAGACGCCATACCTAATGCGGTAGAACGGATATAAGCTGGATAATATTGGGAAACATAAGCTTGTACAATATTTTGAGCTCCAATCGTAGCAGCCCCTGCAACGGCTACTAAAAAGTAAATCAAGAAAGGACTTCCACCAAACCCGAGGAGTGTTAAAGCAACTGCTCCTGATGCATACATCGGGATGAGCATTTTTTTCGAGCCGTATTTATCGCATAACCGAGCGATAATGAGTGTCCCTATAATCGCGCCGCTTTGAAGGGCAATCAGAAAACCTAGGCTGGAGTTCAGTGCATATCCCGCCTCCATCATTAACTTCGGAAGCCAAGTATTCAAACCGTACACCATCAGTAGACAACTGAAAAATGCGATCCAGAACATGATTGTACTTAAAGCACGCTTCTCTTTAAATAAGCCGATAATCGGTACTTTTGTTTCCGGTGCTGCCATTTCTACAATTTCATCGGACGCAGTAAAGGTTGATCCGGGACTTACCTTGGATAGAATTGCGAATAGTTCCTTCTTCTTACCTGTCCGGATCAAGTGACTCGACGTCTCCGGTAATTGCTTATACATCAGCGGTAACAGTAATAACGGCAACCCGGCAATCCAGAAAATTGACTCCCAGCCGAAAGATGGCATTAGAATAATCCCTAATAGTGGAGCAAGAATCCCTCCAACCGAATAGCCGCATAGCACGATAGAGACCAACAAATTTCTCATGGATTGCGGTGCATAATCCGTCAACAAGGCGATAATGTTTGGCATAATGCCCCCAAGCCCTAAGCCCGCTAAAAAGCGGAAGGTGGAAAACATCGTTGGCGTTTGTGCAAATCCACACAAGAAAGTAAATAGGCTAAACAAAATTACCGTAATCACAATAACGTTTTTTCTTCCGATCCGATCGGCCAATGTTCCGAAGAAAATGGCTCCGAACATCATACCGAAAAGGCCATAACTCCCCATGGCTCCCGCTTCAACTGAAGTAAGGCTCCATTCCTCAATCAGGAGCGGTACAACAGTCCCGAATACAACGAGGTCATACCCATCAAACGCAATAATGAGCAAACTCCATAATAACAGCCCTAAGTGAAAGCGGTTAAATTTACTAGTAGCAATAATCTTAGTTGTATTGATAGAAGCCAAATCTTCTCCCCCTAGTTTACGATGATCAAGATTCTTGTTGGAACAGAAACACTGTGGGCGTATGAGATTTTCCCCTCTGCCTTAATAAGCAGGTTGGGATCCAATCGTGATAAGCCGGTTTGGAACCCTATTGTAAATTCGTTTTATAACGAAGGTAACCAAAGAGTCAACGGCGTCCAATAAGTAATGATTAACAATACTACCAATGAGACGATTAAGAATGGCCACATTGCTTTTATCAAAGCTCCCAGTGATACATCAGATAATGATGAAGCGATATAGAGACCGGAGCCAACAGGCGGTGTCAATATTCCAATCGTCAGGTTGATACAAATAATGACCCCAAAATGAATCGGATCAATTCCGTAATTCACTAAAAGCGGTGCAAAAATTGGTACAAGGATAATCAAAGCTGCAATCCCATCCATAAACATGCCGAGTAATAGAAGGAATATGTTTACAAGCAGTAAAAATAATAATGGATTATCCGTCAACGCGACCATCCAAGCTGCAATCTTTTGTGGAACCAATTCAAATGAAAGCATCCATCCGAACAAATTCGCCATCGCAATGAGTAGTGTGATGATTGCAGTTGTAACGGCTGTATTCACTAAAATGCTCGGCAGCTTACGTAAGTCAAGCTCCTTATAAAAGAAAAATCCGACAATCAAAGCGACAAGACAAGCAAATGCTGCAGACTCTGTCGGTGTGAATACCCCACTAAGAATTCCGATGATGATAATTGTTGGAACAAGCAAAGCCGGAATCACTTTAATAAAGGAGATGAATACTTCACTTACACGCGCACGTTGTTGCGTTGGCCATTTTTCTTTCATCCCTATAAAGGCAATCAGTATAATAAAAGAAAGCCCTAGAAGAATGCCCGGTAAAACACCCGCGATAAACATCGAGCCGATGGATACACCTGAACCTACACCATAAATGATAAACAGCATACTTGGTGGAATAATAGGTCCTAATAACCCTGCTGCTGCAGTCGTCGCGGCGCTAAATGGTCTTGAATATCCTTCCTTCTCCATTGAAGGGACCATCGTCCGGCTCATCATCGCAATTTGCGCTGTCGCAGAACCGATGATTGAAGCGAGTAGCATATTGGCAATGACATTCACATAGGCCAATCCCCCTCTGAAATGCCCTACGAAACTTTTGGCAAAATCGATCAGCCTTTTTGTAATCCCTCCAGAATTCATTAACTCCCCAGCTAACATAAAGAGGGGAATTGCAAGTAATCCGTAGTTTTCCATCCCTGAGTAAAGCCTTTGAGGCACGGTAAGCATTAGCCCCATATTATCTGTTGCAAATATGTATACAATCGTCGTCATTCCTAAAACAAATGCAATCGGAATTCGAAGTAGTAATAGTACGACGAAGAGTATTAGCGCAATTGCCATCTTAAAAAGCCTCCCCGTCGCTGGAATATAACCCTTTAACGAGCAACTCCAAAGAATGGACCAACATGAATACAAAGCTTATTGGTATACATAGGTATGACCAAATTTTGGGCATTTGCATTGTATTTGATTTTTGAACTAAAATATTTGGCGAGTTCAGCCAATTGACCGACAAATAAAGCACATACCCAATAAAAGCGACCATCACAAGAAAGCCCATAATTAAAACAATTTTCTTCACTTTTCCTTTCAAAAAGTCTGTTAGCATGGTGATAGACGGAGAGGCATTTTGCTTAATCCCCATACTTCCACCAATAAAGGTGATCCATGCAAGTGAAAAGATAGCTATCTCATCCGACCATAGTAAAGGGACCTTTAAAAAATAACGATAGATAACCCCTGCCGATAAAGATATCAAAATAGCCGCTCCAAAAATGACCGCTAACACTTTCTCAATTTTATACACCCAATCACTTAATCGATAAACAATTTTCAACAGTCCCACCGCCTTTTGGCAGATTATAAATATACATGCAAACGTTTACATGTAAACATGCTTAAGTCAGCATGGGAAGTTGGGCAGGGCCCCTTCCCATACTAGACATTGTTAAGCATAAGCTAGATAATAATCAATCATTCTGCGCAGTCTCAATAAACGATTTGATGATTTCGGATTCTTTCGCATACTGAGTTCTCACTTCTTCGGCAATGCCATCAAATGCAGAATGGTCTTCCAGCTCCTGCACTTCAACACCATTCTTCTTCAACTCTTCAAGGTTGCTTTTTTCCCTTGCAATTGCTTCCTGCGCTCCCCAATCTACTGCAGTCTTCATAGCTGTTTTAACAATCCCTTGATCTTCTTCGGATAGTTTGTTAAAGCTTGCTTGACTCATGACAACAACTGTCGGGAAAGTCATCTGGTTAGTCAACGTCAAATACTTTGCATTTTCATAATACTTCTCCGTTACAAGGGCATCCAAGTCAATATCCATACCGTCAATGACTCCGGTTTGTAAAGATGTATAGACTTCTGGGAGTGGCATTGCTGTCGGACCTGCACCAGTTTTTTCCCAGAAACTTTGCATAGCCGGACTTCCGATAATTCTAACTTTCTTTCCTTTCAAGTCTTCAGGAGTACCGATAAATCCTTCTTTCATTAAAATGTGCCGATTTCCTGCAAATGCGATATCCAAACCTAGCAACCCTTGTGATCCTAATTCTTCAAGCATTTGTTTTGTCTCTTCCGACTCTCGCATTTTATTTGCATCTTCTAAATCACTGAATAGAAATGGCATAAACCATGAATTTAAAGAAACTTCACGCGTACTCATATAGGCATTTGTGAGAAAACCAAAATCGATAGAACCCGTTTCTAGCTGTTGAACCATATCTTGTTCAAGGCCAAGTGTTGAAGCAGAATAAATATCCAGTTTCATTCTTCCATCTGATAATTTTTCAAGCTCTTCACCAAACTTTTCAGCTGTTTTATGCCAAACATGTGATTCTTGTACAACATGTGATGCTTTGAAGGTGTATGTATCGCCTCCGTCATTTTTGCCAGCGTCAGCGCTTTGCCCATCGTTCCCTCCGCAGGCTGCCAATACAAGTAATGCAGCCCCTGCAAGCATGGTCAACGATAACCACTTTCTTTTCTTTCTAATTTTCATGTTATTTCCCCCAGTATTCGAGCATCCGTTAGTTCCGCATGATTTCGACATATTTTTCACGATTATTTATATGGCTAGAACCCCTTCTAAACATCCAATTAGGCTGTTTGAAAAAGGGGTCCTCGACCTTCTTTCGCTGTTTCATTGCATTTAGGGGTTCACTTCATCGAACCGCTTTAAATTCATCTGTGACATCCTGATGTCCATTATTCGAATCATATACTTGTTCCTGTTCCAATTCGAAGCGATCCATGATCGGCAAGTCGTTGACCGAGAATAGATACGCATCTTCTGAAGCGACATGTTCATGCCAAGCCCAGTTTGGAACAACGAAGTAATCGCCTTTCTTCCAATCGAAACGGATACCGTTAATGACTGTATAGCCTGAACCTTTATGCGCATGGTAAATGACCGAATGGGTATGGCGATGCGCTTTCGTATGGAATCCTTTCGGTAAATGTTGCATGCGTGATCCCATCGTTGGGTTCGCCGATTTCCCTGTTGAAGGGTTGATATATTCGATCGCGAAGCCATCATACGGATCCGGATCAAAATTCATTAAACCTTTAATCGCATCCACGGTGCGCGTCCACTTATAATTTGCAAGCGGGGCAATAGTAAACTTGCCGTCTCCGACAGGACGAACAATTCCACCGTTATACCGGAGCTCCGAGAAATTATCCGGTACATCCGGCTGCTGTAATCCATCGGCATACGGTTCAAAGAACGTGCCTCCAATTGAATAGATCGTTGGAATATCGAGTGCATCCATCCAGATCATTGGTTTTTCTCCAAGATGCCCGTGTCCGTGCCATAAGTTTTTCGGAGTTGTAAGGAAATCTCCTTCTTCCATGAAGAGCCGTTCACCTTGAACAATCGTATAAGCCCCTTCCCCTTCCGAAATAAAACGTAGGGCACTTTGCGTATGACGGTGTGAGGGTGCTTCTTCCCCTGGGAGCAGTAGTTGAACCGCTGCATATAAAGTTTGCGTTGTCGATGCCCAGCCCCACGGCTGGCGGTAAGTCAATCCTGGGTTTTGGAAATAAATCGCACGTCGTTCACCACCGCGCTCAGGTGTAAAGATTTCAGCAGCTTCCATTAACTTCTTATTCAACAATTCCCCGCTCCATAGATAAGCCTCAGCTTGTGGCTTCGGCGTTTTGTTCATGATTGCCGGGATCGCTTCCCAAAGTGGTCCAAGATTATACTGCTGGATATCTTTCGTAAAATCCTTTACTGTATCACTGCCCATGAATTCTTTAACATCATCTTTAACTTCTGCCATTCAAAACACATCCTTTTCTTTTGTCGTGTAATTGATGGATCCGTCCTTATTATCAGTCGAGCTTACTTAGATTGCGTTGCACTTGGCTATAATGCTTCTCTACATGTTCTTCGAGGAAATGTTCGATCATAAACGAGATTGGCTTATTGCCGAATTTCTCAAAATTACGATGAGGGTTTTCCGCTTTCAGATTTTCTTCGCTCAAACTCCCTAAGCCATCTGCTACTTTTTGCTTGAGCTCTTTGAACTCTGCAAACTGCTCGGAAATATTCAACTCATTCGGATTGGCCACTGCAGCTAAACGTGCTGCATCTTGCAAACCGCGTCCCCATTGAGCACCCGGCTCTGCCAACACGCGATCAATTTCGTTAAGCCAATAGGGAACCGCTTCATTTAAATGAGAGATGATTTGCAAAATTGACCATTCTTCGTTAGTCGGATTCCAACGAATCGTCTCTTCCGATAAACTTTCTGAAACGTTCAAAATTGCATCGATACTGTTATTAATTGCTTGAATGGATTGGTTCACTGTGACGACTGTCATCTTTAATTTCCTCCTTTTGTAGGGACACTTTGTTCTCCAAGACACCCACTTTATCAATTTCAATTCGTACAACATCGCCATCTTTCAAGAATGTCGGCGGATCCATTGCAACGCCTACGCCACCAGGTGTTCCTGTTAAGATGACATCTCCCGGCTCAAGTGTGACAAGATTCGATAGGAATGAAACAAGTTTTGGAACAGAGAAGACTAGGTTTTCTGTATTCGTTTTTTGTCTCACTTCACCGTTAACCGTCAGCACAACGTCAAGACCAGAAGGATTCGTCAACTCATCGGAAGTGATCAGCCAAGGACCCATCGGTGCACTTCCATCGACCGTTTTCCCTTGTAGCCATTGAAGTGTACGTCTTTGGATATCACGGTATGTCACATCATTCGTAATCGTATAGCCCGCTACATAGTCCAGAGCATCCTCTTCAGATACGTTGCGTGCTTGTTTGCCGATGACAAATGTAAATTCAGCTTCATAGTCAAGCTGTTCCGAGATTGGATAGAATGGAATATCATCCTCAGGTCCGATAATTGTATTTGCAAACTTGGCAAATAAAACTGGATTGGACGGTAATTCACGACCCATTTCCAAAATATGCTCACGATAGTTATGACCAACACAAAATATCTTTCCTGGCTGTGTCACTGGAGCTTCCACTTTCACATCGCTTTTATCGTAGACAAGCTGATGCTTGAAGCTAGCTGGATGTTCAAGTGCAAAATCGACAGCTGCCTTTGCGATTTCCAAACTTTCTTTTCCGCCTTGCAAGAAGCCTTCCATTTTAGCTGGTACATAAGCTTCTGCAATTTCTTCATAACGATATTTGCCTTCACTTTGAAGTTGTGATTGGTAAGCATAGTTTAAATCGACTACTTTATCTCCGTCGACAAGTGCTCCAATTCTTGAAAATCCTGCTGTTGTAAAAGTAATTAGTTTCATATGACTCTCCCTTTCAACTCTTATTGACTTTTTCACAAAATTGTCAGTCAGTAAACGCATTCATTATCCTGTTTTTTAAGATAATTCAACCCGAAAACCCATTCCACTACTAGGATACTTTGTCTACTTATTATATAAGATAATCATATTTCGGTAGATTGTCAATATTCATGTTCGTCTAACTATTTATAAAGCTTGCTGTATTTTCATTGATTGTTGCAAATAGCCGCTTGTTTCAATGTGTCACTTTATTTTTATTGTAACCATGGAACTTATCAACGAATTGGAAATCTTCCGAAGCCCGGCTTTTTAAGATTGTGTCACGCAAAAGAATCGTTTCCGGTGCGATCGCATGGATGATTTCTCCCCAAAGTCGTGCATTGTTTTGAACATAAGCCGTCCGTGGAATGCGTTCTTCCTGATATTTTTGGAATGCTGTTTCAATATCTTCGTCATGTTGCTCCACCATGTCTGCCAAATACGCTGCATCTTCAAATGCTTGACATGCACCTTGAGCGAGATATTGAAGCATTGGATGAGCCGCATCGCCCGTTAAAGTGATCCGCCCTTTTGTCCAATTATTTAGTGGTTCACGGTCATACATTGGCCATCTCTTTTGACGTTGGATGAACGTGAGCGCCGTTTGCACGAGGCTGCAAGTTCCTTCAAACACACGGTCCATTTCTTCCGGTGTTCCCCATTCGTCTGTAAACTGAATTTCTTTTCGATATTCAGAACTCTTGAATACGACGACTTGATTGTAAAGTTCACCGCGTCGAACAGGATATTGGACAAGGTGGAAATTCGGTCCGATCCACATATATACGTCGTCAAGATTACCGACTTCAGTTACGTCCTCCATCGGAATAGCTCCGCGATAAGCAACATATTCAGAACAGACCGGCTGATCATCGACGAATAGTTTACGTGTATTAGACCATAGTCCATCAGCTCCGATTGCAGCAGAACCTGTATGTACATCGCCATTTGCAGCAGCGACGGTCACTACGCCATTAGCTTCCTCCGTTTTTACAATGGATTGATCGGTAACTAATTCAATGTAAGGGCTTTCCGCACAAACATCATATAAGGCTTTATGGAGATCTGAGCGGTGTAGCACGATATAAGGCGCTCCATATCTTTCTCTATACACATCTCCAAGGTCCAATGCGGAAAGCTCTTTGCCTGTATAAGCATCCATGAGAACAAGTCTTTTTGGAAATACTGCAATTTCATTGATTTTATCCATTACGCCAAAACGCTGTAATACATTTGTTGCGTTCGCTGCAAGCTGGATTCCAGCGCCGATTTCCAAAAATTCTGGAGCCTGTTCCAATACTTTGACGTACTTTTTATTTTCTGCAAGTCCTAAGGCAGTTGCTAAACCACCGATACCTCCGCCTATGACAATAATTGGATTGTTTTGATCATTGCTCATAACGAAAACCTCCTGAATAAGTATAGTTCATAGTTTTGCTTCCCCTCATTCATTCTTATACAATCAAACCTATTTTTATATTCCACTAATAGTGAATGAGGTTTACTATAAGTGTATTTTACAGTATTCTAATAATTAAAGTCAATACAAAATTATTTGAAATTTTTTAGAGGACTGTTTTTTGCTATACTAATAACTAAGAGAACAGAGGGAGTAGAGACATTATGATAGAAATCAAAAAAAATGGATCCACCATCCAATCGTTACAAATCGGAATCGGGATCATCGATGTTATCGTTAATAACGGAAAACCTATGAAATTCGCAGAAATACAAGAAAAAACGAAAATGACCAAAAGTAATTTGTATAAATACATGAATACATTGACACAACTCGATTTACTCATCCGAGAAAGTTCAACAGGGCTCTATCATCTTGGTCCTAAGCTCATTCAATATGGGACGACTGCGATCGGCAAGCAAGATGTAGTGGAGCAGATAACTCCTTATTTACAAACAATCAGCCAGCAAACGAAGTGTTCTGTATTATTTGCTGTCGGAACTACAAACGGGCCTGTCATCGCTAAGATTTGGAGTCCGGATCAAATTCTCAATATCGGAGCACAAATCGGTACATTACTACCACCCAACTCGTCTTCCGGAAAGATTTTCAACGTATTTTATAACAATCACATCACTGAAAATTGGCGGGTGGCAGCAGAACCTTCCATGACAGATGAAGATAAGGAATTCCATAAAATTAAAGAAGAAAAGATCGCTTTTGCAAAGGAGCCATTGATCACTTCCATCTCTTCCGTATCTCTACCTATCCTGTCATACAGTGAAGAACTTGTCGGAATCATTGCAGTGGTCGGATTCACACCAGACATACCGAGTGCGATCGGTGACGAAACAAGCCAATATTTACTGAAGATGCAACAAACGATATCTAAAACATTTGGGTACACAAATCCATAACAGAAATTTCTAATTTATAGTATTTTCCTAAAAAAAGAGTGTAGACAAAGTTATTTTTGACTTGTCTACACTTTTTTTAAGTACATGCTGTAATTTAGGTATTCTTTTAGTCCGTTGACAAGTAATACTAGACAATTTCTTTTAAGATGTGATGGAAATATTATTGTCGAGTTGTTCCTTCAACTTTAATTTGCTTATTTTCCCTGATGCTGTTATCGGTAATTTGTCTAAAATAATAAATTTATCCGGAACTTTATATTTGACGAACCGCTCTTTCATATACCCCAACAATTCTTCCTCTGTTGTCGTAATATCTTCTTTTAAAACGACGCAAGCACATGTCAGTTCCCCGAATAATTCATCAGGAAGGCCGATGACTGCCGCATCTGCTATTGCAGGATGTTGGTAGAGCGCTTCTTCAAGCTCACGTGGGTAAATGTTATAACCGCCACGAATGATCAATTCTTTTTTTCGTCCGACGATTCTTACATAACCATTTTCATCGATTGTCGCCATATCGCCCGTGTAAAACCAGCCTTCATGATCAATCGCTTTGGCGGTTTCTTCCGGCATTTTATAATAGCCTTTTGTCACACCCGGCCCTTTACAGACCAGTTCCCCAACTACACCGACAGCACATTCTTTCCGATGATCATCTACCACTTTCACCTCTACGCCATGTACTGGACGACCGACCGTTTCCGAACGCAATGTATCATCATCGTCAAATCCGGTCATTGTCAGTGTCGCGGCTGTTTCCGTCGAGCCATAGGCGACAAGAACATTACAATTCATTTTCGATCGGATTTGTTTCACAATTTCCACCGGACACGGCGCCGCAGCCATTTCACCCGTGCGAAGAGAACTCAGATCGTAGCTGTCAAAGTCTGGAGAATTCAGTTCCAAAATAAACATCGTCGGCACACCCGGATGGACAGTCACTTTCTCCGATTCAATGAGCGCAAGCGCATTTTTCACCGAGTATTTCTGCATGATGACCAGTTTCCCGCCACAATAAGTCGCACGAAGAATGAAAGTCACTCCCATAACGTGAAAAAGAGGGTTGGGGATTAAAAACGCATCCTCCTCTGTACATTTCATTCTATTGGAACCTGCCATAGCAGAAAACAACACATTTTCATGCGTCAACATTGCACCTTTCGGACGTCCAGTCGTTCCCGATGTAAACATGATAGCAAATAAATCTTCAGTTGGGGCGATACGGACTTCTTCTGATTTATGTCCGACTAATAATTCAGCATAGTTCATATAATCTGCCGCTTGGAAACGAACAGAAATGATCGTTGATAGCGTTTCAATCTCCTGACGCAATTCAGAATAATAACTTTCCGCATCACAAAAAAGAGCTTTTGCCCCAGCCTGTTGTAAAATATAGGCACTTTCTTCTTTACTGAAAAATGGATTGAGTGGAATTAAGACTGCTCCAACCCGGGAAATGGCAAAAAATGCTGTGACGTATTCACAGGAGTTTGTCAATGCAACTGCTACACGATCCCCGCTTGCCACACCGATCCGTATGAGTCCTTTGGCAAGGTTTGTCACTTCTTGATCCAACTCGCCATATGTCATTCGTCTTGATTCATCATAGATCGCTTCTCGATTTGGTAATCGATTAGCTGTTGCTTTTAATGTATCACTGACATTTGGATTCGTTTTTAAGTTAGCCACATTTCTCCCCCTCGATTGTTGTGATATTTTTCATTCCCTCTAAACTCCTTGCTTCTGAAAAATCAAAAGTGTAAACGAAATAACAGCAAACCTAACGAATGCCCGAAATATTTTTCATAGGCATTCGCTAGGTTAATGAATATTAGTAAAGAGCTTCCCAAATCGCCGCGATGCCTTGTCCCCCACCGATGCAAACCGCAGATGCGCCATATTTTTTGTTCCGTCTTTGTAATTCTTTAATGAGCGTATGCGAGATTCTTGTGCCGCTTGCAGCAAGCGGGTGTCCAAGTGCAACTGCACCACCATTGACGTTTCCGATTTCCAAGTCAAACCCAAGTTCTTGTTGGCAAGCTAGATATTGTGCCGAAAAGGCTTCGTTAATTTCAATCAAGTCCAAATCTTCCACTTGTAGATCTGCTTTTTTCAAAGCGCCTCGAATAGCCGGTACCGGACCGATTCCCATATATTTAGGCTCGACGCCTACGACATCCCATGAGACAAGACGTGCAATCGGTTTTAGGCCATTTCGCTCTGCATATTCCCGAGAGGCGATGACCACTGCTGCAGCACCGTCCACCATCCCACTTGCATTTCCTGGTGTCACAACTCCATTTTCGACAAAGCGCGCAGGGAGTTTTCCGAGCTGTTGCATGGAAGTTTCGCGAATATGCTCATCTTCATCAATAATGATCTCACCTTTTCGTCCCTTGATCGTAACCGGAACAATTTCTTCTTTGAAGTACCCTTTTTCTCTCGCTTCGATGGCACGTGTATGGCTAGCAAGCGCATGTGCATCTACCTCTTCACGTGAAATCTGATACTTTTCCGCGAGATTTTCCGCCGTTTCCGCCATTGTAAAGCCACAGTTTGTATCGAGCAAGCCGTCCCATAACCAGTCTTCAATGACCGGACCACCGAGGGGACTTCCCCATCTCATGCCAGGAATAACATGAGGCACTCGGCTCATACTTTCCGTGCCGCCTGCCAATACGACTTCGGCTTCGCCTGCCAAGATATAACGGGCTCCTGTTAAAATCGCTTCAATTCCTGTTCCGCAAACACGGTTGATCGTTAAACCTGGCGTTTCAAGTCTAGTTCCTGCTTTTAAGCCGACATGCCGCGCCAAAATATGAGCATCTTTACTCGATTGCTGAACGTTTCCGAAGACGACCTGGTCGATGTCTTCAGCGTTAATATTAGATTTACGGATCGCCTCTTTCGCAGCAATTACGCCTAGTTCCGTTGCTGAGATATCACGGAAAGAACCTGAAATCTTTGCAAATGGTGTCCGCGCACCTTCCAATAAAACGATTTCTGTCAATCTATACACCTCTTCTATATAATTTGTTTTCGATTAGACAACATAGCGTTCCGCGGCAATGACCCGGTCTGAAATGCGTCTCTTTGTTTCCACAATGTTTTCGGTACTACTTGAAATCAGGCGGCCAGCAGCGTGTAAGAAAGCTTCGTCATCGCGAAGATAACCGGCCATATTCAACCCTTGGATTGCACATTGTTGTGCAGTTTCGTGGACAACAATTTTTGCACAATCAAGCTTTTGACTACTTTTTTCTTCTCCAGAACGATTGAACGCTTTTTCGGCACGAAGGACAGCGCTTTCACTCCTATAAATCCCAATTGCAAGATCTGCTAGAAAAGCAGCCACTTCTTGTTCTTTGTTTAGATTATCAATTCCAGCTTTCTGAATAGCTTGGATCGTCGCCTCATAATAATCTTTCATCAGTTTAAGAGTCTGTTTTGCTCGCTCTAGCGGACCATTGCCAATCTGATTCAGTTCACTATGTCCACTATACTTCTTCAATAAGGTCGATGCGATAATAATACGATTAATTTCATTAGTCCCTTCGAAAATACGGTTGATCCGTGAATCGCGGTAGATTGTCTCCACTTCGTATTCGGCCATATAGCCATAACCTCCGTGAATTTGCACCGCTTCATCAACGACAAAGTCCAACGCTTCCGTCGACATGACTTTATTGATCGAACATTCGACTGCAAAACGTGCAATCGTTTTGCCGTAATCTTCGCCTGTCTGCTTCATCTCTTCAAAACCATTTTGCATAGCCCCCGCCGTGCGATATACACTGCTTTCATTGGCATATGTGCGGATTGTCATATCGGCAATTTTCTGCTTGATCAAGTTGAAGTCAGAAAGCGAATTGCCGAATTGCTTCCGCTCATTGGCATACTTCACTGCCAGCTCAATCGAACGTTTGGAAGAACCAAGTGCTGTCGATGCCATTTTATATCGACCAATATTCAAGACATTAAAGGCGATAATATGTCCGCGGCCGATTTCGCCGATTACGTTTTTAGCAGGCACTTTCACATTGTCTAAAATAAGTGAGCGTGTGGAAGAACCTTTCAGTCCCATTTTCTTCTCTTCAGGACTGGTCGATAGTCCTTCATAACCTTTTTCAACAATAAAAGCAGTTATTTGAGTGCCATCCACTTTCGCATAGACGATAAAAACATCTGCAAAAGCTGAGTTTGTTATCCATTGCTTCTCGCCGTTTAACACATAATACTTACCGTCATCCGTCAGTTTTGCGGAAGTTTTCAGGCCCATTGCATCCGTTCCTGCAGATGGTTCTGTCAATGCATAGGCTGCAATTTTTTCACCTGTTAGCAATTTAGGTAAATAGCGTTCTTTTTGCTCTTTATTTCCAAAATAGGCGATTGGTAGCGCACCTATGCCGGTTTGCCCGCCAAATGTGATCGAAAAGGAACGGCCATACGCCATCTTTTCAGAAATAATGGCACCGCTTACTTTTCCAAGATCCATTCCACCGTCTTCCTCCGGAATATCTGCGCCAATCAGTCCAAGATCACCCGCTTCTTTAATAAGACGGATCGTTTCAGTAAATTCCTGATTTTCGATTTTTTCCAGTGACAGCATCACTTCATTCATAACAAATTTCTCTGCCAAATCCGCTATCATTTCATGTTCATCAGAAAAATCTTCCGGTGTAAAGATCTCTTCGGCCTCGATGTTTCCAGTTAGAAAATGTTTTACCTCTTTCCCTTTAACTACCATCTCTTTCTTTCACTCCTTTTAGTGCGATACAGGGCTATTGATGGTTGACATAAGCTCTTCCCGCAACTTCACCTTTTGTATTTTGCCGCTAGCCGTGGAGGGAAACTCTTCTGTAAAAATGATTTTACCCGGTACTTTATAAGTGGCGATCTGTTCTTTCAAATAGTTTTTCAGTTCTTCTTCCGAAGTGGATTGGCCATTCTTCAATTGAATGACTGCACAGACAACTTCCCCTAATACGTCATCAGGAAGGCCGATAACTGCCGAATTCGACACAGCAGGATGTTTTGTCAATACCGCCTCAATCTCTTGCGGGTAGATATTGTAGCCACCGCGTATAATCATCTCTTTCGCGCGTCCCACAAAGTATAAATAGCCTTCATCATCCAGTATCCCGAGATCTCCTGTATAGAACCAGCCTTCATCGTCAACTACCCGGGCTGTCTCTTCAGGCATCTTATAGTAGCCTTTCATCGTTCCGAAACTATGTATCGCAATTTCTCCTGTTTGTCCTGCCGGCAGTTCACTCCGATTTTCATCGACAATTTTCAACCGTACGCCCGGTATTGCTTTTCCAAGTGAACGGATGATTTTTTGCTCATCATCATCGTAAGGAGTCATGGTTACAGTACAAGTCTCGGTTATTCCAAAAGATTGACATAGATTCATTCCAAGACGATCACGCACTTCTTTCACTTTGTTCGGCGGTATTGGGGATGCCCCGACCATTCCAGCACGTAAAGTGGATAAATCGAAGTGATCAAAATCTTCCACTTCCAACTCTTTCAAAAACATTGTCGGCACACCTTGCTGAATCGTCACCCGTTCCTGTTCAATCAATACAAGCATTTCCCTCGGATGATATTTTTCCTTGATGACCATACGTGCCCCGACCGTTAGCCCTGTAAATAGATTACATGCCATGCCAAAAATATGAAAAAGAGGTGCAGCAATTAGAAATACATCTTGCTCTGTGCAGCGCAATTCTTTAGCAAGCGTATTGGCCGACTGGATCACGCCTCTATGCGTAATCATAACGCCTTTTGGTGTGCCCGTCGTACCCGATGTATAGAGCAAGCAGTACACGTCTTCATCTACATCTAGCACCGCTTCGTCTGCCTCTGAAAGTCTTTCGTTTAACAAATCTGCATAGGAAGTTGTTCCTTGTTGCTCAAAGCGAACCGTTATGATTAGAGGTTGATCCTCTTCAAGAATACGTCCATCGAACTTTTCTGTAACGAAAAGGGCTTTCGGTTCCGCATGATGTAAAATATATTGAACTTCATGTGCTTTATAACTCGGATTAAACGGCACAAGAATCGCACCGATTTTCGCCACAGCGAAAAAAATGACGGTTGTTTCATACCAGTTCGGCAATGCAACTGCAATCCGGTCCCCTTTTTTAAAACCTTGTTCGATGAAGGAAGCTGCTAGTTGATCAACGTCTTTTTTTAATTGACGATACGAAACGCGTTGTGTCAAATCGTAAATAGCCTCTTTGTTATGATGGATTGATTCTGCAAGACAAAGAAGTTCATAAACTGTCATTCGATTTTTATCTTTTGTCATATTCAATTTCCTCCTGCTTGAAGCGAGAATCACCATTTCAATCTGTCAACTGAATTCAAATACGCTCGTTTGTTAATCAATCATGCCTCGGCGTGATTGCGTCCAGATTTCGAATCGAGCTTGCTCGATTAACTCCTTTCAAAATCTGTGACATCCGCCGGAGGCTTTATCTTCGTTCAGCGGATGTTTGAACACCCACCGAACAGTAAACCAAAAAGCATTCATCTCGCCACCTATGGAGGTGGGAGTTTTCTGCTGAATGAAGATAAAAAAATGAAGTACCCTGATGGGCTGTGCATCTGGATACTTCATTGCTGTCGATTCTACAGTTAACGCCCAGCGTAAACCGGTTTTCTCTTTTCAACAAACGCATTCAATCCTTCTTTTCGATCTTCCGTCGAAAAGGCGTTGCCAAAACAAGCGCTTTCAATGATTAAACCTGATTCGATATCCGTATTGCTTCCTGTATTCACCGCAAGTTTCAACATTTGGAGAGCGACCGGTGGCTTGCTCGCAAGTTTCTTTGCCCATTCTTTCGCAGTTGACAATACTTCATCCACAGGTACAACTTCATTGACGATATGCAATTCAAGCGCTTTAGCCGCATCGAACATCTCACCGAAGTAAAGGAGTTCTTTAGCAACACCTTGTCCAACGATCTTTTGTAAACGCTGTGTGCCGCCGCCACCTGGAATGATACCAAGACCTACTTCAGGGAATGCAAATTTCGCTTTTTCAGAACTGATGCGTAAATCACAGGCTAACGCAAGTTCAAATCCGCCACCTAATGCCATACCGTTCAATGCTGCAATGACCGGCTTCGTAGCATTTTCAATTTGTGAAAAAACAGCTCTGGATACTTTGTTCATCTTATTGATGCCGACAAGATCCAATCCGGCCATTTCGTTAATATCCGCGCCTGCAACGAACGCTTTTTCTCCGCTACCTGTCAGAATAACCGCCCGTACTTCATCATTGTCATCCAACTTCGCAAATACCTCGGATAATTCTTTAAATACTTGTGTATTCAACGGATTGACAGGTGGTCGATTAATCGTTACTGTAGCTACATTTTCTTCAATATCTAATAATAAGTATTCATATGTCATTGTTTCACGAGCTCCTTTTTTTGTTCATAGTCGTAAAATCCAGCGCCCGCTTTCTTTCCAAAGCGACCTGCTCTCATCATTTGCTTCATGAGCAATGGTGGTGCAAAACGTGCATCGTTGAATTCATTTTGGAAATATTCCATAACGTAATAGCCGATATCCACACCCGCATAGTCTTGCAATTCAAATGGCCCCATCGGGTAGTTCAAACCGAATTTAACGGCTTTGTCGATATCTTCTGCCGAGGCGACCCCTTCTTCCAGAAGACGGATCGCTTCGATAAATTGCGGAATCATAATGCGGTTAACAATAAACCCAGGTGTATCTTTTTTCACTTCAACGACTTCTTTTTTCAATTGAGTAGAAAGCGCTTTCAACATTTCTACAGTTTCGTCACTTGTTTCATAGCCACGTACGACTTCCACAAGCTTCATGAGCTGTGCCGGGTTGAAAAAGTGCATACCCGCTACACGGTCAGGACGTTTTGTTGCTGCAGCGATTTCAGTAATGGACATAGACGATGTATTCGTTGCTAGAATGACATCTTCTCTGACAATGTTATCAAGTTGAGCGAAAACTTCTTTCTTTAAGTCCATATCTTCAATAACCGCTTCAATGACTACATCGGCATCTTTTAAGTCTTCGAGATTTGTCGTCGTTTGAATACGAGCCAGTGTTTCTTGTTTTTGCTCTTCCGTCATTTTCCCACGCTCAACACTTTTGGCCATGAACTGATCAAGTCGTGCAAGAGCTCCTTCTAAAAAGCGATCTTCAATATCTCTTAAAACTACATTAAATCCATTCAATGCTGCAAGGTTTGCAATTCCAGCGCCCATCGAGCCTGCGCCAACTACACCAATCGTTTGAATTGTCATTGTTCATCTCTCCAATCAAAGTTTCTGTATTTTCATTATAAACGGTCTTTTCTTGAAATCACACCTACAATGTGTAGGAATGAAACATTAATTTTTAGTCAAATAATACAGGCTATACACAAAAAGAAGAGAGGTGACTTAAAAGAACACTTTTAAGTCACCTCCAATTTTCTGGAAAGATATCAATAAAACAATATCCTTTATATACAATTCAATTTCAACTAGGTTATTCCATTGCTATTTCTGCATTCTGCGGACTGACTTTTCGATCCTTCTTCGTGATTGATAATGCCGCGATTGTCGATAAAATGCCACATGCGACTAAAAAGAAGAATGCAGTATCGTACGAACCCGTCGCACTAATAATGAATCCCATTACAATCGGAGCAATGAATCCTGCCGCTTGGGCTCCTGTATTTACCATACCCATGCCAGTTCCAATCGCTTCTTTCGGTAACAATTGATGTGGTAACGAAAAGGCAACTGAAAATACAAAACTCTTGAAGATGAAAACTAAATTCCAGTAAATCACAACCGCAACCATGGAGTCAGAAATAATCATTAAGTACAAAAATACAGTTGTTAACAACATTCCGCCTGCAGCATAGTACTTTTCCGTATTTATAAAATATTTATTCAATAGGATACCACTCAAGATGGTAGCAAAACCGCCTAGTAGGGCGGGTACTGAAGCAATCAATCCTACCGAAAGAATATCTAAATTACGGGTTTCCACTAAATAGATGGGCATCCATGAACTGAAACCCCAGTTAATGATTCCTGCTGCAAACCACATGACCACAATTTTCCATATACCAGAATTGTTCAACAGGTTCTTCAACGGCACTTTGTTTGTTTCTTTCTTTTTCACTTCAATTTTTTCCGTTTGGGCTGCAGGCCGGTAAAAAAACCAAAATGCAGCAACCAATAAAAAGCCGACCACTCCAATTGCAACAAACATATGTCTCCAACCCAACCAGACGATTAAAGGCGCAGCAATCAACGGACCTAGCGCTGCTCCAAAAAAATTGGATGACATCATCGTAGACGAGGCTTTTGACCTTTCATTTTTCGGAAAAAATTCAGATATACCTTTCTGACTGGCTGAGGGATAGAACCCTTCCCCAATTCCGAACAAAATACGAATGATTACTAGGGAAGCTAACGACCAGGCCAAACCGGAAAAGATTGTAAATAACGACCAAAAAGCGATGGCGAAAATTACAAGTTTTCGGGATCCGATTTTATCAGCCAACCAGCCTCCCGGTATTTGCATACATGCATACGAAATAAAAAAACTACTTAATATGATACCCACCATTGAGGGATCTAAGTTAAATTCCTCCTTGATCGGAATTACCGCAATATTCATGACCATCCGATCCAGGAAACTCAAAAGCCATCCAACAAACAATAGTGCTAATGCAACATATTTCTTTTTACCTTTTGTTAAGTCAGAAATCCTCATCCAATCCTACTCTCCAATACTATTCTGTCATCAATTCTTGCAAAACACCTGCCTCAATGTCTTCCTTGTAGCCATCTACTGTGTAGATTACTTGATCCAACTGCCCTTTAAATGGAAACGGCGCCGTGTACAATGGGCTGATCGGGTTTCTTTCATTTTGTCCAATGTAAAATAATGCCCGTGAAAAGCCAAGTGCAGATGCGTGAAGGATCTTCCCCTCACCAATTTGTTCATGATTGACAAACATTTTGCCAACGCCTTCTTCTTCACCTGTTTTATCAAACGTAAAGCACACGGTAAGAGCGCCTGTTGGAAGCTCCTGCTCCGATTTGACGACAAATTCCTCAACATTGGAGAAATTGTAATAGAAATAGAGATGGTTATTTTTCACAAAAAATGTATACCCGCCTGATTGATCACCATGTGCTGCGATGACACCATCATCATCTGTAGAAGTACGCTCTATTTTAGCTTCGATTTGGAATGATCGGTTTCTTAAGTCTGGCGCTTGAAGCCCATTGTGAATTGCTGGTGCCGCATAGAAAACCCGCTCAACTGGTCCGTCAATCTGTTTTCCCCGTTTCGCAATCAATTTTAGTCTTTGACCGAGGGTTCGACCATCCAAAGGGAAGATATCGTATTTTTCCGCCTCCGACCACCAATCCTCAATCAGTTCCTTTAATTTTCCTGGATAAAGCTTAGCAAGGTCATTAAATTCTGAGAAATCATTATTTGCATCATATAGTTCCCATTGATCTTCATCAAAAGAAGTATTTTCTACGTGACGTGCGACTGCCTTCCAACCATCTTTCCAAATTGCACGATTTCCTGCTATTTCATAATGTTGCACTTTCTTACGGGTAGGTTCCTCTCCGTCAGCCAGCGTATACAGAAGACTTGTCCCGTATACAGGTTTTTGCGGTACACCTTTATAGACCTCAGGCATTTCCGTATTAATTAACTCCAGCACCGTCGGCATAATATCAGTGACAAAATGGTACTGTGTACGAATTGCCCCATTATCCTTTATTTTTTCAGGGTAATGAATGATGAGTGGACACCTAATCCCGCCCGCATGTGTATACGTTTTGTACCATTTTAATGGTGTGTTTCCGACTTGAGCCCAACCGGACGGATAGTGGCTATTCGCGTTCGGCCCGCCCAGTTCATCAATACGCGCCAACTTGCTTTCAAATGTTTCCGGCACTGCGTTATAGGATGGCGTCCACGTATTGACCATACCTCCTTCACCGCCCATTCCACAGGCGCCATTGTCAGATAATAAAACAATGAGCGTATTATCCAATTGTCTCAGGTCCTTCAAACATTGGATGAAACGACCGATGTGATGATCGGTATGTTCGAGAAAGCCTGCAAACACTTCCTGCATTCTCGCATACAATCTCTTTTCATCCTCATGAAGCGTGTCCCAAGCTTTGACATCTGGATTTCTCTCGGGCAGTTTTGCATCCACTGGAATAATTCCCAGCTCTTTTTGCCTTAAAAACCACTCTTCTCTTGCAACATCCCATCCCTTATCGTATTTCCCTTTGTATTTCTCAATGAATTCCTTTGGTGCTTGATGAGGCGCATGCGGTGCCGCATAAGATAAATAACAGAAAAAAGGCTTCTGAGGTGCTTCTGACTTCTGTAATCGGATATAGTCAATTGCCTTATCCGTTAAATCTTCAGTTAAATGATAGCCTTCTTCCGGACTTTTCGGTTGTGAAACACGACGGTTCCCTTCTACTAAATCGGGATGGAACTGATCCGTCGCTCCCCTTAAATAGCCGTAAAATTGTTCAAAACCTCGCCCAAGTGGCCAACCATCAAATGGACCAATCTGCGTCTGTTCTTTTGCTGGTGCCAGATGCCATTTACCGACAGCAAACGTGTTGTACCCTTCTTCAAGAAGCACTTCACTGAGCATTGCGGTATCTTTTCTTACCTTCCCTCGACAATTCGGAAACCCGCTATCCAATTCCGTGACAAATGATACACCTGTCGAATGAGGATTGCGCCCCGTCAATAAGGACGCTCTCGTAGGTGAACACATAGCTGACGTATGGAAATTCGTATAACGGAGTCCATTTTTCGCCAATTCATCCATATGCGGTGTGGAAATATCCGAACCATAGCAACCTAATTGCGAAAAGCCTAAATCGTCTAATACAATATAGACAATGTTTGGATTTTGTTTGTCTGTCGTTTCTTCTTCAGGCCACCATGGGGTCGAGACATCAACCGTTTTTCCGATTTCACCTTTAAATGGTATTTCTTGATCTTTAAACATTTTATCAATCCTTTCAGAATATAATTTTTTTATCCCAATTAACTAAAATCACCAAATATGATATATATCTTCAGATTTAATACCTAGAATATTTCGTCGATTTCACAAAAAGAAATTATGCGAATAAAAGGGAATTCACATCAGATACTGCCGTAAAAAATGATAGATTCTATTGATAATGTAAAACATTTACTGACCCGGCATTGAGAATAACCTCTAGTTCAATTACTGAGATAGTCTCATAGCCGCCACCGAACGATACACAACCAGCCAGGTCCACTTTATTCCTTTACGGAATAAAGTGGAGAAATGATTACACACTATTAAAATAGGAGTGGAAAATTTGAATTGCTCCCCCAAGCGCGATTGCATTTTCCCTTAAAGAGCCTTTTTTATAAGTAGGTGATAACAGGTCAGGCATAAAGATGTGAGATTGGGCGCTGCGCACTGCATCATCAAAAAATGAAGATGTTTCATAGATCAGTGGTCCGTGAAGTACCACAAGCTCTGGACGAAGTGAATTAACCATATTCGCTAAACCGACGCCAAAATAAAATGCTGCTTTGTTTGCAATATGAAGAGCACGTTCATCCCCCGCTTGCATTAAGTGTAGGAAATGATGGTAAGTCATATTTTTTTCGCCACTTATCCTTTCAAATTCATCGACCATCGAAGTGATTGTGGAATAAGCAGCTAGACATCCCTGTCTACCACATTTACATACTTTACCATCCGCCTGGACAATCATATGTCCTAAAGCACTGGTATCTCCTAATCCTGAATAAAAGATTTTTCCATCATTCACAAATCCGCCTCTAATTCCAAAACCGTTTATGCAATATAAAATATTTTTATGCACTTCACCACATGCAAAAAGTTCTGCCATGGCTGCCGTATTTGCCCCATTATCCAACATCACGGCTACCGGAAAATCATTGAAATATGCCGGTACATTTACATTTTCCCACCCTAAAGACAGGAAGGATTCCGGTTTCATAATTTTTCTCTCATGACGTAATATAGGCCCCACTGCTCCGACACCAATTCCAAGTAACTGATCAAAAGAAATAGCATATATCTTTAGCCACTTCCAAATAATCCGATTTAATTCTTCAAATATAATCTCAGGCGTATGACTTCTTGTCATTTGAATGATTTCGCTTTCGACAATGGTAAAATTAATCGTTGTGAGAACAATCCGGGTGGTAGTTCGGGATATATCTATTCCAATGATCCAAGCAATCGTTTCGGACACCTCGTATAAAATAGGTGGCCGTCCTCCATTTGACGGACCCACTCCCACTTCTTTGATCCACCCATTTAGTAAAAGTTCTTCAATCACTCGGGTCATCGTCGTTGGCTTTGATTGCATATGTTCTATTAAATCCGCTTTTGTCACGGTTCTTCGTTTATGAATCAAGTGATAGGTTTGTTTTACAAGTTCATTTTTTCGGGAATCATCCTCAAGAAATTTTTTGAACATAATTTTGTCCTGCCTTTACTATAAAACTGGAACTGAATTTTTCTTGCGACTTTCTTTTTCTTCTAATTTAACATGTTGTTCATCCATACTTACCTTTGCTAATTTGGGTTTAACAAAAATAGCAAAAAGCAAACTAAAAATTAAGACAAGACCAGCTATAAATAATATGGACAAATTATAGCCTGCTATTTTATTCGCGCCAGCTAAGGCTACAATTGAGCCTGTTAGGATTGGGCCGACTATGCCCGCGAGATTACCAAACGAAGTTAAAATACTAGCCATCAGACCTCCTCTTTCGGGCAACTCATTAATCATGATGCTTGGACCAATCGGTAATATCACATATGTGAATCCTTTTGCCAGACATAGGGCAATAATAACCCAAACTGGATTTTGAAAGACCGTAACCGAAGCCAAAAATAATGCACCGATGCCCATCGCTCCAGCAACTACGTATACTCTAGATAGACGCCAATTCTGATTCTTTTTAAACAGGTGATCTGAAAATGCCGATACGCCAATATAGATAAGGATGGAAACTACTCCAATTGTCGCCACACCATAACCCATTTGAATTGCAGACAGCTGAACGACTTCCACTAAATAGATTGGCAACCAAATCGTAAACCACACAATTAAAAATTGAGTTGATAAAAAAGCAAATGTCGTAAATAGAGCAGTCGGAGAAGCAACTAATACTAGAAAATCCTTCAACTTAATTTTCTCCAATCGGGCTTTCTTCTGCTTTTCTTTGTAAACTTGCACAGGACTTTCTTTAGTGAAAAACTGGAAAAGGAAAAACCAAACAAAACTTGCAGCACCAAGCAAAGCAAATGCCACTTTCCAGCCAAATGCGACTATTAAAGCGACAAGTAGCGGGGCAACAACCATTGCTCCAACTCCACCGCCAGCTACAACAATTGAAGTGGCAAATCCGATTTGCTTTGGCGGAAACCATTTATGTACATGATTGAAAGCAATAGGGGTATATGGAGCTTCGAAAACACCAAGTAAAACCCTGTATACAATCAGTAATGGCAAGGCTGTGATCGCCAATACTCCAAACTGCAAAACAGTCCATGTTAGCATCAAGAAGCCGAGTATTTTCTTTGCTCCAAAACGATCCGCTAACGCAGCACCAAAAATCCCAGTCACAGGAAATAACCAATAATAACTACTACCAACCAATCCCCATTGCGTATAAGAAAGATTAAAATCCTTCATAATAGAAACAGCTGCAAGTCCTATAATTGACTTATCCGCAAAGTTAATAACCGTCCCAAAAAATAATAGCAAAAGTACAAACCAACGCATACAATCCCTCTTTTCTTCCCCATAATTTCAGCCTTCCCACAATAATTGATACTTGTCAATTAACTGACGAAAACAACTTATTTCCCAGTTGCCACCCCCTTTTTGATAGCGCTTTCAAACCTATTTTAAAGTTGTTTCCTATTTGGTTGAAAGTCGTCCGAGTAATAAATTTTAAATCTTTCGTTAAAGAATATCATCCCTCAGAAAAGAATGTAATCTACAGAAAAATGGTTGTGTAAGTTTTTTTCCTTAATTGTGAGGATTGACATTCGAAACATTACAAATATTGTGTAATTAATAAATTATGTTATTGATAGATAGCGTCGCTATAAAGTAACTTAAAATTTAAAATGCTTTATTTTAATAATAAAACAGTAGCATGAATGAGCGTATCAGTTCACACTACTGTTGATAAAATCTTTAATCCATAATAGAAATATCTTTCACACAACGAAATCCCAAAACCCCAGTTGAACTATCGGGCGTATTAGATGTTCTTGCAGCCACCCGATAACGATTACAATAGGACTCATGACAAAGATAGGATCCCCCGCGCATCGATTTTGCTGTCCCAGTGGAAGATCCTTTTGGATTATTGATGGTATCGATTAAATGATAATCGGAGCTAAACCAGTTTGCGCACCATTCCCACATATTCCCCACCATATTATAGAGACCATAGCCATTCGGTTTAAAGGTGTTGCCAGATGCCGTACTCAAGTAGCCATCAGCTCTCGTATTTTCAAGCGGGAATTTTCCTTGCCAAACATTACAAAGATGTTCACCATTGGGTTCCAGTTCATCTCCCCAAGGAAATATCTTTTGGATGAGTCCGCCTCTCGCCGCATACTCCCATTCCGCTTCGGTCGGCAATCTTTCCCCACCCATTGACAATAGGCCATTGCATCATTCCAAGAAATCACGAACTCCTTAAACTTCAAATTGGTTACCGGTTGTGGAATGAATTTAAAGATTATGCTTCACGATGTTGTTGAGTTCCTTCTATTGAAATGGCATTCTTCTTTTGGGCCCAATAATAGACGGCCATGCCCGTAAAAATATAAACGGAACTAAAAGCGTAGATCATTCCAAGATCCATTCCCCCAGCCAATGCTCCAACGATCAATGACCCGCCGCCAATGCCAATATCTAATGTCGATAGAAAAGTGGCCGTTGCTACGGACCTACGCTTCGGTTCCACACTTTGAATCGCTAGTGTCTGAAAACATGGAAAGAGTGTTCCCCAACCAACTCCAATCAACCCGGCAGCAATGAAGAATAAAAAAGCACCTTGAGCTAGACCAAGGGAAAGCATACCAAGACCAAACAGCAGGATGGCGGGGAAAATGACTACATTTGCCCCATACTGATCAAACCACCTTCCCGTAAACGGCCGAGAGAAGATCAGTACAACCGCAAAGACTGCAAAAAAGAAACTGGATTCAGCCCCTAATCCCCGCTCTGCGGCGAAAATCGCCATAAAAGATAAAACCGTTGAATAGGAAAGGGCAAAAAAAGCAACGGTTAAAGAAATAGGCATCGCCGCTTTTTCAAACATCGACTGTTTTTTCATGATAGTCGTTTTCTCTTCTTTTTCCAACCTTGTCGCTACTCCAAAGACTAATGCCGTAAACGCAAAAAATGCGCCGATCCAAAATAAAACATAAATATCGAATGCCCTGAAAATCGTCAGCGCTATAAAAGGTCCGAGCACCATCGCCAAATTGCTTGACATGACAAAATAGCCCATTCCCTCTCCTTTTCGCGATTCTGGAACAATGTCGGCAATAATGGTCCCTGTTATGGTTGTCGCCATTCCGAAGCCAATCCCATGAATAAATCGTAAAATAAGCAAAGGAATGACAGAATCAAAAAAACTGTAGGAAAAAGAAGCTACCGCAAAAATTAATAATGAAATGATCATTATAAATCGCTTGCCCCGTCGTTCAATCCACGGACCCGTAAATGGACGAATAATGATGGCTGCCACAAGAAAAACAGCCGTAAATAAACCAGCAATCATTCCGGTTGCACCGTAATTACGGATGGCAGCCGAAGGAAAAGATACGAGTAATGCATAATACGTAACAAAGAGAAAAAAATTGGCGACGGATATGAATATAAATTCTTTATTCCACAATACTTCCTTTTCCATTACATCCCTGCTTTCTCTAAAATCAAGTCAATTGAACACGGAAAAAGTTGTACTGGAAATTGATCCCGTACAACTTTTTCCCGATTATATAAACTTTGTACTTAAAGCAGGTAAATCGTATTCCCTTCAGGTCCAAGTGGAACATGGCCAGACTCTAGCAATTCTAATAAGGGTGCAAATAATTCCGTTCTACCCGCCAGCTCTGCTGTGCACGCCAGAACTGCTATATACATCGCGTGTCCGACAAGGAAACTGACTGTTTTTTCCTCGTCACATGTTTGGAAAGCCTTTTCAAATGCAGCATGAAAAACAGCTTGCGGGACTGTGTCAACGGCTTTTTCAAGAAGGGACACTTGCCCTTCTGCCTCGATGTCTTTTTTCAACTGATCGGGAAGCTCACGCAACACTTCCCATAATTCGCTATTATCGAATGTAAGTTTGCTAATTGCATCCGGCACTTGCTCTTTTGAAACCCATTGGATATCGTACTTGTTCACTTGCAAAGCTTGCATGAAACGATGGAATGTTTCCTCCGCCTCTTTCTCTGTCACACCGGCTTTTTCATACCAGTTAATGGCCGTTAACCGTTTGGCTACGTCATTGATGGACTGGGCTTTTGAACCAAACTTATTTTCATTTATCAATACCATTTCGTTATCCTCCTTTTTCTTCGATCTTGCAATATCTATTAATATTTTGTTGTTAGTTCAGGAGGGCCGAATTTTGGTCCGTATGGGCCTTCGTCAAGCCAGCGGCCAAGTGTCGGGACAACTGACACGAGCGAAGCGGCCAGTTCACGTTTCAGATTCATTTCTTTTGATTCGCCTTGCAAGTGATGAAGCGCTGTTGTCGAGCCATCACGGTTCCATTTTGCTGCGATTCTTCGTTCTGTTGCCGCTGCATCGATCGCTTGACGGCGCTCTTCTTCATTTTTTGCTTGGATCGCTTGCTCGATGCCCCGTACAGCAATGATTGCATCAGGTACACCGGAGTTTAAACCGCGTGCGCCAAATGGAGCGAATAAATGTGCAGCCTCTCCGGCCAGTAAAATACGACAATTCGGATCGGTAAACGAATCCGCAACAACTTGGTGGAAACGGTAGGAGGATACCCAAGTGACACGTTCCGCATATTTCGGATCCATCACTTTCGGAAGCCACTCTTTTAGTCCTTCTTCTGATGTATAATCTTCCACTTTGTCATCAGCCAGGAGTTGAAGGTCTACCCGCAATCCGCCTTTAAATGGTACATACATGACGTTGCGGCGACCCATTGCCGGATGCTGATAGTGGAAAATCCGCTCGACTGGCATCGGATCGTTTTCGTCTTCTTCAATGTCAACAACGAGGAATGTATCATGTGTACGTGGTCCTTCAAACTCGATGCCAGCTTGTTCACGAACAACTGAGCGAGCCCCATCACAGCCGATGACGTAATCCGCTTCCCATACATCGCCTGAAGCAGTTGTCAATTTGACACCATCCTTAGCAATATCCAAATTTTTTGCCGGCTCACCATAGACAAATTCAACGCCCGCCGCAATACAAGCGTCATAAATGATTTTCTCGATATGATGTTGGTGAAGCGATGTAAAGTGCGGCAATTTAGTCGTATCTTGGTTATTCGTAATACCATAATTACGGACATACACTTCTTTCCCACGAAATAAAGTTCGTTTGATTGGCCAGATGATACCGTTTTTCGCCAGCTCAAAACCAAGCCCTTGCGATGTTTCTTCCAAAAGTTTTAGCGACGCGCTATGTAAAAAGATTGCACGGCTTCCGGCTCTTGGCGCATCTTTCTCTTCCGCTTCGATGACGACACAGGAAATCCCCTTTTTTTGTAGAGCCAGACCTGCAATCATTCCCACCGGCCCTGCTCCTACGACGATTACATCACGCTTGTTAACAGTTGTCATAACTACTAGCACCCCTTTGTTTGAATAAAGAATTAATTATTAAGTTAATTATAAAGAATAATCTTCAGCCAATCATATGGGTTTGTTCTTCTGTGCGGAACGATATAAATAAAATATTTATTTCGTCTCTCTTTTCGTAAAATAGCAAAAAATCCACTTCGATGGTAAAATAGTAATGTAATCATACATAAAGGTGGTTCTCACTTATGTCAGACAAAGAAAACTTGCCGAAAATCCAGGCACTTATCGTCGGGTTCTCGATTATTGAACTTGTAGCCAAAAGCCCGCAACCGCTTAAGTTCAACGACATCCATCATCATACGAAAATCACGAAAAGTAATTTGCATAAATATTTACATACACTCACCTCCCTTGGCGTTTTGTATCGCGATCAGGAAAGTGGCCATTACTCGGGTGGACCAGCACTGATTGATTACGGAATGGCAACGGTCAACAGTGAAAATATTTTGGAGAAAGTGGGTCCTTTTTTGGAAGAGATCAATATCCTTTCAAAAGAAACGACTTTGCTTGCTGTATGGACGCATGATGGACCGACAATCATTCACATGATTCATAGCCGTGCAGGATTAAATTTAGGAGGCCAAGTCGGGACTGTTCTTCCGATTCATTCGGCTGGTGGGAAGCTATTTGGAGCATTATTAAACGGACCTTTGCTGGATGAGTGGATAGCCGGTGAAACTGAACATCTTTCCGCTGAAGAAAAGGCAACTCTCCAAACAGATTTTGAAGAAATTCAAAAAAATGGCATCGCATTTGCTAGTGAAGCACTCGCCCCATCAATTTCTTCGACAGCGATTCCAATCTTCAATCATGACTCGCGTATGTTGGGTGCCATTATCATTGTTGGATTTCAAGGTACGGTTCCAGCTAGCCTTGAAGAGGAGCTTAGTGTTCAACTTCTTAAAAAAAGCGAGGAAATATCAAGTCTATTCGGATTCTCCAAATAAGAACAGTATAAAACGCACACTTTTTGAAGCGGCATGTAAAAGCCAACCCAGTTACATGGCAGTTTTTCCGTGTAACTGGATTACTTATGCCTATTGCTTTTAGAGAAAACGTTCTCTAACTCCCTCTTTTAACCATTTAGCTGTCAATGTTTGTGCATTGAGCATCTCTTCCGGTGTCCCCTCGAAGAGTATACGTCCGCCTTGTTTTCCTCCTCCTGGTCCCATTTCGATGATCCAGTCACTCGCTGCGATAAAGTCTAGATTATGTTCAATTATGATAACGGAATTACCCTTATTCACAAGTTTTTGAAATACATCTAAAAGTTTTCCATTATCTTTTGTGTGAAGCCCTATGGAAGGTTCATCTAATAGGTAGATTTGTCCTTCTTTTTGTAAGTGGCTTGCCAGTTTTAAACGTTGAATTTCTCCTCCGCTTAGAGAGCTTGTCGTCTGGCCTAAAGCTAGATACCCTAATCCTACGTCTTTTAGTGTATTAACTCGTTTGATGATCTTTGGCATCTTAAAATAGGAAATCGCCTCATCTATCGTTAACTCTAAAATCTCTACAATATTTTTTGCTTGATATCGATAAGACAGTGCCTCGTCTGAATATCTCGTACCGGCACATGCTTCGCAGGGAATCGTCACTGGATCTGCAAATGCTACGTCTGGCGTGATGACTCCTTTCCCTTTGCAAATCGGACATGCGCCTGAAGAGTTAAAGCTGAACAAACCAGGTGGTTGTCCTGTTTCTTTTGAAAAAAGGGAGCGGATATCATCCATAATTCCCATATAGGTAGCAAGTGTCGAACGGCTAGAGGTTCCGATACTGCCTTGCCCTACGCTTATGGTTTCTGGATAAATTTCCGTAAAGGCTTCCAACATTAAAGAGCTTTTCCCTGAACCCGATACGCCACAAACAGACACTAAGACATTTTTAGGAATCGTTACGCTTATATTTTTCAAGTTATTGTGATTTGCTCCGCTGATGGCAAAATAATCTTTTATTTCTCTTGGATTTTTGTTGATAGTTAGTTGGTGAGTTAGGGTTGTTGCGGTCGGCGTGTTTTTTAGTTCTTCTACTGGTCCTTGATAGACAACTTCTCCTCCATTGACACCTGCTCCTGGTCCCATTTCTATGATTTCATCCGCTACTTTGATGATGGATACATCGTGTTCAATGACGATGACAGTATTATGTTGGGCCTTTATACTTTTTAACATCTGAATTAACAAATCCACTTCTTCCGGATGGAGTCCTGCACTAGGTTCGTCAAAAATATAGGTGATATTGTTTAGACTGCTCCCTAAATGACGAGCGATTTTTACCCTTTGCGCTTCGCCGCCAGACAAGGTGCCCATTTTTCTTGATAGACTCAAATAGCCTAATCCCATTTCCACTAATTGCTTTAGAGGAGGAATTGCTTGCTGTGCGATATATTCTCCCAAAGGGTCTTGTAGTGTTGTTAATTCTTCCAGTAGTTCGGTTAGCTCAAACTGATCGTATTCTGCAATATTGAAACCATTTACCCTACATTCCAATACTTTGGGATTCAGTCCTGATCCTTGGCAGGTCGGGCATAATGTATGTGTGGATACAGCTAAGACATCATCTTGGGTCACTCCTTTTAACTTCGAAATGTCTCTATTAATATAAAGGCGCGTAAATCTTGGCAATACCCCATCCCAATCATGTTTTTGTGGTCCATTTTTCGTATGAAACGGTGCATTGACTTTTTCACCTTCCTTGGGACCATATAAGAGCAGCTGGCGCTTTTCTTCCGAATAGTCCTTTATCGGTAAATCTGGCTCGAACAACCCACAGGTCATCATCCAGTTGCCTTGCCAGCCGGAAGGTGATAAGGGCTTAAATCTTACCGCATAATCACGAAGAGACTTCTCCAAATCGACCATCTTATTTAAGTCCGGCGCAATGATCTCCCCAAACCCACTACATGCCGGACAACTACCAAAAGAACTTTGGCTTGAAAATTCGTTTGCAGAACCGATTGATGGTTTTCCTATTCTTGAAAACAAAAGTCTAATTAAAGGATTGATATCCATATAAGTGCCAACTGTTGAACGAGAATTGCCTCCGACAGGTCTTTGCTCGACTACGACAACGGGGCTTAAGTTTTGCATAAGATCAGCGTGAGGTCTTTCGTACCGCGGCATTTGATAGCGGATATACTGTGGGTAGTTCAACGTCATTTGTCTTCTACTTTCCGTAGCTAATGTATCAAATACGACTGAACTCTTTCCCGAGCCTGAAAGACCCGTAAATACGATGATTTTTTCTTTTGGTATATTTAAGTCTACACTTTTCAAGTTATTTTCTTTAAGCCCTCGTAAAATGATTTCATCTTTTATTCCCGACATTTAATCATCCTTCCTGATTATATCTCAATCAATCAGTCGCTTATGAATACTGTCTCGCATCCACCCTCTTCTTTTCCACTTTTTTGTCTCGTTGGATTGTCAGACCTTTATCAATTTCAGGCTTACACCTTGACCACAACAAAAGAGATCGAAAGAAATTGCTCTTCTTTCGACCTCTTTTGTCTTATCTATTATCCTTTTCCGAGCGTCCCACCATTGAACAGCTAAGCAGTCGAGCCTCCGTCCGAAGCGGTCCTTTGGAGATTTTGCCCGATGGCGTTGTTGGAAGCTCTGAACGGATTTCCAAATACTCGGGAACTTTGTAAATAGCAAACCCTTTTTCCAATAGAAATGCTTTCATCTCTTCCAACTGGAATGATTCCTCATCCCTCACTGTCACGTAGGCACATGCCCTTTCTCCTAGACGTGCATCTGGGACACTGACCACCGCAGCCCGATGAATTTTAGGATGCATCTGTAACGCCTCTTCAATTTCCGATGCATGGAATTTCAAGCCACCCCGATTGATGGTATCTTTCGACCTTCCTAAAAAATACACATAGCCGTCCTGATCTAGATAACCTTGGTCTCCAGTTAGGAAAAAACCATTGTTAGTCATGGAAGATTCCGTTGCACTTGGGTTTCGATAATACTCGATGAACAAACAATCGCCTTTAAAGGCAATTTCCCCCATTTCTCCGACTGGAAGCGGTTCAAGATTATCATTTAAAATGACAATTTCCCCTGAAGGGCATGCCCGCCCGACCGTTTCCCATGCTTTCGAAGGTTCATCATCGGGTCTAGTAAACGCTCCCGCACACACTTCAGTCATTCCCCATTGAGCAGCGACTTTACAGTTGAAACGTTTGCGCACATCTTTTACCATTTGTGCTGGTATGGTTGTTCCTCCTGTTAACACAAGGCGCAAATTCATCCTAGTCGTCTGATCTGCTTCGACGCGATGCAACAGATCGATCAAATGTGCCGGTGCCGCAATCAAGAAGGAGACATGTTCACTCCCGATTGTTTCCAACACTTGCTCCACATGATAATCAGGATACACATAATGCTTCGCCCCTTGATGAAGCCCGATCATGATCATCGGCAAGGAAAACATATGACACAGCGGTGTCAAGCTGTAGATTGTATCTTCCTCAGTCATGGCATATTCTTTTCCATTTAACAAATGGGGTGCCACAAATGTCCGAAATGAATGAAGAACAGCTTTCGGATTCGATTCGGTTCCAGACGTAAACATGATCAAAGCAGGATCGTCTACATCTGGCGTGTGATCGGTTATTTCGCCATTAAATGCAGGCTCTTCATCGAGCAAAGTCGAGAAAGAAATGCTTCGTTCATCCTCTTTTTCCCCTACGACAAGTATATGGTGAAGTAGAGGTAATTCAACTTTGACGTCATAGGCCAATTTTTCGAAATTGACTTTTCCACCGTTCCCCGACACGACCAATGCTTTTGTCTCGCAATGCCTTAGCATATAGGTCAATTCCTGCTGCCGGTAATTCGGGCTAAGCGGGTTGAATACAAGACCGATCTCAGCTGCCGCGAGATGGGCAATGACAAATTCAATACTGTTTGGTAATTGTACAGCCAGTACATCCCCATTCCGCAAGCCCATTGCTAGAAAATGTTTGGCTAGCCGCTGGGATTGCCACCTGATATCTTCAAAGCTTAGTTCGTTATGTCCGTCCGTAAAAGCGATTTTCCCTCTATATGTCGATGCCGCTTCACTTAGTAATTCCTGGATCGTTAATGGTAGATTGAAGGTCTTCAAATAGTCACCACCCGATTTTTATGAAGGATTTTTTACTAGCCCAAATGCTTGCTGCACATCTTCAGGAATTGGAACCGCTTTGGGCACTCCATCCGCAGTTGACGTCCAAGCTCTCTTTTCATAACCAGATGCAACGACTTGCTCTCCTCTTTTAAACACATGCTCGACTTTAAACACTTTGTTCTGCACTTCGACCACTTGCGAATGAACTTCGATTTGGTCTTCAAAAAACAAAGGGGATTTGAACTGGCAGAAAGTTTCTAACAATGGAAGAATGATTTTTCGCTCCGTTTGCAATTTCGAAACCGGTAACACTGCTTTTCCGACCAACTCATGTGCTGCCTGGTCCATCCAGCGATAAAAATTTGGATAAAAAACGATTCCTGCTGCATCTGTATCACCAAATACGACTTTTATCGGGTGTATATTTTTCAAGCTTTCGTTGCCCCCACTTCTTCTGTTATCTCGGCATGCTTAACGTCTACTGTGAATTCGCCGATATCTTCGATTTTAATACGCACTTTATCGCCTGCTTCAATTGGTCCTACTCCATCAGGTGTACCTGTGGCAATAATATCTCCAGGGAGAAGCGTCATATTGTCACATGCCACTTCAAAACATTTGAAGCAGTCGTAAATGAGGTGCTTTGTGCTGCCGTCTTGCCTCACTTCGTCATTGACCCATAACGTCATCTTCAAGTCATTCGGATTGTCAATTTCATCCGCAGTGACAATCCATGGACCGATCGGTGTAAACGTGTCAAACGATTTTCGCCAAGTCCGTTCTTCATTGCCACGGACTGAAATATCTAATAAGGCAAAGTAGCCAAAAATGTAGTTTTCTGCCTCTTCCGCTTTCACATTTTTCGCCTTTTTACCAACGACATAGCCCAGCTCTGCTTCATGATCCGTACGGCGGTCTTTGTAAGGTAACAGAATCGGATCCATTGGTCCAGAGAGCGATTCTGGAGATTTCAAAAATAATGCAATCTCTTCAATTGTCCTTGGCGCATTGTTGAACATTTTATTCATTTCATCCTGATGGGACTTGTAATTGACGGGTGCAGCCCAAATTTTCCGGGTGCTTGGAACTGGCGATTTAAAAAATACATCCTCGATCGCATAGGCTTTCCCTGTTTCCGCCTCTTTTTCCATATTGTCTTTCAATTGTTCGTAGTTTTCTACTAGATAAAGAAAAGAAGATTCCGGATTGTTCGTATCCCAATTGGCGGCTTTGGAAACGTCCACCACTTTGTCTTCTTTAACAATGCCCAATAAGTCTTCGTTAAAAATAGCGATTTTCATGTGCGTATTCCCCTTTATTCCTCATTTGCTTCAGCTTTAAAAGTTGATGTGATAATTTGTTGTCCTCCGTTTTCTTCGTAGGCATTGCCAAATTCAAGATCCAGCTTCTCCATAACCGGCTTATCATTGTAGGAGAACAGATAAGCATCTTCTTCGCCTGTATTGACATGCTCGTGATAGCTCCATGGTGGCAAGATAAAGAAATCCCCTTTTTCCCATTCGAATTTCTGTCCATCGATCACTGTATATCCCTGTCCTTCAAATACGTGGTAAATGGCACTATGGACATGGCGGTGGGCTTTCGTATGTTGGCCAGGTACTAATTTTTGCATCACTGTTCCGATACGGCCATCTGCAGAACCGCCTGTTGACGGATTAATATATTCAATTGCGTACGCTTCATACGGATCATTATCTTCCTCAGTCATGTGATCCAATAAATATTTCACCCGGTCAAGCTTGTAACCATATACCGGCGATGGGTAGCCAGGCTCGATTTTTTCGTTTAATTTCTTATAGGCTCCGCCCCTATATTGTTCAATGGCATATTCTTCAGGAGCCAGCGCTGGATAAGATTCCTCTTTGAACTGTTCAAAAT
Source organism: Sporosarcina soli (assembly GCF_042655805.1). NCBI lineage: Bacteria > Bacillati > Bacillota > Bacilli > Caryophanales > Caryophanaceae > Sporosarcina > Sporosarcina soli. The sequence goes on along the minus strand of NZ_JBHSNO010000001.1, from coordinate 51,760 downwards.
ATGAGGCAGCAAGCGATTTGACAAGACCAACATCCAATCCGTCCATCCAAAACACAGGTTCAGTGCCTTCATGCTTATGTTCGTGCCAAGTCCATGCAGGTGTCAAGATCATATCGCCACGTTCCATATACGTTTTCTCACCATTTACAGCTGTGTAAGCGCCTTCACCTTCAATAATAAAACGGATCGCCGCTTGTGAATGACGATGGGAAGGTGCATATTCCCCTGGAAGGAGCAGCTGAATCCCTGCATATAACGTATGTGTTCCAAAGCCGATCAACCCTTTGTCTATCAAGCTTGGATTTTGTAAATAAACGACACGACGCTCTGCATCTTTACCCGGTTCCAGCAACTGACCCGACTGCAACGCAAAATCACGGACAGTCTTCCATTTCCACAAATACGGCTTGACATCATGGACCGGCTCTTTCGTCACCATATGACCGAGATCCTTCCAAAGCGCCCCGAGGTTTTCCTTTTTCAAATTATCATAGTATGCATCCAATTCTTTTTTCGTAAAAAGATGTTTCGATACCATACTCCTCCACCCCTATTTAATAGAATAGTTTTAAACACCAAGACTTTGCAATATCATTCCTGAGAACTTAGTTCTCTTTGTTTATTATTATCTCACTTTCTTTAAATTTGTCAATAGTCTGGTTTTTGTTTTTTAGGGAACTTCGAGGCATAGTGAAAAGCTGATTCAAGCCTTATAGCTTAAATCAGCTTTTGGAATTGCTTAAAAAGGAAACGCCCTTGCCTTTGTTTGGACGGAAACCCACTTCAATGTTGTATACTCATCAACGACCCACGGATTGCCAAACCGGCCAAGTCCGCTCGCTTTCGTTCCTCCGAATGGAATATTCGGTGCATCATTGACAGTTTGGTCATTAATATGGGTCATCCCTGTATCAAGTGCCACTGCGTACTGTTCCCCTTTTTTCAAATCACTTGTAAAGATGTAAGAACTCAACCCATGTGCTGTTTCTCCTGCCATTTCCACAGCTTCCTCATCGGTTTCCGCTTTAATGATGAGCGCGATTGGCGCAAAAAGTTCCGTTTGAGCAATTTCACTCGTATTTTTCACGTCTGTAAAGACATACGGTGTCAAGACATTCCCTTCTTTTTTTCCTTCAAGAACCATTGTCGCTCCTTCTTTTTTCGCCAGTTCCACAAAGCCAACCGCTTTTTCCAGTTGGCGCTCATTAATCAGCGGTCCGATGACAGTCTTTGGATCCTGTGGATTCCCGCAAGTCAGTTCCTTCGCCCGTACCGTAAACTTCTCCACAAATTCATCATGTTTATCTTTATGGACAATGATCCGATTAATAATCATACAGATTTGTCCTTGGTGGATGAACTTTCCAAAAATAGCTGCGTTGACAGCTTGGTCGACATTTGCGTCGGCAAGCACAACAAATGGGCTGTTTCCTCCCAGTTCCAGCGCGACCCGTTTCAAATTTTGGCCTGCTATCGAACCGATATGACGCCCGACGGCTGTTGAACCTGTAAAACTGATGAGACGCGGGATCGGGTTCGTCAACATCTCATCTCCGATCTCATCAATATCACTCAGTATGAGATTAAAGACACCAGCCGGAAGCCCTGCATATTCAAATGCTTTTGCGAACAGCACGCCGCCGACAAGCCCCACTTGAATATCCGGCTTATGAACAACTGCATTTCCTAGCGCAATGGCTGGAATAATTGCCCGCATCGATAGATTGACCGGAAAATTGAACGGTGAAATGGTGGAAATGACGCCGAGTGGCAGGCGGTAAATTTTATTAATTTTTCCTTCTGGCCCTCCCGGAACTTCTTGTACGGTACCGACTTGGTCCACGTAGTTTAACGCTTCTTCAAGAACTTCCATCGCTAGATGATGTTCAACATTCGCTTTTAACAGCGTCCCACCCGTCTCACGGTTAATGAGTTGCACGATTTCTTCCTTATGCTCAGTCAAATAATGGATCGCTTTTTCAATCACTTGCTTGCGCTCTTCAATAGAAGCTTTCGCCCATTTCTTTTGTGCTTCCGCTGCGTTTTGAAAAGCTTCTTCTACCTGCCCTTTGGACGCTAATTTAATTTCTGCAATGACTGAATTGTCATAAGGATTGATGTTTTTGTAAATCCTGTCGCTCTTTCCTTCCACCCATTGCCCGTTAATATAACTATTTCCATCGACCAATTCACCAATAAAACCGTTTTTTGCAATCGTTTCAGACTGTTGCATGCCTATACCCCGCTTTCCGTTTGTTTTTTCTTGAATTGTTGACAAGTAAATATAACCATTAGTTAAACCATTCTTTAAGCCTTACTAATGATTCCTTTGCATATATTGACATAATTTGTACCGTTTCCTCTCCCTTGTCAGCATTAAAAGGATTAGTACCTGGTGCCATACACTCGAGTACGACCGTTTTATCAAATTCAATTTCTTTCATTACGGATACTATTTTTTCAAAATCAATCTGCCCTCTGCCCAAACCTTGTCGATTACTATCCGCAAAGTGAACGACTTCTATCCAGTCCTTCAGTTTCAGAAACGCTTCCTTCACATTAGACTCTTCGATATTCATGTGGTAAGTATCTAACAAGCCTTTAACGTTGGGATGATTGACTTCCATTACAAAGTTAAGTAAATCGTCAGAATTATTCACGATACAACTTTCGTATCGATTAATTGGTTCTATCACCAAAGTGATTCCATTTTCCTTCGCCGTTTCAGTAAGGTTACAAACCGATTCAATAGCCCATTTCCAATCCTCGCTTTTTTTATTTCCAAGTAAAGAATATTTCCCTACTGCAGAAGGAACAACAATTAAATAATTACCTTCTACCATTTTGACACATTCAATCTGGCGTTTAAAATAATCAACAGCCAGCTTTCGATTCACCCTATTTGTATTTGCTAAATCATGTTCTTCAATCGGCCAACCACTATCACAGAGAAGACCATTAATTTCAATGGAATAATCCTTCGCTAACTGTTTTACTTCCTTCCAATTATAATCGTTAACCAGAGCTTGCATGTCAATATGTTTATACCCTGCAGCAGAAACGCGATCAAATACTTTTTCAATGGGTATATTTCCAAACGTCCAGCTACAAATGGAATATCTCATACATATTCCCCCCTCGTATAAATATAGATTCGATTATTTAAACTAGTTCACTATCCCTCCATAATAAGTAAAATTTACCGTCAATACTTTTAATCATTGCATTTGATGAGGACTTTCGGGTACTTTCCACTCATATGCGCATCAAATGCATCTACTCCACGATCTAACGGAAAAATCTTTTGTGTAAATGGCCTTAGATTAAGTTTTGGTAACATTTGTAACGCTCTAGGAAAAGCATAAGGTGCAACAAAAATGCCTGAGATCGTTAATTCTTGAAAATAACATTTTTCATACAGATTTAACGGCATTTCATAATCTCCTGGGAACATGGCAGTATATAGAACTGTGCCACCCCGGGCTGCAATATCGGCTGCAGCCATAGCTGCTTTCGGAGATCCTGATGCCTCAATAACAACGTCAAATCCACGTCCCTCTGTTATTTGTTTTGCTTTTTTAACAACGTCCTCTTCGGTAGGATCAATTACATGTTCTGCCCCAAATTCTATTGCCAGATTACGTCTGTCCTCAATTGGTTCAATAAGTGTTAATGAAGTTGCACCGAATTTCTTGAACATCTGTAGCGTTAATAATCCTATTGGACCGCCTCCAGATATAGCAACGCGTTGACCAACTTTTATATTGGTTTTATCAACTGTCCGTACTGCAATTGCAACAGGTTCAAGTAGACATGCCTCTTCAAGCGGGACTTCATCCGGTACTTTCCAAACTTGCGATTCATGCCAAACAACAGATTCTGACATGCCTGGACGATTATAATCATGTAAATTTTCACAAAATTGTTCTTGTCCATTTAAACAGTAATAGCAAGTTCCGCAAAATTTTATAAAGTTTCCGGCTACACGATCACCCACTTGAAGCCCTTTCTTAGTCGCATTAGGACCAAGTTCAATAATAATACCTGATACTTCATGACCGAGGCCAAATGGAGGATTCCATCCGAAAACACCTTCAACTAAGTGTGGATCGGATCCGCATATTGAGCAATAAGCTATTTTAATTTTGACATCTTCGTCTCCGACCTCCTGTTCAGGTAGGTCAATGATATCAACCCGTCCCCTTGTTTTTTCATCCGGATCTTTTAAACTTCCGATTTTCACTGCTGCAACCGTTTTCATAATTCTTCCTCCTATTAAATTGTTGTCGTAAATCCACCATCTACATTTATCGTCCAGCCATTAATATAATTTGAAGCATTACTTGCTAAAAAAACTGCTGTCCCCATTAGGTCATACTCTTTCCCCCACCGTCCTACTGGAATACGTTCAACAATCTTGTTGTAATATGTTTTATCTTCTAAAAATCCTTTTGTCATTTCAGTCTCTAAAAAACCTGGGGCGATTGCGTTAGTTTGAATGTTGTATTGACCTGCTTCATTCGCAAAGACTTTCGTCAATCCAACAATTGCATGTTTACTAGTTGTATAGGGCGGACAATTTTTATCTGCTGTAAACGCAAGTGCAGATGCAATATTTATTATCTTTCCCGATTTTTGTTTTACCATTTCCTTTACAACCCGATGACTTAAGTAATAAACTGCATTCAAGTTAATATCCATTACTTTCTGCCATGTTGAATCTGGGTAATCTATGAAATCTCCGAATATACCTACGCCGGCATTATTTACTAAAATGTCAATTCGACCGTATTCCCGCATGCAACACTGAACTACTTCGTCAATGTAAGACTGATTTGAAAGATCCCCTTGTAAAAAAACAACCTTCCTTCCTATTTCTTCAATCAATCTCTTTGTTTCTGAAATGTCATCGGTAAAATGAGGGATGAATAAGTCTGCTCCCGCTTTTGCAAATGCAACGGCATATGCCATACCTAGACCTTGGTTTGCTCCTGTTACAATAGCCACTTTTCCTTTTAGTGAAAATGCATTCTCTAATGAAAAATCCTCCAATTTACTTACCACTAATTTCCCTCCTTTTTATTGACTCTGATTTCGAATGGCTAATTCGGACATTATTTTTTCTACTTTTTCTTCTGTCAAATTATAAAAAAGCATAAAAATGATTAATGTGACAACACAAATCGCTGCTGGTAAAACAGACGCAATAAGTAAAATACCATTCAATGCATCTACTGATTGAGTTGCGTTTGGAACATAGCCAACTGTGGCTAAGACCCACGTCGGGATTACACCCCCAACCGTCATTGCAACTTTTAGTCCTAGACCAATCGTTGTGTAAACAACTGCTGGATAACGTTTTCCTGTGTTATACTCAGCGTATTCAACCGCATCTGGAATGATAGACCAGAGTATACCCATTAAAATCCCGTAACCAAATGAGGCAACTCCCTTAGCGGTCATCAATAATGCAATTTCAGTAACTGGGATAATATAAATCATTGCTGATCCTATTGCAGCAATCAGTAAGCCAAGCGCAACTGTATTTTTTTTCTTGATCATTCTAACAAGCAGCGGAACGAAAGGAACAGCAATCACTGAAGGTAATACATTCATCAATGAAAAGATACCGACCAAATCAAACCGTTCCGCATTGTATGTCATATAGTAAATCCCCGAAGCAGATCCTATTGTATTAAATCCGTAAACACCGACAAAGAGAAGAAATAAAACGACACTTGGACGATTAGTACCTAACTGTATGAATATGTCTTTTATTTTCACTGGATCTAAGTGCGATGTAGATTTGATTCTTTCCTTTATCGTTGTATAGCTATAAATTAAAATCGCTGCGGTAATAATAGAAAGTAAGATAACCGTTATTTGATAACCCGTTGCCAAATCATTTTTACCGAAAAATCCTGTTAAATATGGAATGAACAAAGCAACGATAACTCCCCCACTTTGGGCAAACGTCATTCGAACCGAATTAAGTTTTGTTCTTTCATTTGGATCCGCCGTCATAACGGTTGTCAATGCTGTATATGGTTGAATAATAAAAGTGAATGCCATATTTAATAAATTATACGTAAGATAGGCCCAGATTAACTTTCCAATATCACCTAAATCGGGAACGGTAAATGCTAATATCGCCATAAGTGCATAAGGAATAGCACCCCATAATATGTACGGCTTATATTTTCCCTTTTTAGGATTTAGTCGTTCAGCCAAGGCCCCCATCATCGGATCATTCAGCGCATCCCAAAACCTTGAAAGTAGAAACATGACAGAAACTTGTACTGCAGATAAACCATATACATCCGTGTAATAGAAAGTGATAAACATAAGAATCGACTGGAATACAAGATTCATTGCAAGGTCAACTAGGGAATAACCAATGATTTCTTTCCTTTCCAGTTTATAAAAACCTGGTTGGGGGCCAGTCTTTATATAGGCATTTTCCGAATTAACTTTTTTAACACTTTCAGTAATTTGCATCTTATTTCCCCCTTTATTTCCTTGTTGCTTATCAATTTAAGTTGAATGAAATGGAAAATACTACATCTTTCAAGATACATTGTTTTTAAAACCGGACGTTTAGAGGATAATTTTCAATGGTGTATTTTTTAACCCCATTTATCTCAAAATCATCCGGTTTATAATTTATTTACATAATTCTTAAAATAAAATACTCCTGCTAAACTGAACTTGTTCAGGGTTTCGGGTATCTTAAAATCTCATCCTTCTTGGAAGCGCTATCAAAAGATACATCAAAAAGGTAGAATGTACTTTCTTCTAATTCTTCCACTCTTCTTGCCAGCCGCCACCTTGTACAATCAGTTGAGGCTCTATTAGAACACTCTCTTGAGGATTCTTCTTACCATCAAGAAAAGCCTTAGCTGTTTGGGCAATTTGTTCTGGCTCAAGTCCATATATTTTGGCTAAGTATGACTCACTCGAGGCTTTTCCAAATTTATCTTGAATGCCGATTTTATAAAATGGTACGCTAAAGTTATTTTCTAACAGAACTTCTCCAACAGCAGTTCCTAACCCGCCTATCACATTATGATTATCTAAAGTAATAAGCGCTTTACAACGGGAGGCCACTTCCAAAATCCCTTCAGTATCTATTGGTTTTATAGAAGGAACATGAAGAATATTAGTGCTTATCCCTTGCTTCTCCAAAAGAGATGCGGCTTCCAAAGCACGGCTCGTCATAATACCTGACGTTACAATACTTATGTCAGTACCTTCACGTATCCAGTAACTTTCTCCTATTTCTAGTTTATACTTATCAGAATCAAAAAGGTGATGTTGCTTCCCTCTACGCATTCGTAAATAGACAGGTCCTTCATGCTGATAGGCAACTTCTGCAGCTTGTCCAGTTTCCGTTGAGTCACCAAGATCTAGGATCGTCATATTAGGTGTACTACGCATTAATGAAATATCGTCTATTGCCATATGTGAAGGTCCACCATCACTAGCGATGCCAGGCATCATTCCAATCATTTTAACGTTTTTATTTGCATAAGCTATCGCATTTACAATCTGATCCATCGCTCTTCTTGTGATAAAGCAACCAAATGTGTGTGCAAAGACAACTTCCCCCGCCTGTGCCATTCCAGAAGCGACGCCAATCATATTCTGTTCCGCAACTCCTAAGTCAAAAGCCCTTTCTGGAAAACGGTCTCTAAAGGCATTCACTTCCAGCAGATAAGTCATATCGGCGGTTAGACAAACAACATCAGGATATTTTTCTCCTAGGGATTTAATCGCTTGTGTATAAACCCTCTCTTTTACTTCTGCTCCGTTTTGTCCATTATAGATAACAGCATCAAAAGCTTTTTTCATTGTTATTCCCCCCCAATTCACTCAAGGCTTTTGCATGATTTTCCTCTGACCACTTCACATAGTGTGCATCTTCACGATCATGTAAAAACGAAATGCCATTCCCCATTACCGTATGAGATATTATGATAGTCGGCTTGTTATTTTCAGGGATTGTATCTAACGCATTCATAACTTCTGAAAGATTATTACCATCAATCTCCTTAACATTCCATCCAAATGACTCCCATTTTTCAGCCAAAGGATCAAGGCTTGTGATTTTGTTAATTCTTCCTTCAACTTGCATCCCGTTATTGTCAATAATCAGAACTAGATTATCCAACTGTTGATGAGCAGCAACTAATGCAGCTTCCCACACTTGCCCTTCCTGCATTTCTCCATCACTCATGTAAACGTATGTTTTCCAAGTGTGATTTCTTAACTTTGCTGCTAATGCGTGACCAATTCCTCTTGAAAGCCCTTGTCCTAGAGAACCACCCCCTATTTCCAAACCTGGCGTTGTTTCTGATCCAATCATCTCGAGAGGCGATCCATCAGCACTATAATATTCTAGTAATTTTCTATCTATAATGCCTAACTCAGCCATTGCAGCATAAATCGAAATCGCATAGTGGCCTGTTGATAAAAGAAATCTATCCCTGTCTGGATTAGTCGGATCACTGGGATCTAGGCGCAACTTTTTAAAGAATAAAGCGGCTATCATTTCCGCCGAGCCAAGTCCTTGACCGATATACCCTCCTCCGGCAGCCCTCCCCATTTCAAATACAGATTTCTTTAGTTTAATAACTAGGTCCTCCAAAGGGAATTTTTCTAAGGAACCTCCTGGTGTTAATAACGTATCGATGCTCATAGTTTTCCTCCTCGTAGATTAAAGTAAAATATCTTCTTTAAAGCACTTCCAACTGCCTTACTTTTAAATACAATGCAATGTACTTTTGCATTAACTAAATTGTACTCAACTACTTTGAACATAATGGGGCATAATTTTATAGAATAGTGTGTTTTCTTTTCATAAATTGATAATTCTATAAATTAGTACTATAATTCATGACAAGAAAGGGAGGTAGAAATTCGGATGTGTACTGTGCCTTTGAAAATTGTCCTATACACAGAAAAAAACATCATGGAAAAGGTGAGTGATATTACTACAAACGATTTTGAAATCGCTTACATAGCCGATTCTTATCAAGAATGTCTAGATAGAATAATAGAAATACAGGCAGATATCGTAATTTTTCAATTATCAAGTCCCATCTATCAAGCACAGGATTTCTTTGTTGATTTGCTTAAAGAAAATCTTTCACCTATACTTCTGGCATTTACGCTTGTTTCTTATACAGAGATTATCTATTCCATCACCACGCATGAAGATACTACTTTAATTACTAAACTAAAAAACTACTTCAAAGATGCACTACAAGATAATTATAATTGTTACTTTAACTCCATCGGAAAAGTGACAGACAAAAATGCCATTATGAATGCTAGAGTAAATAAGCTTGAAAAGACAGAATATCTTAATGATATTTTAAGGGGAGGAACCGAAGAGGAATTTATCTATTACAAAAAGAAAGCAAGCCTCAACTTACAGAATTCAGGATATTATTTATACTTGTGCAATTTAATGGATATAGAATATGTTGACCATGATTTAAATAAAAATATTTATTATTTAGTTGGCGAACTGTTGATAGATGAATGTCAAAAGGTATTAGATGCTTATAATGGCGGAGAAGTATTTTATATTAACCCAACTCTGTTGTGCATCATTATAAATGATATCCCTTCCAAGAGTCAGGCAACTTATCAACGAACACTCATGAAACTGACCAACAAATTGAATCGAGTTACACAGACAAAGACAGCACGAAGGTATAGAAGTTCATATATTAAGAGCGTCAACGATATACGAGCTGCATACGAATCTTTATATTATTTAAAAGCCTACAACTTTTTCTGTCATGAAACAGAGCTATTAACAATTGAATACATTAAAATGGTAAAGAAAGATGTTGATTTTAATCATATTGACTCGCATTTACAGGAAGTAAAAGAAAGATTTAACCGTAATATTGCAGATCCCCAATTAATAAAATTAATTCAACGCTTATTTTTGGATATTATTAAACCTAGTTTGAATTATGATCTTTACTATTATTGTTATACCTTTTTATCGGCTATCCTAGACAAGTTCCAAGTCATCCAATTCAAAAAAATGTCAAATATCGACAATTCATCAAGAGAATTATTCACTACATCTATTGAACAGAAATGCGAGAAATTCATTGAACAAATAAAGTCGTTAAAGAATGACATATCTCATCGTCACCTGATGAAAAGCCCAATTGTTCTTCAAGCGATCGATTTTATTCACGGACATTACTCAGACACGATTACCATTACGATTATCGCCGAAAAATTAAACGTCAGCCATTCTTATCTAAGTCAAGTATTTACGAAAGAAATGGGGATCAGCCCTCAAAAATACTTAATCACACACCGTATTCAAAAATCGAAAGAATTGATGATGACAAGTAATATGAATATTTATTCAATCGCTTCCGAGGTTGGTTACTTTGATCCAAAACAATTCTCGAAAACCTTTAAAAAAGTGACTGGAATAACCCCGACACAATATAAAAAGAACAATTTTAAAGTGATAAGATAAAGTGAACCTTCAATCAGTGGGGGTTTTTCCCATCCCCCACTGATTGAGGAGAACACAAGCTAAAAGCGTCACGTCCTGTGACAACGCTTGTGTGACCAACATCGTGTTGGCCCGAACCAATCGGGCTTTTATCATCCTTTAACGGATCCCGCTGAAGGAAGGCAACTTAAGTTCACGGCGTCCTGTAAGTGCCTTAATTTCTGCAAAGGGCGCAGAAATTAAGGCAAATCGAACCCTTCACTGTTCGATTGGCAGTTGATCTCCCACCTATCCTTATCGTTTTACTTAACTCTTGAGGTGGGAGTCTTACTGCCCGTTAATGCGGGATAAATTATCAATTGACTCGTTTAAAAACTTATAGCATGAACTTCCGCTGAATCGAATGCTTACTGACAGTTATATAAGTAGGAGCTACTGCTGAAGCAAGTGAAAAAAAGACGAAAGATACATTTCCTTCGTCTTTTTTCTCCGAATAATTTAAACTGTAGTAAAGTATTCCCTTACAATTGTGCTGGTTGTCAGATTTTTCCTCCTTCTCTTGAATGTTTATTCTCGACAGCGGGGTCCTTCTTGAATAAAAGTCTTAACGGATAATGATCACTACAGTACAAAAAATTCGGGGCTCTATATTTTGAGGTGGGTTTTGTCCCAGCCTCTTTGTAATTTCCAAATACTATAAAAACGGCATGCTAGCTCAGGTGGTAATAGCTATTCGATTATTTTCCAGCATTTTAATCAAATGGTATATCAACGTATTGTAAGGTACAGCAATTTTATGCTTTTGGGCTTTCTGAATTATAGCGCCGTTTAAAAAATCAATTTCTGTCGGTCGTCCCTTTTGAATATCATGATACATCGAAGAATAATGGTGCGCTGACATAGCTGGATCGAATACGCTATCAATAACGCGCATCACTTTTTGTCTATCCAAACGAACATTCTCAGCATGTGCCACAAGCTCCACTTCTTTGAGGATGCCACTGACGACATCGACAATCGCCCCATATGTACCGATTGTTCCTACAGTGCTCGATGTCAACGTACAGAGCGGATTCAACACCGCATTAAAAGCGGCTTTTTCCCAAATACTTTTGAGAATATCTGCTGAAAGTTCAGTCCTCAATCCAGCTTCATTTAATATGGAAACTATTTTTTTCGTTTGCTTTTTTCTTTCACCCTTTACATGCATCATTTCGATTGTCCCAGAACCGAAAGCTTCAACAGTTCCAGGCCCTTCCAAATTGGCAGCGTATGTTGTCGTTCCCGCAAAAAGTTGATTTTCGGAAATATATTGTGAAAGCACTTCAATATTACCAATACCATTTTGAAGAGTTAATACCTCTGTTTTCTCTGTAATGAGATGCAAACAGCTTTTTATCATGCTTTCTGTTTGCATGGATTTTGTAAAAAAGATCATTAAGTCAGCTTTATGATCGCAATTTCCAGGTAATGAGGCGCGTATCAGAATCTGGCTGGATCCCTTTTCATTTGTTACAATCAATCCATCTCGATTTATTTTATGAATATGCTCCTGCCAATTGTCCAGAAGTGTCACTTGACAACTGCTGTAAGCTAGTGCACTACCGAATCGGCAACCCATTGCCCCTGCACCTGCTATGATGATGTTCACCTTCTCTTCCCCCTTTCTTTATCTGATAAAAGGCTTGATCAATTGTTTAATCGTCTCTGCTGAGTGCTGGTAATCCGCCAACTCTGCTTTTGCCAGTTGCCATTCATGTATAGATATAACTCCAACCTTGCTAACCGTTACCGGCACTCCTATACTTATATCGACAATTCCGTATTCGCCTTCTACAATTGCCGAACCAATCGTATCAACTTCTCCGTTCGTTACGATGCCATCAATGAGTCTACCTATCCCCGCAGCGGTTGCCCAACCCGTTGTCCGATTGATGTTTAAACGGTTAAATTCAATAAACCAACGATTTAATTTTTCCTTAATCGCTACTTCGTCCTCCGCTTTCAATGCCAAGGGATTGCCATTTAATCGAGTCTGACTAAACAGTGGAACTTGAGTGCTGCCATGCTCGCCAATGACCGGGCTGAATAAGTGCGCGTCCTCCGAGATTTCCATGACGGACCGGATTGCCTGTTCAAACCTGAGCGAGTCATTGACTGTATAACCTAACAACTGCCCTTTCTTAAAATCAAAATTTCGATATAAATAATAATTTAAGGCATCTACCGGATTGGACACCGTTATGATAAAAGCATCCGAAGCATACTTCTTGATGTGAGTACCAAAACTTTGAAACATAGGTATATTCCCCCGCAAAAAGATATTCCTTGATTCGATATCATTACGGTTCGGCACCCCTGCGGTAATTAGAATAAGTTGTGAACCAGTTAGATCTTGAAAATTCCCTTTATAGATAGTTTTTGCTGGATAAGCCGTTTTAAGATCCATCAGATGATTCATCAAAAGCGATTCATTCACGTCGATTAAACAAAGTTCATCCACTTGATCATTTTGGCAAAGACGAAATGCTATCGCCGCCCCTAACGTACCTGCTCCGCCAATAATAGATATTTTCATAGTTTTCTCCTCTCAACTTCAATTACAAATCTGAGAGACAGTTAACGATTAGCCAAAGCCCCACAGCGGGAACATCACGAGATAAGGAACATACGTAATAAGCAATAACGCTACAATTAGAGCGAATAACATCCAACCCGATTCCCGGGCTACCGTGACGAGTGGGGATTTACCTAAGTTCGATGAAATTAATAATGTTGCTCCGAATGGCGGCGTCGCCATACCAATCGCAGTGTTAACAACAACGATGATTCCAAACAAGACCGGATCCACTCCCATTGCGGTAATCACTGGGAGGAACATCGGGACGACAATTACTAAAATCGCCATCGTATCCATGAACGCGCCAAAAATAAGAAGAATAATATTGATCAATAATAAAACGATGATCGGGTTTTCGGAAATCGACAATACACTCGAGACGATTGCAGTAGGAATATTTTCGTATGCAAGAATATAGGCAAATAGCGCAGCATTGGCAATGATAAACATGATTATCGCTGTCGACTTTGCCGAGTCTAAGAAAATCCCCCAAACATCTTTTAGTTTTAGTTCACGATAAATGAACATACCGACAATGATTGCATAGACAACCGCGACAACTCCTGATTCTGTCGGCGTTACAATTCCTAGAAAAACGCCACCAAGCAAAATGATTGGCGTACCAAGCGCCCAAAGTGAACGGCGGAAAGCCCTTAAGAAATCGGAAAACTTAAATGGTTCATCCGTTCCTTTATATCCACGCTTTCTCGATATCAAGTAAACGACGATAAGAAGCGAAATACCAACGATGAGCCCAGCTGGCACTCCGACCAAATATAAGTCTGAAATGGATGCACCCGAAAGGCTACCGTAAATGATTAAAGAAATACTTGGTGGAATAATAACCCCCATCGGACTTGCATTCGAGACAATCGCTGTCGCAAATCCACGACCGTATCCTTTATCTACCATTGCGGGAATCATTAATGTTCCCAGTGCCGCTGCTGTCGCAATCGAACTTCCTGAAATGGCTGCGAAGAACATACATCCTAAGATTGTGACTAACGCAAGGCCCCCTGTCATTCGGCCAATCAACGAGTTCGCTAAATCTAGGATTCGTTGCGCAAGGCCACCGGTCAACATCAAATTACCAGCGAGAATAAAGAACGGGATTGCCATTAAAGCAGAAACATCCGCACCTGTAAAAAGGCGCTGCACCACAATCATCGGATTGATGTCAGCTAAAAGGATATAGACAATGGATGAAAATCCAATCGTAATTGCCATTGGAACGCCCAGAAGAAATAAAACAATCGTTAACGCAAAAAAAAGTGTAACCATTAAATCTCCTCCTTCTCAATAGCAGGAGGCCTTTTCCCTATCCTGGCAAGTAGATGAACAATCATAATGGCCGCAGACAGCGGAATCACTGCGTAAATCCATCCCATTGAAATCCCCATATTGGCTGAGCTCTGCGCCCCCACTACTTTTAACGTGTCGAAGCCAAATTTTATCAGGCAAATACTATAAACAAACATGACAATCCATTGAATAGGTGCAAACCATTTCCGCAATGATGGCTTATGATCTTCGAAAATGGAGACCGTGATATGACTGTTATCCCGTGTAGCTGAAGCAGCTCCTATATAAACAAGTGCAATCATTGCAAATCGGGCCAACTCATCTGACCAGATGATCCCCATTTGGAAAAAATAGCGCAGGACAATTTGAATCGCTAACACGACCGTCATAATTGTTAGAAAAGAGACAATAAGCGCTTTAGAGGCGGCATCGAGCCAGTAACTAATTTTATCTATCATTCTATCTCCCCCTTTGTCTATACGCAGGTGTATGAAATATCCCAAGCCGCATTTTTCGTAAAGGCGGCCTGGAAATAGATTACTTAATGTCTTGGATTTTCTTTAGCAAGTTATCGCCATGCTCTTTTTTCCAACTGGAATAGGTGTCTTCAAATTTACCTTCGAATTGGCTACGATCGAAATCGTTAATTTCCATTCCTTTCGCTTTCAATTTCTCTTCGAACTCCCCTTCATTATGCTCGTTTCGTGTCGTCATTTCTTTTCCGGCTTCGTCTGCCGCTTCGAGGACTGCTTGTTGAATATCTTCAGGCCATTTGTCAAACTCTTGTTTACTCGCCATAATGAAACTGAATACGAAGTTAATGCCTGTTTTGGATACATAATCTTGAACTTCGGCGACGTTTTCATCGTGAATAATATCCAGTGTATTCTCTTGCGCATCGATCGCATTTTGCTCTAGAGCCGTATAGGCATCGCTCCAGTTCATACTTTGCGGGCTTGTCCCTACTTCTCGGTATGCGTTTACATAGACAGGGCTTTCGATTACGCGAATTTTCAATCCTTTTAAATCTTCTACGGTTTCAATCGGTTTTTTCGAGTTGGTCACATGGCGAAAACCACGCGCCATAATGCCCATCATTTTCAAATTCGCTTCTTCTGTTAATGCTGTGTACTCGTCTTTTACATCTGAATCAAGAAATGTTTTTACATGATTCCAATCCCTGAATAAGAAAGGTAAGTCAACTATCGCTGTTTCAGGCGCAAATCCTGAAATGGGGGGACCGTTAATGATGCCAAATTCTAATGTGCCAAACTGCATGGCTTCAAGCAATTCACGATCTGTTCCAAGTTGACGGAATGGATAGATTTCAACATGCACGTCTCCATTTGTTTTTTCTTCCAAGAGTTCCTTAAAAAGCTTTGCATACACTTGAACGTTAGTTTCTTCAGGTGATTGATGACCTAAGCGTAACTTGTAAGTGGCGCCACTTGTATCTGCAGCCGGTATTTTGGTACCGCTTTCATTATCATCCGCCGCGGCAGTTCCATCTACGCTGCTCTTCCCCGAGTATCCGCCACATGCAGTTAAAATGAATACGACTAAAAAAGTTGAAAGGAAAACAAACATCATCTTCTTAGACACAACTTCATCCCCCTCTTTAGATAACTTATAATCCTTGCAGAGTTAGTGCGGTCATCCGATTTCGGATGACCGATTCCAGTTGTTATTTTGTATTCGATTAAAAAGGAAACGCCCTTTCCTTCGTTTGGACGGAAACCCACTTCAATGTTGTATATTCGTCAACGACCCACGGATTGCCGAACCGGCCGAGTCCGCTTGCTTTAGTCCCCCCAAATGGGATATTCGGCGCATCATTTACAGTTTGATCGTTAATATGCGTCATCCCCGTATCAAGTGCCACTGCGTACTGCTCCCCTTTTTTCAAATCACTTGTAAAGATGGAAGAACTCAACCCATGTGCTGTTTCTCCTGCCATTTCCACAGCTTCCTCATCCGTTTCTGCTTTGATGATGAGCGCAATTGGCACAAATAGTTCCGTTTGGGCGATTTCGCTCGTATTTTTTACTTCTGTAAAGACATACGGCGTCAAGACATTCCCTTCTCTTTTTCCTTCCAGAACCATTGTCGCTCCTTCTTTTTTCGCCAGCTCCACAAAGCCAACCGCTTTTTCCAGTTGGCGCGCATTAATTAGCGGTCCGATGACAGTCTTTGGATCTTGTGGATTTCCACAACTTAGTTCCTTCGCCCGTGCCGTAAACTTCTCCACAAATTCATCATGTTTATCTTTGTGGACAATGATCCGGTTAATGATCATGCAAATTTGTCCCTGGTGGATGAACTTTCCAAAAATAGCTGCGTTGACAGCTTGGTCAACATCCGCGTCGGCAAGCACGACAAATGGGCTGTTTCCTCCCAGTTCCAGCGCAACCCGTTTCAAATTCCGGCCGGCGATGGAACCGATATGACGCCCGACGGCTGTTGAACCTGTAAAACTGATGAGACGCGGGATCGGGTTCGTCAACATCTCATCTCCGATCTCATCAATATCACTTAGTATGAGATTAAAGACTCCAGCCGGAAGCCCCGCATATTCAAACGCTTTTGCGAATAACACGCCGCCGACAAGCCCCACTTGAATATCCGGCTTATGAACAACCGCATTTCCTAGCGCAATGGCTGGAATAATTGCCCGCATCGATAGATTGACCGGAAAATTGAACGGTGAAATGGTGGAAATGACGCCGAGTGGCAGACGATAGATTTTATTGATTTTTCCGTCTGGTCCTCCGGGAACTTCCTGGACGTTTCCGACTTCGTCCACATAATTCAACGCTTCTTCAAGAACTTCCATCGCCAGATGATGTTCAACATTCGCTTTTAAAAGCGTACCGCCCGTCTCACGGCTAATGAGTTGTACGATGTCTTCACGATGGTCGGTCAAATAATGGAGCGCCTTTTCAATCACTTGCTTGCGTTCTTCAACTGAGGATTTTGCCCATCTCTTCTGCGCTTCTGCTGCCGATTGAAAAGCTTCCTCCACCTGCTTTTTGGACGCTAATTTAATTTCTGCAATGACCGAATTGTCATAAGGATTGACGTTTTTGTAGGTACGATCGCTTTTCCCTTCGACCCACCGTCCATTAATGTAACTATTTCCTTTGACTAATTCTCCTGTAAAACCGTTTTTAGTGATAGTTTCAGACTGTTGCATGTTCATTCCCCACTTTCATTTTGTTTTCTTCTTGAATTGCTGGTAAATAAATATCTAAAACCGCTGAACGACCTGATCTTACGGCCGCAATAGCTTCTTTTAGCGCTTCCTTTACTTCTGCTGGATTTTCCACTTTTCGCGCAAACGCACCACCCGCTGCTTCCGCAATTTTTGACAGTTCGGCATGCGGCGTGAAGTCAACGAAAAACTCATTCATTTCATTTGCCACCCCATCCGGATGGACGCCAAGTGTCGATAGTTTCGGAGATTTCCAGCCCCGGTTATTATAAATCACCGTTAAAAAGGGCGCGTCATATTTTCTTGACAGCCAATGTACGCTTGATGGAACGCTGAACATATACGAGCCATCTCCCGTGATACTAATGATCGTTTTGGATGGATCCGCCAGTTTGGCACCGACCGCAGCACCACCATTCCAACCGAGTCCTCCTGCACCACTTCCTAAAATGGAACCCGGTTCCGACATTTGGAGGTGTGTATAGGATGCTTGAAAATTCGAGATTCCTTCATTTATAACAATTGTATTTTCATCACAGTATTCACGAATACATGCGGTTACATATTCCGCCGTCATGATTGCTTCTGAATAGGTTTCCGCTTTTGCCCATTTAGCGCGCTGTTCGTTATGGTATGCCTCTACTTTAGTCCGACGTTTCACGATTTCCGCCTGATTCACATCCAGTGCAGCAATTGCCGCATTCAATTGTTGCAATGCCGTTTCTGCATCTGCAGCAAAGAAGCGTTTGGATGGTATATACCAGAGTGGCATGCCCTCTTTCAGTGGATCCTCGTCAATATAGTAAACCGTACAGTCTTTCGATGGCTTATTGATCAGCGGAATCCATGGAACATCGCTTTCGATGACAAGTATGAAATCTGCTTCCTCAATCAACGCATTCTGCTCTGGCGTATTCCATTGATAGCCACAGTGGAGCAGGTTCGTCGATGGGAAATTCATATGATTAGGCACGGATTCCAACACAGGAATTGCAAGACTCTCACAAAACTTGACCAATTCATGAACCGCAGCCTTGTTTTTCCCGATATATGAAGTGATAACGAGTGGATTTTTTGCCTTCCTCAAATCTTCAACAAACGGCGCAATTTCCTTTGGCGCCAATGCACGCGGCGAAATGGGTTGCCATAGATCGGTATTCATCTGAATCGGTGTTGTTTCTTCCTCCATCACTTCCCGTGCACCCATTAAATAGACAGGTCCTTTCGGACTACTCTCCGCAATTTGTAGTGCTCGATGAACAAGTTGCTTAACGTTTGCTCCAGTACGAATTTCATTGTCATACTTCATGTAACCCCTTACAATACCCCGCTGATCAGGTACATCTTGGATCCAATGAATGAATTCGTTTCGACTGCCTAATAATTCGCCTTCTTGTGTATAAGGTGAACTTCCCGCAAAAATAAGAACCGGCGTTCTCCCTTTCCATGCATTATGCAGACCTGCTCCTAGATTTTGCGTCCCACATTCCACATGTACGAAGACAGCTTGTGCTTTTCCGCTCACTTGTGCAAATGCATGTGCAGCACTCAATGCAACCATTTCATGAGGGCACGTAATCACTTTCGGCAACTCTTTCCCTTCTTTTTCTGCCAATGCCAGTGCTTCAATGATAGCCGGATGATCACTTCCGAAATTGGAGAATAAATGTGTAACGCCTGCCTCCTGAAGTGCTTCTAAAAAAGCTGAGCTCGTCGTGTAACGATTTCCCAATGAATCTCCACCCTCTCTATTCAACATTTTAGTTAATTTCAAATTATCTGAAATAACTCTCAAGAATATTGTATTCGATTCAGAACAATAGTACAATACTATTATATCTATTATCTTAATAGTCACTATCTATGGACGGAGTGGAATAATGGAACTACGACTGTTAAAATATTTTCAAACGGTATGTGAAGAGCTCCATTTTACGAGAGCAGCTGAAAAACTTGGGATAAGCCAGCCTACATTAAGCCAACAAATTCGCTTGCTTGAAAGTCAGCTAGAAGACGATCTATTCTTGAGAGTAGGAAAAAAAATCGAATTAACGGCTGCTGGCACTATTCTTCTTGAACACGTAAATCGTATTTTTCTTGAAATGGAAATCGCAAAAGAAAAAATACAAGAATTAAAGGGATTGAATCGCGGACAACTTCGAATCGGAACATCTGGAAACCATCTACTGTATGCTGCACTTCTATCCTTTCATCAACAATATCCTAACATTAAATTATCCGTCTTCGATCTTACTACCGAAGAAACCGTTCTCAAAATCCTTAACTCCGAATTGGACATGGGCGTTGTTTTCCTGCCCATTTACCATCAGCAGTTAGAATCAATTCCATTATTCTCATCAGAACTTTCCGTAGCGGTATCCATCACGCACCCATTTGCCGAAAAAGAAGAGATTCAATTGGAAGAACTTCAATCACAACCCATTTTCTTATTACCTGAACATTACCTACTTAGACAATCTATCGACAAGCATTGTCTAGAATTAGGTTTTACATTAAATCCAATTGTCGAGCTATCGGATATTTACTCATTGGTCCGGATGACCATCCTTCATAATGGGGCTACAATTTTACCTAGACAATATTTGAACGGTGTCACGGATCTCCCCATAAAACTAGTTAAAATTTCTGATTCCTTACCCATAAAAAAAGTGGGGATTATTTACCGTCAAGGCGATTTTATTCCCTATGCGATTCAAGCTTTTATTCACCATTTAACAACGCACTACATCGATGATCAAACAGTAATTTAAAGGATGGGTAGCGAAGGTTTAAGCCCGGTTATTTATTTAATGTATCAAACGGACACCCATGCGAATTTTTTATCCATCTCTCTGAGACTGAATTTTTAGAATTAATTATCACCTTAGAAGATTATGCACGATCATTCAACTAAAAGTTGCTGTATGCGCAACAATGAAAAATAAAATTTCAATATAACTAATCTACAGCTTGAAATTTGATAACACATTAAACAATAAAATTGGAGTAGGCACATGATTTTATCCATGCACCTGCTCTATTAACGTTAGATATAAAATTCCCTTATTCTTTAAATTCCCCCAGATACACTGATTGCATCTCCCGTAATAGATGCAGCAGAATCTGATGCAAGGAAAACCGCTGTACCCGCAATTTCCGATGGATCAATAAACCGCTTCATTGGCTGCTTCCCTAATAAATGTTTTTGAATCGCCTCTTCCTCTGAAATTCCGTCTTCTTCCGCCAATTTACCGATCTGTTTTTCAATCAATTCGGTTTTGACAGGTCCCGGCATGATTGTATTCACCGTGATCCCTTCCGTTACTGTTTCAAGTGCAATAGTCCGCGTAAAGCCCACGACTCCATGCTTGGCAGATACGTATGCTGATTTATACGGTGAGGCCATTTTTCCGTGCGCAGAAGAAACATTAATAATGCGACCATACTGCTGATTTTTCATATAAGGCAATGTATATTTTGTCATTAAAAAAGTGCCCGTCAACATGACATCAATTAATAAACACCATCGGTCAGTTGGAAAATCTTCCACTTTATCAATATGCTGAAGTCCCGCATTATTCACTAGAACATGCACTGTACCTCTTTCAGAAATAACCTTATTCGTGAATTCACGAACACTTTCCTCATCCGCTACATCAAGTTGATATCCCACCGCACGTGGACCAAGCCGACGTGCAGCTTCGTTTGCTTCCACTCCATCAATATCCGCTATGATGACAAAATCTCCATTTTGGATAAACCCGTTTGCGATTGCAAAACCAATTCCACGTGCAGCTCCAGTTACGATAACCGTCCGATCTGTTTGTTTCATATGATTCATTCCTTTCTACTTTTTGAAGGCGCTTACAGTTTGCTGTTGACTTGCTTCCACCGCACTCTGCTCCGGCTCTCTATTCTTCATCGTCAACAGAACGAGAAAAGCTGTAAACAAGAGAGCCCCTACAAAAAACATTCCGGTTGAAAAAGTGAAGTAACCGAATACCATCGGCCCAAAAAATCCGCCTAGGCTTGCTAGGGAATTGACCGTCGCAATACCGACGGGTGCCGTCGAATCCGTAAAAAATGTCGTCACATAAGACATGAACACACCTGAGAAACTATATAAACCTATCGCTGCGAACGCGATGCACGCAATGGTCATATATGCACTAGAAGTAAACCCGCAACCGATAAAACCGATGGCTGCAATCACAAAACTGATCATCAGATGGCCTCGGCGCTCATTCGTTTTGTCAGAATGCCATGCCCATAAAATCATCGATGGAATCGCGATGATCGAAGGGATGGTCGATAGCCACCCAATGGATGTCAACGAAAGCGTCTCGGATACGGATTTGATAATAGATGGCAGCCAGAAAGCCAAACCATAAACAGCGCCGAAATTTAAAAAGTAAATGAATGAGAGTTTCCAAATATTTGAGTCCTTGAACATCTCTTTTTTCGACGTTTTGGTCGTCTGTTTTTTCTGTTGCTGTTCCTTTGTCAATTCAGTCTCTAACCAGTTCTTCTCCTCATCCGTTAACCACTTAGCCTTACTAGGACGATCAGTCAAGTAAAACAATGTCACAATTCCGAGTAGAACCGCTGGCAATCCTTCGAGAACGAACATCCATCTCCAGCCAGTCCAACCGAGCCATTCAACATTTGTCATGATCCATGTCGACAAAGGTCCACCAATCATGCCTCCAATCGGCATTGCAATGATGATGAAAGCAGCTGCCCGTCCTCTTTCCTGAACACGGAACCAATAAGTAAGATATAGAATAATCCCGGGGAAAAAGCCCGCTTCCGCGACTCCGAGTAGAAATCGTAAAATATAGAGATGCATCGGCGTTTGCGCCCAGGCAGTAAGAGACGAAATGATACCCCATGTCACCATAATGCGGGCAATCCAAATCTTTGCTCCTACTTTATGCATGATCATATTGCTCGGTACTTCGAACAGAAAATAGCCGATAAAGAAAATTCCTGATAGCAGTCCGAACACTTCTGCAGTTAAAGCGAGATCAGCATTCATCTGCAATGCCGCATAGCCGAGGTTGACCCTGTCCAAATAAGCGATAATGTATAATAGAAGGGCAAATGGCAAAATTCTTCTCATCGTTTTTCTGATCACCCGTTTTTCTAACGTTTCTGTAGCATTATTCATAAGCTGTATCCTCCTTTGAATTCTTTTAGTGAACTTAATTCATACGATTGAATGTAATTGAATCGGGTGAAAAATTTATTTCACCCGATCGAAATTTTTATGACAGCTCGCTATTAAATAGCATTGTAAGCGTTTACGAAATAAAGCGTATTTTTCTCTACTTGTACATTCATTCATACAATCGTTCAAAAAGGTTTGCTTTCATTTCAAATCTTGGCAATGTCCCTTCTGGCACAAGTTGTACGTTTGAGGTAAAAATTAATTTAGAACGTAATTCAGCTTCGATTTCATGCTTTAACTTTTGCAGTTGTTCCTCGTTTTTCGTTCCGCTATATTCCACCTTGATCGGTAAAGCTGTTTTAACAAGAGGCGGACGTTCTTCTAAAACAATACGAATTTCCCCCGTCGTCTTTGGGCTAAAACTGCTCACTACATCTTTGATTGCCGAAGGGAAGACATTAACGCCTTTTAAAATTAGCATGTCATCCGTCCGGCCGATACATTTCATACGGAAACTTGTTCGACCGCAAGCACATGGCGTTGTATTTACCTGCACAAGATCCCTCGTTCTGAATCGAACGAGCGGCACACATTCCCGATCAATTGACGTATAGACGAGCTCCCCTTCCATTTTGTCACCGAACGGTACGGGTTCACCTGTTTCTGGATCGATAATTTCACAGATAACCGTATCGGAACCGATAAAATGCATGCCGTTCCGCTCTTGACATTCACTGAATAGGACAGGCACCATGTCGGCATTCCCCATCGCTTCCATCACCTTGCATCCCCAGTCCGTTTCGATTTTACTTCTCACTTCTTTCAGACCGCCACCAGGTTCTCCTCCGACAGACATGATTTTAATGCCTAATTCCTTTGGCTCCATATTGTAATTCTTCCGGATATACTCTGCTAGATACCCAGCGTAGGAAGGTGTGCAAAAAAGGACATCTGCTTTCATATCTTGAATGCTTCGTACGACTCGATCCGAAGCACCTGTCCCGATCGGGATAAAAGTGGCACCTAGTTTTTCAATGGCATCTTTCATCGAACTGCCGACAAAGAATGAGAGCCCCATTGCAAATACAACGACACTATTCTTTGTAATGCCATGTGTTTCTAAAACGCGGACCATCATATCATTCCACATATCATAATCTTTCCGCGTAATCCCTACATAGGTCGGTCTTCCCGTCGTCCCGGAAGAAGAATGTACCCGAATGATATCTTCCATTCCTACAGCCGCATGGTATCCGAGAGGCGGCTGAAGTCGTTGACTCTCTCTCAATTCATTTTTCTCCGTAAATGGCAATTTCCGAAGATCCTTATAGCTCCGGATATCGTCGACTGTAAAACCTGCATCTTGAAATTTCTTTTGGTAAAAAGCCGATTTTTCACCTACATACGCAAGTTGTTTTAGCAACTTTTCTTCCTGAACAAACTTTAATTGATCCATCGGAACATCATAGGTTTCCAATATTTTCTCTGTCATTGACTTCATCCTCCATTACACAAAGTAGTTAATCTCTTCTGATAATTATGATAGTATAAGGTAGACATATATAAAAATACGCTATTCTGCTATGTGGCAAAATAACAAACTTTTTATCTTCATTCAGCAAATGTTTTTGTACTGAAAGCGAAGCGTCAGCTACAGAGGTATCCCACCTATCTAAGTGGAA
Organism: Sporosarcina soli; assembly: GCF_042655805.1. Classification (NCBI taxonomy): domain Bacteria; kingdom Bacillati; phylum Bacillota; class Bacilli; order Caryophanales; family Caryophanaceae; genus Sporosarcina; species Sporosarcina soli. The sequence goes on along the minus strand of NZ_JBHSNO010000001.1, from coordinate 27,280 downwards.
CGATGAATGCAGACTTGTTTACTATTCAGCGGGTATTCAAACGGCAGCTGAACGAAGATAAAGCCTCCGGCAGATGTCACAGATTTTGAAAGGAGTTAATTGAGCTTTGCTCAATTCAAAATCTGGACGCAATTACGCCGAGGCGTAATTGAAAGGGGAGATCGTTTAGTGGATAAATATTTGATCACTACCGTGCAAAATGCCATTACGATACTGCGGCTTTTTACAAAAGAACAGCCTGAATGGAATTTATCGGACATTTCAAGAGCCATCGATTTAAGTACAAGCAGTACAAATCGGTTACTTACTACTCTTGTGGAACATGGCTATTTACAAAAGAATAAAAAAACAAAACGCTATTCATTAGGTTTTTCGATATTGACACTTTCCGGCATCATTAAAACAACGATGATCATTCATCGGGAAGCGAGACCAATAATGGAAAACCTTGTCCAGCAACTTGGACATTCCGTTCATTTGGGCATTTTGGAAGGGATCGATATCGTCTATCTTGAAAAGCTGGAAACGCCTCACCCGGTTCGTCTCAATTCGCATATCGGCAAGAAAAATCCGGCCTATTGTACAGGCTGTGGCAAAATCATACTAGCTTTTCAACAAAAAGACGCTTTCAAATCGACGCTCGCACAAATTGAAGCGATTGGCTTTCAATCATTCGGGAAAAACACAGTTAAAAATTCCGATGAACTATCAGTGCATCTTGACAAAATTAGAAGGCAAGGTTATTCCGTTTGTGTCAACGAATTTCATCAAGGAGTAAGCATCGGCGCTCCGATTTATGACTACTCGGGGCAAGTTGTAGCCGCAGTGAGCGTAACCGGTTGGGAGAGCCAAATCCATGTACAGGACATTCCTTATCTTACCGGTCATGTTGTCGAAGCAAGTAAAAAAATTTCAAATAGGCTTGGCCATTATTTTTGAATAGAGGGAGATTGGATGGCAAACGACAAAAAATACTCTTCATTAGACAATGCCCTGCGGATTCTGAATCTCTATTCCGCAGAGCAAGAAGAATTTGGCGTGCACGAAGCAGCTGAACAAATCGGTGTCGCGCCAAGTACCGCCCATAGACTGCTCAATACATTGAGACATGAAGGCTTTCTTGTGAAAGATGCTAACCAATACCGGCTTGGGGTTTCTATCCTTGCCTTAGGAGCAGTCCTGCAATCGTCTACACCGCTAATCCACGCATCACATGAAATTCTGAAAGAGCTTTCCATCCATACAAATGAAACAGCTCAGCTTGGCATTCGACAAAACGGACATGTGCTTTACATCAATGGTGCCAATTCTCCAGACCCGATCGGCTATCATGCATATGAAGGTCAAAAATTCCCATTACATACGACCAGTGCTGGAAAAATTCTTTTGGCGCAAGAAAACCCAGAAGCAATCCAACATTATTTTCAGTCTATCGATGAGCAAAGAACCTACGAAAATATCGACTATATACTCGAAGAAATTCGTACAAAAAAATATGCGATCACAAACAACGAACCTTATTCTGGCGTTACTTCCGTGTCAAGTGCAGTCAAGACAAGAAGCGGAAAAACGATTGCAGCCATCGAGGTGATCGGACCTTCACAACGATTCAGTAGAAAGAAGTTGCCTCAATTTATCAAACTGATTAATGAAGCAACAGAACAACTCTCTCAAAAAGTTAAATAATATCAAAATCACATCTTCAAAAGTCCTTTTGAATAATCTATATTCCACTAGTCAAACCAATACTTTTTCCAATAGACGCGTATTGACATTGCCACTAACGAAATCCTTATCATGCAACACTTGCTTTAAAAATGGAATCGTCGTCTGAATACCTTCAACGGAAAATTCGTCCAAAGCAACTAACATCCGTTGAATGGCATGCGCACGATCATTGCCATGGACAATCACTTTCGCAATCATCGAGTCATAATACACAGGCACAGTGTACCCTTGGTAGCAATGCGTATCCACTCGAACGCCAGGTCCTTGTGGCATTTCCCATCTAGTAATCATTCCGGGAGTCGGACGGAACCCTTCTTCCGGCGCTTCGGCATTAATCCGGCATTCAATCGAGTGTCCGGAAAAAGCGATAGCCGATTGGGCCAACCGTAACGCTTCTCCTTCCGCCACATGGATTTGCTCTTGAATTAAGTCAATGCCTGTTACAGCTTCCGTTACAGGATGTTCGACTTGAATCCTCGTATTCATTTCAAGAAAATAAAAAGTGGCTTCATCTTGATCAACGATAAATTCAACGGTTCCAGCATTTTCATACGCAATGTTTTTGGCTAATGTTACTGCTGCATTGCGAATCTCTTGACGCAGCTCTTCTGAAATAAGCGGCGCCATAGCTTCTTCTATCAATTTTTGATGACGACGTTGCGTCGAACAATCCCGTTCCCCTAGATGAAGAACGTTACCGAATTTATCGCCCAGTATTTGCACCTCAATATGACGAGCGTTCGCAATATACTTTTCCACATACATCGTCCCGTCGCCAAATGCAGCCTTGGCTTCAGCAGAGGCAGATTCAAAAACAGTTTTCACTTGGTCTTTACTTGTAACGATTTTCATACCACGACCGCCACCACCAGCCGCTGCTTTTAACATGATCGGCAATCCGATCTTTTCAATCGTCTGGATTACTTCCTCCACTGAGGACACTTTTTCCGATCCCGGAAGCACTGGCACTCCGCACTCTTCCGCAATGGCTCGGGCAACCAACTTATTCCCCATCTTGGCGATATGGTCCGCTTGTGGCCCTACATAAATCAGACCATTCTCGTTACAAGCCTGTGCCAATTCCGATACCTCTGCAAGGAATCCGTATCCAGGATGAACAGCATCCGCTCCGACTGATAGAGCTGCAGTTATGATAATAGGTATATTCAAATAGCTTTGGGCTGCATTGGCAGGGCCGATACAAACTGTTTTATCTGCTAATCTTGCTGGCAAACTCTGTTGGTCGGCTTCTGAAACAGCAAGAACGGTTTCTATCCCCAACACTTTACACGTTCGAATAATTCGAACAGCAATTTCTCCTCTATTAATAATGAAAATACGTGAAATCTTCATGCTAAATGCTCCTCTCCGAAGATAATTCACCGACAAACTAACAGCCTTCAAAATTATTTTACCTTGACGGAGAAAAGAGGTTGTCCATATTCAACAAGCTGCGCATCCTCAACATGAATCGCGGTAATCACTCCGGAGACACCTGCCGAGATGGCACTGTATACTTTCATAATTTCAATCAGACCGATTGTCGTATCTTCATCAACCTGCTCACCAACTTGTACATATGGGGCTGCACCGGGTTCAGATTGCGCATAAAATAGACCGGCTGTAGTCGCTTTGATAATTTCAATCCCTTCCTGTTCTAGAGCGATTTCTTTAACAGGAGGCGCTTGAACGGTAGCTACCGCTTCAGCTTGTTGCGTGATAGCGACAGTCGTTTCATAATGCTGGGTATTTTGTGCAGATTCTTCTGAATGCCCCACGTTCAACTCAACATTTCCATTACCGGCTACAAATGGTTCTGAATAACCATTTTTGCCGATAATGATTTTATGCTCTCCGTTTTCCATTTTTAAATAGTTAAAAGAAGATTCCTCCAATTCTTGAATCAGTTTCGTCAATATTTCTACATCATTTGCATTCAATATATTCAATACACTTTTACTCATCTTCCATTCCTCCCTGATTCTCAATTATTCGTTAATAACAATGAACGATTATGGCCTTGTATTTGAATATGTTTAATATCCGGTTGTTTACTCAAATTATCCAACAGCTGTATTAAAGGCGCGGTCGCAGAAAAATACTTTCTAGGTGGTCCTGCTTGGCGCATCGCATCGATTTCTTGGGTTCCTTTCATAATATAGCGAAGCAGGAACTCTTCGTCTGAAAGAGTAGGGCCTCCAAACTGCTCTCTTATTTTATGAAGGGGTGTACTTCCATCAGGCACTGTCGATAATTGTTGCGCACGCGGAAGAGACAATATTTTATCTTTTAAATTTTCATCCATCCATGTATAGCCCGAGTCCTCGCTAAAAGTCCCTTGCGCAAACTGGATCAACTCATCGATGACCACTTTATAACGTTCACCCGTTGCAACGTTAATCGCCGCTTGACTGACAACAAACTGGGAATATGGAGTGATCATTACCGGATAGCCTAACTCCTCCCGAACATGCACAGTTTCTTCCAATACTTCATCCAAACGATTTTCAAGCTTTAATTCTTTCAGTTGATGTCTTAAGTTGGAAATGACGCCTCCAGGTATTTGGTAAACAAATTGAGAATGATCATAAGGTAGCGGTGCACCAATCGGCATGTCATCCTGCTTCGCCATTTCCATCAGACGAGTCGAAGCCCTTTGAAGCCGCTCTATGTCAAGATTGGACGTATATCCAAGATATTTTGCATTTTGAACAGTACTAAAAATCGATGGTTGACCAGATCCATCCGCTAATGGTGGAATCGCCGTATGCAAAGTCCGAATCCCTAATTTTACTGCTTCGAGATAGACAAGCTCTGCTTGACCTGTCGTACAATGGGAATGCAATTCGATCGGGATTCCATTTGCATTTTCCAAAATAATAGGGATTAATGTACGGATGCGATCAACTGTCAACAAGCCGCCCTGATCTTTCAAATAGATCACATCCGGTTTCATCTCCACCAATTCTTTCGTTTTTTCCGCATAATATTCATCTGTATGCCGGGGAGATACGGCATAGGAAAGAGCGAGTGCAACTTCCAAGTTCTGTTCTCGTAAAAATGGTAAATACCAAGGGTAGAGCCGATCGACATTGCCAAATATATTCGCCATGATTTGGACTCTATTCAATACCCCGGTTGCAACGATCCTTTCATAATAAAGCTTAACGACCGCTTCAGGTGCACCTACGATTTCGAATGGAAAAATGGCTGGCTCGCCCATAAAAGTCTTTGTTGTTTTTGGCATTTTTTTCGCGAGCATATTCACCATTTCCCACGGATCTTCTTTTAAATCGCGCACAATTTTTTTGAAATTAATCGGCATGACCGGCACTTCCACCGCTTTAAAACCTGATTGATCAACATCTTCTGCAATCGCTTCCATCATACCCGGTCGCATCCCCGCTGCCCACAGACTTTGAGAACCGTCCCGGAAAGTCGTGTCAAGAAACTGTAATTCCATGCTAATCCCCCTCGTATGCTAAAATTTTCCCACCCGCAATATAAAGCGCTTTCATTTCAATGAATAACATCTGAAAATCTTTTCTTCTCATAACTTGATTGAACAATATCACTCCTAAATATTTACTCTTAAAATGCTCGACTTCAAATAGATAGAACTGAATATTCCGTGTAGCACAAATACTACAATACCAATGTTTTTTTGAATAGAAAAACTTAAAATTCTGCCATTCGGCAAAGTCGGCATTTTATTCAACAATCTATTTGAAAAATTTTTCGCTTAACGAACTTTCTTGAAACAGTTCATCCAACTAAAACTGATTGACTTCTAGAGTTTAGGTAGTATGTTTCAGATGATAAGACTTCTGCGCTTTTCAGGATTACATCTTTTCTTACAATATAAAAAACTGCATTCCTTTCCCCTAATTCAGAAAGAAACGCCAGTTTTTTTTGGTACAATCCAGTTTCCTTAATTCAGTACATTATCTCATCTTGTGTTCAGTCATTGAACTTCCATGTATTATTTTCAATACTAATAACCGATATACCATCTGCTTCAGGGCTAGCTTGGGATACTCCAAAATCAAATGTTCCTGTCGCCCCTAAGTATTTGCCCATGTCATTTTGTAAATATTGCTGAATATCTTCTGTAGTTACATGCCCTGCTTTTACTGCTTCTAGAATGGCTTGAATGCCGTCCAACAGATGTGCTGCAAACAAGTCCGGTTCTCCGTTAAAATCTTCTGCATAGGAATCTTTGAAGCCTTTCAAGATTTCTTTTTGCTCAGAGTCTGGCAATTGGTCGACAACGCTTAACTTACTTCCGACGACCATAATATTCTGATTGTCATCTTTCACTTGTTCCAAGAAACCATCATTCGCCGCAGCTGTACTTTGAATCATCGGAATATCGAACCCAAGTGCTTTATAGTTTCGTGCGACAATGCCAGCTCCAGGTGTTCTCGACCAAACTATAATTGCTTCTGGATCCGTTTTACGCACTTTTGTCAATTGGATTGTCATATCCGTTGCCGTTGCATCAAACTCTTCATGAGCAACAATCTCAATGCCATTTTCCTTTGCTAATGCTTCAAATGCAGGTTTACCTGTTACGCCGAAACCATCCGCAGCATTCAGCCATGCTACTTTTTTAATATTGTTCTTGTTTAAATACTCGACGATTGGCATTGCAATGACAGTTGTGCTATGTGCCATGCTATAAACATACTCACTGTCCGATTCAATCGGAGCAATCGTGAATAATGGCAATTTCTTTTCGATTGCTTTTGGCATAATGGCCATTGATGTACTTGATTGTGTTGCTCCGACTACTGCTACCACACCATCTGAAATAAGCTTGTCCATTGCTACGACTGCTTTCGTGTCATCTGTTTCATAATCATGTTTAACCAGCTGAATTGTCTTCCCATCGATTGGTCCTGCGGCATCCAATTGCTTTTGCAATAGTTTCACTGTATTCGCTTGCGAGCTCCCAAGTGTCGAAGCTGGTCCGGTTTCCGCAACAATCACACCGATTTTTACAACGTCCTCATCATTAGTATCTGCGGTCGCATTCCTGGCATTTCCACCTCCACATCCCGCAATTATTAATAGGAAAGTCAATGCTAAAAATAGTATTACTTTTCCTTTAAAATTTCTTTTCATACATATCTCTCCCTTTTTAATGTCTACCCAGCTTTCCTTGCAAATAAATATTCCATTTACCCCACTTTTATCCCTAAGTAAGCGGATCTCACTTCAGGGTTGGAACTGATTTCCTTGTTCGTTCCGTTCATGATAAATTTTCCTTGATCCATGACATAAGCCCGATCCGCCACTTTGAGTGCAGCCTTGACATTTTGTTCAACCAAGACAACCATTGTGCCCATCTCTTCTTTGATCCGTATGAGTATTTCGAGAATTTCATTGACAATTTTAGGCGCTAATCCCATTGAAGGCTCATCTAATAAAATGATTTTTGGATCTGACATGAGCGCCCGACCGATTGCCAACATCTGCTGCTCTCCACCGCTTAAATTCCCACCCAAGTTTTGGTAATGTTTTTTTAGTCCCGGAAACAACTCCAGCATTCTTTCCAGGTTTTCTTCAACATATTTACGATCCTTATAATATTTTGAATAGATTCCTAACGTTAAATTTTCCTTGACGGTATGGCCGGGAAAGATTTGCCTCCCCTCAGGAACAAGCCTTAGTCCTTTGCCGACCACTTTATGGGCTGGTAATCCACTGATGGTATCGTCTTGAAGCGTCACTTTCCCTTCAAATGGTGAATAGATGCCTGCCAGTGTATGCAGCAATGTACTTTTACCCGCACCATTGGCTCCGATAATGGACACGATTTCCCCCTTGTTTACATGAAAGTCCAGTGCGTGTAAAATCTGAATCTTCCCAATCCGTGTACTTAAATTTTGAACGTCAAACATCAAATCGCCTCCTCGCCTAAATAGGCACTGATCACCTTTTCATTTTTCTGAATTTCCTCTGGCGTCCCTTCTGCAATCTTTGTCCCGAAATCGAGGACGACAATCCGATCCGCGATTTGCATGATCGTTGCCATTTTGTGCTCGACAAATAAAAAGGAATGCCCTTTCTTTTTTAAATCACTAATATAACCAGCCATCGTATTTGTTTCGGCATCATTCAAACCCGCCATCGGCTCATCCAACATAATCAGTGCAGGATCGTACACAATCGCACGTGCAAATTCCACTTTCTTTTGCTGTCCGTAAGAGAGTTGTCCTGCTTGTTCATGCATTAAATGAGTCAATTGCATCATTTCCAGCACCTTATATGCTGCTTGATAAGCCTTGCTTTCATCTCTTTTTACGACAGGGAGCCGAAAACCTGCGCTGAAAACATTTGTTTTCAATTTCACAGAAGTGCCCATCATGACATTTTCCAAAACGGTCATATTACTGAAGATCTGCAAATTTTGAAATGTCCTAGAGATCCCTAAAGGAGCTAAGTCAAAGATCTTTTTCCCCGTCAATTTTTGATCTTTAAATAACACTTCCCCAACGGTCGGTTGGATAAAGGATGAAATCATATTAAACAATGTCGTTTTCCCTGCGCCATTGGGGCCGATAACCGCCACGATTTCACCCTCGCCGACTTGGAAGCTGACATCATTGACTGCGGTAACGCCGCCGAATTTTTTTGTTAGGTTTTTCACTTCAAGTAAGTTCCCCATTGTCAGACTCCCTTCTCAGAAGCTACATTTTTCTTTGCCGCACTTTTGATCGCAAACTTTCCTCTTATGTCTAGCACGCCAATCAAGCCTTTTGGCATGAAGATCATAACAACGACAATGATCAATCCATAGACGACAATCTCGACCTCTCCACTAATATTGAAAACCGTATGGCCGACAAAACGGATGACTTCATTCAAAAACATAATGGCAGCCGTTCCGATCATCGCTCCCCAAATGGAGTGAACGCCACCGACCATGACCATCACCAATAGTAAGATGGAAAATGAAACATTAAAAGTCGGTGGGGCAATAAAATTGATATAATGTGCATACAGACTGCCTGCCAGCGAGGCATACATTGCACTCAGCGCAAAAATGGCGATCTTATACTTCGTTACATTCACACCTAACGTCTCCGTTCCGATTTCGCTATCATGAATGCTTCGCAGCACCCGCCCAACATTTGAACGAATGATATTCGTAGAAAATAAGATCACTAAGAAAACGAATGCCCAAACTAGGAAGTAGTAATGTAATTGGTTGCCTAACTCCAAGCCGAACAATGATAAGTTCGGAATGCCGATCAGCCCACTTGCTCCTCCTGTAATATCGCTTAGTCCAACCAATAAAATGTAAACAATGATGTTAATGGCAATCGTTGCTAATGCCAAAATATGCCCTTTCAATTTCAATACTTGCATGCCGATCACATAAGCAATTAGAAATGTAGCAATCATTCCAATTCCCATCGCCAACCATGGAGACATATCATGCTTCGCTGTCAATACACCCGAAACATACGCACCAATTCCAAAAAATGCAGCATGGCCAATTGAAATTTGCCCTGCATAACCGATCAGCAGGCTTAAACCGATTGTAACAATACAATAAATCCCTATTAGTATGAATAGTGTGAAAATATATTGCGAACTGATAAAAAACGGCAATAAACATATCAATGCAATAAAGCCAAGAAACCCTTTCCAGCGACTCCCGTATAAAATTGCTTCCACTTTCTCCATTGAATGCCCCCTCCTTTCTACACCCGTTCTCCAGTTGCTCTCATAAACAATCCTTGTGGTCTAAAGAACAGAACGAGCAACAAGAAGCCAAATGCCAACGCGTCCGTATAATACGTAGATATATAGCCTCCCGAAAAAGCTTCAATGACCCCCAATAATAAACCGCCCGCTACAGCCCCGGGTACGCTATGCATTCCACCGAAAATCATGGCAACAAAGCCTTTGATGCCGATAAAAAAGCCCATTTCGTACGTAGCATCAGTCAGAGGGGCTATCATCACACCTGCAATTGCACCTAATGCTGCTGCAATCGTAAACGCAATGGTCGACATCGTGCTTGTATTGATGCCCATTAAGCTAGCAGCGTGTGGATTTTTTTCACTTGCCCGTAACGCTGAACCGATAAACGTCTTATCGAAAAACCAATACAGAAGGATTAATAAGACAAATAATAAAATGAAAATCCAAATACTTTGTGAATTGATGACTGCTCCAAAAAATTGAATTGATCGACTCTCGACAATTGGTGGCAAAGATTTCGGAGACGATCCCCAAATGATCAGGCCCATCCCTTTCAGGAAAATGGATACACCTAACGTAATGACGACCAAGATGATCGGCGTCGCATTCCTAGCTGGATAAATCGCCAACCTTTCAACCCCGAAGCCAATGATGGCAGTAATTAAAATCGCTAAAGGGATAGCACCTAAAATCGGGATGCCTAGATTAACCAAAGTCACGCACGATAATGCCCCGATCATCGCAAATTCTCCTTGAGCCAGATTCAATACACCAGTAACGTTATAAATTGTGACAAAGCCGACAGCTAATAAAGCATAGATACTGCCGACTGTAAGCCCTGTGATCAAATATTGTAAAAACAGATCCATTTTCAGCAACCCCTTTTCGAAAAAGCCCTGCAACAAATTCAGTACCTTACCGCAGGGCTTTTCTGTTTTTCTTACTCGATATACTTCCACGTATTATTTTCAATTGCTAACACAGAGATCCCATCGGGTTCAGGACTTATTCTGGATTCAGAAAAGTTATACGTCCCAGTAACGCCTAAAAAAGCCCCTAAATCATTCGCCAAATATTGATGGATTTCTTCGGCTGTCGTATTTCCGGCTTTCACTGCTTCAACGAATGCATAGACACCATCCACAACATGCGCCGCAAACAAATCTGGTTCCTCTCCAAACTCCTGTTCATAAGCCTCTTTGAATTCTTTCAAAAGCTCTTTTTGCTCTGAGTCCGGTAATTGATCGAGAACACTCAATTTACTGCCGACGACAAAAATATTTTCATTGTCATCTTTCACTTGTTCTAAAAAGCCTTCATTGGCCGCAGCTGTGCTCTGAATCATCGGAATATCGAAACCGAGTGCTTTAAAGTTGCGGGCAATAATCCCGGCTCCAGGCGTTCTTGACCACACAATGATCGCCTCGGGATCCTTACTGCGAACTTTCGTCAATTGGATGGTCATATCGGTCGCAGTTGCGTCGAACTCTTCATGCGCGACAATCTCAATCCCGTTTTCCTTAGCCAATTCTTTGAACGCTGGAAGGCCCGTTACGCCAAATCCATCCGCGGCGTTTAACCATGCCACTTTCTTAATCCCTTGTTTGTTTAAATAGTCGACAATCGGCATTGCAATGACTCTAGGAGAATGAACCGTGCTATACACATATTCATTTTCTACATCGATCGGTGCCCCTGCGAGGAATGGTATTTTTGCCTCTATCGCTTTTGGCATAACAGCCATCGTTGTACTGGATTGAGTGGCCGCGTTAATTGCAACAACACCTTCAGAAAGGAGCTTGTCCATCGCAACGACCGCTTTTGTATCATCCGTTTCATAATCGTATTGGATCAGTTTTATCGTTTTACCGTTAATCGGTCCTGCCTCATCCAATTGTTTTTGCAATAACTTCACCGTTTTTACTTGGGAAGCACCCAGTGTCGAAGCCGGCCCTGTTTCTGCAAGAAGTAATCCCATTTTTATCACATCATCTTGCGAGCTTTCTCCTTTTTCGCCGCTAGCCACATTTTCCTCTGCACAACCAGCCATGATTAAAAGAAAAGCGAGACTAAGCAGTGCAATTACTTTCCCCTTTAACATTTGTTTCATCTCAATCTTCCACCCCTAAAGTCCATATTCTGTTTACTGTATTTTGAAAGCTTCCTCCAGAATTTGTTTTCCAACTTTCATAGATTCGTCTTTAATCACCCCTTTCAGGAAATCAATTCTATTCAATTCGCCTAATGGCTTTATAAAGCCACACAATAATTGAAAGCGGTTACACAAAACAGTGAAGTGAAGATTTCAAAGGAAAACAGTTTCTCCACTTCTACTGCTAGATTTCAATGGTAACCCCATTATCTTGCCTTCAATCTTAATTCGTTTGTGCAACTAAATCGGCTTTCTGATGCGCTTTCAACTTTTCACGAATCTCTTGTGGAATCGTGATCGCTTTCGGTTTTCCATTGAAGGAAGTCCAAGCGCGTAACGTGAATCCTTCAGCGATGAATGTCTCTCCCCTGTAAAATGTATGGGACAATTTGAACACCTTATTGTGGATTTCAGCTACTTCCGTTATGACGAAAGCTTCATCATCAAACACAAGCGGCGTTTTAAACTTACAATTGGATTCCAATAGTGGTGCCCCGATTTTTTCTTTTTCTATTAATTCGGAGGTAGGAAGCCCTAATTCTGTTAAAAACTCATGTGTCGCTTCATCCATCCATCTATAAAAATTAGGGAAAAAGACAATTGCTGCTGGATCGGTGTCTCCCCATCTCACTTTGAATGAATATTTTGTAGCCATACAATCTCCTCCAATTTTCTACATACTCTCTCATCTCGGTGCAACAAGTTCACACAAGACTATTCGCTTCTTTCAAAATCAATTCTTTCATTTTGACCTTCTGGATTTTGCCGCTTGCCGTCAATGGGAATTCATCTATAAAAAGAACTCGATTCGGCAATTTATAGGTCGCAATTTTCGGTTTTAAAAAGTCTGAAATCTCTTGTTCTGTACATTTTTCACCCGGAAGACATCTAATGACAGCGCACACGGTTTCTCCTAATACTTCATCCGGCAAACCAATGATGATCGCAGTATCTATTGCGGGATGTTGCATGATCAAGTTTTCAATCTCCTGCGGATAAATATTGAATCCGCCACGAATGACCACTTCTTTTTGACGTCCGACAAAATAAAGAAAACCTTCGTCATCGACTTTCCCTAAATCCCCGGAATAATACCATCCTTCGTGGTCCATGACTTGAGCCGTTTGTTCGGGCATCTGATAATACCCTTTCATATTCGCAACGCCCCGAATGGCGATTTCCCCTATTGTTCCTGCAGGGACTTCAACCCGATTCGCGTTGACAATTTTTAATTCCACACCCTTAACTGGTCTACCCAGTGTTGAGAGAATTTTCTCTTCCGAATCGTCCAAAGCGCCTATTGTCGTAGTTGCCGTTTCCGATGTTCCGAACGCTTGAAGAAGATTAATATTGAACTTCTCTCGAATAGCTTTGACTTTATCCGGTGAGATGGGTGCGGCTGCGACAATACCCGTTCGCAAAGAAGAAAGGTCATACTTGTCAAAGTCCTCAAATTCAAGTTCCTTTAGGTACATTGTCGGGACGGCTTGTTTAATCGTCACTTTTTCTTTCTCGGTTATTTGAAAGACGTGTTCAGGATTATATTTTTCCAAAAACACCATTCGTGCACCTGATGCAACAGCCAAAAACAAGTTCACTGCAATTCCGAAAATATGGAACAAAGGCGCAGTGACAAGGAGGACATCATCTCCTGAACACTGAAGTATGTCCGCGCCCGCATTCCCTGACATGACACAAGCTTGGTGAGTCAGCATGACCCCTTTTGGTTCGCCTGTCGTTCCCGATGTATATAAAATGAGATAGATATCTTCCTTCGGATCGATTTCCACCTTCCCTATTTTCGGTACATCTTCACACAACCAATCCTCAAGTGCATCAATGCGCTCTTCACGAAATTTTACACTCACGATTGTCGGAACGAGTGCAAGCGCTTCCTCGTAAGACATACTATCTTTAAATTTTTCTGTAATGAACAGCGCTTTCGGTGTTGACTTTCTTAAAATATAATTGATTTCATGTGATTTGTACCCTGGATTGAACGGAACTGTGATCGCTCCGACTTTCCCTGCTGCAAATAGTAAAACTGCTGTTTCGTACCAGTTCGGCAAGGAAACCGCAATTCGATCGCCTTTACCAATTCCCTTAGCCGCTAATCGATCAGCGTAGGCATCCACATCGTTTTTTAACGACTGATACGTTTTTCGAGGAGTATTGTAGTCATAAATGGCTTCAGCATCAGGTAATTGAGCACTGACATAATCAAGCAATCCATAGACACTCAATTCATTTCTTTTTTCCATTCATTCCAGCTCCTTCTTCCCATATCAATTACGCCTCGGTGTAATTGCGTCGGGATTTTGAATTGCAAATCGAACCCTTCGCTTGTTCGATTTGCCTTAATTTCTGCGTTTTTTGCAGAAATTAAGGCACTTAGATAAGCGCAATTAACTCCCTTCAAAATCTGTGACATCCGCCGGAGGCTTTAACTTGGTTCAGCCGGGGTTTTGACCTCCACTGAATTAAAACCATATCTAGCATTCATATTGCCCCTTATAGAAGTAGTGGACTTCTGCTGAATCAAGTTAAAAAGAACTATTTGAAGCAATCGGTATTTGGACCCTCTTTTATGTAACCCTCCATAAAAGTATATATTTATTATAATTTTCCCACTTTTCGAATGATACGTACAACATGTAGGAATTCCTTTTTGGATTTTCCTCGTATTTAACGATGAAAAAACAGGCTCATGAATAAGCCTGTCGATTCATATCATATAATTTAATCGCCATCATTAGATTAAAGCGTGTTTCGGAATCATTCAAATCCACATCAAGTAAACTTTCAATTTTCTCCAAACGGTAAATCAATGAACTCCGATGGATGAATAGTTCTTCGGACGTACCTTTGGCATTACCATTATTCCGCAAGTACACACTTAACGTATGAAACAAGTCAATATTCTTTTCTTCAGAGTATGAGAGTAAAGCACCCAGTTGATTTTCCATAAAGATATTGACAACCGGATGATGCAAATGATGTAAAAGCGTATAGGAGCCCAATTCTTCAAACAGGGCGTACCCCTTTGTCTGAAATCGATTTTTCACGACATTCAATACTTGCAGGGATTGTTCATAGCTACTATAGTATTTTTTCAATTCTTCTACTCGACTACCGATACCTAAATATACTTCACAATCAATTGTACTTTTTGAAACGGCCAACTGAATTTTTTTATAAAATTCTGCCCAAAATTGATGACGTTTGTTGATTTCCTTAACCGGGACGATGAACAAATATTGTTCATTAAAAGTAGCTGTCATAACGCCTTGCCAGCTCAGTATAACTTCGTCTGTAATATAATCCCATACGATTGATTTTTTCGATTTCTGTTCTAATAAATTCAAGCCTTCCACTTCAGATTCGTTCAAATTGATTGATAAATTTGCAACACGATGTGGTTGATAAATATTCCATTGGAATAGATTCGCATATTGTAAAATGCTTTGTTCGTCCTCAATCGTTTCGACCAATAGCTTACTCATCAAGGTGTCTTTCGCTTGTTCATTGGCATCTAAAACAAGTTTTTGTTTGATAAATTGGATTGAACAAATATTCCGTGCCAATTCCACCGTCAAACGATCAAACTCATCAATCTGCGCTTCATCAATACGCAACGCTAAATAGCCTAGCAATGCATTCACGCCATTGACCGGCCACACGGAAAAAGGACGTTCCTCTTCTTCGAACACTTTAAAAATCCTTGTCGCAATTCGATTTTGTTCTGCTTCCACCATGAATCTTTCAATCATTTCATGATCACTTTCCTCTAATTTGTAGGAGAGCGGCCGAAAAAAACGATCTAATAATATGACCGAACACGCATACATTTCACTAAGCATCTCGGTGACACCATGAAAATCATCGTGGACAACCGTTTCTTTTACAAGTGCCTGTTGGTAATCGAGGAGAAGCTGTAAACGTTCCCGATGATCTTTCTCCGCATTGTACAATTGAGCATTTTTCAACAAAACTGCAATATGTTCGCTCAACAATTTCAACAAGTTGACATCATCTTCTGAAAATAAAAGTCCTGAATTTTTATCTTCAATATGCAATACCCCGATTGTCTTCAAATCTATAACAATCGGGATGGTCAATTGCCGCCCTCCCGCTTGCTCAAGATAGGAAAAGTACTCGATCAGTGCATTATTATGATTCAAGTAGACTTTTGGCACATATGCCTTTGCACCGAAAACGGGCTTCTGCAATTCGAAACAACTGTCCTTTTCATTGTATAGATAGATGCAGGCAGATGCTGCATTTGTCCCTTTTGCAGCCCTTGAAGTAAATTCACTAATATTCCCTTCCAGCGTCCGGTCAATGGATAAGTTTCGACTAATCCATTCGATACCTTCGATCTTTTTAGATTGCTGATCTTTTCGCCTAGCTAAAGAAATGGCGACCGCCACGTCCTTTCCAAACTCATCGAAGATTCGGTCCATTTCAAGTAAAGGAACATAGGTGAAAAAACCAATGATGCAATAGCCCAAACCTTTCACATCATCCATTAAAGGCACCGTAAACCAAGTTTTAACGCCCGATGCTTTTAATTTTTCGGTCATTTCGCAGTCTTCGAGTTTTTCAGTTTCATTATTATGTAAACTTTGGATTAATAATAAAGGCGAGCATTTTTGAATCGACAAAGGAAAGATTTTTTTCACATTGTCCATATGACCTGTCCGTGTTTTCAGTATAAATTGTTCTTGCTCTTCCAAAACAACTCCAACAAAATCACAGTAAAATTTCGATTTGAAGGAGTCGATTAAAAATTGGATCGCTTCCTCTTCCGTATCCATTTTTATCAACTGTCTTGAAGTCATCCGCAAATGGTTCTCTAATCTTTGAATGATTTTTTCTTGCTTTAAATGAGACATTTATCTATCCCTCTCGATCTGTTGTCAGTTTGCTAACTGAAAAAACGGACTTCCTAAACAATTGTGGAGTCCGTTTTATGGAATGCCAATTAGTTAAACAACCGGTCTACCGCATGCGTAACTGTGAGTGTTCCTTCAAGCAAGCCCTTTTCGAGTTCCGCGACGGCTTCTTTCTTTCCTGGCTCTGCAAAAAATGCATCAATAAGCCGATCATTGATCATGGAGCGGAACCAATCTTTTGTTTGGGATTGCCGCCGCCCTTCCCAATGACCAGTCCTTTCCATTGTTTCTTTGAACGTCAAAATCGTTTTCCACACTTCGTCAAGTCCGGTCTGTTGGAGCGATGAAACTGGTAAGGCTGTCGACGTCCATCCAGGTGATGCGGGTTGCAGGAAGTGCAGTAGCTGACGATATTCCTTAACCGTCTTTTTGGCAAGTCTCAAGTTGTCCCCATCCGCCTTATGAACGACGATCCCGTCTGCCAGCTCCATGATCCCTTTTTTCATCCCCTGCAATTCATCCCCCGCACCGGTCAAGACGAGTAACATGAAATAATCGACCATGCCGCGGACGACGGTTTCACTTTGCCCGACGCCGACCGTTTCAATCAAGATCACATCATATCCAGCGGCTTCACAAAGCAGCATCGTTTCCCGCGATTTTTTATGAACGCCTCCAAGCGTCCCCGCAGAAGGTGAAGGCCGAATGAAAGCATTTGGATGCCTTGCCAGTTCTTCCATCCGGGTTTTGTCACCTAGGATGCTCCCGCCAGTAACGGTAGAACTCGGATCGATCGCAAGAACTGCTACTTTATGGCCTGCATTGGCGAGCATCAAGCCAAACGCCTCAATAAAAGTACTTTTTCCTGCTCCAGGCACGCCTGTAATACCAATGCGAATACTGTTTCCCGTTTTAGGCAGTACATTGAGCAATAATTGTTGTCCTGCTTCTTTATCTTGCGAAGTAATGCTTTCAAGCAGGGTTATCCCTTTTGCCAAATGGAGACGGGACCCTCGTAAAATCTTCTCCGTCAATTCCTCCACCGAAACGAATCGTTCTTTTTTCACAAAGCGCTTCCGTCTGGCGGCGGACATGCCGTCATGTGATGAAGCGATGCCGGCCATCACGTGCAGCGCACTGTCGTCGTCTAAACGGTTATATTCTTTCACTCCGCCACTTCCTTGTAGCCAAGCTTGCTGTAAATTTCTTCAATCACTTTTTGCGCAGCGACTGGAATGACTGTTCCAGGACCGAAGATAGCGACAGCGCCATTTTCGCGTAAGAAGGCATAGTCCTGTGCCGGGATCACCCCTCCGACAACAATGAGAATATCATCGCGGCCGATTTTGGATAATTCTTCCCGTAGTGCAGGGACAAGTGTTTTATGTCCCGCCGCAAGTGAACTGACGCCGATGACGTGCACATCGTTCTCAGCTGCTTGCAAAGCCGTCTCTTCCGGTGTTTGGAACAATGGTCCAATATCCACATCGAAACCGAGATCGGCAAAAGAAGATGCGATGACTTTTGCCCCGCGATCGTGGCCGTCTTGCCCCATTTTGGCAATGAGGATACGCGGCCGTCGCCCTTCGTTGTGCAAAAAATCTTCGGCCATCAATTTTACTTCTTCAATCTCTTCTGCATTCGAGAAATTTGAACTATACACACCACTCACCGAACGGATCACCGCCTTATGTCTGCCCGATATGCTTTCAATCGCATCTGAAATTTCACCGATTGTCGCGCGTGCACGTGCCGCATCGACCGCACAGGAAAGAAGATTGTCCTCGCCACTCCGCGCCACTTCCGTCAACTTTGCTAAAAGCTGTCTTACTTCGGCTTCATTGCGCTTTGCCTTCATCTCATTGATACGGTCGATCTGCTTTTGTCGAACAAGCGTATTGTCAATGTCCAAAATATCGATTGGATCTTCTGTCTCCAATCGGTATTGATTGACGCCGATAATCGTTTCGGCACGCGAATCGATTTGCGCTTGACGTTTAGCGGCCGCTTCTTCAATTTTCATTTTTGGCAATCCCGTCTCAATCGCTTTCGCCATCCCACCAAGATCTTCGATTTCTTCGATCAACGTCCATGCCTTTTCCATCAACTCGTCGGTCAATCGCTCGACATAATAGGAACCGCCCCATGGATCGATCACTTTCGTCATCAACGTTTCTTCCTGCAAGAACAGCTGCGTATTTCTGGCGATGCGTGCAGAGAAATCTGTCGGTAAGGCGATCGCTTCGTCCAGCGCATTCGTATGGAGCGATTGCGTATGCCCCATTGCCGCTGCATTCGCTTCAATCAGCGTGCGCGTCACATTGTTGAAGGGGTCTTGCTCAGTCAAGCTCCAGCCTGATGTTTGTGAATGGGTCCGCAAAGCGAGTGATTTCGGATTTTTTGGTTCAAATGTTTTCATCATTTGCGCCCAAATTTTGCGCGCAGCACGCATTTTGGCAATTTCCATAAAGTAATTCATGCCGATTGCCCAAAAAAAGGATAAGCGCGGTGCGAAGGAATCGATATCAATGCCCGCTTTCAATCCCGTACGGACATATTCAAGTCCATCCGCAAGGGTGTAGGCAAGTTCAATATCCGCGGTTGCCCCCGCTTCCTGCATATGATAGCCGGAAATGGAGATCGAGTTGAACTTCGGCATATTCTTGGATGTGTATTCAAAAATATCCGCAATGATTTTCATTGACATTTCAGGAGGAAAAATATACGTGTTCCGCACCATATATTCTTTCAAAATATCATTCTGAATCGTACCGGCAAGTTGGTCCGGTGACACCCCCTGCTCTTCTGCCGCCACAATATAAAAAGCCATGATTGGCAATACCGCGCCATTCATCGTCATTGACACCGACATCTGGTCGAGTGGAATGCCATCGAATAATATTTTCATATCTTCGACTGAATCGATGGCGACGCCCGCTTTCCCGACATCCCCCGTCACCCTCGGATGGTCGGAGTCATATCCACGGTGCGTCGCTAAATCGAATGCGACGGAAAGGCCTTTTTGCCCCATCGCCAAGTTACGTCTATAGAATGCATTACTTTCTTCCGCTGTCGAAAAGCCGGCGTATTGTCTCACTGTCCAAGGTCTTGCGACATACATTGTTGGATAAGGGCCTCTCGTATTCGGCGCAATTCCAGGATAATCATGCACGTGTTCTATGTTTTCAATATCTTTTTCTACATAGTAGTTTTTCACTTTGATGCCTTCGTTAGTGAGAAACGGTTTATGGTCAACCGGCTTTGTTTCTGTCAAATTGGCTGTAATTTGTTGCAAGTCTACTTTACTGAAATCGGGTTTATTCATCTTGACCATCCCCTTTCCATTGGCTATAGATGTCAAACAGCTTTTCTACTTTGTCTTGACCAACGAATAGAAAGCCATGTAAACCTAAATCAAGCCATTGTTGGGCTAGCTCCGTATCATATTTCCCTGCCGCCTCCAAAATGACCGAATCGGGAAGTTTCCCCAATAATTGCGGAATTATGGATTCCATCTCCGTCGGTGAAGCACAAACAATTGCATAGTCCGGCCTTTCCTGCTGGAGCCAATCGATTGCGTCTTGTGCTTCTTGAAAAGCTGGACTCAATTCGGAACGGATGCCTCCGATCGCCAAAAACCCTCCTACGAAATCAGCGCGGGGTTTAAAGTCTTTCAATCTGCCAAACGTCACTAATACCGTTCTAGGCTGTTCTTCTTCAAATTTTGATCGGATCTTTTCGAATGGCTCGGCAAGCCGCCCTCCCGTAAGAGCCACATCCCCATTTGTTAACTCTGTGGCTGTCAAATCTGCATACACATTCGTTCCAATCAATGACTTCTTCCCTTTTGCCACGTCCGAACGCCGTTGTTTCAGAAGGTCTTCGAGACGTGAGCTGTTCATAAAGGCTTCATAACCGCCATCCGCCTCGATTTCTATAAACATTGCCCATGCATTTTCGACAAGCTTGGATGTGATCGTTTCGATAAAATAAGAACCGCCTGAAGGATCCAGCACTTTATCGACATGGGTTTCCTCTTTAATGACAAGCTGAAGATTGCGCGCAAATCGGATGGAAGCATCTGTCGGCCCCGTCAATACATCATGGGGATGTACCGTGATGACGTCGGCCCCCCCCAGAACCGCCGAAAAAGCTTCGTTGCCTGCACGCAATAAGTTGACATAAGGATCCAACTTCGAATAGGAGCGTAGGGATGTCGTCGCAAGTATCGGGATATTCGGTGTTTGCCTCATGCCATAGGCCGTTCCGAATGCTTGCCATAGAATGCGAAATGCGCGGAACTTGGCAATTTCCATGAAAAAATGCGTATCCACCGCAAAATGAACAAAGAAATCATTTGCGAAATCGGAAAAGTTCTCCTTGCCTTCAGCATACTGGGCGGCTTGTACAAGCGTTAAGGCAAGCTCTGTAACAGCATCTGCCCCTTTGTGATGAGCATACCCACTATCCGCACCAATCGTCCGAACCTGCAAGAAGCCGTCCGGAATGATCCAGTCGGGAACAAAGATCATCCCTTTCACCGTCGGACGCATCGCTTCTGGGATTAATGAAAACGCATTCAAAATTGGATCCTGTTTTGTTGTGTTGCGAATAAAAAATGGATAGGATACCATCAGCTGTGCCAGTTCCTCCAGCGATGACTGGTCCCAATCAAGTTGCTGTGTACCATCATATAAGATCGCTTCATTGCCACGCATTAGGGAATCCTTCACTTCTTCGATAAATTGTTGACCATCTTGCGCAAACGTTTGCTGGGCAACGATCCATCCCGTCTCATTGCTGATTCCCCGATGTTTTTGTGCGCGGGATTCAAGATCC
This sequence comes from Sporosarcina soli, assembly GCF_042655805.1. NCBI lineage: Bacteria > Bacillati > Bacillota > Bacilli > Caryophanales > Caryophanaceae > Sporosarcina > Sporosarcina soli. Next base: position 5,947 of record NZ_JBHSNO010000001.1, on the reverse strand, counting down.
TCTAGCGTATAAAGCGGATGCAGTTCGATGCCCTCTATCGTCTTTGTCAACAGCGTTTCAAAAGGCTTTCCCTTTAACGTTTTGGCTGCCGCTTCTCTCCATTGAACGGTATCCGCCTTGTCAAATGTCACTGTTTTCATTGTATGTATTGACATGTCATTCCCATCCCCTTCCCCTTTGAAATCATCAGTCTATTTTAAGTTTACCCGAGAATTGACATCGTTGAAAGTGTTTGAAGTAAATAAGGGGAAAAGAAATACAAAAAATGTTTCAAAAATTTTAAAACAGCCAATGTGAACGAATACACACTGGCTGTTACAGACTTTCAAATGCATTTTAATTGAAATTTATTCTACTTTTACTTGTCCCATCATGCCGTTGTCTTCATGTTCTAAAATATGACAATGGAACATATACACGCCCTTATGCTTAAATTGTATAGCTATTTTTACTCGCTCATCTGGTTTGATGGAGATACTGTCCTTCCATCCTCGTTCATTTTCCGGTGGCTCTTCTCCATCCCTGGAGATTATTTTAAACTGTGCTCCGTGAATGTGGAATGGATGGATCATTCCGCCCATCATGTCCGGCTTATTGTAAATTTCCCATACTTCAGTGACCCCTTGCTGTTGTGTGAGATCAATTCTTTCAGGATCAAATTTCTTTCCATTTATCGTTACCATGTCCATCATCCCAAAAAGTTCTACTTTCTTTGTGACTGGCAATTTCATCTCTTCTTCTGTCAATGAAAAATCATTCATTTCACCCGGAATTCTGCTAATCGCTCCGCTTTGATCAGAAACCTCAAATGGTAAAAGGATAGATCCTTCTTCATTTATTAACGCCAAGTCATTTTCTGTATTGAGCTGTGAAAAATCAACAACAATTTCTGCCCTCTCAGAAGGTGTCAACGTAACTTCTTTTAAATTAACCGGTTCATTCAAGTAACCGCCATCCGTTGCGATTTGAACAAAAGAGTCCCCTGTATTCAGTTTAAATGTATAATTCCTCGCATTCGATCCATTTAATAAACGGAGACGTACTTTCTCCTTATTTACAGTCAACTTGGGGTTCAACGTCCCATTGATCAATAACGTATCGCCAATTGTCCCGTCTTCATTTTTTGCAGCACTATAATTCAATTGTTTCTTATCATCAAATGTTCGATCTTGAAAAATCAAAGGAATATCATTTTTCCCATAATCCGTTGGCAAACCAAGGCTTTTTGAATTTTCATCCTCGATATAAATCAAACCTGCAAGTCCATTGTAGACCTGTTCAGCGGTTTTCCCCTTTGGATGGGGATGGAACCATAATGTTGACGCTTCTTGTGTCACTTCAAATTCAATCACTTTTTCTTCTCCCGGTTTTAACGCATCATGCGGTCCGCCGTCCACGTCCGCAGCTACTTCTAGCCCGTGCCAGTGAAAAGTTGTCGCTTCCTCCAGCTCATTTATCGTTCTAATTTTAACTTTGTCGCCTTTCTCGAAACGGAGCATCGGTCCTAAAAACGACCCGTTGTATCCATACGTTTCTGTTTCAGTCCCATCGAATATTTCGGTCTTTCCTTTTTGTGCCCGAACTGTGTACACGATACTGTTCTCATCTTCCCGTTCAAGCATCGAAGGGATTTTCAATTCATTCTCTCCTGTCGAGTCGTTTAAACTCGTCACCTCATCGTGGCTCATATGCCCCTCCATCATATCACTCATCGTGGAATGGTCCATTTCTCCAATGTCATGATCCTTTTCCTCGGCAGGCTGCGAATTGTTAGTGCTACAACCGCCAATAACCAATAAACTGATTGCTACTGCTGCGATCTTTATCTTGATTCCCATCCATTATTTCCCCTTTCATCTCGTATTTTACTTTTTTAGTGTAACAAGAAAATATGAAAAATATATGCACGTGAAAGGTATGAATGAAAATCGTCATAATTATTGCACAGATTTTGCATAATTGATGGGATGCCCAGGTAAAGGGTGTTGCTAATAAAGTATGAGAGCCCTTCATGACTCCAACGCGGGGCATGAAGGGCTCTGTTTTTTCCGTACTCTTTAATTCTTGTATTGCTTTTTTGATAAGCCCGTTATGCAAAAGCATGTAACAATTGCAACGAAGGAAACAAACGTTGCAAATAGTAACCCTATAAAAGCCATGAATGTATCATTTTCCGGTGGTCCAGGTCCAAGATTCGCTAGCATATAAACAAAAACGAGCAATAGGAAAAAATAAAAACTACTGCCGATTACGCTCATGATTAACCGTTCTCTCTCTATTTTCTCAAGTATTATGAATGGCTATAATATTCTTGCCATCCCATTGGCTGCTGGAGCTCTATAAGTTTGGAATTGTACTGAGCCCGGCAGTCGGCGCCATCTTAATGTCTCTAAGTACTGTGATCGTAGCCATTAATGCACATTTATTAAAACTCTGATTTAGCAACCATCCTGTTTATATATGTCTTCGCAACTCTTTCAATCGATTGCTGAAGCTGCAAGAGCAGCAACAATGATAATAATGCCTACCTTCACACTCGAAAAGAAATAACATATTTCACCAAATATCGTTCACATATATGATTGTGATCTTCTTGTCAATTCTTCATAACGCATGTCGATAATCTTGCTGTTTTCGCCTCTTCCGTCAGAGGTCATCCACATTGCTCGCAAAGAACCGTGCCAAATGGGTTTGTTAACGATTGAACAGTATTGACTTCTTCGTTCCATTGATAATGGAAGCCTTAGATTCAAATAATTTAAATCCCCCAATAAGTAATCGTATCAATCAGACCAATCAACACGAGTAGCAAACCTGCAAACCGTTGAATGCCCCTGCCGATTTTCATGCTTTTTCTCATGATCCGGTGGTCTTTTTCAAAAAACCATATAATAAGAAATAGAACAATGAGAGGGAAGGATGTTGCGATTCCGAAAACGGCGGGGAGTACAAGACCATAGGAGGTTGTCGAAACGAGTGGCATGAGCCAAACGAAAAATAGAACAAACATCGTCGGGCAAAAGGCAAGTGAAAAACTTGCACCTAGAAGAAAGGAGCTAACTTTCCCTTCACGCATTCGCACAGGTATATGCATAGTCATGCGTTGGAAGAATTTCAGTTTCAAAATACCGAGCAAGACGAGTCCAGTAAACACAATGAGCGGACCAATCGCTTTACGGAATAGAGGAAAATACTCCGTCATTTTTGTTTCAAATGTTTGACCAAACCCCCATGCTAAAAGACCAAAAGCGCTGAAAATGACAACCTTTCCCATCAAGAAAGAAATGATTTCGAGCCAATCCGTCTTCAATTGAATTGTACGATTGCCATATAGAGTGATGGCGCTCATATTCCCTGTCAATTGACAAGGTGCAACAGCGCCAACTACTCCTAATAGCAAAGCAACGATGAGTGGATCATCTGCGAATGCATTAATGAGACCCGTAACCGGTTCTGTAATTGTTTGACTGATTTTCGACAGAAATCCATACATTTATGAAACACCATCCAAACTGTTATTTTCGTAACTCTCCACTTTCAGCGAGCATTTCCCAATTTCGTCTTTTGTTATGAAAATATCATAGCGCTGTTTTCATCATCAATTTTATCTCCTTTAGTTCCACTTATATCCGATTCCCCACACCGTTAACAGAAAATCATGAATAGGGAATCCCGCGGTTTTCAATTTTTCCCTTAAATTACGGATATGCGAGTCCACTGTTCGGATATCCGTAAAAGTATTATAATCCCATGCTGTACGCAAAAGCTGTTCCCGCGTAAATGTCCTTTTCGGATGCGAAATTAACGCCTCAATAATGTAAAATTCTTTCAAGGTCAGTTGCACTTCTACGTTTTGGTAATGTAATGAATAAGAATCTCGATTCAAAAGAAAGTCGCCATATATGACATTGCTAGGATCTGCTTCATCATCTGCAGTACGGCGCAGCAATGCGTTCACCCTTGCCACAAGCTCCCTCTCATCAAATGGCTTCGTGATGTAATCATCCGCTCCAAATTCGAGTCCTTTTACAAGGTCCGACTTGTCTGACCTTGCAGTTAGCATGATTACCGGGATGGTCGAAAATTCGCGTATTTTCTTACACACTTGCCAACCATCCAGATCGGGCATCATCACATCTAATAAAACAAGACTGACCTTTTCTTTCTTTACAATATCCATTCCTTTTTTTCCGTTATCCGCTTTTATACATTTAAACCCACGAGGTTCCAAAAACAACTCCAACAAATCCAGCATCCTATGCTCGTCGTCAACAAGCAAAATTGTTCGCATACGTTCAACTCCTTACCGATTTAGATCGTTATCGTGAATGTGCTCCCTTTTCCCGACTCACTTTTCACTTCTATCGTTCCTCCATGCGCTTCTACCAATTCCTTTACAATTGCAAGTCCAAGACCCGATCCGCCAAAAGTTCTCGAACGAGATTTTTCAACTCTAAAAAGTTTTTCAAAAATCCGATCGATTTGTTCTGCTGGAATTCCAATTCCTTCATCCTTAACAGATATAACAGTTCGTTGTTTTTCTTTGGCTATTTCTAACCTCACCGTTGTATTTTCCTCTGAATACTTTAAAGCATTATCCAACAAATTCAGTACGATTTGTTCCAGTCGCACCGGATCTGCATCGACTTGAAAATCCTGTTGACAGACCAAATGAAGCTTTACATCTTTCAAATCAAAAGAAGGAACGACAAGCCTATAAATATCTTCAATAAATTGTTGGGCTGGGAATTTCAACTTTGAAACTGTGAACGACATTTCATCCATTTTTGCCAAGTCCATTAAGTTTTTCATGAGATCTTTCATGCGATTGGATTCTTCTGCAATAATCGATAGATAGCGATTCCTTTCTTCATCAGTCAGTTCGTTTCTCATCGCCACTTTTAAGTATCCTATTAAATAAGTTAGTGGAGTACTTAGTTCATGGGAAATGGATGCAAGAAACTCATTTCGCTCCTTTTTCATCCTTTCCAGATCAGTTGCCAACTTCCGAATGGCGACTGATAATTCACCGAGTTCATCATTACCACCTACTGGAAGGCTAACATTGAATTTTCCTTCACTTAATTTCTCCGTCGCTTCTTTCATACGAATTAACGGTCGGGTAAGAAATTTGGACAGGATTGAATAGATGACAAAAAGGATAATGATTATGGCTCCCCCTGCCAAACCGAAGTGAAAGTTCAATTTCCCTACTAATCGTTCAATTGGTTCGCTGCTTTGGAACATCAATAAATATCCGGATCTATTTTCATCAACCTTGTATGGATGTGCACTTACAATATACGGCGAATCTTTCCAATTAGGCATGACAACTTGGTCATATTGATTCTCTGGATTTTGTAGAAAGGACAAGGAAGGTAGCAAGGTTTCTAATTTTTCATCTGAACTCCGGATGACCTTACCGTTTTTTCCAGTAATGATCACTCCTCTGTCCCCTTCAGCCTCCATTAAAAGAATGTGGGTGATCGTTTCATCTGAAAAATGGTCTATTAGAACATTTCGGTGGTTCGAACCACTAGCTAACAAGCGGGAATATTCTTCATCGACCCGTGTATGAATGATATTTTGGTGTAAATACATCATCAATACTGTTTCTAGTACGAGGAAAGAAACAATAAAGTAAGCAGCCAGTTTTTTTGAAATCTTATTCATCCCGATACGTTCTCCTCCCCTCATGCAATTAGTATAGAAAATAATTATGAAAAATTTATGCAGACGAGGGTGAATCAAGAGGTTCACTTGAATTCATGACTTCTTTGTGTCTGCATACTTTCCTCATAAATCTTCGGTATAGTATCAATTGTAATCATTACGAAGACACCTCAGGCGTACGAAACGAAAAAAGAGCCTAAAACCACAATAATATGTACCCTGTAGAGTAGACACTTAAAAAAAGACTACTCTACAGGGTCTTTTTTTGTACAAT